>JBGARJ010000023.1:0-76180 GCA_044230315.1 Saprospiraceae bacterium
GAGATGCCCGATGCAACCTGCACAGATTCATGTTCATCCGGTTCATGGTGCCGGATGGGCGGTCGCACAGCAGCAAGGTTCATTTGGGCAGTGCCTGCGCAATGCGGCCAGCACAACTGCCGCTTTTTCCGGGTCGCCGCGCGCGCCAAAAAATGTGCTTCTGCCGTGTAATCGCCATCCAGTTTTTGTTCCACCGGCATTGATGCCGTAGGCAAAAACTGGTGCAGTGCGGCGGATGTGCCATGTACTAATGGCGCATATCGGGTCAGTCCGACTGCAGCACGTTGTGTTTAAACTGAATATGAAATGCCAGCCGCATGGCCTCGTTCTGTTGCCCGTAAACTTCCGGGTGCCGAATGCGACAAACCGCTTGAAGGGCCAATTCCTGCTCAATCCGGTGCAATGCCAACAGCGATTCCTCAATGCCGGATGCATCATCGCGTGTTGTCCCAATGCAGCATGATCGTTCGGAGATTCGGCCCGGAATAAGCGCCGGTATGCCTCCGCCATCAGATAAAAGACGGTGCGAGGTTGATTTCGGGTGCGCATGTTGTTCAGGTTGCCCACTATCATATAAAAGACGGTGCGATGTTGATCATGTTGTTCAGGCTGCCCACTTTCATGGTAATATCCAGGTCGGTCAGGCCTTGCGCCCGCACATATTCGAGCAGGATTTTTTCCGAAGCCCGGAAGTCTCCCGGGTTTTTATTGATCGGATAGTTGGTAGCCGTGTCGATATGGCGGTAGCCTTTGCCCAACCAGGCATCCAGTAGTCTGTATGCTTCTTTTGGGGAAACCGTCCAGCCCCATGTGGCTGTACCCAATAGCAAACGTTTCATGGTATTCACGGGTTTTCGCCTTCTGTGCGCCGGGATGCGGCTGCCCGGGTAGCTAAATTATTCGATTTTCGCTTCTTGAGTACGAACATGGCGCGCAGGTACTGTTTTGCCAAGCGGGTAATGTTTACTTTACTGCTGGAGGTGTCGTCGGTCCAGCGCACGGGCAATTCGCAGATCTGCAGTCCCTGCCATTCCGCCACAGCCAGCAATTCTGTGCTGAAGAACCAGCCGTTGCTGACTGCTCCGCCGGCCATCAGGGGCGCTACAAATTCCCGCTTCAGCCATTTAAAACCACACATGCCGTCAGAAAAACGAGTGCCCAGGTACGCTTTCAGCAGCAGGTTAAAAACGCGGGAGGTGACTTCGCGTTTCAGGGTGCGGCCGATCACACGGGATTTCCGGTGCAGACGGGTCCCGTAAACAAGGTCGAAACCTTCCGAGGTAAGCGCATGATAAGCTTGGATGAAATGTTGAAGGTCGGTCGCCAAATCGAGGTCCATGTATCCCACGATGTCTGCCTTGCTTGAGGTCCAGGATGTTTTCAAGGCCAGCCCGACGCCCTTTTCGGGTACTTGCAGAAAACGCACTTCCGGGAGTTCATCTATCAGCGATTGAGCTATGCCGGCAGTCCGGTCGGTACTGCCGTTGTCGGCAATGACGATATGCCAGCAGTCGCGTTGTGGAAAATGAGCGCACAAAAATGCGTGCAGGATACGCACCTGGCGGTCCAGCGTATCTTCTTCGTTCAGAACCGGAATGGTGACCTCGAAGGTAATCATGGGTGGTTTGAAAAAGGTGGAATAACCTCTGCCGACGGGCGAAAGTAGGAAGCTTGGCGGTAATGCCGGCTTTTTTCCTGCGGTGCGCGGAATCCCATAGATTGCGCTGTCAGGGCTATGTTAAAAGCTGGGGATTAATTTATCGGTTGTTTTGCCTTACTTTGTCCGAAATTCCCGGATTGTCGACGACGAATTTGGGAGATGGGACCGAGGGTCCTTCATTTTTGGCCTGTTTAGATGCCGGCGGATGGATCGCGCCGCATCTTTGCTGAACTGTTAGTTATCCATAACAAAACAACTAAAAATGAACGATTTAATTAAGAACCCGATCTTTGCTTTCCTTGCCGGACTCATCATCCTGTGGCTGGCTTTCAAGGTTTTGAAGGTCGTAATCGGCATGTTTTGGATCTTCGTCCTGGCATTCATTATTCTTTATTTTGTCAATGATCGTTTCCGGCGGGCGGTACGGATGTTTCTAAACAGTATTTTCCGCGGTTGATCGTTGCTTTACATTACGGTTAACTTTCCACCATTTCAATCAACTATATTTTAGTCAATGAGCACTGATCTTCAGCCAATAAAACCCAAGAGTTTCTGGGAGCGCCCCGAAGGCGTAGCGGGCGGTATTTTTATGGCGGCCATCGTTTTGGGCGGCGGGTATCTCTTGTACCAGGCTTTGCCAACCCTGATCGAACTGGCCAAGAATTCGCTGTACCTGGCCGGGCTGCTGGCTGCGTTAGCCGGGGTTATTTATGTGGTCCTCGATCCCAAAATGCGCAACCTGATTTGGTACATGTATAAATCGTTCATGCGCTGGATCACCGGGATGTTTGTCCAAATCGATCCTATCGGGATTTTGAAAAGCTATATCGACGATTTAAAGGACAACCTGGGTTCGATGAACACCCAAATCAGCCGGCTTAAAGGCCAGATGTACAAATTATCGGAAATGATCCGACAAAACCAGCGCGAGATTCAAACCAATCTTGGCATTGCCAGCAAAGCCAAGGAAACGGGTAAAGATGCGATCATGGTCCTGAAAGCCCGAAAGGCAGGCCGTTTGCAGGAATCCAACATGAAACTGGAAGACCTGTACAAACGCATGGAGGTGCTTTACCGGGTGCTCACCAAAATGTATGAAAACTCGGAAATTATGCTGGAAGACCTGCAAGACCAGGTGATGGTAAAAGAGCAGGAATACAAGGCCATCAAAGCGAGTCATTCTGCCATCCGCTCGGCTACGGCCATTCTGAGCGGCAACAGCGACAAGAAATATATGTACGACATGGCACTGGAGGCGATGGCGGAAGATGTGGGACAAAAGGTGGGGGAAATGGAGCGCTTCATGGATATGTCCAAAAACTTTATGGAGTCCATCGACCTGCAAAACGGTGTTTTTGAGGAAGAAGGGCTGCAAATGCTGGAGAAATGGGAAAAAGAAGGTGTATCGTTTTTGCTGGGGAAAGACAAAGACTCTATCATTGCAAAAGCAAACAGCACGAGCGACGTGCTGGATCTGAATACCCCCGTAAAAGCGCCCACCCGCCAGGAACGAGGCGGCAACCAATACGATTCATTCTTTGACTCATAAGAACCTGTGTGGAATATTATCGCTGGGCTGTAAAGGGAAATTTCAATTTATACGGAGTTGTGTTTTTCAACGGATTGTCCGCATCCGCGTACAAAATTTGCCTCCTTTGAACTAAGCATTTTCCCGTTTCCGCCGCCCGCATAAAAATCCAATCATATTCTAATTCAGAAAACTTAACCACTGCTCAACGTATGGAAAACCACTATGTCTTGGATGCCGAACAGGTCCAACGCGAACAAATTTCCTTTATCAACCGTGTATATGCCTGGATGGGCGGCGCTCTGCTGCTAACCGCTCTGGTAGCGATGGTGACGGCATCCTCACCAGCTTTGTTGCAACTGATCTTCGGATCCAAATTCCTGTTTTACGGACTGCTCTTTGGCGAACTGGGTCTGGTCTGGTATTTGTCTTCCTCCATTCAGCGCATGAGCGCCAGCGCCGCTACAGCGTGGTTTTTAGGTTACGCCTTCCTCAATGGCCTCACCCTGTCGTTTATTTTTCTGTTGTACACCGCAGCCTCCCTTGCCGGCACCTTTTTCGTAACGGCTGCCACCTTTGGCGCCATGAGCCTGTACGGCTACTACACTAAAAAGGATCTGACCACCTGGGGTAACCTGTTGCTCATGGCCCTGATAGGCCTGATCTTGGCGAGCGTCGTAAACTGGTTTTTTAACAACGAAACCCTTTATTGGATCACCACGTACGTTGGGATCATTATATTCGTAGGGCTGGTGGCGTATGATACGCAGAAGATCAAAAACATGAATATCATTGGCAACGAAGGCACGGAAGAAGATCACAAAGAGGCTATTATGGGCGCTTTGGCGCTTTACCTGGACTTTATCAACTTATTCCTGTATATGTTGCGGCTTCTGGGCCGGCGCAAATAAACGAGCCGCAGATCCTTTTGAAGTATCTCATAAGGTCGCTTCGCAAGATGCGCGGCAACTATTTCATCACGGCGGCGCTGAGAAACGGAGAAAATACACTGTGCCTCTGCGCCTCCGTGGTGAATTGCAATATTCTCCGGTGGGCAATCGATCTATCCAAGGCCCAAAAGAAACAAACTCCATCCATTAGCGAAAAGCCGCAAGCATTTCCCACAGGTCTTCATATGGGATAATCTCCACGGCATATGACTGACCGGCAACCTGCGGGGGAATTTCCTGCAGGAGCGCCCATTCTTTTTCCATTTTACGTTCAGACCGGCTGCCGTCAAAATCTTTTTTCGCCAGTGCCAGGATCATTTTCAAAAAGATGGCACTCCGGCGGTTGATGTCATTCTCCAGGTAACGTTTGCGGTATTTGTCAAGGGCTTCAATGGATCGCCCGAATTCTTCTTCAAACGCACCTTTTGCGATACTGAACAGGACGGGCAAAAATACCAGGGGAATGTTCATGCCTTCTTTTTCCTTGTCCAGTACTTCAAAATCATTTTTGTAGCGGGTCGTGGTGGGTTGGTAGTACCCGGCAATCTCTTCCACGGCTGTTTTATTGAGTTGATTCAAAGCCGCGAGCAGATTCAGATACCCACCGTATAGCGTCCACATATCGCGCGTACTGCCACTCAGGTTGACATACCTGGGGTGGTTGATCACATGGGCAAATACATCCAGTGCATCCTGGTACCGCCGGGTGTACATGTAATAATAGAATTGAATTTCCAGGACCCGGAACCAATTGAAGTCCCCTTCCTGGACCAGGTCGAGGCAAAATTGTACCGTTGCGTCGTTGTCGTCGAAATGGCGGAGTTGGGTCAGGCAGGCCAGTTTTTGAATAGCGAACGAAAGCAGTGAGCCCCGGTAGGGGAATTTCCGGCTCTGCAGAATACTGATCGCTTCATCGCAAATTTCGATCGTTTTCGTGCAGTTATTTATAGACAGGTATTTGATTACCCCTACATTATAGGTGTAGAGATAAAAATCCATGGTATCCACTTCTTTTGCCATTGGGAACAATTCATCGAAGTATTGGGTGGCAAATTTGTGGACCTCGTCGCTGGTGGACCGGTTGGTAATGTAATGGTGGATCAGGTTCTCGTAGTTGTCCAGCGCCTTAAACTCCCAATACCGCTTCTGCTCGTAAAGCCGGTGCAATTCGCTGAACCGTTCGTGGTTGGTGTGATCGCCGGGCGTTCTGGCAAACTGAATCCTCAAGGCCCGGCAGATGTCGGCAGTCAACTCCGTGAATTCAAACTTAACGGTCTGTTCCATCACCTGCTGGAGCAGATAAACACTGGCCTTATGCACGTCGCGCGTCATCAGGATATAGGCGGCGGCGTAGTCCCGGTAGCAATTGTAAAGGGCTTTTGCCCGCTCGTTGAACATGGGTTGCTGCACATCGATAAAAAAGGATGTGTTGATGAGCTGGCGGATCAGCCGGTTGCGGAGCTTTCGATAATTCGGATCTTTTTCATTCGATCCAAAAAAATGTCTGGCGGCTTCGTCGTCGGAGAGGAACCGGTCTTTGCTGATCCCATCGTAGAGTTCCTCCGTCCGGCTCTCTTGCCCCGGGTTACCCAGCACCTCAATTTGCTTTACCTTATTCCGGGTAATGATGCGAACGAGGTCTTTTAAAACATCGAATTCCATCCTGGCCGTTTTTTAGTGTTTATCGACAGTTGTTGAGATGGCATGCTTGAAACAGGTTTGGATTTTCAGATTAGGGGAAAAAGGCAAATCTCGGTTCAGCCAAGGCAATTTTTGCAGGTGTATGCGCAGCCTGCGGGAAAAGTCAGCACCCTGAGAAATCAAATTTTCGGTTTGGAATTCCGTGCCGAAATTCCAGACAGGTTCTTAATCTGCATGGATTGAAATTTGTGTTTTTGTCCTGTTTTTGAGGCAAAAAAGTATCGAAATTTGCCCTAACATTTAACGTACAGATAAAGCAAAACTGAAAATAATCGAAATAAGAAAGAGGGATTTGGTTTAACCTGATATGGCGACAAATGAGTTGGGATTCCAGATATCCGAAGCAGGCGTCAAATTTAAGAAATCAAATTCAAACTTGACTTAAATGGAGCATGGCGTAAATTGTAATTTTAAAAAACCAAATATTTA
Organism: Saprospiraceae bacterium; assembly: GCA_044230315.1. GTDB lineage: Bacteria > Bacteroidota > Bacteroidia > Chitinophagales > Saprospiraceae > M3007. The sequence continues at coordinate 6,269 of JBGARJ010000023.1, forward strand.
AAGATGTAGTGTTCATATAATTATAGCCAAAGCCGTTCAGGCCATGCGCGCAAGTCGGGAAATTTCTGACTGTTCCCTTGAAAAGAGAGGGAAGAGAAGAGTGTTGCAATATTCAATCTGCACGGATTGAAATGAGCTTTTTTGTCCTTTTTTCTAGGGAGGTTGTGCCGGATTTTTGATCCAGATTTTCTGACAATCAAAACATTCCGCACCATGGCATTCCTCACTTTTGTTGTAAGCTTGCTTTTTGCGAGCATTGATCCCAGCAACCCAACGACCGTAGAAAATCCTCCTGGTAATGAAATGAACTGCTCCGAGTCGGAGGAAGGCAACAATTACATTATTGTGGATATGTACAACCCCTGATCTCAAAAATTCGAACGACATAAACACCACGGCCTCCGCCCAAGGTTTTTTTAATCTTTTGGAAGCCGGCGTATATAATCTCCTGAACAACGCTGGACTCTTAACACGCTTAATTCTTGCCGGGCTTTCCCGTGCCGAAGGAGGTATTTGACTTGCATTGCCGGTATTGCGCGCCGGCTGCTGCTGTACAGAGGGATGTTCGTGCCAAGCGGACTGTCAGTAGATCGAGTGGCACACATAGCAGAGCAAGCCAAACCAAACCAAGGCCGGGAGAGCCTTTTTTTTGTCCTGCCGGGTTGACAGCGTATTCGATGCCGCCGCTTGCCGGCCGAATACGCCGTTTATTATTTTTTTCTTGCCAGTAGCAACTTTTCCGTACTTTTCGCGGCGAAAAGACAACCAAAGGGATTCTTAGAAGCTGTCGGGCTTACCCAAATGGGCTCTTAATCTTTTCTTTAATCATAACATTCGATTATGCGCATCCAATTTAGCCTTTCCTGCCAGAAAGGCGCTATTATTCCAATTAACTACCAATCGGAAATTTCCAATTGGGTTTTTACCGTGCTCTCCAACGCCGGAGCAGAGCTGTCTGCATGGGTACAGCAAAATGGATTTGACCTGAGCTCGCGCAACTTTAAGCTCTTCACATTCAGTCCACTGGCCATTTACCCCTATGAAATGGATCAAGTGAAACAGGAGTTCAAATTGTTGGGGAATCAGGTCAAACTCAGTGTTTCCTTTTACATGGATCCGTCGTTTGAACAGCAGATTGTGCACCTTTTTCGACAAGTTCCCCTCATGCTTGGTACGCTGGAAGGCAGGCCTGCGCAATTTGAAGTAAAGCATTGGCAAATTTTGCAGCGACCCAATTTTAAAGATACCATGCAATTCAAAGCAGTATCGCCCATCTCCGTAACCACGGTAGAAGAGGGAAAGGCTGCTAACCTGTATCTGTTGCCCGACAACGAAGCCTACGACATCAGCTTTTTTCACCACGCTGTCCGGCGCTTTAAAGCTGCGATGCAGTACAAGTCACTGGCAGCCATGAAGTTGATTGATCCGGCATTCCCAATGCATTACCGGTTACTGGGCCAGGCGAAATCGCGCCTGATCCACCTCAAACCAAACCCGGAAGGTATTTCTCAATTGCGGGGCTTTGCATTTGAATTTGAAATCAGCATGCCCATACCATTGATGGAGTTTTGTTATTTTTCAGGTTTTGGGGAATATCCGCATTTGGGTTTCGGTTTTGTTGAAATCAAATAACTTTTCGGTGCTAAATTCATTGTCGATGTTCGCGCGCCTTTCTTCCTTTGTGCTGATCGGTATTTCGGCCTCCATGCTGTTTTTATCTTGCGGAGGCGAGTCGAAAAACAATAGTCTTGCATTGGTAGGGCGGTGGGAAATTGTACGGGGATACCGGAACAAAACTGAAACCGAAACCCTGGCCGGCACGTACTTCCGGTTTGGGAGCGATGGCAAAATGCAAACCAACCTTCCCGTATCGCCGGAAGAACCCACAGACTATGAAGTAAATAGTACGGAAATCCGGCAAAATTGCTCTCCACCGATCAAATACGAAATCCTTAACCTCAACGATACCGCATTGGCACTCGGCCTGGAACTCCGGGGGATGCAATTTGAACTGCATTTTCGCCGGGTCAGCGAATCCCCTCAGGAAGACCCGCCGCCCTCTGGCTCCACGCAGGACTCTCTCCAACCGCCTGTTTCGCCGGACAGCAGTATTCATGAATAAAATTGTATTACGCTTGCCCGGCCTACCCCTCCTACGTGCGTTCCAGCACCACTGCATAGCCTTGCCCAACTCCGATGCACATCGTGCAGAGTGCGTACTGACCTTTTTGCTGTTGAAGTGTGCGCGCAGCTGTCAGGATCAACCGGGCTCCTGACATGCCCAGGGGGTGTCCGAGCGCAATGGCTCCGCCATTCGGGTTGAGTCGCGGGTCGGCATCTTCCAGGCCGAGTTGGCGGGTGCAGGCCAGTACCTGTGCGGCGAAAGCCTCATTCAATTCAATGACGGAAATATCTTCCAATTTGAGGCCGGCTTTTGCCAGGGCATGTTGTGTTGCCTGAACAGGTCCAATACCCATGATGCGCGGTTCCACCCCCACAACGGCCGAACTGACGATGCGCGCCATGGGTTTCAGGGCGTGTTCTTTTACTCCATTTTCTGATGCAATCAATAAGGCCGCGGCACCATCATTCAATCCGGACGCGTTGCCGGCCGTCACACTGCCGTCTTTCCGGAAGGCCGGTTTTAACCGGAGGAGTACGTCCAAGGTAGTGCCGGGTTTGATGAATTCGTCTGCCTCAAATTTTTCCGGATCTCCCTTTGGTCTGGGAATCATAACCGGCGCAATTTCGGCGGCGAACAAACCGATTTCCCGGGCGTGTGCTGCTTTTTGCTGGCTCCAAACAGCAAACTTGTCCTGGTCTTCCCGGCTGATCGTATATTTTTCCGCCAGATTCTCGGCCGTTTGTCCCATCGCATCGGTGCCATACATGGTCTGCATCCGCGGGTTAATAAAGCGCCAGCCAAAACTCGAGTCGAAGAGCTGCGCATCCGTCCCGAAAGGTTTTGCCGATTTGCTCAGGACGTATGGTCCGCGGGTCATGTGCTCAACCCCTCCGGCGACAAACACATTGCCATCGCCATTGCGCACAGCGCGCTGCGCATGTACAACAGCAGCCATACCGCTGGCACACAAGCGGTTAACCGTTTCGCCCGGCACAGTGTAGGGTAAGCCGGCCAGCAACAAGGCCATCCGGGCTATATTGCGGTTGTCTTCGCCGGCCTGGTTTGCGCACCCCAGGATGACATCGGCAATTGCCGCAGGGTCAAGTCCCGGGTGGCGTGTCAGGAGGTTTTGCAATACATGTGCCGCCAGGTCATCGGTACGAACAGGCGCCAAGCTGCCGCCAAAACTGCCAATCGGGGTGCGAATACCGTCGATGAGAAATGCTTCGTTTGCCAAAGCGATGGTTTTATTGATGAACAAGGACCGGTGGTTTTTTGGAAAGGGGGGTGAAGATCATTTGATTTTCAGTTAAAAAACAAATACGGCTTGATTTTTGTTAAATACCCCGCTAAGTTTGCACGCAAACACGGATAATGGTCCAGAAAAACGCTCATATAGTCAACTGTTGTTGCTGCTGTTGTTCCCCTGCAAGGGAATGGGCAACAACCAGCTATTGGGCAATCCGCTGAATCTTTTCACTGTACCCAAAAGTTCGAACACCCTTTCCCTGTACCTCGGGAAAGGGTGTTTTCTTTTTAACATTTTTGCTCATGCTATCCGATCTAGAACATCTTTTTCACCAGTTAGACACCGACAGGGTGCGATTTGCCACTTCTGTGCCCCCTAAATCGGAGGCGCAGGAATTGGCCGATGCATTGTTCAATTTTCTTTTTCCGGTACAATGCCACCATCCCCGGCCGGCAAAAGTGCAGTGCGCGGTACTTCGCGACGATTTGGAACAACTCTTGCGGCCGTTGCTCCACAGCAAAAATGGCGCCGCGGCCAAACTGGCCGGTCAATTTTTTGAAACCTTGCCATTCGTCCACGGGGCCTTGCTTGAAGATGCGGAAGCCATCCTGCGGTTCGATCCTGCTGCTACCTGCCTGGAAGAAGTCATTGCGACCTATCCTGGATTCTATGCCATTGCCATGTACCGGATTGCGCACGAGTTGCAGCAGTTAGGCGCGCCCTTACTGCCGCGTGTCTTTTCGGAATACATCCATGGGAAAACGGGCATCGATATCCACCCGGCGGCAAAAATTGGCCGTTCGTTTTTCATCGACCACGGCACAGGGGTCGTGATCGGGGAAACAGCTATCATCGGCGATCATGTGAAAATCTACCAGGGGGTGACGCTGGGAGCGCTGCAGGTCGACAAATCGCTGACTAATGTCAAACGGCACCCAACCATCGAGGCTAATACCATTATTTACGCGAACAGCACCATTTTGGGTGGTAAAACCGTAGTCGGTCATGATTCGATTATAGGTGGTAATACCTGGCTGACAGAGAGTGTGCCACCCCATTCGATTGTTTTGCACCAGCCGCAGGTCAAAGTGCGCAGTAAAATACTGGAAGACCCCTGGAATTTTGTCATTTAGATCCATCCCATTATTCAATACACTTAGCACTAAACACTGTCATGAAGGCAAACAACATTTTAGAAACAATCGGAAACACACCGCATGTCCGGATCAACCGGATTTTTGCCCCTACGCATGAAGTTTGGATTAAACTGGAGCGGGCCAATCCGGGCGGCAGCATAAAAGACCGGATAGCCCTGTCCATGATCGAAGCCGCCGAGCGGAACGGAGCCTTACAGCCGGGAAGCGTAATTATTGAACCTACCAGCGGTAATACCGGCATCGGCCTGGCCATGGTGGCAGCCGTGAAAGGATACAAACTGATCCTGGTCATGCCCGAAAGTATGTCGGTAGAACGCCGGAGACTCATGGCAGCATACGGAGCACAATTCGACCTGACGCCCCGCGAAAAAGGCATGAAAGGGGCCATTGAACGGGCGCAACAATTGCTGGCCATCGTACCCCGTAGCTGGATGCCCCAACAATTTGAAAACGAAGCCAATCTCGCCATCCATCGGGCGACTACTGCCCAGGAAGTTCTCCGCGACTTTCCGGAGGGCATTGACTACCTCATTACCGGTGTCGGTACCGGTGGGCATATAACAGCGGTGGGCGCCGTACTGAAGGAATATTTTCCCGCACTCAAGGTCTTCGCTGTAGAGCCCGCCCTAAGCCCGGTCATCTCCGGCGGCAACCCAGGCCCCCACCCGATTCAGGGTATTGGCGCCGGATTTATTCCGAAGAATTTGCATACAGATGTCTTGGACGGCGTCATCACCGTTTCCAAAGAAGAGGCATTTGAATTTGCAAAGCGCGCTGCCCTGGAAGAAGGGATATTCGGCGGTATCTCCTCCGGAGCGACGCTGGCGGCTATTGCACAAAAACTTCCGGACCTTCCTGCAGGCGCCCGAATCCTTGGCTTCAATTACGATACTGGGGAACGCTACCTGTCGATCGAAGGCCTGTATGAATGGGAAGGTGCGCAGCCAGTTGCCGCAACGCAATCTTCGGCTACTGTGTAGATTTATTGTTATGATACTTCCATTCCTGCGCCGGCGGCAAGAGGTTGATTTTGCCGCCGGCATCTTTATGCCGTTTTCTAGTAAAAATGGACCGATTGCTGGTGAAATCGTTCAAATAAGCGTATACCTTTGCCAAACAAACTGGTATGTTGACCAAAAACAACTTAAAACCTGTCAGTAATTTTTAATATCTAATCCAGCAAATTTTCCGCTGCTTTGGCATGCGGTTTGTCGACCTTGTCCCATTCATAAATGGTAAACAACTGACCTATGAAAATTTTCAACCCTTTCAAGTTACTCCTTTTTTTATTTGGCGCGAGCCTGCTATTTGCGCTCTCCTGTAAAGATATTCCCTACGAACATCCTAAATTGACCGTCAGCTCATTTGACAGCGACGTTTACCTGAAATGGAACGATGTTTTTTTGCAGATCGACCGTTATGCGGTAGGGTACCGCCCAGGTCCGGTCCCTCACGCCCTCGGCTATCTCGGTTTTGCGGCCTACGAGGCCGTTGTGCCCGGAATGCCTAAATATAACTCGCTGGCGAATTTGTACCCGGACCTGTCGATTCCCAAATTTGATGAAAGCCAGGAATACTATTGGCCTGCAGTCATCAACGAGGTCTATGCCTTTCTGATGAAGCGGTTCTTTTTCCACATGGAGAACAAGTACCCTACGGAATTTGGCCTGATCGATCAGATGCACCAACAGTTGCACGATACATATGCCGCCCAGGTGGATGCCGAAACCCTGGCCCGTTCGGAAGCCCGCGGCTTGGCTGTGGCCCAAACCATGTACGAGTGGGAAAAGACGGACGAAGCAGCCCACAACGCATTTTTGAATCCACAGCCGCCGTATAATGCCCCGCATGGGCCCGGATTTTGGGAACCGACCATTCCGGATTTTGTACAGGCACTTTTTCCGTTTTGGGGCCAGGTACGCACCTTTGCCCTCCGGGAAGACGAACAACTGGCACGACCGCCCATACCCTATAGCGAAAACCCGCAGTCCCTGTTTTTTTCGCAGGCCTTTGAAGTGTACAGTTCTGTAAAAAATATCAAAGAGGGCGGTCCGGGCGCTTACGAGCAACGCTGGCTGGCCGAATTCTGGAGCGACGATATTCTCGGCCTCACTTTTTCGCCTCCAGCACGGCTCATTGCTGTGGCGGATCAGGTAGTAGGGCTCGAAAATATGAATCTGGAAGAGGCCGTCGAGTTTTATGCTAAGATGGGCATGGCACTCAATGATGTGAGCGTAGCAATCTGGCAGTCCAAATATGTATACAATCTGGAGCGACCAGTATCCTACATCCGGCGCGTGATGCCGCAATACTACCCGGATGCAGCCAACTGGACCACCATCCTGAACAACCCGATCACAGGCTTTCAGGGCATTACCCCGGCATTCCCGGCGTACCCATCCGGTCACTCCGGTTTTGGCGGCGCCGGCGGCAAAATTTTGTCCGCCTTCTTCGAATTTAACAGCAAACACCCCGGAGGATATGTATTCACCGATAAGTGCCACCTCTACCGTTCAGAATTTATCGGAACGCCGCGCACGCTGACTTCTTTTAAAGACCTGGCTTATGAAGATGCTTACTCGCGCATACCCCTTGGCGTGCACTTTCGGATGGACTGCGATGAAGGCGTACGCTTGGGAGAACTGGCAGCCCAGCGGGTACTGGAACTGCCCTGGAAACGGTAATCCATCCATCTGATAATTACACAGCGCCCGTTGTGATGATTTGATCACAACGGGCGCTTGCATTATAAAATCCGGAAAAGGGCAGTTATTCAATCAATCCACGGCCTTCCTTCACGATTTTATCCTCTTTGATCAGTTTTTTCATTAGCCGGTCCAGGATGCCGTTGATGAAATCCTTGCTGTTTTCGGTGGAATAGGTTTTGGAAATTTCCACGAATTCGTTCAATGTGACCTTTGTCGGGATGGTCGGGAAGTGCAGCAGTTCGCACAAGGCCATTTTCAGCATGATCATATCCAGGATCGCCACCCGGTCCGCATCCCAGTTTTTTAGATTCGGGGCAATATGTTCGAACAGCGCCTGATCTTCCTGGCATGTTTTCCGGAGCAGTTGTTCACCAAATTCGCGCACGGTTTCATCAGAGGGTTCATATTCCCGGTAGAATTCCCCTTCGAGCGGCATGACTTTGAGGGTCTTTTTCATGGCGCCCACTACAAGCGACTCGTCGTCCTGCCAATTGTTGTAACGGTCTTCCGTCGCTTCGATGAACAAATCGTTTGTCGAGAGGAAACGGTAGAGCTCCAGCAAAATCTTGTTGTGATCCTGGTCGGTCGGGGCTTCCAACTCGAGGTATTTTTGATACTCTTCAGTTTCGCTGAATGCCTGATACATCAGGCGTATCTGGTCTTCATCCAAATCTTCATTGGACTTGTACTGCGCCACGACGTTGAGAAAACCAACGTGATTGGCCAGACTTTGCAAACTGGGATTGGTATAGAGACGGGGAGTGAAAGCCTTGTCTTCGTCGCTCGGGAGGAGTTTGGCCGCCCGGATAGTTGCGTCTTTTTCGGCGTATTGGGCCACTTTAAGCAGGAGATACAAGTGGAAAATGTAAATTTCATACGTTTTCCAGATACCGTCATTGTACCCTTTCATCAAATCGGGGAAGGTGAGTTGCTCGTCCCGATTGAGCATGTACAACAGTTGCATCACTTTTATACGAACGCTGCGACGACTAAGCATAGACTTTCAAAAAACGTTTTGCGTGTAAGCAGTGGGGATGAATTGACCGCAAAGGAACGAAAAAAACTTATGCTGTGCGCAAACAATTTTTGCCTTGCATCGGGAAAAAACCTGTCTGCGATCAAAATTTGATCATTCGGCGTGTGGATCGCCCCAGCGGGGTCAGCAAGGTACAAAAGTAGATGCCCGGCTGTAGTCCGTTTGTATCAAACCGGTAGTTCGCATGGCTGGTGTTTTGAAAGGATGTTTCCGAAACGATTTGTCCAATGTCGTTGCATATCTGCAAGCGGATGTCCGGCATGGGATAAGTGAACTCCCATGAAATAAAGGCGGCATCCCCAACGGGGTTTGGTTGTATCCCGAAATGGGTAAGCGCATCGATTGGGTGTGTGGATGACACCGTATTGGAAATCACGATATCATCGATTTGCAGCAAATAATCGTTCTGCGAATCGTGCAGAAAAGCCACATAGATCGTATCCCCCGTATAGGCCTGCAAGCTCACTGCATGCGGCTCCAGCCGGCCATGAAACAACCCAACTGGCCCGAGGGAAAGGTCGAGATAGAAATAGTCGGTATTCTGATATTGGTCGCCGTGGATATACCCTTTTGAAAACTGGTAATCGTGCAGATCAAGGGTATAGATCGACTCATTGCCCAGCATTTGGGCAGCGGTGAACAAAGTGTCTTTAAAATAAACTGTATCGGGCAGATTCAACGACTTCGATACCAGCACCTGGTACCCGTCCATGAACTGGGGCCCTTGAAAAGCCAGGGAACGCCACGAGAGGGTGTAATTGGGGTCGGAAATGAAAATCGGTGGAGTAATCAGCCAATTGTTGTTTGGAAATCCGGGGTTTAGCCACGAACAACTGGTGTAAGCATAATTTTTGGGAGGAAAGGCAAAATCGCCTAAATCGCCTTCAATATACCAGGCCCCCGGTACGATCGTATCCTTGCCGCATTTTGTACCCTGCCCGTCGCCATCCCAGTTTACCCAACTTGTATCTTTCCCGGTGGAAAAATGGAGCATTACCGAGTCTTCCGGATGTTCGAACGTGATTTGGAGAAGGGTGTCGGGCTCAACAACCGATTGGCCCGCCCCGCGCCAGGCACAGGTCAGGAGCAATAAGACAGGTAACAACGCTTTCATGTAAACTTATTTTGGTGCAACCACTGGTCCAATTCGATTGCCAGAATTTCACGCCGGACCGGGACAACGCCCGGATATTCACAAACTTGCCCGCCTGCCAGATTGGACAGTACTGCCAGGATCGGCAAATCCAGGCCAGCCACTAACCCCAGCGTCGCGATACTGATAACCGTGTCGCCTGCTCCACTCACATCGGCCACATTGCGCGCAACAGTTGGATAGAGCGCGCCATGAACTTGATCATTCAAAAATAGCCCTTTTTCCGAAACCGTGATCATGGTGATCCGATGTTTCAGTTGGGCTTGTAAAAATTGGGCAGCCGCATTTAAGGATTCCAGCGTCGGTTGTACCGGAAATGGAGCGCTGTCGCGCATTTCCTTGAGGTTGGGTTTGAAAAGGTCTACCCCCTGATACGCAAAAAAGTTGGATTTTTTTGGGTCCACGGTGGTCAATATGCCCTGCTGGCGTGCGGCGGCTAAAATGGAGGCGATTACCACAGGTGTGAGAATGCCCTTATTGTAGTCTTGAAAAATGACCGCCTCCGCCCGGTATTTTGTCAGCAGCCCGGTGACGCTATGAATGAGCGCTTGTTCTTCCTCCGCAAACAGGTCGTGGGAATCTTCCTGATCGATGCGCAGGATTTGCTGGTTATTCCCCAACACCCTGGTTTTGACCGTTGTTTTTCTGGTTTTGGAAAAAATCAAACCCTCGGCCGTCATTCCGGCTGCAGGAAGCATTTGTTGCAACGCATGCCCGTCGGCGTCATCGCCTACCACACTGCACAGGATAGGATGGGCGCCAAGCGCACGGATGTTGAGCGCCACATTGGCTGCGCCGCCGAGGCGATCCTGTGTTTCCCGGTGCAGCACTACCGGCACCGGGGCTTCCGGTGAAATGCGGCTGACGTGGCCAAGGAGATAACGGTCCAACATGACATCGCCCAGGATCAGGACCTGCCGGTCCTCCAGTTTTTTGAGTACCGACTCCGCCGTCATTTCGCCAGTTTTTTGGTCCAGTAACGCATCAGACCGGCAACCGACATGTAGGCGGGGTTGGCAGCCTCGTAGCGTGCCAGGCCGGTGGAGTCGAGCCCGGCATCGACCAGTTGTTGCCGGACGAATGCTTCAAACGCCGGGACCACCCCGGTGGCCGGGGTCTGTTGCTCTGCATAAGGGCGCATCCAGTTGGCCCAACTCAACAGCCGGCTTTCCAGATTGTCGAGGTGTTGTTGCTTGGCCGTGATGACGCCGAAATGGGTGAGGTACAAGGTTTCTACCGGTAAATCGCGCAGCAGTTGGATTGATTGCTGCCAGTCTTCCAGGTTAATATCCGGGGGAGGGCAGGGTGGGACTACTATTTGGTCGTCTATCCGGACGCCGGCCACATCGCCCGTAAACAGAACCGGCAGCTGGTCGCCGGGCCTCGCAAGTTCCCAGGCAATGTGGTGAACGGCATGCCCGGGTGTATACCAGGCGGTAAATTGAAGGCCGGTCGCTTCTATTTGTTCCGCGTGTACGGGCGCATAGAGCTGCGGTTCGGGTATTGGCTCCATGGCGCCCCAAAGCGTATCCATGGCGTCGCCATAGATCATCCGGGCAGAATTGTATAATTTTTCCGGACTGGCGAGGTGCGGAAGCCCTTTCGGGTGCACATAGACCCGGGCCCCTTGTCGCGCCAGTGCCCAGGCTGCGCCTGCATGGTCAAAATGGATATGCGATAAAAAAACGTGCTGAATATCGGCAGGCGACCAGCCTTTTGCTGCCAGGGCAGTTTTCAGGTGTGGATAGGTGGAGAACGGACCGGTTTCTACCAGGGCCAGTCCTTCCGGGCCTTCCACCACAAAGGCGGCAATCGTGTGATCGAGGTTCCGAAAGCCAAGATCAAGCGTGTGAATAGTCATAGGTCGTTATCATCCCTGCAATACTTCCCGGGCGATCACGATCTTTTGAATTTCAGAGGTGCCTTCGCCGATGGTGCAGAGTTTGGAATCGCGGTAGTATTTTTCTACCGGAAAATCTTTCGTATATCCATAACCTCCGTGAACTTGTACGGCGTCCGTGCTTACGGCTACCGCTACTTCCGAGGCATAGTATTTTGCCATTGCCGACTCTTTGGTGCACTTCTTACCGGCGTTTTTGAGGCCTCCGGCCTGCCGGGTGAGCAATTCAGCGGCATTGATCCTGGTTGCCATGTCGGCCAGTTTGAAGCTGATACCCTGAAAATTGGCGATCGGCTGGCCGAACTGCTGGCGCTCCTTGGCATATTTTACCGAAGCTTCATAAGCGCCCTTGGCAATACCGAGCGAAAGCGCTGCGATGGAGATCCTGCCGCCATCCAGCACTTTCATTGCCTGGATAAATCCATCGCCTTCAGCCCCCAGTATTTGAGTTGCCGGAACCCGGCAATTGTCAAAAATCATTTCGGCGGTTTCGCTGGCCCGCATGCCGAGTTTGTTTTCTTTTTTGCCCCCGCTAAATCCCGGTGTGCCGCGCTCCACGATAAATGCAGTCATTCCCCGGCTGTCGAGCAATTCGCCGGTGCGGGCGATCACCACGGCCACGTGTCCGCTGATACCGTGCGTAATCCAGGATTTGGTGCCGTTGAGTACATAAAAATCGCCGTCGCGTTTGGCTACGCACTGCATACGGGCAGCGTCGCTCCCCGTATTCGGTTCGGTAAGCCCCCAGGCGCCGATCCATTGGCCGGTAGCCAGCAAAGGCAGGTATTTTTGTTTCTGCTCTTCCGACCCAAACGTAAGGATATGGTTGGTACACAGCGAGTTGTGGGCGGCGACGCTCAGGCCGATGGAACCGCACACTTTAGCTATTTCTTCGATGATGGTGATGTACTCCTGGTAGCCCAGGCCGGCACCGTGGTATTGTTCCGGTACTAACACACCAAGAAACCCATGCTCACCCATCTGGTGAAATAGGTCTTCGGGGAAATATTGCTTTTCGTCCCACTCCATAACATGGGGCCGGATGTACGTTTCAGCGAAGTCTCGGGCGCTTTCGCGAATGAGCTGCAGGTTGTCGGTCAACAGTTCTGCGATATTCGTCATGATTTAATTTGGATTAGGATTTGTGATTTTCTGCTGTGGTGGAAGCGGAACCAAAATTACAGTTTATTGTTCAATCGGGCTTTTCAAGATTGTGTGCTCAATGGGTTTCCTCGTCTTCTTTGCCTTTTGGGTGTGCTTGCTCGTACACTTTGATCAGCCGGTCGATAGAATTATGGGTGTACACTTGCGTAGCGGCCAGGTTGGCATGGCCCAGCAATTCCTTGATGGCATTCAAATCGGCGCCCCGGTTCGACAGGTGGGTGGCGAAAGAATGCCGCAACACGTGCGGGCTGTGTTGTTCCGAGGTCGTAACCTGCGACAAGTATTTTCGTACGCAGCGGTAAACCGTTTCGGGCCGGAGTTTTTTGCCTTTGGCGGTTAAGAAAAGCCAGGGTATTTCATTGCTTCCGGGTAGCGTTGCGCGTTGCTCCAGGTACCCCTCCAGCAAATCGGCGAGGTAGCGGGCAAAGGGCACAATCCGTTCTTTCCCGCCTTTGCCCGACACCCGGAACACCATACGGCCGAGGTCGAGGTCCGCTTCTTTCAGGTTGATGAGTTCGCTCCTGCGCATACCGGTAGCGTAAAGCGTTTCGAGGATCATCCGGTCGAGCAGCCCCGAATACTGGTTGGGGAATTCTGTTTGGGCGAACAACAAGGCCATATGACCCTCCTGGACAAAAACAGGAAGCCGCTTGCCGGTCTTGGGCGCCAGCACCTTTTGCATCGGGTCCTGTTGAATCCAGCCCCGTTTTTTCAAATACCGGAAGTACGTATTCAGACAGGACAAACGGCGGTTCACGCTGCGGGCGCTCAGGCCTTCCTGCATTTGCGCGGCTGCCCAGGCACGCACATGCAAATGCCTCACTTCGGTCACCGAAGTGAGGCATTGTATGTCAATAAGGTATGTAATGAAGTTCCGCAAATCGTTTTGATAGGCCGCCAACGTATGCGGCGAGAACCGGCGCTCAAGCGCCAAATACTGGAAAAACGATTCGTCGTGGAACAAATTAATCGTTTTTGTTGCCGTACATATCTTCCTTGTACACGGCTTTCAAAACCTCTGCGCGGCGTTCCACCGACGGTTTGGTGAACGCTTTGCGGCGGCGCAATTCTTTCAGGATACCGGCCCGTTCAAATTTTTTCTTGTACTTTTTGAGTACCTTGTCGATGGCTTCGCCGTCTTTTACCTCAACGATGAGCATGAAATATTTCCTTTTTTAATAAAATGGTGAATAATTGAAATTCGGGCTGCAAAGGTACAACGAAATCGGACGAATCTGCAAATGCAGCGAAAGATTTTGTGCGTCCGGCCTTTTAAAAATAAAGGTCCTGCGCCACGCGGAAGGTGTTGGCATGCGCCTCTACGATATCGGCCAACCGCGTTGAATAGCCGCCGCCCATACTGACAACTACCGGTACCCGGTTTTGCCGGCAACAGTGCAACACAAAACGATCGCGTTCCCGGCATCCGTTTCGGCTGATATTCAGGCGGCCCAATTTGTCCGTTTCCAGAATATCCACTCCGCTTAAATAAAAGACAAAATCGGGCTCTACAGCATCGAAAAGGCGGGGAAGCGTGGTTTGCAACAACTGCAAATACGGCCCGTCGGTCATGCCGTCGGGAAGGGCCAAATCTAGATCAGACTGTTCTTTCCGTAGGGGATAATTGCGCGCGCCGTGCATCGAAAAGGTAAATACACGGGGCGTTTCGCGAAAAATATGGGCGGTGCCGTTCCCTTGGTGGACGTCCAGATCGATGATCAGGATCTTTTTTGCCAATCCGCGATCCAATACATAATTGGCGGCCACGGCCTGGTCGTTGAAACAACAATACCCTTCTCCGTGGTCGGCAAATGCATGGTGGGTACCCCCCGCGATATTCATTGCAATGCCGTGTTCCAGGGCAAAATGCACGCCTTGTATAGTGCCTTGTGCAATATGACGCCCGCGTTCCACAAATTTCTCATTGATGGGAAATCCGATCGCCCGTACTTCCTGCTCCGACAGCGTCACTTGCGTGAGTTTATCCCAGTATGTTTCCGTATGCGTTAATAAGGCATCCGGTTTGGACAACCGCTCCGGATGAAAAAAATTCTGCTCGGATACCGTGCCTTCGTACAGGAGTTGCTCCGGAAGAAGTTCGTACTTGGCCATCGGGAAACGGTGCCCTTCCGGCAATGCATATTTGTACACCGGCGAATAAGCAATTTTGAGCATAAGACTGACCGTTTACTGAACGGCTACCCGAAAGGTCTGAACCCCGCTTTCTGTTTGCACCACCAATTGATACAAGCTTTTAGGCAGGTTCAAGCCGGAAAACGCAACAGTTGAATTACCCGCCGGGATGCTGGCCGTTTTCGAAACCATTAGCCGCCCCTGCATATCGAACAGCTGGAATTGTACAGCCGTCTGTGGCTGCCGGATCGTCAATTCCACCCGGAAATCGCCTTCGGTCGGGTTTGGGGTAATCCAGATCGCATCGGGAATCGGATGGTCGGTTGCACCGGTCGTATTGACATTGAAGGTTTGCGCCTTCACCGACGATCGGCAAGTATTGGCGGCTGTGAGAACTGCCGTATAATCGCCCGATACCGCATAGGTGTGCACCGGATTGGCATCACTACTGCTGGCGCCGTCGCCAAAATCCCAGGAATAAATGGTAGCATTCGTGCTGCTGTTAGCAAATGTCACCGTCGGGCCGTTGGCTGACCAGGTGTAATTGGCCAAGGGCGTACCCAGCACAGGCATTACCCGAACAAGCGTGTCAGAACCAATGGGGTTTGTGACAATAAGACTCACATTTTTGTTGCCAGAGGTCAGGTAAAATACGGCATGCGGACCTTGTCCATAGGCCGTGGATGGGATTGCGCCGCTGCCGAAAATCCAGTTATAACTCGACAACAATCCAGCGGGCAGCGCCGAGTACCTGACCGTGTCGAGGCGACAAATGGTATCGGCCGAGCTGGTGAAATTTGCCACGGGGAGAGCGTCGCTGTAGGCAAACAAACCGATGTTATCCAGGTAGATATCATTGCCATAGCCATTGGTAGAAACGAACCGCACAATGATTGTTTGACCGGTAAAATCTTTGAGCGACACGGCTTCCGTGCGCCAATCCTGCGCTGCATTTGGCGTAAACTGAGAATTACTCGCTCCTGTTGTGGCCAGATCGGTATAAGCCTTTTGCCAAATAATAACGGGCGTTCCGTTGAGATCGCAATTGGCCAGCACTTCTATGCGAAGACTATCCAGTTGGTCCGGGTAATTCGCGTGCGCCACATCAAACCGCAGCCCGGGTGTGCTCAGGCTGGTCAGATCGAGCGGCGGCATATAAAGAAAATCTTCCGCCCCGATATTGGGGTAGTCAAAACAATCGATATAAATAGCGCGGGTGGGTTGGCCGTTCGCGCCGGTGATATTAGCCGTGGTTTTACTCCAGGTAAGGTCGTCATCGGGGTTTTCTATTGCCCAGCCAATGGGCGGGAAGGTGTTGCCCTGAAAACCTTCCTGAAAGTAATCGTGAAAGGGGCTCACGATTGCATTAAATGAGCTGGTCAGGGTATCATTGAAAAAAACATCTTCCGCTGCATAGGTCGACCAGATGCGCAGGGTATTCTGGCCATTCTTTGAAATCGAAACAGGCTGCTGGAACGCAAAATCGAGCGTATCGCCAACCGGCAAATCCGGGAGATCTTCTGAAACAACCGGTTCGGCGTTGAGCTGATAACTGACTTTGGCGCCGCTAATTACATTCATCCCTTCATTGGTAATCCGAACGCGGACTGCTGATACAATCGGAGCGCAGGAAAGCGCCGAGGCAGGCGTTGGCGACAGGATCTTGCGCAAACCAATATCGTCCGGTTGAATACAGTTTTTAAGTTGCCCTTCCCATTGAACCGCGATCGCCCGGCGTCCGGCCAATCCGTCCGGATAACTCGTGCGGACCGAAAACCACTTTTCCAGTTCCGGGTTTGGAATGGCCATGGTAAAGGTTGTAGTGTCGGTCGTGCCTTGCCATTCCATGTATTTCTGGCCTAGCAGGTAAACATCGTATAGCAGGGAATCATTCGCTACAGGCGACCAGGATATGGTCATAGAGTCGGGACATACCCGGTCCACTTTCAGGTCGGTCGGCACCGGGGAAATGGTCAGGGGATAATCGGTCGTATCCGTGATATTCAGACGCTGCAACAGGAGGCGGACCTGCCCGTTTGTCGTTTGCGGCACCACCCAGTCGAAAAAGCGTTTTTCCCCGGTTACCGTAGTGATCGGCAGCCAGGTTTTCCCATTGTCGAGCGAATAGCGCAACGTAAAATTATCGGCGTTGCCATAAGCGTCCCAGTGAATGCGGGTTGTTTCGCCCGGTACTAACCCTTCTCCTCCGGTGGGGTAAGTGATCTTGATCTCGTCACTGATAAATTCCCAGGCCAAAATATACTGTTGAATACCAAATGGCACGTCGTAACCATTAATGTTGACCACGTAAGTACCGGGAGCCGGATTTACCAGGGCTACCTGCTCCATATTATTGAGGGAATCACGGCCTTTGCCCGCAGGCGTGTTCAGGATGACCGGGTCGGGCGTAGGGTCCAGTAACCAGGGTAGGCTTACGGTGCCGTCCGGCGCCACAACGCTCAGGTCCAGGTCATCGATCAAGGCGCGGTCGGTAAAAAGGCTCGCCGGGAAATCGGGCCAGTAGATCATAATTTTGGCCAGTCGCGTGCCGCCCGGTATTTGAATGGCGTGGGTGGAAACCTGACCATGGTCAACAACCCCCTGCATCCATTGTTTTTTCAGCAGCAATTGATACGCCCGGTACGTGTTGATCAGGCCCCAGCCGAATTTAAAATCAGGTCCCACATTACCCAAATCATTGGCTGTGTTCAGAATAGCCGTTTTCAGCACAGCCGCTTCCGGTTCTTCGCCGCTATAAATTTCCTTGTACGCCTGGGTCAACTGGGCTAGGCAGCCGGCGATGCCCGGGGCGGCGGCAGAGGTTCCGCTGAATACCTGGTAAGTATTGTTGGCGTCGGTAGAATTTTGAAAATTGCCGTGCGCTGAAATGTCCGGTTTCAGGCGGCCGTCGTGGGCCGGGCCGCGGCTCGACGAGCTGGCAATGGTTGCATCGGCGAGTACATTGGCGGTGGTGATACAGTTTTTGCCCATTTTATGCCCACCGGTGATGTTACCCCACTGATTGCCCGCGCCATAGCCGCAATTGGACCCGTTTTCATTCCCCGCAGAAAAAACATGCATCAACGTGGGATTATCGTATAGCTGTTCGTCTACGGTCTGGGTTGTCAGGGTGTAACCCGCATTACAACCATTGGAGTAGGACGAATTGGTGATGGTAACGTTTTCATCCCAGAACAACTGCAAGGTGTTGTCCTGAAAATCGTCGCGGTAGCGGATGGTAAAGATGTCAGCTCCGGCAGCCATCCCTTTCATAACCGGGTTGAGATTGCCTGCGCCGGCCATGATGCCGCCGACGCCGTCGCCATGGCTGTTGTTGGCCGGATCGCCCGGAGCGAAAACATTGGTGTTTCGGCCCTGAAAGTCGATGTGGGGCCCGATGGGTCCGTCGTCGCGCACCATGACCTTAACGCCGGCGCCGTTGTATTTTTTTCCGTTCGGGTAATCAATATCCAGCAGATTGGACCGGTGCAGCGACCGTCCGTTGATGTCCTCGGGTTCGCCGGGCGGTGGCGCCAGTTCGAGGTGTGCGATAAACGGCAGGGCGGCCAAGGCGCCGAGTTGCGCTTTTGGACACCGCACGGCAATAAAGCCGTTTTGGTTGCCTTCTACCAGGACTGTGATTCCGCCTTGGCGCAACAGGGTTGCAGCGTCCGAAATACGCATTTCGGCAAATACCTGAAGGTTGATATCGATCTGGTCGCCGTGCACCGCCCAGGCGCCATACGGTTCCTCGCGCAGGTTTTGCGCCAGTTTCCAGCCGGGTTGCAAGGGCATGATACTGCGCACACGGATGGCTTCGAGGCGCGACACATCGAACGATCCGGGCAACGCCACCAGGTATACCCCAACGGGTATGTACGTAATAAACCGGACTCCATCTGCCTCCACCCCCGCCCGTTCCCGGGCATTGGGAGTTGATTTACACTGGATAAACCGGAAATAGTAGCCATTCACCAATTCTGTTGGCGATACACCAGGATTTTCCCGAATGGCCTGAAAATTGTCAGGGAAGAAGGCTGTACCCCAGGAGAAATGCACAGGATAACCGTTTTGGGCAATGGCGGATGGCAGGGTGGTAAGCCCCAAAAGCAGGGAGAAAACAAACATTAGCCGCATGAGCAACACACAGGGTTTGATCGAGTAAAAAGAAGGGCTGGTCGGACAATACCCTAACCCATGAAGATTTTTTTCAACGAAAAGCGGGCCGGATTGTTCCGACACTCGTCTAAAAGAACAAGCGTCAAAATTAAAATTGTTTATTGGAATACGACCTTTGAAGTCGGATGCCAATTACCGTCAAATCATCATTTTCAATCGAAGGCCTTAAAAACATGGTTGGAATTTCATCGCTGGGCGACAAAATGTAAATTTAATTTCATACTCCGTTAAATTTTTCAACAGATTGCCCACATATAGCTGCAAAATTTGCCGGGTCTGAAATTAAATTTTTCCATTTTCGCTTCAGCATGAAAATCCCAACTCGTTCTAAACGTCTGTCATAGTCAGTGCCTGGATACTTATGATCGCACCTTATGTTTGGATAGGGTTTATTGCCCTGGTGATGTTGCTTATGGCCGTCGATCTCGGCATTTTCAACCGAAAAGCACATATCCCCACGGCACGTGAGGCGGTTGTGAGCACGGTAGCCTGGATTTTCCTCGCCATATTGTTCAATGGCTTTATCTATTTTTCTTACGAATACAAATGGTTGGGTTTGGGTTTGTATCCATACGAACCGATGAATGGCCGGGAAGCAGCGTTGAAATACATGACAGGTTACCTGCTGGAAGAAGCGCTAAGCGTTGACAATCTGTTTGTTATGGCCCTGGTATTTGCGCAATTCCGGGTGCCGAAAAAGTATCAGCACCGCATCTTGTTCTGGGGCATTCTGGGGGTGCTGGTTTTTCGCGGGCTGCTGATCGGCGTTGGGATAGCACTGGTGCATTATTTAACCTGGCTTTTTTATTTTTTCGGGTTTTTATTGTTGTGGTCGGCATACAAAATGTGGCGCGACAATGGCCTGGAGGAAGATGTAAACGACCATGGGGTCGTTCGGTTTATTCGTCGATTTTATCCCGTAAGCAGAAGTTATGAAGAGGGTCATTTTTTTACCTTTGAAAACGGCCGCAATGCCGTCACGCCCATGTTTGTGGCGCTAATGGTGGTGGAAACAACGGACATCCTCTTTGCTTTCGATTCGGTACCGGCGGTTTTTTCGATCACTACCGACCCATTTCTTGTGTTTTCCTCCAATATTTTTGCCATCCTCGGTTTGCGGTCGCTCTATTTCGTATTGTCCAACGTGCTGGATCGCTTCGCGCTGTTAAAATACAGCATGATCGGCATTTTATTTTTTATTGGCGTGAAGATGATGTTAATCCCGCAAGACATCCACATTCCTGAAATAATGTCGCTCCTGATGATCGGCGCCATGCTGCTGGCCGGGGTGGTCGCCTCCTTGGTGACAGCGGCTGGCAACAATAAGTTACCGGCCGATCAACCCGATTAAGCGGATAACAGGCCAGATAAATTCGCCGGGTTCATTTAAAATTTTAACACATCCGCCTATTGTAAAATCTGGACGACGGCTTATTTTTGTCCCTGTCCTGTCTAACTATACTTAGTTTGTATGGCCGGATGATTCTTTCACCAAATTCTTACGAAATTACCTAAAAGCGGTTTTGCCATGAAAAACTGGGAAAAAAGCAAAAAAGACTACCGCCGTTCGGATGACCGCGACTTCCAGCACGAGTCCAACAAAAAGAAAAAACTAAAACCGGTCGAAAAGACTAAGTACCGCCTGAAAGGCTACGAAGCCGAAGAAGAATAACAGGCGGGAGGTTTAGAAAAACGCTACGCGCTGCTTCCAACGAAGCAGCGCGTTTTTTTTATACCCTTTATTTATTGCAGCACCTGGTCGTCGGGCAAACCCAGCAATCCTAACATCCAGGAATATTCCAGGGCGCGTTCCCGAAGTCGTTCAAACCGGCCGGAAGATCCGCCATGCGAACCGGCCATGTTGGTTTTAAAGAGTAATGCGTGTTTGTCCGTTTTCATATCGCGCAGTTTGGCCACCCACTTTGCCGGTTCGAAATACTGCACCTGCGAGTCGGAAAAAGAGGTTAGCACCAGCAAATTGGGATAGGCTTGCTGCCGCACATTGTCGTAGGGCGAGTACTGGCGAATGTATTGGTACTCCTCCCGCACCGCGGGATTGCCCCATTCGGTGTATTCACTGGTGGTAAGCGGTATACTGGCATCGCTCATAGTGGTGATCACATCGACAAACGGAACACCGGCAATGATGCCTCTGAACTGCTGCGGCGCCATGTTGGCCACCACGCCCATCAGCAGCCCGCCGGCAGAGCGACCACTGGCGAAAAGACGATCCGCACTCGTGTATTTCTGCGTGCAGAGCGCCGCTGCACAATCAATAAAGTCGGTAAACGTATTCATTTTGTGCAGCATTTTACCGTCGTCGTACCATTGATAGCCCATCTCGGTACCGCCGCGTACATGCGCAATGGCGTGTACGAAACCCCGATCGAGCAGGCTAATCACATCCCGGTTGAAGGCCGGGTCGTAGGCGAATCCGTATGCGCCGTATCCGGTGAGGAGGCAAGGTGCGCTGCCGTCGCGTTTCAAGCCCTTGCGGTATACGAGTGAAACGGGCACCTGAGCTCCATCGCGGGCTTTCACCCAAATAAAGGCCGTTTCGTAATGTTCCGGGTCAAAGCCGCCAAGCACCGGATCGGTTTTGCGCAATTGCTTTTGGCGGGTTTCCATATTGTAATCAAAGACGGAACCAGGTGTCTTGAGCGATGAGAAGCGATACCGGAGGGTTTTGGTATTGAATTCAACATTGACATCGGGAGCCGCGGTATAAGTAGGTTCGCCGAAATCGAGGTAGTATTCACTCCGGTCCGACCACCGGATGATCCGCATTTGTCGGAGGCCGCCTTTGCGTTCCACCGCCACGAGGTAATCGCTGAAAACTTCAATCCCGTCGAGGAGCACGTCGGGGCGGTGAGGTATTGTTTCGACCCAGTGTTCCGGTCCGGGCGTTGCAACGGGCGTTTCCATCAGCCGGAAATTCCGGGCATTCCAATTGGTACGGATCAGGAATTTGTCCTGCCAGTGATCCACGGTATAAAAAAAGTCCTTTTCCCGGGGCCGGATTACCCGGAACGCGCCGGTAGGTTGGTTGGCATCGAGAAAATCCGTTTCCAGGTTGTCGGTATAGCCGTGGTTGATCAAAATATACTGTTCCGACTTGGTTTTGCTCAGCGACAAGTACAGTGTTTCGTCCTTTTCGTGATACGCCAATGCGTCGTTTTTCCCCGCGCCACCCAGCAGGTGGCGCCAGATCTTGTCGGTTCGCAGGGTCACGGGGTCCTTGGTTTCATAGAACAGATAACGGCTGTCGTTCGCCCAGGCCGACGAACCGGCTAAAATGCCTGTGAATCCGTCCGGCAGCAATTGCCCTGACCGGAGGTCTTTAATTTGGCCTTTAAAGAGGTTGCGCCCGCTGAAGTCGACTACATAAAACAGCAGGCGGTTGTCGGGGCTGACGTTCAAACCCGTCGCCAGGCAATACGGCTGGTCTTTAGCCAGGGCGTTCACATCGAGCAAAATTTCTTCCGCTGCCTCCAAACTGCCCATTTTCCGGCAATAGACCGGATATTCTTTTCCTGCTTCAAAGCGGACATAATACCAGTATCCGTTTTTGAAATACGGCACGGTGTTATCGTCTTGCTTGATCCGGGCTTTCAGTTCTGCGAACAGTTTCTCCTGCAAACCGGCAACAGGCGCCAGCACGGAATCGGCATACCGGTTTTCTGCCTCCAGGTAAGCGGTGACCGCCGGGTTTTGGCGTTCGTTGAGCCAATAGTAGGGATCGACACGTTTTTCGCCGGTGACCGAAACGAGGGCCGTGTCCTTTTGCTCGGGATGAGGGGGGGTGAATTTTTCTGGATGAAATACGGAAGGGTGCACAGGTCGAATCAAATTTTGTGGAGACGGTTGCGGGTTTTGGCATGCCGATGCCAAACACACGGCAAAGAAAAATAGCGAAATGGGTTGTTTCATTTGTAGCTTGAATATGCGGATAAAAGTAGAGGCTCTTTGGGGAATGTTGATGCGCGAAAAAAACAACAACCCGGATGGCATCTTTTTCCGGCAGAATAAAACAATTTACCCACAAAATCATTGATACCTTTGTCTTGCGGAGTAATTGTATTCAAACCGCGCGCAAGGGACACTACCAATGACTTCCAACGTCCAATCCGTTCATTCCGCCGATTTTGCCCAGCTCCGTCGTTTGAGCGACGAGCTATCCGGTTGGGCTTTTACGGATTTTGAAGCCGCCCGGGTCGCATTAAATGAACTCGAAGCCGCACTTTCGATCAAACTCCCGTTCGAAATCCGGCTGGCGTATCACAAGCATCGTGCATTTCTGGAAAACCAATGGCGCCATTTCGACCAGGCGTTGGAGCATTTTGATCAGGCAACTGCTATCCTGGAAAGCCTGGCCGAACCGCTTCCGTTGGCCGAAATATGGCTTGACACCGCTGCCGTTCACCTCAACCGGCGCGATTGGCCGGCGGTGCAACAATGCCTCGACCGTGCCCGCCGGTACCTGGGCCAACTGGAAGCCCCGAATTTGCGGGCTATGCTCGCTTGCAGGGAAGGCTTCTTGCACTTGCATTTGAACAATCTCCGGCAGGCGCTGAGCAGCCTGCAAGAAGCAGAGCGCGGTTTTTTAAGCCTTGGCGATCGCGCCAGCCTTAAAGATTTTTATGTGCTCACGCTGGTGATCAGCGGCTTGGGTGACTTGTACGAGCGGCTCGATGAAAAAGACAACAGCCTGGATGCCTACCTGCGGGTATTACCGCTGGTGGAACGGCACCACTTGCGGCCGCGCTTACCCTGGCATTACCTGAACGCCGGCCGCGCTGCGCTGGCGCAAAATGACGCCGAGCATGCGAGCGAATGTTTTGGCAATGTACTGCAATTCGCAGAAGAGGAAGAACCGGAAGCCAAAGCGCATGCCCTGGCTAACCTGGGTATTCTGGCCCTGCTCAAAAACGACAACCTACGAGCTGCGGAATTATTCGATGAGGCTACGGCACAGTTCCCGAACCCGTCCAAACCGGTCGATTTCACCAACTTATCCAAAATACAGAGTTGGCGCGCCGAACTGCTGTGGCAACTCGACGATCTGGAACAAGCCGAAAAACACTTCGAACAGGCCTTTATCAACGGTCAGGAAGGGCACGACCTCAACCACCTGGCCCAAATTTGTCAGGCCCTGGCCCAACTTTGCAATGCTCGCGCTGATTACGAGCGCGCCTACCAGTGGCAACACCGGGCCACCGAACTGACCGAGCGCCACTACAATCAGGTGCGCGATAGGGAACGACAGGAAATTGAAGCCCGGCACAACCTCGAGCGAAGCCGGCAGGAGGCCCAAATGGCAAAACTCCGGGTGGCAAGCCTGCAATTGCGTGCGCTGCGAGCGCAGATGAACCCGCACTTCCTGTTCAATGCGCTGAACGCCATTCAGGGGCTGATCACCTCCGGCCGGAACGATGAAGCGGAAACCTACCTGGCGCGTTTTGCCAAATTGATGCGCCACACGCTCGAATACTCGGATCTCGAAGAGGTTTCACTCGAACAAGAAGTGGAGTTTCTGAACCGCTACCTCGACCTCAACCGAAAACTCCGGTTCCGCGAACGCCTCGAATACCAGGTGGTGCTGCCGGTCGGGGTCGACACGGGCGAATTGCTCATCCCGACCATGATCGTTCAGCCCTTTGTAGAAAACGCGATCGAGCACGGGTTGCGCCCGCGTCAGGAAGGCAATTTACGCATTGAGTTTCACCTCTCCGAAGACGAACGCATGCTCTTATGCGTCATCGAAGACGATGGGGTGGGGTTCAACAAGGGAAAAGAAAAACAAAATGCCCAACCGGCCTACCAGTCGCACCGCTCGATGGGGATGGAAATTACGCGGGAACGCCTCAGCCTGTTACACCAATTGCGGAAAAACCCGGGGACACAATTTGTAAAAATCACCGACCTGGGCGAAAAGACGGGCGGCCAGCACAGCGGCACGCGCGTGGAGGTTTTGCTGCCGGTACTGGAGGCGGAATAAGCCCATGCGAAACTTAACAATAACTTAATATTGCCCGGACACCCGCCGGGAGGACCGGCGTACCTTTGCTACAGGGCCGAGAGGATGTTCCGTCACCCGTTTCCAATTGACGTTTGAAAATTTCGCTTACCATATATGCTTCTGGGTTTTATTGGTGAATTGACTGTTTCCACCTCCATTTTACTGGTTCTTTGTCTCGTTGCCGTCAGTCTGTTTGAGGCCATCAACGGCTTTCATGATACGGCCAATGCCGTTGCGACGGTCATCTATACCAATACGCTCAAACCCATGGTGGCCGTGATCTGGTCGGGATTCTGGAATTTCCTTGGCGTGATTTTGGGCGGCATCGCCGTTGCCATGGGGATCGTCAAACTCATTCCGCTCAACGATATGATGTTGCAGCCCCTGGGCGAAAACATAGCCCTGGTGCTGTCTATCTTGCTGGCAGCCATCAGTTGGAACCTGGGCACCTGGTATTTCGGTATTCCGTGTTCCAGCTCGCATACCCTGATCGGCGCTCTATTGGGGTCCGGCTTTGCGTTTTGGTCGGTACACGCCGGTAGCGGGCCCAACTGGTTTAAGGCGGCCGATATCGGGCTTTCCTTGCTGATTTCTCCCGTTTTCGGCTTCAGCCTGGCGATCATGCTGATGTACGTTCTGCGCATGACCATCAAAAAGCGAAAAACTATTTTTGATGAACCGAACACTAAAAAAGCGCCGCCGACCTGGATACGGGCCATTTTGGTGACCACCTGTACTTTGGTCAGTTTTTTTCACGGTTCCAATGACGGCCAGAAAGGCGTTGGCCTTTTGATGGTGGTGCTCATGGCCTTTATGCCCCTGCAATTTGCCTTGAACCGGATGGAATCGTTCGATACCTTCAAGAATGCGACCCGACAGATTGAGCGTGACCTGGTTCGGACGGATGCGGGCGAGTACAACGAGCATATGCGAGCTCTTTCCCTGCAAGCTGGCCGAACAGCAGTCTTGCTCGACAGCCTGGATTGGCACAACAAGGTTCAGCTATTTGAAGCCCGGAAAAGCATTCAGGCACTCGTCAAGAATGTGGATGCCGACCTCAAAATCGGATTGATCCCTGCCGACGTGCACGATTCGATCCGGCACTCGGCGCATACGCTCCATTCCACCTATGAATTTGCTCCTTTGTGGGTGATCGTGCTGATTTCCCTGTGTTTGGGTGTCGGCACCATGATCGGTTGGAAGCGGATCGTCGTGACCATCGGTGAAAAAATCGGCAAATCGCACCTGACGTATGCACAGGGAGCTTCCGCAGAGGTCTGCGCTGCCGCTACTATCGGTGTGAGCACTGCATTTGGTTTGCCGGTCAGTACCACGCATGTGCTGTCTTCCGGGATCGCCGGTACGATGGTAGCTTCCGGTGGGATCAAAAACCTGCAGAAAAAAACCATCCAGAACATCGCGCTGGCCTGGATACTCACCTTGCCGGTCACGTTTCTCCTGGCGGCGATACTGTTTTACTTTTTGCGGATCCTCTTATAACAGTCGTCCGGCAGGTTTTAGCAAACCGTTGAAAATGAAGCTTTAACGCCGCTGTTGGCCTCCTCGCCAACTGCAACATGTAACGGACTATTCTTATAAACAATTCCCTTATTTGGGCAGGTAGATCAAAACGGCTGCATTAGTCGGCTGGAACAACTGCTGTGCCGTGCGGAGCAAGTCGTCTGGTGTAACGGCCAGGTAGGTATCTACCTCTTCGTTCATCAGTTCGGCCGATTTCAGGATTTCATAAAAGCCAAGGTTCTGGGCCTTATTCAGTGCACTGGTTTCCGAAAAGACCACGGTGCTTTCGAAGCGGTGTTGAATTTTTGCCAGTTCCCGCGCATCAATTCGGTCTTTTTTCAGCAAATCCAGTTCGGCCCAAATGGCTGCCAACGCGTCGTCGGGTAAGGTACCTTCGGCCGGTTTGCCTTCGATGATCAACAGTCCCGGGTCGATGTTGGCCGTTACATAAGCATCGATCTGGGAAAAACATTGCTTTTCTTTGACCAGGCGCCGGTACAGGCGGGCCGATTGTCCCTGCGCCAGCACGTCGGTGAGCAGATCAACCGGGTAAAAATCGTTGTGCAGGCGGGGCGGCATTCGAAAGGCGAGATAGATGGCCGGCACGGGTACGTCGGCTCTGACCTCCAGGCGTTGCAGCGCAGTCTGCGGCGGCTCTTCGGGCAGATTGCGCAGGGGAGCCGGCCCGGCAGGTATGCTCCCAAACCATTTTTCTGCCATTTGAAGAACGTCCGGGGTGTGAACATTGCCGGCGATGGTCAGCACCGCATTATTGGGCGTGTACCATTGTTGGTAAAAGGCGCGTACATCCTCTATCGTGGCATTTTCCACGTGCTCCGGCGACAGCCCGATCACCGGCCAGCGGTACGGATGCCGGTGAAACATAAGGGCTGACAAGTGGTGCCAGGCGTCGCCATAGGGTTCGTTCAGGCACGTTTCTTTAAATTCTTCCACCACCACCCGGCGCTGGACATTGAGGGCTTTTTTGGTGATATTGAGGGCGAGCATGCGGTCGCTTTCCAACCACAGCGCCGTTTCCAGGTTTTCACTGGGCAAGATTTCGTAGAACGTGGTATAATCGTTGGTGGTGTAAGCATTGTTTTCACCGCCCGCGCGTTGCATGGGCTCGTCAAAATCCGGCGCATTACGGCTGCCGGCAAACATCAGATGCTCAAACAGGTGCGCAAAGCCCGTTTTGTCGGGTTGTTCATCGCGTGAGCCCACATAGTATAATATGTTCACCGCAGCCAGCGGGGTACTATGGTCTTCGTGCACCAGCACCCGCAAGCCATTCGACAATATTGTTCGGGTAAAATGAACCATAATCAGGATTTTCCAGGGCCAAATAACGCCAATTTTTCCTGCTCTCCGCTTTATTTCATCCGCCGTGGAGGCCAGTTGAACAGCCGGGAACTGAGCATGGGCACAAAAAAGAATCCGGCCGTGATGATCGATACAATCAGGTCGGCTTCTTCGCCTTCGATATGTTTGGCCCAATCTTCGTCGCGGCAAAAATGACAAGGCAATGCCAGAAAGAGTTTCAACCCCAGAATACCGATGACAATAAACGCGCTGTATTCCAGGTAAGGATAGCGTTCCAGCAAGCGCACGAACCACTGCGCTACAAATCGCATGGCCAGAATGCCGATGAATACCCCTGTGCAGATCAGGTAAATATTATCGGTGAACGCCACCGCCGCAAACACATTATCCATCGAAAAGGCAAGGTCCATCACTTCAACGGCCACCACTGTTGCCCAAAACGGTCCCATCCATCCCAACGTGATGCGGTAAAACCATTTTTCCTGTTTATTCAGCGTATCATCTTCGGTTTGCGGTGTGGATTTACTCTGGATAAAATCGTAGGCCAGGTAAAGCAAATACAAACCGCCGAGCGGTTTTAGCCACCAGACCTGGATCAAATGCGCGGCAAATAACAAGCAAAGCCCTCGAAACACATACGCGCCGATAATGCCGTAGCGCAGCGCCCGCGAGCGCAGGTGCGCCGGCAGGTCCATCACCATGGTGGCCAGTACCGCGGCATTGTCTACCGACAACAGGCTTTCTATGATGATCAGGTTGAAGACGATCACCGCCGCGCTTTCCACGTCGGTACCGAAAAGTTGCTCAAGAAATTGAAACATGAAGCGAAACCGGATTGAAAAAATCGCGCGAAGATGCGGGATTTTGGGCGTAAGTCGCAAGTTGTCCGCACGAACTTGGATTTTTAGCCCGGCGCCAACCGGAAAAATGACGGGTGGCTGACGTCCCGACCAATATTTATTTCTCCTGCGCTTGTTTCAGCAGGGCGTCGGTGTCGTGAATGAGGCTGTCCAGTTCGCGCTGCAGTGTTTCTTTTCGGCGCTGCTGATCCGCCGCTTTCGCATTTTGGGCCGCTTCAGTGGAGGAACCGGGTTTGATCCCCTTTTTAGTCGACGGGGTAGGGGGGATGTCACGCAGGGATTGATCGTCCGATTGGATCGAATCTAGTTGTTGCTCCAGGGATGCTTTGCGGCGCTCCAGGTCGTCGAGCCGCTTGATCACCTTCTCGTCCACATACTGGGCGCGTTCGCGTACGGCTTTGTAGGCGTTTCCGAGTTGATCGAGCACCTTGTCGTATTTTCCGGTGTCGAATTTTTGTTTTTCCGACCGAAGAAGGTTCCAGGCAGCGCCAACTGCGTCGCCGGTCTTTTTGAATACTTCCCGGGATTGCGCTTGTTCCTCGTTGGTTCCAAAAAAATAGTTGTACACCAGGACGGCCGCCAGCACCAAAAGGCCGAGTTTAATCAGAGAACGGATCATGCGTAACTGGGTTTAGGTTTGGTTGAAAAATGAATCTCAGTTGAAAGGCAAAAAACCATCGGTCATAAAAAACGCCGAAACGCCGGGGCGGTTGTGAAAATACGCCTGTTTCCCCTAATTTATAACTGTGCAAAGTTGACGGTTTTTTCCAGTCTTTCCACACCGGGGGTTGGCCGGCAAGTCTTACCTTGGCAGCATCGGAACGGGCCTAAAGATCCGGGCCGATGCACATGACAGCACAAGCGCATACAACCGATCCTGAAATACCCTACTGGCGCCGCAACCCGGAAGAACTGTTTGCCACACTCGGCAGCACAGCCAGGGGGCTCACTCAAATGGAGGCCAGGCAGCGCCTCACGCAAGTCGGCCCCAACCGCTTGAACGACGCCAAGCTCACCCGGCCCATCCAATTGTTTTTACAGCAATTCAAAAGCCCGCTCGTCCTGATCCTGGTTTTTGCCGCTTTCATTTCCCTGCTCACCGGTGCTTGGGTGGACGCCACTATCGTACTGGTCATTGTGTTGGCGAGCGCCTTGCTGGGGTTCTGGCAGGAATATAGCGCGGGGAATGCCGTGGAGCGCTTGAGGAGCCGGATATCGCTGAAAACCACGGTCCTGCGCGACGGGCAGCCGCTTGCCGTACCCGTCGAAGAGATTGTACCCGGCGATGTAGTACAACTCGCCGCCGGCAGCCTTATACCCGCCGACGGCGTATTGCTGGAGGCTGACGATTTTTTTGTCAACGAAGCCGTCCTGACGGGAGAGACGTTTCCGGTGGAGAAAAAACCAGGGCCGCCATCCGCATCGGAAACCCTGCCCCAGCGCACCAACTGCGTGTATCTCGGAACGAACGTACGGAGCGGATCGGCCAGGGTCCTGGTGGTTGGCACGGGCAAAAACACCGAATACGGCAGGATAGCCGGCCGACTGAACCTGCGTCCGCCGGAAACGGCATTCGAACGTGGCATTCGCCGGTTTGGCGCACTGCTTACGCAGGTCATGACCATCCTGGTGCTGGTAGTATTTGCTGTAAACGTCATACTGGACAAGCCGCCCATTGATTCCCTGCTGTTTGCCGTGGCCCTGGCCGTCGGCATCGCCCCCGAATTGCTGCCAGCCATCATCAGTCTTACGCTTTCCAAGGGCGCCCAACACATGGCCCAACGCGGCGTGATCGTGCGGCGACTGGCAGCTTTGGAAAATTTTGGGAGCATGGATGTACTGTGCACCGATAAAACCGGAACCCTCACCCAAGGCGTCGTTCAATTAGATGGCGCGCTCGATGCACAGGGCCAGGCCTCCGATCGGGTGTTCCTCGCCGCCTTCCTCAATGCCCGGTTTCAAACGGGCTTGCCCAATCCGCTCGACGAAGCCATTCTCGGACATGCCCAGCCGGATATTAGCCCATATGAAAAAACAGAGGAAATACCCTACGATTTTATCCGCAAACGGCTGAGCATCGCTGTCCGGGATACCCGCCGGCCTGCCGGCAGTTGCCGGCTGATTACCAAAGGGGCTTTTGCCAATGTGCTGGCCGTCTGCACTACCATCCTCGAACCGGATGGCAGTTTCGGGCCGCTCGACACGACCCGCAGGAAGGCGCTCGATGCCATCTTTTCCGGGTTCAGTAAACGCGGATTTCGTGTATTGGGCCTGGCTGTACGTGATATTGCCCCACGCGACGTTTACACGACGGAAGACGAAAAAGAGCTGGCCTTCGCGGGCTTTTTGCTGTTTTTTGATCCACCCAAAGAAGGTGTGATCAATACCGTTGACGATTTAAAAAAACTGGGCGTTGGTTTGAAGATCATCACCGGCGACAACCGTCAGGTAGCCCTGCACGTCGCGCACGCTGTGGGGCTGGAGACCGGACAAGTTATCACAGGCGAGGAACTGAGCCAACTGGACGGCGAGGCTTTAGTGCACGTGACCGACCGGACGACCATTTTTGCTGAAGTTGACCCCAACCAAAAGGAGCGGATCATAACGGCTTTGCAAAAAGCCGGTCACGTGGTGGGTTATCTGGGCGATGGAATCAACGACGCGCCCGCCCTGCATGCCGCCGATGTGGGGATTTCGGTAGATAATGCCGTAGATGTGGCCAAGGAGACGGCCGATTTTGTGTTGCTGGAGAAAAATCTCGACGTATTGCGGCAAGGCATTTTGCAAGGACGGATCACCTTTGCCAATACTCTGAAGTATGTGTTCACCACGACGAGCGCCAACTTTGGCAACATGCTGAGTATGGCTGGCCTGTCGTTGATGGTGCCATTTTTGCCGCTGCTGCCCAAGCAGATCCTGCTGAACAATTTTTTGTCCGATTTTCCGGCCATGACCTTAGCGAACGATGCGATCGACCCCGAGTTCGTAGAGCAGCCCCGCCGTTGGGATGTGCGGTTCATCCGCAATTTCATGCTGGTGTTCGGTTTGATCAGTTCGGTATTCGACTACCTCACGTTTGCTGCATTGTTGTGGTGGCTGAAGGTGGACGAGGCCGCTTTCCGGACGGCCTGGTTTATCGAATCGCTGCTCACCGAACTGGTCATTTTGCTGGTGGTGCGCACCCGCCGCCCATTATTTCGCAGCCGTCCGGGGCGCTGGCTATGGATCAGCACGGTGTTGGTGGCTGCCGCTACACTGGCATTGCCTTACTTTCCGTGGACAGCGAAATTGTTCGATTTCGAGGTATTGCCCTGGCCGATGCTGGTGTTGCTGGCCGGTATTACCGCGGTGTATGCGGGCGCCAATGAGGCCATCAAAGGGGCATTCTTCCGGCGATACAACACTTGACGTGTCGGTCAATTTTCGTCCGGCTTCAGCTGCTTGATAATACCCATCAGGTCAAGCTCCTGCCAGGTCCGGCGGATTTTGCCGTTTTCCATATCGTAAATGACGATGCCCGAGGAGGTGAAATGTTTACCGGTTTTCGGCACGCCGAACGCGTCGCCCACGTGTACGGCCGACACCTCGTACCGGATCGCTACTTGTTTGTCGGTGGCAAACAAGTGGGTAATGGTAAAATGGGCATCGGCAAAGGCTTGCTGGTAAAACCGGACGAATTGCCGCATGCCTTCAATGCCTTCCGTTTGGTTGGAACGCAGCGGGTTGCCGTCCGACCAATCGGGCGCAAATACCCGGTCCAGCAGTTCTTCATTGCGGTTGTGGTTCCAGCCTTCCTCAAACCAAATGCGCACGGTTTCGGCGTTTTTTTCCGCCATACGGAGATGCCTGGAGGCAGCACAGTTTGCCAACAATAAGGCAACTGCAAGCGATGCGGATAACAGGGAGAAATGTTTCATAGGCAACGAAGGTTTGTTCCCCTCAAATATAGTTAGTTCACCTGATAGAAACACCTTCGCCTGTTTTCAAACCAGCCAACACCTCCGCCGCTTCGCAGCCCGGTAACCGTATTCAATAAGGCAGCTCCATCAGGATCAGATCGCCATCGGCCAGGTATTTCATCTGGAACCGGTGGTCGCCGCGTTTTTGCAGCGACAACAGGATCTTGTTTCCGTCGAGCAATTCCCAACGTCCTTCGTCGCGTATGCTGCCGTTTTCCGTTTGGACGGAAAACAACAGGGTTTTGTCTTCCTCGAACAAATAACTGCCCCAGCTCTCATTCGTGCATTGGCCTGGCAGGAAATCCATATGGGTGAAACGCCAGATCTGGCTTTTGCCAAATGGGTCGGGGTTGATCGAGCACAGCCGCCAAAGCCCCCCTGGCGTGTTCTCGGCAACAATACCCCCCCTGTGACCCGGCACCACGCCTTCGCACAACAGTCCGGCAATGATACTTTGGTCGGTGGCCAGCGCCCAGTTCAAGATCGAATCACCTACCACTTCGCCGCCATCGTACACGACACCCCGCAGTTCGGTAAAATCGTAGGCATCGCGTTTTTGCCAAAGGCCTTCCCGGTTGCCATCCTCATAGGTGCCGGTCCAGATGTATCCGTTGCGATCCCATTCAAGCCAGGGGCCGGTTTTGAAGGAATACCGTGAATAGCGCAGGTGGATGTCTTCCTCGTAGGTCTCGGGATCGAACCGGATCAGGGTGTCCAAAACCTCGAATTCCGGGTCGGCGGTATACAGCCCTCTGGTCAGCATACGAGTTGGATCAAGGCTGTCGTATTGTTGGTAGAGCCAGGCGGTATCGGTGACGCGCAGGTACTCTTCGGCCACCTGGCTGTTGGTATAATATTTCCGCACGGCGATCAGGGCATTGTCCAGCGGGTCGCGGATTTGTTCAATCGTCTGGTCGAAGGACCAGTTGGTGGATCCCCAAAAGTCAAAAGGGACGGTATCGCGGGTGATCGTTTCCTGGGCATAAAGGTGGAAGGGAAAGAGCAGAATCGTACAGAAGGCAGGGATTTTCCACATACGGGTACTGAAATTATTATGATGAAGAATTGGAGCGGGCAATGATCGGGCCACAACCGGTAAGCCCCAATAACGTACAAACGCGCCGAAACTTTTTTTTCCGGTGCACGGTTTCGCATGTTGAAATATTATTCTTTTAAAATCGCTAATTTTGCCGCTTCACAAAACATTTAATTGCGTGTGCGCGTAGCTTGGTGAACGAATAAAAAACCCTCCACCAACAGCACACAACAGCCCAGGGTCTACTGTATTTTATGGAATACGCTCCGCGCGACATTGAACCGAAATGGCAAGCCTGGTGGAAAGCCCAGCGTACTTACCAGGTGAGTAACGACACATCCAGGCCAAAATTCTATATGCTGAATATGTTTCCGTATCCTTCCGGAGCGGGGTTGCATGTCGGGCATCCGCTTGGATATATCGCCAGCGATATCGTAGCGCGTTACAAGCGGCTGAAAGGGTTCAATGTGCTCAACCCTATGGGCTATGATTCGTTCGGTTTGCCCGCGGAGCAATACGCGATTCAAACCGGCATCCACCCGGCGGTTTCAACCGAACAAAATATCAGCCGTTACCGGGAGCAGCTGGACAATATTGGATTTTCCTTCGATTGGGACCGCGAGGTGCGCACCAGCGATCCGGCGTATTATAAGTGGACGCAGTGGATCTTCATGCAATTGTTCAACCACTATTACGACCTCGAAGCCGATAAAGCCCTGCCGGTGCAGGAATTGGTGGACCGATTTGCCCAAAACGGGAACAAAGCCGTTCGGGCGGTTTGCGACGACGATACACCCGTTATTACTGCGGCAGAGTGGAAGGCCATGCCGGAAAAAGAACAGCAACTTTTTTTGTTGCACTACCGCCTCACTTTTCCCGAAGAATCTTTTGTCAACTGGTGTGCGGCGCTTGGCACGGTATTGTCGAACGACGAGGTGAAAGACGGTGTCAGCGAGCGCGGGGGATACCCCGTCGAGCGCAAATTGATGAAACAATGGAGCATGCGGATTACGGCATACGCCGATCGCCTGCTGGCGGGTTTGGACGAAATCGAATGGTCGGACTCGATAAAGGAACAACAGCGCAACTGGATCGGCCGCTCACAGGGCGCCTCGGTCAAATTTGCCGTAGACGGCCATGATGATGTGCGCATCGAGGTTTTTACCACCCGGGTGGACACCATCTTCGGCGCAACGTTTATGGTGCTGGCGCCTGAACATGAATTGGTGTCCCGGCTGACCACGAGCGCGCAGCGTTCTGAAGTGGATGCCTATGTAAAATGGGCCGGCTCCCGTTCGGAAATCGAACGGATGGCCGAAGCCAAAAAAGTAACCGGCGCCAATACCGGCGCCTTTGCCCTCAACCCCTTTAATGGCGCCAAAATTCCGATCTATATCGCCGATTATGTGCTGGCCAATTACGGCACCGGCGCCGTTATGGCTGTGCCCAGCGGCGATCAGCGCGACTGGAATTTTGCCACGCATTTCCACCTGCCCATCGTACCGATCCTCGACGCGCAACAAAATCTGGAGGAAGCCGCCGATCCGACCAAAGAAGGCAGGTATATCAATTCCGGTATGATCAATGGTATGACCTATGACGAGGGCGTTCCGGCGCTGATCAATTGGTTGGAGGCCCGTGGTTTGGGGAAGGGCAAAATTCAGTACAAACTGCGCAATGCCGTGTTCAGCCGCCAGCGCTACTGGGGCGAACCGGTGCCGGTGTACTGGAAGGACGAGGTGCCCTATCTGATCGAACAGCGCGACCTGCCCTTGCTGTTGCCATCGATCGACAAATACCTGCCCACCGAAACCGGCGAGCCGCCTTTGGCCCGTGCCGAGGGCTGGAAATACTATCCACCAACTGCCGAAGGGGCGGGGCAGGAGTCTGTCGGTTATGAGTACGAACTGAGTACTATGCCTGGCTGGGCCGGCTCGTCCTGGTATTTTTACCGCTACATGGACCCCCACAACGGAGGAGCCTTCTGCAGCAAGGAGGCCGTGCAGTACTGGAAGGCCGTTGACTGGTATATCGGCGGCTCCGAACATGCGGTGGGGCACCTGTTGTATAGCCGGTTCTGGAATCACTTTCTGTACGATCTGGGCCTTGTGCCCGAGCGCGAGTACGCCAAAAAATTGACCAACCAGGGCATGATCCAGGGCCGGTCCAGCTTCGTGTACCGGGCGAAGGAGCGGTTTTTTGAAGAATACCTGTGGATCAAAGTGCTACAGCCCAACTTTTCCGAATTCGGCCCTATGGCCATCCCGGCTTCGAATCTGGAAGAATCCTACACCTACGATTTCGCCTTTGAAACCAACGATTTGGTGATTGAAGTGACCTCCTGGAAGCAGACCGACAAGATCGAGGCCATCCGCAAAAGCGCGGAATCCGATGGCAAGCGGCTGTTGATCTTGTTCAACGAAGAACTGGCCGACACCGTCAATCAACCCGAAGTGACGGCGATCAAAGTTCGGCAGGCACTGGAAAGCCGCGAACGGTTTATCATGAGTGAAGCGAGCCCGCGCTCCGAGCAGTTATTCGTTTCGCACAACCTTACCCCAAAATATTCGCCGGATTGTTTTACCAAGTTGCACGTGGATGTGAACCTGGTGGAAGACGACGTGCTCGATCTGGAAAAGGCCCGAAAGATTCCCATGTTTCAACTGGCCAACTTCAAGGTCGATTCTGCCGGAAGCTTCACTTGTAGTTTCGAGGTGGAGAAGATGTCCAAGTCAAAATTTAACGTAGTGAATCCCGATGACATGGTGGAGCAGTACGGCGCCGATTGTTTCCGGATGTATGAAATGTTTCTGGGGCCGGTAGAGATGAGCAAACCCTGGGATACCAAGGGTATTACCGGCGTGTACGGTTTTTTGCGCCGTTTTTGGAGTCTTTTTGTCGGCGATTCCGGCGCCTGGCTGCCAAATGAGCAGGCCCCGAACGGCGACGAACTCCGCGTGTTGCACACCTGCATCAAAAAGGTGACGGATGATATCGAACGGTTTTCCATGAATACCTGCGTGAGCCATTTCATGATCCTGACCAATGAATTGCGTACGCTCAGGTGCAACAAACGCGCCGTGTTGGAACCGGCCGTGGTATTGCTGGCGCCCTTTGCTCCGCACGTCGCCGAGGAACTTTGGCACCGCCTGGGGTATTCCACT
Organism: Saprospiraceae bacterium; assembly: GCA_044230315.1. Taxonomy (GTDB): domain Bacteria; phylum Bacteroidota; class Bacteroidia; order Chitinophagales; family Saprospiraceae; genus M3007. The sequence goes on from JBGARJ010000023.1 coordinate 42,955, forward strand.
TCGGTGTGCGACGCCACTTGGCCAGCGCTCAATACGGAATACCTGAAATCGGACATGATCACCTACCCGGTGCAGATCAACGGCAAACTCCGGGGCAATGTGGAGGTGGCGGCTACTGCCACGCCGGCGGAAATTGAAGCGCTGGTTCTACAACAAGACTTTGTACAGCGGAACCTGAATGGCGGTGCGATCAAAAAATGTATCGTAGTGCCTGGCCGCATTGTGAATATTGTGGCATAGCCCGGAGGCTGTGATGTGTACCAGAATACCCGAATATTCGCCGACAGTCGATAGCGGACCGTCCAATTTTTGCCCGTTGGCTCAGAAGCTCCAACGTGTCCGCAGGTAAATGGCATTCGCGGGGTTGTCGATATGACCGGCCGTATTTTCCAACCAAAACAACTGTGCCGTCAGGTCCAGGTCCCAGTTTTCCGCCACTGACCAGGCGGCAGAAGGCACCAAGATGATCAATTGGCCGTTGGGCGAATAAATCGCGCTCAACGAAGCCTGCAGCAAAGGAGTAAACGGATGCGAGACGGAAGTGAGTACCGATATTTTCCCGGGCATCAGGTTATCGGCCGACAAGTTGGTTTGGGTCAACCGAAACAAATCGGTATTGCCGCCTAAGCCGTTTGAATTGACCAGCAACGCCCCGTTGCAGAACCAGGAGCCGCCGAACAGCATGTTTACTTCGGCTGTGGCACTCACGCTGGTCACTCCCGCCGTGGAATCGATGGGTTGAAAAACGGAAACTTCGGCTTTCAGCCCGGCCTGCCCCATATCGCCGGCAAGCCCCAACCCGGCCGCCAGGCGGTTGCGGTATACGCCGGCCAGGGCCTGCCAGTCGAACCGGCCGTTGTGACTGCCGTACCGAAAAGCGCTGACGACGTTGCGGGCATTTTTTGCCGGGCTGACAGCCAGGTCAAATTGCGAAAACTCACCGCTTTGGTATTGCACCCGGAGCGCATCGGTGCCGGGCCGCTCCTCGTAATCAAAATCCAGAAAATTCCAGGCATTGAACCAGTCGTTTGGGTTCCAGGTGATAGCCATGCCCCAGTGGATGCGTTGCCGGCCCAGGCGCAACGTCCAGCGGTTGCGGTTCCATTGCGCCCAAAGCCGGTCGGCTAATACGCTTCCAGCCAATGCGGGGCGTTTGATGGGCACAAAGGAGAGGTCCACCAGGCCGTTGTCCTGGTCGAGGCCGTCGGCCAGGCCGGGTTGCACACGCACCCATTCGCCGTAAAACAGGCGGTTTCGGAGTTCGGCGTCGAAACGCCAGGCCGAAGAATCCGGCGCATATTGGAGCATCAGGCGGTTGTGAAAAAATCCGCCGCTCAGGAGCGTGTTCGGGTCGCCGCTGAAGGCCCATTGCTGAAGGTTTTTGACATATCCTTTCAACGTCCAGGGGGATATTTTCGATGATTGCGCCGGCAAAAGAGCGGCCAAGAGAACGTAGAAACAGGTGAACAACCCAAGTTTTCGCAGTGTTGTCATAGGAGGAGGGCATGCGACAAAACCGGCTGCGGCAAGATTCTGCAGCGTATGACTGAAATCAATCCAGTGGTTGACAGCAGTTAAGGTTTGCGGCCGATTTTGCGTTCATTTTTGTAAAAACTAATGCTAAGAATTATGACGAACTATAAAAAGCAAACCGGAATTTGGCTGGATTATAAAGAGGCCTATTTATTCACGCTCGATGCCGAAAAAGGCGGCGAACCTGACGTTCAACATATCGAATCCGGGATTGAATGGGGGGTGCCAAAAGGTGGATCGAGGAGCAAGACGCCGTGGGGGCCGCAAGGCGGAGTGAGTGAGCGCGCCTTTCAGGAGCGCAGACACCAGGAAGAAAAGGCATATTTCGACCGCGTTATTCAGGCCATCGATCCGGAGACGCACGAATTCATGATCTTCGGACCCGCAGAGGCAAAGCAAGGGCTCCGCAATGCGATCGAATTGATCAAACATTTTCGCCCGCAGCTCGTGGGCTTTGAAACAGCCGACTCCATGACGTTCAATCAACTGGTGGCGTGGGTAAAAGATTTTTTTGCCAGCAAAGTAGTATCTTAAAACGCCTGATAGGGGGTCCCGTGCTGCTGCCGGCAATCGTTATTCTTTTTCCGGCAACGGCACGGGGGCGGTATCGCTGGCAATTCGCCCGTCGACAAGTGTAATGACACGGCGAGCGCGGTCAATGACGCGCTGATCATGCGTGGAAAACAGGAAAGTGATGTTTTCCTCGCGGTTGAGCCTTTCCATAATATCCAGAAGAGTGGCCGCCGAATGCGTATCGAGGTTGGCCGTGGGTTCGTCGGCCAGGATGAATTGCGGTTTGGAGGCGAGCGCACGCGCTACCGCCACGCGTTGTTGCTGCCCGCCGGAGAGTTGAGCCGGCCGGCTTTTTAATTTATCGTCCAAACCCACCGCGGCGAGCAACTCCAGCACCCGGCGTTCGCGTTCGGCCTTGGGGCGTTTTTGCAGCAACATGATAAATTCCACATTTTCACCGGCAGTCAGCACGGGCACCAGGTTGAAGGCTTGAAACACAAAGCCGATGTTGTGGAGGCGGAAATCGATCAACTGATTGGGCGGCATGCGGGTGATGTCCGATCCGTTGATGGCCACGTTCCCTTCGGTGGGCGCGTCCAGCCCGCCGATGATGTTCAGCAACGTGGTTTTACCTGACCCGGAAGGGCCCACGAGCGCTGTGAATTCACCACGATTGAGGTGCAGGTGCACGTTGTTGACCGCATATACCGGTATAGTTTCCGGATTATAGACTTTTGATATGTTGTGCGCATCTATTACAGTATCCATAGAGCTGATTTTTTCAATGAATAATCAATAAGTATTGTCGATTCTACAAGGTGCGGATCGCTTCAACCGGGCGTAACCGCAAGGCTTTAATGGCGGGGAAAATGGCTGCCAGTGTAGCAGTGGCTATAACCAATTGAATCATTTGCGCCACATTGCCCCAAGGCAGCACCGGATAGATCACAGCCGCGTACCCAAAGTCGCGCAGCGTTTCTCCCATCATTGGACCCAGATCCATGCCGGTATGATGCAACCAGGCGATATTCACCCAAGCCACTGCCAGGCCGATCGGAGCGCCGATGACGGCCAGCAGAATAGTTTCGAGAACAACCATGCCGAAAATCCGGAATTTATTCATGCCGATAGCCATCAATACACCGATCTCGCGGGTACGCTCCAACACGGCCATGAGCATGGTATTGATGATCCCGAACGACAAGGCCAACAATATGATAATAATAAACACCAGAGAATAGGTGTCAAGCGACGAAATAACCAACGCTGTTTCGGGCGAAATGGCCTCCCAGCGTTGCACCTTATACTGCGGAAAACGCCGGCTCAGATCAGTATAAGTCGAATCCAGGTCCTCATCGCGGCGCAGCAGGATGGCCGCCTCGTGCACGCGTCCGGCCGTGCCGATCAGCCGGTCGAGATCAGTTTTTCGGACAAACACGTTTCGCTCGTCGAGGGGAGCATTTTCGGTTTGGTACAAACCACCGATCCGGAATGCCCCGGCGGTGATCGAGCCGGCGGTGTCGAGGAGTGTCAGGACGATCTTGTTGCCCAATTCCAGTTTCAGTTTGCCAGCTAATTTGGTGCTGATCAATACTATGTTGCGGCTCGCACTGTCGAGGTATTGGCCTTCGCGCACCGATCCCGCCATACCCCGGGTGGCTTCTTCGTCAGCCGGCTCAACGCCGTTTACCTGGATGCCCTGGCTGCCAGATGTGGTGGCCAACATGCCGGGCGCCACGCTGCGCAGGCTAAAAGATTTGATCTCGGGGACATGTTGGAGAATCTGGCGAAGGCTGTCTTCCGGCATATTCAACTTTGCTTCCTGGTCGTCGGAAAACCGCTGATGGTGTATTTGAATGTGCGAAACCTCGTGGTCAATGGCGATACGCAGGCGGCTGTCTCCCATACCATAATAAATCGCAGTGATGAAAGATCCGGCCCACATCCCCAAAGCCACCGAGGCCGCAATAATCAGGCTGCGGGTCCGGTTGCGCCAGAGGTTTCGCCATGCAATCAAAAAGAGCATACTGAAATGTTTGAAAGTTTGAAGTTTGGATTTTGAAGTCTACCCCGGGCCTCTCTGGAATACCTATACAAGTTATTGCCGCATGGCCTGCACCGGCTTGATATGCAGCACCCGCCACACCGGATAGATGGCCAGAACGATGCCCACACCAAGCACGATAAGGGTTTGTTCGATGAAGATCCGGGTTTTCAAAATGGCTGGGAAAATGGCCTGAAAGCCGAAATTTTCGTACACTTTCGCCAATTCTCCGGTAAACTCGATGGGGTGCTCCTTCAGGTACCATACAACCGGCCAACTGATCAGGATGCCAGCCAGGCAACCGCAAAGCGTCAGGAAGATGGTTTCTGTGAGCAAAACGCGCGCGATCGAGGCTGGGCGCATGCCGAGTGCCAGGAGCATGCCGAATTCCCGCTGGCGTTCGGCCAACATCATCAGCAATGTAGAAAATATGCCGAACGAGATCAACAGGTATAAGACACCCAACATGATATACATGCCCGCCGAATCGGCTTCGATGTGCTGGGTGATCTCGGGCATCATATCTTCCCAGGTCAACGCTTCATACTCTGAGGGCAGCCGCTTGCGCAGGGAAGTCGCTACCGGTTTGAGTTGCTGTGCATTTTGCAGGCCCAGCACGATAGACGTAGCCCTGCCGGGCGCATCGAGCCATTGTTGCGCCACCGGGAGCGACACATAGGCCACCCGGTCGTTGAGTTCCGGGGCACCGAACCGCAACAATCCGCTGATCACTACTTTCATGGCTGCAGTATTGCCATAATAGCCCTGGGTGAGAAGCACCGCCGTATCGCGAATGCCCAAATTGAGTTTCGATGCCAGCCCCTCGGCCAGCAGGGCGGTTTCGCTGCCGGCATGCAACATTTCTCCAGATTGGATTTTGGGCGTCAATTGAGTGAGGGTGTCTTCGGCAGCCGGGTCGATCCCTACCACCAAACAGCCGCGCGTTTTGTCGCCGGAAGAAGCCAACGCGAAGGTCTCCAGCCTTGGCGACAAGTGAATCACGCCGGGCGTTTGACGCACGAGCCATTCGAGCGAGTCGCTGGTTTCAAACGAATTATCAAGCGTTTGTTCCGCCCAATATCCTTTGGCATGCACCTGCACATAGCCGGTATACAGGCTGACCAGGTTTTTAACGAGGTTATTCCAGACTCCTTTTTGAAGGGAAACCGTGACGATAGCCAGTAAGACCGCACTGGCGATAGCGCTCATGGTAATGAGCGAACGGTTTCGGTTGCGCCAGATGTTGCGCCAGGCAAGTTTGAGCAGCATGATTATTTCACTTTGGTCAGGTTACTGGTGGTAAAAAAGGCGTCGGACAGCGCCTGATCGAATTGGAGGGATTCATAGGTGATCGTCGTTTGCTGGCCTTTTTTGCCGGCGGGTATCATCTCCAGCCTGGATGGCAACAGGCGGCCGCCGAGCATTTTTACCTCGGAAGCCACCAGGGTGTTGACCAGTTTGCCCGACTCGTCATAAAATTCAGTTCGCAGTTGGATGAAATCTTTTTTGTCGATCCAAACCAGCACTTTTCCCCAAATAACGGCTGCTTCGGGCTTGGGTATCAACTGAATTTTATAACATTCCCGGTCACCCTGGCGCTCCGTACCGATCAGAGTGTGGGTGTAATCGTCGATCACCGAGGCTTCTTTTACCAGGTCGTCGTTGGTAAAATCGGTGCCCATCCACGATTCGCCCATCATCGAAGGCGGGAGTTTGATAGTGCGTTCGAGGGCCGGGAGCCAGTTCCACACTTCTTTCCCGCGTTTAAGGTAGGCCACGCCTTTGTCTTTAGCCGGCGATTGCACCAGCAGGAGGGCAAATTGGGTACCTTTGGTCCAGACCTTCAGGGTCATGCTTCGGGTCCATTTCGGACGCACGGAGGTGATGGTCATTTGGGCCACAGAGGTGTTTCCCCGGGCTTTTTCGTCGGCTTTTCGAACGATTTCGCGGGCATCTTGTCCCATCGCTGAGGAAGCGCCGCCGCACAACAGGCACAACAAGAAACAATACGTAATTGGATTTTGCATCATCGCGTTTTTGATCTTGGCCCCAAGCTGGTTGGGGCGGTTATGTTTTGGGTAAAATACTGCTCACATGCCGGGTCAGGTAGGCCTCCACTTCATCTAAGGGATACTGCTCGGGAAACAAAAAAAGATAATGCCAGGCGACTCCGTCGATCAGCGCGCCCAAGCGGTAGGCTTCCATCCGGGCGTCCGGAACGCCGGCCTGTTGGAGGGTGGATGCCAATTCCTGGATAAATTCGCCCAAAAAGCCGCTCAGCGTAGCGTGCATTTTCTCCGATACCACCCGTTGGGTCAGCAGGGGCATGACGGTCGTATAGAAGGCGCGTTTTTCCCGAAATAATTGAAATGACACGCGGATCAGCCGTTCCAGTTTGACCGCAGGGTCGGTCTCCTGGTTGATGCCGGTCAGGAACTCAAACATGTCGGCCATTAACCAACCGATAATGGCCATTAGCATATCCTCCTTACTGGAAAAATAATTGTACAACAAGCCTTTGGCTACGCCTGCCTGGGTGGCGATCTGGCTGACCGATACGTTTTGGTAGCCTTCCCGCGAGAACAATTCCAACGCAGCGGCCAATATTTTTTCGCGGCTGCGCATCCGGATTTCCTCGAATTGCTTGGATGTACGGGGACTCATTTATTTTTTGGTTGAACAGTCGGTCAAAGATAAAACGATGTTTTATTGCCAGTCAAGCTTTTTCGGAAAAAAACAAATGAAACGGTCATTTTATGCAAGCAGGCGGTAATGTGCATCCATCACCCTAATTTTGGGCGCGTAAGAACTCCCGTACACCTGCATGTTTTCATTCTTTCGCACCAAGGCTCTCGAACACCTTACCGATGAAGCGCTGTTGTCTCATTTTCAACAAAGCGGCGATTTGGCGTATTTGAGCGCCTTGTACGAACGGTATATGCCTATGGTTTATGGGGTTTGCCTGAAAATATACCGCGATCCGCTAAAATCGGAAGATGCGGTGATGAGCATTTATGAGGAGCTGGTGCGGAAAGCGCGGGAGCACCAGATTGAATCATTCCGCGGGTGGCTGTATGTGCTGGCGCGCAATTATTGCCTGATGGAATGGCGTAAAAACAACCGGCACCGAACCGATTATCACGCCCCGGAAAACATGGTGTATTACGATGCTGTGGAAGCTACCTTTGAAGTGGAATTGCCGGTAGAGAAAGGCAAACCGCTTGAAAAGTGCATGGGTGAATTACCCCAGCAACAGCGCAAAAGTGTGGAGTTGTTTTATTTTGAAGACAAATCTTACAAGGAAATTGCCGTGATGATGGCTGAAGAGGTGGGCAAAGTGCGGTCGTATATTCAAAACGGCCGGCGCAACTTGCGCATTTGCCTGGAGAAAGCCGGCGTCCGCGGCATCTTTGAGTCGTGAATAACTGTTTTATATAACCAGTACCCATTAAATCCCAAACCCTGCTTTTAATGGAGAATCCTTCTGTGCATCCGGATGACGCCCGCTTCCTGCAATTGCTTGAACAGTGGTTGCAGGGCGACTTCACCCGCTCCGACGAACAGCAACTCCGCGCGCTGTTGGAGACCGACGACTTCCGGCGGGAAGCCTGGGAGGGTATTACTGCTTTACCCGAAGTCAACCACACTATTCAGTTGGAAGCGCTGCGCCAACGGCTGAGGCGCCGGCAAGCCAAACGCATTCCCCTGGCCATGTGGTCGGCCATAGCTGCAGCGCTCCTGCTTCTGGTGGCGGCCATATATTTTCTGGGACCTCTGGGCTGGAATGAGCGCCCGCCAATAGCCCAGACCGAACGTACACCTCAGGCCGACGCTGACAAAACACCTCAAGGGATTGTTGCGGCAGTACCTGAAGCAGCGCCGCAGGAGCGCTGGATCGAACCCAAAGGCTCGACTGCAACGGAAAAGCCGGGCAAAGCGCCATCGGTTTCTGACGCTGAAACCGGCAGAGCAGACGATCAACTGGCCGCCGAGGAGCAACCGGCCGCCCGCAGCCGGTCGTCTGCCGCTTCAAAGGCCTCCGGTTCGGTAGCCAGCGCTGCCGATACGGCCCCGGTGGTTGGTGGACCCGCCAATTACCAGCAGATCAGCACATCCAATCTACCTCCCGACATGGGGCCTGCCGGCAACGCCGTTTTTCCGCCTCCGGCCTCGCCAATGCCGACTGGAGATACGGCCCGCACCCAACAGGAGGCTGCCGCTCCCAAGCAAAAAAAAGCGGCGGCCGACCCGGCAGCCCAACCGGCCGAACCGGCCGGAGGCTGGGACAATTTTTACCGGTACCTCCGGCAAAACGCCCGTCTGTCGGACGCTGCCCGAAACCACAACATCAGCGGATATGTGCGGCTGCAATTTACCGTTGACGCCAACGGAAAGCCAGCTAACCTGACCGTGTTGCGGGCCTTGGGTTACGGCTGCGAAGCCGAGGCCCAGCGCCTGGTCGGACAGTTCAAATGGTCGCCGGCCGGAAGTCAGCCAGTGACGGTGGAGGTTCCCTTTGTTCGATAGCGGTAAGGGCCTATGCAGGCGAAGACCGTTTTTTGGCGTTTCACACTCCAGATCCGGTAGTTCAATTCCATTTGGTTGCCCACCTTTTGGGCAAGGGCTTTTTTTGTGCCTGCACTCACAAAAAAGAACCGCCATGGAAATCGCAGGAAAAATTTCGCTGATCGTTCACATCCTCGCCGGTTTAACGACCCTCCTTGCCGGCCCTCTGGCCATTTTTTACCGTTTTAACGATACCCAAAAGCACCGGAGAGCAGGCAAAATATTTTTCTATGCTATGGCAATAGTTTGCCTGACCGCCATTGGCGGCTACCTGAAATATCCCGGGCAACCGTTCTTCCAATTTTTACTGGGTGTAGCGGCTATCGTATTCGGCGGCGTAATGCGGGGCGTACGCGCCATGCAAATTATGCAAGGCAGCACCGTTCGCCCGCTCGATTTCGTTTACACCGCCCTTGTGGGTGTATTTGGGGTGTGGATGGTTGCCATGGCCATCTGGCACTTCTCGAATGGGAGTCCATCTTTTTTCCCGGTCCTGTTCGCCATATTCGGACTGATGGGTTTGTCGGGAGCCCGGCTGAACTACCGGTATTTCAGTCGTCCGGCCGTTGTACACCCATTGGATTGGTACCAGCTGCACGTCGGTTCCATGCTCGGGGCATTTACGGCTTCCACTACCGCCTTTACGGTCAATTCCGCACATTTTTTGCCCTGGTACTTGCAATGGTTCGGACCCGCCCTGGTGTTGTTGCCGTTGCAAATCTATTTTGCCCGGCAAATCAAGGGTCAAAAGCAACGGGCGCACAACCGGCCTGCGGCTTCGGCCGTGTAAGATTCCCATGCTCTTTGACAACCGATTTGCGGCTTCGGCTGTTAAAAGAGCGCCTTCGGTAAAATTCGTCTATTTTTGCCGAAATACAACTTAGTATCCTGCCCATGATTCGCCAGGCTGAAGCCCGAATCCCTACCCGTTTGGGGAATTTTACCATGATTGTTTATGCGGAAACTGCGGATGAACGCATGCCGCACATCGCCTTTGTCGCAGAAGGTTTTGATTCGGCAACATCGGTTCCTGTGCGGATTCATTCGGAATGCATGACCGGCGATCTGTTTGGCTCCCGTCGTTGCGATTGTGGGGAACAGCTGGACGCTTCCATGCGTATAGCCGCCGAACGGGGTGGGGTGGTCGTTTACCTGCGGCAAGAGGGGCGCGGCATTGGGCTGATCAACAAACTCAAGGCATACAACTTGCAGGACCTGGGCCTCAATACGGCCGAGGCGAACACCCACCTGGGTTTCGATGTGGACGCCCGGCAGTATGAATGCGCTATTTTTATCCTGCAAGACCTCGGTATCACCACTGTCGATCTGATTACCAACAATCCGGCAAAAGTGGAGGCCCTGCGCCGCTCTACCATCCAGGTGGCATCGCGCATACCCCTGATCGTGCAACCCCACGCTGAAAACCGGGATTACATGGTCACCAAACAGGAATTAATGGGGCACTTGCTGGGGCTATGACAGATCAGGCTGCATTTTGGGAAAACCGCTGGCAAACCGGTCAAACCGGTTGGGACCTGGGCGCCGCCTCGCCGCCGCTTACGGATTACGCTGACCAAATTCCACCCGATCTCCGCAACCTTCGCGTGCTGATTCCCGGTTGTGGCAATGGCTATGAGGCACTCCACCTGTTGAGAAACGGATTTACCAGAATTACCCTGGTCGACATTGCCCCGACTGCCGTCGAACGGGTACGGCGTCGGTTGAACGAATCACATCCGGATTGGGAAACCAGCCTGGATCTGTTGTGCGCCGATTTTTTTCAGTTGACAGCTGCTTTTGACCTGATCCTGGAGCAAACCTTTTTCTGTGCGCTGGAGCCGGCATTACGCCCCGATTACGCACGGCAGATGCACCGGTTGCTCGTACCGGGCGGTAAATTGGCGGGAGTGCTGTTTGACAAGGATTTCCCCGGCGGGCCGCCTTTCGGTGGGCATGCCAGCGAATACCGGCAACTTTTCCAGCCGTTATTCCAGGTCAAAATAATGGAACACTGCCATAATTCGATTGCGCCGAGGGCCGGCGCTGAAGTGTTTTTTATCCTGGAAAAATAACGCTCAACGCAGTCTGGACACTCACTTCATCTCCACGATGCGAAACCCAAGCAACCCGTTGCGTACTGGCAACAGCACCGTGTCGCCTGGTTGTGAAAGCGGAAAATACCGCTGTTTTTTATACCTGAACTGCATAAGATGGTCCTCGTCCTTGACCAATAATTGATAACCTGAAGGTTTGATTTTTTCCCCTTTTAAAAATCCGTACTCTGAAGAAAGAAAGGGCGTTTCGGCCACATAAATATAGGGCGTATACGCCATTGTGCCGCCTGCCCGGTTGAGCAGGCTGGCAAAGAGCGGGGTAAATATCATACTGAAGATCAGGATGATGAAGCACTCCGGTACATGCTGTTCCCAAGGCTGCAACCGGCGCCGAAGAGCAAGCAAAATACCGATGCCGGAGAGCGCGCCAAAAACCACAGCACCCCAGACCATCCATTTCGTGTGGATCATATTGGTGAACACCGGATATTCTTGCGTATAGAGCCAGATCAATCCGAAAAAAAGCAATACGCCAGCGAGGGCATACAAGCGACTGGAAATGCTGAGAGATTGTTCCATGCTGGCCAAATTAGCGTTATGGAGAGTTAGTATGGCGGCTTTAACCAACGCCATCTGACTTCGGTACTGCCGTTTTCCGCTTTACCATCCGACCTAACATCCGCATGGTAAAGGGAATCAAAATCGGCACATAACGGCCCCAGATGGGGTGGAGCAGAACGGCAAAGAAAGACAGCGCAAAAACACCCGGTACCACGAGGGACCGCGCTTTTGCCAACCATACAGCGTGGTGATCGGATAACCCTTCCGTCAATTTCCTGGCCGGATTGGTGATGTGCCGCCAGAGAAAAAACTGCATGATGCCGGCAAAGGAAATATTCGCGCAATACACTCCATAAGGTATCACCATGTGTACGCTGTGCGGGGTGGAATATTCGCCGTAAAGCCCCGAACTGAAGGGCATGAGCACGATGGCCATCAGAAAAAAGAGATTCAGCCACAACAACCGGCGGTCGTAGTTCACCACAAACCCAAACTGGCGGTGGTGGATGGTCCAATACAACCCGATGATGATGAAACTGAGGAAAAAGCCCACGAACTTGGGAATCAAGTGAACCAGGGCTTGTGCGAGCGCTGCATCGGTAAATTCTTCGTGCAGTTCGGGCACTTTGATTTCAATGACCAGCAAGGTGATCGCTATGGCGAAAACGGCGTCGCTGAACAGGATAAGCCGCTCGAGTTGAAACTCTTTTTTCAGTTCGTTTTGTAAATGATCCATAGGGCAGGAGAGGGGGCTTTGTTTTCAAGTCAATTGTTCCACCGCCGTTTCCCATTCGGCGTACACCTTGTCCAGTTCAGCCTTCCGGTCGTTGTATTTTTTGAGCACCTCATGCGATTCCGGCCGGTTGTAAAAATCGGTTTCGGCCATTTTTCCTTCGATCGTCTTCAACTCCGCCTCGATTTCACTGATCCGGCGCTCGGCGCGTTGCACAGCGCGTTGTAAGTGTTTGCGGTCTTCTGCCGACAAAGCGATGCCGGCCTTTCCGCGCTCGTCGGGCGCCGCGTTGCCGCCGCCCGTATGGGTGCGCATTTCAACCTGCCGCATGTTGTTGAGCCGGCGTTTTTCGAGGAAATAATTGACGTCGCCCAGGTATTCATGCAAGCGGTGGTCGCGGAATTCGATGGTGCGGGTGGTCAGATCACTCAGAAACTCACGGTCGTGGCTCACCACCAACAGGGTACCGTTGAAGTCGAGCAGGGCTTGTTTCAGCACATCCTTCGACAGCATATCGAGGTGGTTGGTGGGCTCGTCGAGTACCAGCAGGTTGAACGGGCGCAGGAGCATGCAGGCAAGCGCCAGGCGCGCGCGTTCGCCGCCCGACAGCGCGAATACTTTCTTATCCACGTCTTCGCCGCTGAACAGGAAGCCGCCCAGGATGGCGCGTAGTTTGGTGCGCATTTCCGGGGGGCAGTATTTTTCCATGGTTTCGAGGAGGGTAATTTTCGGGTCGAGGGTCTCGGCCTGGTTCTGGGCGTAATACCCGATCGAAACATTGTAGCCCAGGGTTGCTTTGCCGCCGGTGGCCGTTTCGGCCCCAACCAGTATCTTGGCAAGGGTGGTTTTGCCCTGGCCGTTTTGGCCGACAAAGGCTACCCGTTCGCCGCGCAGCAATTGAAAATCAACATTTTCCAGCACTTTCAGGTTGCCGTACCGTTTGATGAGGTGTTCCGCTTTGGCCACTACTTCGCCGGAACGGGGCGCGTCGGGAAACCGCAGGTTCATAACGGCTGTGTCCTGCTCGTCGATTTCGATGCGCTCCATCTTGTCGAGTTGCTTTTGCATACTCTGCGCCATTTTGGTCTTGGTGGCTTTGGCCATAAAGCGCGTGATGGTGCGCTCGCGGTCGGCGATCACCCGTTGCTGGTTGTCGAAGGCTGCCTGCAATTTTTCGCGTCGGTCGGCGCTGAGTTCGACATACCTGGAGTAAGGGGCTTTGTAGTCTTCCAGCCGGCCCAGCATGATCTCGACCGTGCGGTTGGTCACATTGTCGAGGAAACGCCGGTCGTGACTGATGATGATGGCCATGCCGGGGTAACGGCCGAGCCAGTCTTCGAGCCAGAGAATGCTTTCGATATCGAGGTGGTTGGTGGGCTCGTCGAGGAGGAGCAGGTCGGGTTCGCGCAGGAGCATTTTGGCCAGCTCGATGCGCATCTGCCAGCCGCCGGAGAACTCGTCGGTCAGCCGGGCCATATCGGAATGCTGGAACCCGAGGCCGTCGAGCACCCGCTCGGCGTCGGCCTGCGTAGTGTGATGGCCCAGGTGGTGCAGGTGCTCGGTAATATCGCCCATATCTTCGAGCAACTTGTGGTAGGCGTCCGATTCGTAGTCTTCGCGGTGGGTAAGTTCCTCCTGAATGTGGTGCAATTGCTTTTCCAAGGCCAGCACTTCGGCAAAGGCGGTCAGGGTTTCCTCGATCACCGTTTTGCCCTTGGGGAGGAGCATGTCCTGGTGGAGATAACCGATCGTAAAATGGGCGGGTTTCACCACGTTGCCTTCATGCGGCGACATCTCGTCGGCGATGATTTTCAGCAGGGTCGATTTTCCTGCGCCGTTACGGCCTACCAGACCGATGCGTTCGCCGGGTTTGACAACGAGGTTGACGTGGTCGAGCAGCGTCCGGTCGCCGTATTTCACAAATATATTACTGAGGGTCAGCATAACGGGCGCAAAGGTAGGAATTTGCCTCAGCGCTGCGTGTATTCCGTAATTTCTGCCTGCAAATTTAGTAGCCGGTTACAGCCAAAATACCAAAACCCCGAAACCGGCTGCGGACCGGTCGGTTTCAGTGAACAATTAGCCGGAAATAACAAACGACGGATTTAATCACATTCGGATCATTCCCAAACGGATATCCCCTCTGGATTCAGTGCCCTCAATTCCAGGTCACATTGACATCCGAACCAGCGCTGTATTTAACCTCAACAGACTTGAAACCGCCACTGGGCGGGGTGAATGTGAATTCACGGGTAATGCTAACCGTGCCCGGGCCTGCTTTCAGGGTGCTGACGTCAAACCCTGTGAAGGAACCATTATCTGCCTGAACATTTCCGCTTAAACCCGTAGAACCGTCGCCCGCACCACCCCGAACGCCGGTGCCGCCGTCTGGTTGATAGGCAATGGTGAGGCTGTTGCTCCGGGTAACAGTTGCGCCTGGCGTTGGCGAGGTGATGACCGGCCGGGCTGGTACGGTAGCGTTAGCGGTTGCCGTCACGTTATTGCGCTGGTGCCGGCAGCTGTATGCGCCTCCTGTGGCTACTATCGGGACGCGTTGCGCGTAGCCGAGCCCGTTCCAGGACAACGCAACCCCATTGCAGGTTACCGTTGCATTACTGGCCAGTTGAACGAATTTGCCATTGGTGAAAAATTGCATCACGATTGGCACTTTATGGTCGGAAGGGTTCTTATCGGTATCGATTACGGTAATCTTTACATCCAGATCCGAAGCTGCAAGATCGACAGTCGCCGGAGGGTTGCACGCCGGATGGAGCAGGACCTCCAAAGTGAACAATAATCCGAGCAGGGTGCTCTGGAATCGGGTGCTTCGGGGAAGGAGAGCATTCCATTTTAATTCCATATCTATCTTTTATTTGGTTTATTATCAAGGACTTATCCGCTTCGGCTCAACTGGCAATGAATCGCGGCAGGTTATCAACAGATTTTATCCTTCGAATGCCGGAATTGATACAAAGGTATACGGTTTTGATTTGTATTTTTTTGAATAAAAACACCCATTATCTGCACTGATGAGTGGTATCCTTACGGATAGGAGTCGCCGAACTGAAAACAATATCAACCTGGAATGATTGCCTGATCTTTTTGGTATTTTGTTCAGATCGCCATCATATTCTTTGATTTGGCAAAGTGGAATCAAATAATGCGAAAGAATAAAGTTTGTCAGTTTAAAGTAGATCATAGCAACCTCCCTATCTTTCAAAACCCGTCTGAATCGCTAACTTGGCCGCCTAAAAAGCCCATGCATCGCTTTTTGATCGTCTTACTCGTCCTGTCAGCCGCCCCTCTTGCCGCTCAATCTGCCCTCAAACCCCAGGTCGACCGCCTGATCACAGGCGTCGAACCCAAGGTCATCGGCTGGCGCCGCGACTTCCATGAACATCCCGAACTCAGCAACCGCGAATTCCGCACGGCCGAAAAAATCGCCGCGCATTTAAAGGCGCTCGGCCTGGAGGTGCGTACCGGCATTGCCCATACGGGTGTGGTGGGTATCCTCCGGGGAGGGAAGCCGGGTCCGGTCATCGGCCTGCGCGCCGATATGGACGGCCTGCCCGTGGTCGAACGCGGCAACCTGCCGTTCAAGTCGGTCGCCAAATCTACCTACAACGGCGAACCCGTGGGCGTGATGCACGCGTGCGGGCATGATACCCACGTCGCAATCCTGATGGGAGTGGCGGAAGTGCTCGCAGCAGTGCGCCAGGATTTGGCCGGGACAGTTGTGTTCGTGTTTCAGCCGGCCGAAGAAGGGCCGCCGGAAGGAGAGGAAGGCGGCGCCGAAATGATGGTCAAAGCGGGCGTACTCGACAACCCTAAAATGGAAGCCATGTTTGGCCTCCACATCAACGCTCAGACCGAAGTGGGCACCATCCGATACCGCGCCGGCGGTACTATGGCCTGCTCCGATTGGTTTTACATCACCGTGCACGGCCGACAATCGCATGGCGCGTCGCCCTGGAGCGGCATCGATCCTATTGTGGTGTCAGCGCAAATCATCCAGGGTTTGCAGACCATCATCAGCCGGCAAACCGATCTTACAGAGCAACCGGCCGTGATCACCGTGGGCAAAATCGACGCCGGTGTGCGGGCGAACATCATTCCTGAAACGGCCGAAATGGTGGGTACGATCCGTACGCTCGATACCGCAATGCGGCGGCAGATCCATGAGCGCCTGATCCGAACGGCGGAAAAGATCGCCGAGAGTGCAGGCGCCACGGCCGAAGTGCGCATCGAAAACAAGACTCCCATTACATACAACGACCCTGCCCTGACCAACCGAGTGCTCCCCGCCCTGCGCGAAGCGGCCGGCGCTGGCCAGGTCATTGAGCGCAAACCCATGACCGGCGCAGAAGACTTCGGATTTTTTGCACAGCGCATTCCATCCTTCTATTTTTTCCTGGGCGGCATGCCAAAAGGCCAGAATCCGCAGACCGCTGCCGCGCACCATACGCCCGATTTCTTCGTCGACGAAAGCGGTTTGGGCTTGGGGGTGCGTGCTTTTGCCTATATTGTGTTGGATTATTTTGGCGGGAAATAGCTGCAATTTGTGCTGTGTATATTAAGTTTACAGCAATTAAAATGAATAAAAATGGCACTTACCAAACCAATTGAAACCGTTCGGCAGGATTTACAGGCGCAATTAGTGGAAGACATCGCCGGCGCATTGAAGGAGCTCCAGGGCATGTTGCCTGAAAATTCGGAAAAATATGCCTTGGTCCTCGCTTTGCTGGGCCGGCTCAATGATGCAAACAAGGCCCGCTTGCGCAATACTATGTCAAATGAGGATCTGCAGATCGAGTACAACAAGATCCGCGCCGACCTGCTGGATATGATCCAAGCCCTCCAGGAGGCCGATTTCGATGCCGCCAAAGCCGCAGAAGCCGGCGCAACCGGCAAACCGGCACCGAAGCAGGGCAGCGTCCTGTACCGCATTCCAAAGGTCATGCCCAAGCAAAAAGAAACAAAATGCGTAGTGCGGATCGCCATGAGCGAGGAAGCGATCGTCGAGAACATTACCATCGACGACCAGGTTGTGCTGAAGGAATTGTACAAAGTAACCGACACCATGCAGGTTGAAATGCTGGACCCGTCCGGCGGACAGGTGTTCCGGATATCATCGATCAGCGAAGCCATTCAAATTATCGATGAGGAAGGTTACACGGAGTGGTGGTTTTATGTGACGCCACTTGAAGAAGGCACCCACCCATTAGTGCTTAAAATAGCGATCATCGAAATGGTCAATGGTCAGCCGCGGCAAAAAGAACTGGTTCTGGAAGAATCGGTGCAGATTGTCACAGAAGGGCCCGCTCCCGATGAGCCCGGCGAATCGGATTTGAAGCCTGCCGGTTATGCCTTGTCTTTCGAAACGAGCGCTCCGGTGCAGGTTGCCTACAATGTAGCATCCGCACCAGCGGCGGCAGCAGCGCCGCTGGCTACCGCAGCGCCCGCCAAGTCAAAAACCACTCCTTTGCGCACCGCGACGATGGCCTTGGCCATCGTGGTGCTCGGCTCAGCGGCTACCTGGGCGTTTACGCCCGCGCAGTTGCGAGCATGGTGGGCTACGCAGTTGATGTCGTCCAATAACCCGTCGGCCTATCGCGATTACGCCGCCCGCTATCCCGGCAGTCCCTACCGCGAAAAAGCCGAGTTTCGCGAAGCGGAATTGCTGAATACGCCGGAAACCTATCGCAACTACCTGCGTGCGTATCCCCAGGGTCAGTACCAGCGGGAAGCCCTGGGATACCTGAATAAATTGGAACTGGCCGCATTGGGCCAATTGCGCAAAGATCCAGATGCCACCGCTTTGCGCGAATTTTTGATCCAGTTTCCGGAGAGTCCCTACCTCGACAGCGTACGGAAACTGGTGGAACAAAACGATGCCTTGCGGCCCACATTTCTTCCCATCATTCAGCAGCAATTGGAAGAATGCCGTCGCTTGGCGCCGCTGATCAATTTTGTCGAACAATTTCCACCCGTAGGTACGGGGGGCGATGATGCTAATCCGGTCAACCGCCCATCCGGTTCGCCCAGCGCCGGTACCAATACGGCTGTCACACCGGAATCTGCCCGCCCCAATCCGGCGCAGCCAACGGGCTCCGCACCCAATACCCTGCCCGATAACGCACAACCTCAACCGGCGAATCCCCAGGCTCAAACGCCTTTCAACGCTGTTGCGCCCAGGCCGGTAAAAGCCATTCAACCCGATATGGTCTGGGTCGATGGCGGCACCTTCCAGATGGGCAGCGATGCAGGAGTAAAAGATGAAGCGCCTGTACATCCGGTTACGATCAGCGGCTTCTGGGTAGGCAAATACGAAGTCACTTTTGCCGAATATGACCGCTTTTGTGAAGCCTTGGGCCGCGCAAGGGCAAATGATGAAGGCTGGGGTCGCGACAATCAACCGGTCATCGGGGTTACCTGGTTTGACGCCGCAGCCTATTGCAACTGGTTAAGCGCGCAAGACGGCCTGGCGCCAGTCTACACCTTCACAGCTGACACTGTAGTATCCTTACGGCCAAAAGCCAACGGCTATCGTCTGCTGACGGAAGCCGAGTGGGAATACGCAGCACGCGGCGGGAATACAGGCGGTAATTTCCTGTACAGCGGCTCCAACGAGCTCGACCCCGTTGCCTGGTACGCCGAAAACGCCAGGAGCAGGACACATCCGGTGGGGCAAAAAAAACCCAACCAGCTCGGACTGTACGACATGACCGGCAACGTGCGGGAATGGTGCTTTGATTATTACGGACCCTATTCGGCCACACCTTCGACCGATCCATCGGGCCGGGCCGTCGGCAAATCCAGGGTGATACGGGGCGGACAGTTTGGCCGCAACCCCGAACAACAGCGCTCCACCTACCGCACGTATGCCCCACCGAAGTTCAAGGATTACGGCACCGGTTTCCGCCTGGCCCGTGCCAAATGATCCCTATTTTCATTCTCCCTTAATCGCCGAGCTCTAACCGCGCAACTCTTATCCGCTATGCCACTCGTCAAACCGCTCGAAACCCTCCGGAAAGAACTGCAGGGCCTGTTGGTGGACGATCTCGTCGCCGCGCTCAAGCAACTCCAGCAACTGTTGCCCGAAAATTCCGACAAGCAACAGCAAGCAGTCGCGCTGCTCGGCCGCTTCAACGCCGCCAATAAAGAACGCCTGCGTGGCACCATCAGCAACGAGGAGCTTCAACGGCTGTACAACCAGGTGCGCGCCGACCTGCTCGACCTGATCGCGGACCTTGCCGAAGCCGATTTTGATGCTGCAACCGCGCTTAAAACCGGCGCAGACGGCAGGCCGGCACCCCGGCAGGGGAATGTGTTGTACCGGGTACCGCATCAAATGCCGCTCGACCAGGAAACGAAATGTGTAGTACGTATTGCGCTTGACGAAGAGGCTATCGTAGAAAACATCACCCTGGACGAACACGTGCAACTCAAATCGCTGTACCGGGTGTCCGACACCATGCAAGCCGAGATCATCGACCCATCCGGCGGACAGGTGTTTCGCATCCGCAGTACCAGCGAATCAATACAACTGATTGACGAACAAGGCTATACGGAGTGGCGTTTTTACGTGACGCCCTTGCGTGAAGGTTCATTCCCATTGGAAATAAAAGTATCAGTGATCGAGATGGTGCATAACCAGCCATACAAAAAGGAGATCGTGCTGGAAGAAACGGTTCGGGTGATTACCGGGGCTCCGACAGCAGATGTAGCAGAAGAACCCATGAAACCGGCCGGCTATGCCCTCGCGTTCAATGTAACCGCAACGGATATTTCTATTGACCTGGACGATGCCGAATTACAGATACCCTTGCCTGGTAAGGGACTGCCGTCGGCGCAACCCATTTTTGTGCCCAATTCTGCCCCCATCCCGCCGGGTGCGCCCCAGGCGCCTGCTTCCATGCCTTTCCCGCAGGAGCAACCAACCGCCGCTCCGCGCAAATCCGGAAGCGGCCCACTCCGCACAGCGGCCCTGTTCCTGGCTTTTCTGGTGCTCGGCAGCGCTACCACCTGGGCAATTACGCCGCCCGAAACCCGCGCCTGGTGGGCCGCCCGCTACATAAGCGATACGCCAGAGGCCTACCAGCGGTATGCTGCGAAATTCCCGGAAAGCAAATACCGCGACGAGGCCCTGTACCGCCGCGCCGACCGGTTGGAAACTGCGCGCGCTTTCCGCGAATACCTGGCTGAATATCCCAGGGGGCAAAATAGCGAAAAGGCAGCCCAACGGCTCGACCAACTGGAAATCAAAGCCTTCCAGCGCGTGCAGGAGGAGCGCTCGGCGCCGGCCGTGCGGCAGTTCCTCGACGATTTTCCGGAGAGCTCACGCCTGGAAGAAGTGCAGAAAACCATTGAGCAAAAAGAAGACCTGAAGCAGGAACTCCTGCCCGATATTCAACAACGCATCGATCAACGGCGAAAAAACTTGAAAAGAGGCGACAGCCTGCCGCCACAGTAACCCCGTGCGATCGCTAGGTTGTATTGTATTCGGGGTGTCAGGATACCAAACTGTCCTTTACCGTTTGCGCTGATTAAAGGGATCGCACATGCTTTTGATCGACCTAAAACGCCCCGTTCACACGTGCTCCACCTGGTGTTTTTCAAAAATATAATCCAGCCATTTGTTGGTGATTTTTTCCATCACGCTGTTTGCTTTTAGCCTGGCATTCAGGTTGTGGAAATCCACGTGGTCCATGTGTTGATCCTGGTTGACGCAACTGAAGATAAAGGATTCTTTGCCGGTGTCCGGGTCTACGTGGCGTTGCAGGCATTGGGCGCACACGGCTTTCATCATGCACTGCATCGGTGAGTTGATCGACGCGATACCCACGTGTTCGGTATTCAGATAAGGTTGCAGTACCCCATGGCGCGCTTCGGTGACGGCGGCCATCATGCGGTCGGAACCGATGGCTATAATGCGGGTTGCTTCGTGCAGGGAGATTGGCACCTCCCCAAGTTGCCCTGAACCATAAGCCAGCATGGCCTGCACGATGTTGCCGACAAAGGACCGGTCCTGCGGCCGGACAGCCGGAATCGGTTCGCCGCCGTCGACACTATACACTACTACATCGGTGGCGGCTTCGATTTCTTCCCGTTTGAAAAAGTCTTCTTTTCTCCGGTAACCGGCAAAATAGATGACTTTCGTACCTTTTTCTTTAGCTGCCTTTGCGATGGAGAACAACACCGCATTGCCCAGGCCGCCACCCAGCAGCAGCAGCGTAGATTGCTCCGGCACTTCGGTAGGGGCGCCTGTAGGACCCATGACAACCACACGCTGACCGGGTTTCAACATACCCGCCATGCGCGAACTGGCCCCAACTTCAAGGATGATCATACTTAAAAGGCCTTTCTCCACATCCACCCACGCGCCCGTGAGGGCTACTCCTTCGAGCATAAGCAGAGTATCTTCCAACCGGGGGGAGTCCACCTCGTAGTTTTGCAGGCGGAAAAACTGCCCCGGCTGGAACTTGCGGGCCTGCATAGGTGCATGTACGACAATCTCCGTAATGGTGGGTGTAAGCCGCTCTACACGCACGACGTAGGGCTTGACCTCGTTGTCCAGATGGCTAACAAACCGGCGCCAGTTTGCTGCGGCCTGCCCGTTGAGCGAAGCGGATTTTTGCAGTTCGGCTTCGAAAAGGGCCACTACTTTTTTATAGCCGTTCTTGGCAGAGGCCATTGCTTTCACCACGTTGCCTTCAAACACGGGGTGGTTGTCGCCGTAGAACGTGACATATTTGCCGTTTTTCTCGTAAGACGTAAAAAACCCGGTCGTGCCGTTCTCCGCTTTTACCAGTTGCCCGTTTTCCAGGTCGTAATTTTGGAAGAACTCGTTCCATTTATCCAGTTGAAAGGTGCCAGGATTTTCGCGTTCGTACATCACGTTAGGCACGGTGCCGGCGGCTACCATCAGCGTTTTGGCCGGCACACGCACGGTTTCGCCGGAGCTGCGCCATTTCCCGTCGGCAAGCGCCAGGCGTTCAAAGACCATTTCCTGCAAGGCTCCGTTGGCATCCGGAACAGCTTCCACGGGCGACATTTTCTCCACAAATGAAATGCCTTCTTCCAGGGCCTTGATGATCTCTTCGTGGTTGAGCCGGTAAGCCGGCGAATCGTTGATCGATTTGCGGTAATACAAGTGTACGCCGCCCCAGGCGCGCAGGAGCGGGATGAAGTCCGGCTTTTCCCCGGCCAACCGGGCACGTTCGCGCTCCTGTTCGATGGCATGGGCATGTTGCAAAAAAGTTTCGAGGGTGGCCTTTTCTTCCGGGTTGTACATCGCTTCCACCTGTTCGCGACTATAATGCGCGCACAATGTTTCGTATCGGTGTTTGATTTTGGTCACCTGCACAGGGTAATAAGCCATCAATTCGGTGGCCGTATCGATGGCCGTCAAACCACCGCCAATAACCAGGGCAGGCAGTTGCACCTGCAGGTTGGCCATCGAGTCTTTTTTCCCAGCGCCGGTAAGTTGAAGGGCCATCAGGAAATCGGACGCCTTCCGGATGCCGCGGATGAGGTTGTTGCGCATCGACACGAAGGTAGGCTTGCCGGCTCCTGTGGCGAAGCAAATATGGTCGAAGCCAAGTTCCCAGGCATCGTCAACGGTGAGTGTGCCGCCAAAGCGCACGCCGTCATAGAGGCGGAAAAATTCGCGGCGCAGGAGGTTCAGGTAAATGACGGTGAGAAAATTTTTGTCCCAGCGCACGGTGATACCGTATTCCGAAACACCGCCGAAACCCATGAGCACGCGTTCGCTGAGCCGGTGGTAAATCGTCGAAAAATCGCGGATGGGCGCCAGCCCGGAGGGGTCATCGCCCACTAATCCGGCAGGAAGCGGTTCGATTTTCAGGCCATCGATGCCTACTACGCCAAAGCCTTCGTTGAGCAGGTAGTGAGCCATTGTGTACCCCGCAGGGCCGAGCCCTACGACGAGGATTTTCTTTCCGTTGTACGGCAAAGCATGCGGGCGTTGCACATTCAGCGGGTTCCAGCGGCTGAGCAGGGAGTAGATTTCGAAACCCCATGGGAGTTGGAGCACTTCGGTGAGCAAGCGGGTTTCGATTTGTGGAATATTAACCGGTTCCTGTTTTTGGTAAATGCACGATTTCATGCAGTCGTTGCAGATCCGGTGGCCGGTGCCGGGGCACAGGGGGTTATCGATCATGATGATCGCCAACGCGCCGATCGTCTGGCCATTATTGCCGACGAAATTGGATTCGGAAATTTTTTGATCGAGCGGACAGCCTTTGAGGTCGTTGCCCAGTGGGTTTTGTTTGAACGTGCCGTCGTCATTGGAAAACCCTTTGGAGCAGGAGTCGCGGTCGCGCTCGTGGCAGAACACGCAATAGTCGATCTCCCGCATGACCTCCCGGGGAGGGAAGCGCTCGTCGGTCAGGTCGAAACCGTCGCGGCGGCGGTAGTGTTCCGCCGGTCCGATATGATGGTCAGGCTCGGGCGTTTCGAGTGCGACCAGTTGTTCAAAATCGACTTTTTGCGGTTGTTTGAAGGTCACCCAATGCTCCCACTCAGGTGTTTGGTTATAATAATGGTATACCAACCACTGTTCGAGGAGGAGCAAAGCGCTTGAAACGAACTGTTTTAGCGCAGGTTCATCGTTGCCGGTGGGCAAAACCCCGGCCAGTACCGGTTCAGCGGCCAGGCGGCTGCGGAAAGTGGCGATATAGTTGATTGATTCGGGTGTCAGCGGTTCTTTGAAGCCGCGCTCGACATTCCAGAGCTCCGTGACAGCTGCCGCCATTTCCAGTTCAGGATCGGCGTCAGGTATTCCGGAAAAGCCTTTTTTCAGGGCCAATACATGCGCATCGAGCGCCACGGCGTCGAGTTGCAGCGCTTGCTCCGCCGTATATTTTTTCAGCGCTTTTCGGGTAAAGAAATCCCGCCGGAATTTGAAAAGGACGCGTTCGCGTTCGGCAAATATCCGTTTGCTTTTCATTTCCGCTTCAACCCCAAATAGTTTTGCCACGAATGCATCGAGGTGGGGGGCCATTTCGACGAGGATCGCAGAGGATTCTATCACATCGTACCCCACACCTTTTGCTTTTTGAAAGGCATCGAAACGATCAAAAAGTGCAGGAGCCTCAGCGCGCACGGCCTCATGGAAAGCGGAGGTCAGGGCAGCCAATTTTTGTGGTTGATAGAGGTCGGCATAGGTGAAGCCGGGGATGTTCAGGGTAAGCAGTTCAGTGTCGGAAGTGCTTGTCATAAAATATTGGTGGACAAAACTTTGGCCGAATAGACGGTCGTAAAGCGATAAAAAAAAGCTCTCTTTCAAAGGCTAAATGCCTGAAAGCGACATAACCAGGGTCTTACTTTCCGGATTGTTCTGAACAGGTTCTCAGCGTATTATGTAGGGGAGTAGGGGAGAGGTCCGAGGCAAAAAGAGGGGCTTTTTTGCCAGTTTTTGCTTTTTTAAGCAACAAACTAAGGCTCTGTAGCCTAAAAAAGTGAAAACGGGCAGAAAAAGAACTGTTTGACCCCGAGGGAAAACTTGCTGTGAGATCTTACCCCCTTTGTCCTAACTGGACCACCCTAAATATGCATCCAGGCTTTCTTGGCCAACAGCTGCTCTTCCGTTTCAACATGGCTTTCGTCGGGCACACAACAGTCGACCGGGCAGACCGATGCGCATTGGGGTTCTTCGTGAAAACCTTTGCACTCGGTGCATTTGTCGGCAATAATATAAAAGAATTCATCCGATACCGGGTCGTGTGCGGCATCGGCGTCGATTTCAGATCCGTTGAGCGATTTTACCATCCCTTTCAATCCGGTGCCGTCGGAAAAGCGCCAGGCCTCACCGGGTTCGTAAATAGCATTGTTTGGGCACTCTGAAACGCAAGCATCGCAGTTGATGCATTCATTCGTGATCTTGATAGCCATAGTCGTGAATTATGTTTGGTAGTAGCGGGGTTTTTTACCCCAATCCTGTAGTTCAAATTTTGGAGCAATATTAGGGCTTCTGCGAAAAAATATTCCTACAATTGCCATCATTATTTTGAATGATCTAAGTCATTAGATGCTTAGTTTTGCGCCCTCTACCTTCGCCGACAATTTTAAACCTACGTACACTTA
Source organism: Saprospiraceae bacterium (assembly GCA_044230315.1). GTDB lineage: Bacteria > Bacteroidota > Bacteroidia > Chitinophagales > Saprospiraceae > M3007. The sequence goes on from JBGARJ010000023.1 coordinate 68,066, forward strand.
TGGTAAACGACGTGCAAACGGCAATTGATCAGCAGGACACCCCAAAAGTCAAACTGGACCATGTGGTTATCCGGTTTGCCGGCGACTCGGGTGATGGCATGCAATTGACCGGCTCTCAATTCTCCGACACTTCAGCCATGCTGGGCAATGATATTGCCACTTTCCCCAACTACCCGGCGGAAATCCGGGCCCCGGAAGGCAGTATTTACGGCGTTTCAGGTTTTCAGGTTCACATCGGGGAAGTGGAGATTTCCACACCCGGCGACGATGTGGACGTCCTTGTCGCCATGAACCCGGCCGCACTGAAAACCAATCATTCCGCTGTCCAACCCGGTAAAACAATCATCGTGGACGTGGATGAATTCACAACCAAAAACCTGACCAAAGCGGGATATGACCAAAATCCGCTCGAAGATGGGTCGTTGGGCTCGTATGCTTTGATCAAGGCCCCGATCACCCAATTGTCGCGAGAGGCCGTTAAAGAAATGGGGCTCGACAATACCAGCATGAACCGCACCCGGAACATGTTTGCCCTGGGGATGGTTTTCTGGATGTTTAGCCGCCCATTGGATTATACGATTAAGTTCCTGGAGAAAAAATTCGGCCACAAACCGGCCGTATTTGAAGCGAACGTAAAAGTGCTCAAAGCGGGGTATCACTATGCTGAAACGCTGGAACTGTTGCCCTCGGCCTTTACGGTCCTTCCCGCTAAAATGACCGGCGGCACGTACCGCATTATTATGGGCAATACGGCACTGGCCTGGGGTTTCCTGGCCGCTGCCGAAAAGTCGGGCAAACAGCTATTCCTCGGCTCCTATCCGATTACACCGGCGTCCGACATCCTGCACGAACTCAGTGAACACCAGCACTTTGGCGTGGTTACCTTCCAGGCGGAAGATGAAATTGCCGGTATCGGCTCCGCCATTGGCGCCGCTTTCGCCGGCGATTTGGCCATCACCACCACCTCCGGCCCGGGTCTTGCCCTGAAAAGCGAGGCCATCGGCCTGGCCATCATGACCGAGCTGCCGCTTGTTATCGTCGACGTCCAACGGGGTGGCCCATCTACCGGTTTGCCCACCAAGACCGAACAGGCCGACCTCCTGCAGGCGATGTATGGACGAAATGGGGAAAGCCCGCTGATTATTATCGCTCCATCGTCGCCGGCCAACTGCTTTGATTTTGCGTACGAAGCCTCGCGATTGGCGATGGAACACATGACGCCCGTCATCTTGTTGTCTGACGGCTATATTGCCAACGGATCGGCCCCCTGGCGCATCCGGAAAGTGTCCGATATGCAGGACATCCGGCCTGCGCGCTCGCCGGAAGCAGGGGCAGAGTGGATGCCATATCTGCGCGACTCCGAAACCCTGGCCCGCGAATGGGCGCTGCCCGGTACACCAGGTTTTGAACACCGGATCGGCGGCCTGGAGAAGGAAGACGGCTCCGGCCATATCAGCTATGATCCGATGAACCACGAACACATGGTGAAACTGCGCGCTGAAAAAGTGCAGCGGGTCGAAAACCACATCCCCGAATTACAGGTAGACGGCGCGCAAAGCGGCGATTTACTGGTGTTGGGATGGGGCGGTACCTACGGAAGCCTGGTGACGGCCGTAAAGGGATTGCATGAGGAAGGCCGCAGCATAGGCCTGGCGCATTTCAACTACCTGAACCCGATGCCCCGTAATACGCGCGAAGTGCTGTCCCGTTTCAAGCAAATCGTGGTTTGCGAGTTGAATCTCGGCCAGTTTGCGACCCTGCTGCGCAGCAAATTCCCGGAATTCACCTATTTGCAATACAACAAAGTACAAGGGTTGCCCTTCTCCGTGCTGGAGCTCAGCAATCACTTTAACCACTTGATGGGTTTGTCCTAAACCCCTGTTTTCATCCCGGGCAGGCATATCATCTGCCGGGGGCACATTCATTAACGCAGAAACAAACAGCCATGTCGGATTTACCCAACTATACGTTTAAAGATTTTACCAGCGATCAGGAAGTGCGCTGGTGCCCAGGGTGTGGCGATTATGTTATTCTCCGGGCGATGCAAAAGGCGCTACCGATGATGGGCAAGCGGCGCGAAGACTTTGTTTTCGTTTCCGGGATCGGATGTTCCTCCCGTTTTCCCTACTACATGGAAACCTATGGTTTTCACAGCATTCACGGCCGCGCCCCGGCCATTGCCACCGGCGTTAAACTGGCCAACCCGAAACTATCGGTTTGGGTCATCACAGGCGACGGCGACGGCCTGGCGATCGGGGGCAACCATATGATCCATGCCATCCGGCGCAATGTCGATCTGAACATCATCCTGTTCAATAACAAAATATACGGCCTCACGAAAGGCCAGTTTTCGCCTACCTCCGATATCGGGCAGAAAACAAAATCCTCCCCGTATGGCAATACCCAGCCGCCCTTCAATTTTGGGGAACTGGCCATTGGCAGCGCAGGGCAGTTTTACGCCCGGGTGCCCGACAATACGCCCAACGACATGACCGAAGTGTTTGTAGCGGCGGAGAAACACAAAGGCACATCAGTAGTGGAAGTGCTCCAGAACTGCGTGATCTTTAATGACGGCGCCTACGATGCCTTTGTTGATAAAGGCGTGCGCGATGATATGCTCCTCTACCTGAAGCACGGCGAAAAGATGGTATTCGGCAAGGAGAAAAACAAAGGCATCCGGTTCAACGGCCGGCAACTCGAAGCCGTCACTATCGGTGAAAACGGCATCACCTTGGAGGATATACTGGTGCACGACGCGCACGACCCGAACCCGTCGATGCATTTCATGCTCACCCAGTTGCAAAACCCGATGCCGGTTGGCATTATCCGGAGCGTGGAGACTCCTACGTTTGAAGAACGGATAGAAGTCCAGTTCAACACAACCAAACAACGGTCGAAATTTAAGACCGTCGACGATTTGCTCTTTTCAGGCGAAACCTATCAGGTATAAGGAATCATGGGAACAGAAGCCATTATCGTGTTTTTTATTGCAACTGTGGTGCTGGTGGGCGGTGGTATGATCGCCTCCAAACTATTTGCGCCCAGCTCAACCAACTCCCAAAAGCTGGAACCATATGAGTGCGGTGTTCCCACGCAGGGGCCCACCCACGTACAGTTTAAGGTAGGATACTATTTGTTTGCTATTCTTTTTCTGTTATTTGATGTAGAGATGATATTTCTTGTACCTTGGGCTGTAGTTATGCACAAAATCGGCTTGACCGGTCTTGTTTCCGCGATTATCTTTATTCTTATCCTCGGATTAGGCTTATTGTACGCATGGAAGAAAAAGGCTTTAGTTTGGGAGTAAATCAGGCGCCGCCCATGCATCATAATGATGAACTCGGTACCGTGATCAGTGCCGGCAACGGCGGTTCTATAGTCGTTACCACCTTGGACAAGGTCGTCAATTGGGGCCGGGCCAACTCGCTTTGGCCCCTGGTTTTCGGTACCAGTTGTTGTGCCATTGAAATGATGTCGACCGGGGCTTCCCGGCACGACTGGTCGCGTTTCGGCTTTGAAGTGGCGCGAGCCACGCCCCGTCAGGCTGACCTGATCATAATTGCCGGCACGATCGTGAACAAGATGGCACCGGTACTCAAACGCCTCTATGACCAACTTGCCGATCCCAAATATGTAATTGCGATGGGGGCATGTGCGATTTCCGGCGGGCCGTTTTACTACAATTCTTATTCGGTAGTAAAAGGCGCCGACCACGTGATCCCGGTCGATGTATATGTACCGGGTTGCCCACCGCGCCCGGAAGCCTTGCTCTACGGACTGATGCAGTTGCAGGAAAAAATAAAAAACGAAACCCGGTCTACCCGGAAAGATCCTGCAGAAGGCTTCGAGGAAGGATATTAACTGCTGCGGGTGCAATGCCGGACCCCTGTTCAAACCAGTCTATTTTGCAGTCGAAGAATCAACCCACTTATGGATAACGAAGGTTTGAAAGACCGGATTTCCGGTTGGGCAGAAGGATTGACAATGGAAGAAGGGACGCAGTTTCTACAACTCATTGTGCCCGCCGAAAAGCTCCATGCTATTGCCGGTCAATTAAAGGATGACCGGGAAACGGCACTGGACTATTTGTTTTGCCTGACCGGCGTGGATTGGCCCGAGTATTTCGAAGTAGTTTACCACCTGGAATCCAGCCGGCATGGCCACCGACTCGTCCTCCGTGTCCGGACCGACGGCCGGGAAGATCCGCACCTCGACACTGTATCCGACATCTGGCCAACTGCCGATGCGCACGAACGGGAGGTTTATGACCTCTTCGGTATCCGGTTCAACAACCACCCGGATTTGCGCCGCTTGCTCCTGACCGACGACTGGGTCGGATATCCCTTGCGGAAAGATTACAAAGACGAGATTAACATTGTTGAGCTATGAGTGAAGTTGCCGTCTCCGAACCTGCAGTAGAATTACTTTCGACGCAGGAGTATTTCATTAACATGGGCCCGCAGCACCCGTCCACCCACGGGGTATTGCGCCTGGTGCTGACCATCGACGGGGAGATCATCCAAAAAGTGGAACCCCATATCGGGTTTATCCACCGCTCCATTGAAAAGATGTGCGAGAGAGACAGCTACCGGCAGATCGTACACCTGACCGACCGGATGGACTACCTTTCCTGCCATATCAACAACGAAGCCGTCTGTTTAGCGGTTGAAAATGCACTCCAGATTGAAGTGCCCGAGCGAGTGAAGGTGATCCGGACGATTGTGGCCGAACTGACCCGCCTGTCCTCCCATCAGTTGTGGTGGGGTGTGATGGGGATGGACCTTGGGGCGATTACGACCTTTCTCTATGGTTTTCGCGACCGGGAAATGATTAATGATATTTTTGAAGAAACCTGCGGCGCCCGGCTCACCATGAATTACAATGTGCCGGGGGGCCTCATGTTTGATATTCATCCGAATTTCCAGCAGCGTACCAAGGCGTTCTGCGCGCATTTCCGGACCAAACTGCCGGAATACGACACCCTCTTGAGCGACAACCCCATCTTCCGGGCCCGTACCGAGGGTATCGGGTATCTGTCGAAGGAAGATGCTATCGCCTATGGGGTGACCGGCCCGTCGGGCCGGGCTTCCGGATTTGCCTGCGATATCCGCAAACGCCTGCCGTACAGCGCTTATCCGCAGGTCGAATTCAAGGAGATCCTGATGACGGAAGGAGACAGTTTCGCGCGGTACAAGGCGCGCATCCTGGAAATGTGGGAATCGCTGCACATCATTGAACAACTCATTGACAATATCCCGGAAGGCGAATTCCAGGCGCCCACCAAGCAGGTGATAAAACTGCCCAAAGGCGAATACTACCAGCGGGTGGAAACCGCACGTGGCGATTTTGGCGTGTATATTATCAGCGACGGCAACAAAAGCCCCTACCGGCTGAAGTTCCGTTCGCCGGGATTTTCCAACCTCTTCGTACTCGACAAAATTGCCCGGGGGTGTAAGATCGCCGACCTCGTGGCGATCATGTCTACCCTTGATTTTGTCATGCCCGATATTGACCGATAAAGCACTGCCGACATGTACGATTTTACACCTTTTTTGGAGTCGATCCGAAGTTATCTGGATGCACATCTTGGATATTGGGGCGCCAACCTTGTGGTCTGGACGCTCGTTGTGCTGATCTTTCTCGGCTTATATTCGGTATTGGGGCTTGTGCTCGTGTATGTGGAACGCCGGATCTGCGCCTTTTTCCAGTTGCGGCTCGGACCGAACCGGGTAGGTTGGGCCGGTACGTTGCAAACTGTGGCCGATGCCATAAAATTGTTGCTGAAAGAGCCGGTAACTATAAATAAAGCTGACAAGCTATTGTTCAACCTGGCGCCCTTTATCATCTCGCTGGCAGCCATCATGGTGTTGGGAATGGTTCCGTTTGCGAAGGGTTTGCAGGCATTCGACATCAACATCGGCCTGTTGTTCATCATCGCCATTTCGTCGATTGGAGTGGTCGGCATATTGTTAGCGGGCTGGTCCAGTAACAATAAATATGCATTGATCGGCGCCATGCGCAGCGGGGCGCAGATCGTGAGTTATGAGCTCTCCGTGGGGCTATCCCTGCTGACAATGGTATTGCTAACCGGCACCTTGCAGTTGTCGGGTATTATCGAAGGCCAGGCTACGGGGTGGTGGATATTTCGGGGGCATATTTCAGCGGTGGCGGCCTTTTTTCTATACCTGACGGCGTCGATAGCCGAGATCAACCGCGGCCCCTTCGATTTGCCGGAGGCGGAATCCGAATTGACTGCCGGATTCCATACCGAGTATTCCGGACTCAAATTCGCCTTCTTTTTCCTGGCCGAATTTGTCAATATGTTTACGGTAGCGGCCATCGCCACCACGGTGTTTCTTGGCGGCTGGATGCCCTTTCATATCGGCCATTGGGAAGCGTTTAACCAGGTTATGGATTGGCTGCCTCCGATCGTTTGGTTTTTGCTCAAGGTATCGGCCGTTATTTTCCTGATCATGTGGTTTAAGTGGACGTTCCCACGCTTGCGGATCGACCAGTTGCTCCATCTCGAATGGAAATACCTGATGCCCCTCAACCTCTTGAACCTGATATTCATGGCAATACTGGTGTATATGGGTTGGCATTTTTAAGGAAGAACGCCCACGTCAAAATTCTAAGAACGATGTTCAGCGCGATTATTGAATACTTTAGGGAAATATTCCAGACCATCCGGGGGCTGCTCCGAGGCATGCGGGTGACGGGCAAGTACATTGCCCATGCACGCACGGAGATTATCACCCGGGAGTATCCCGACAACCGCGATACCCTGCAGATGTTCGAGCGTTTCCGCGGAGAGGTTATTCTGCTGCATAATGACGATAACGAACACCGTTGCACGGGCTGCAGCGCTTGTGAAGTGGCCTGCCCCAACGGCAGTATCGAGATCGTGTGGGCGCGGCGCGAAGACCCGGAAACGGGCAAAAAGAAAAAACAGTTGGAAACCTTTGTGTACCACCTCTCGATGTGCACGATGTGCAACCTCTGTATCCTGTCGTGCCCGACCGATGCCATTAAAATGGGCCATAATTTTGAACACGCCGTGTTCGATCGCTCCAAACTGACCAAAGTGCTCAACCGCCCGGGCTCCAAACTGGAGAAAGGGGTGGAATAAGGATCTATTGCATGGAAAAAATTATATTCTATCTGTTGGCCTTTGCCATTTTATCGCTCAGCCTGCTCTCCGTGCTCAGCCAGCGTCTGTTGCGCTCTGCGGTTTACCTGTTTGGCGTGCTGGCTGCGGTTGCCGGGTTTTACTTCCTGATCGGGTACAATTTTTTGGGCGCCGTGCAGCTGACCGTTTATGCCGGTGGCATCGTGGTACTGATCATTTTTTCCATTCTGCTCACGCACGAGATCGATCATAAAATGGAACGGCCCGCCTGGCTGCGAGCCGGGGCAGCGGGTGTTTTGTGCGCCGGGGGCGCGTTCATGGTCCTCCAACTCTTGTCGGACACTCCATTGACGCGCATCGACGGCCCCGAACGCAGTGATCTCGACACCCTGGGCGGGTTGTTGCTCACCCCGGGGGAAGGCGGATACCTGCTTCCGTTCGAATTAATCAGCATACTGCTGCTGGCGGCTATTATCGGCGCTGTAGTGATCGCGAAATACAAACTCGGCAGCGGGAGTGAAAATCAAGAAAATCAGGCCTTATGATACCCGGAGTCAGTCTGCTCGAAATCCTGACCGTATCCACGCTGATGTTTTTTATCGGCGTGTACGGGTTTATTACCCGGAAAAATCTGATTACGATCCTGATGTCGCTGGAGCTTATCCTGAATGGGGCGGCGATCAATTTCGTGGCATTTAACAAATACCTGTATCCCGAATTGCCCGCGGGACAGTTCTTTACCTTGTTTCTGATCGCGGTGGCTGCCGCTGAGGTAGCCCTGGCAATCGCCATTGTCATCAACCTCTACCGGCGAATAAAATCGGTAGATGTGGAGAATGTGAATACACTTAAACACTGACCCAGGATGGAAGGATATACATACGCAATTTGGATCGTCCTCCTGCCCTTTCTCTCGTTCCTGCTGACGGGGGTGCTGAGTTTGCGAATACCGCCCAAAGCGGCCGGCTGGATCGGCACGGGCAGTA
>JBGARJ010000024.1:0-76046 GCA_044230315.1 Saprospiraceae bacterium
ACAAATCTTTATGTGTCAACCAAAGATGTTGAAATGTCAGAGACAATTTTAAACAAATTAATAGACAGCCTTGGAGTTAAATAAAAACACTACAGCTAACAATGCATGGTCGCCTATGCTGCCCAAGCCCAACGCTCAAAGCCAACGCAGGGCAGCACAGCGTCCATGCAGTCGTTAGGTGCAATAAAATGAAAAAATGAATTCAAAGGACTTATTAAAAAGCATAGGTGACTTAATTGGAAAAGATAAGATTAATGAAGCATTAACTATCTTAAAAGACTTGTTCATCAATAATCAAAATTTAAGTGAAGTTATATTCCAAAAAGGAAGACTATCAGCCTTAGAGGACGATATTAGAAAAGGACAAATAGATTTTTCAACAGCTTCTATTGAGAAAAATAAAATTAGATTGGCAATACTTAATCTTCTGAATAATATTGAAGAAGAAATTGGAATAGATGAAAGACTTAAAAACAATCTTGACTCATATTTTTCTAAAAATATAATTATCTTAAATCAAGAAAATTACGGTGAAGGAGATAACATTAATGCTCCAAGTGCTTTAATCGTCACAAAAAACCAGTCAGGAGGTAAAAATACTGTTATCGCTAAAAAAGTTGGAATCCCTAATCCGGTTATTTCACTTAAGCAAATTGATTATATTGATAAACCAGTAGTTGAAGATCTTATTAAGGAAAATCCAAAACTTTCTGCCTTTAATCAAAACCCATTATTCAAGACATTTTTGATATTCAATTTTAATTCTCAAATTCAAAGGAGTAATATAGACTTTAAGGTCAATTCTTCAAGCATTTACCACGTAACAATGAAATATGGTCAAGGAATTTATGAAACTACAAACTGGGAAACAGCTGGAAAAATTAAGGGTAAAAGATTTTTTAATCCACAAAATGGAACTTACGAAATGACAATCTATACAGAAATACCTTTACGGAATATTTGGGATTTCATTAGAGTTTATATGAATGATATTGAAGCCATAATTGAAAAATAAAGCACCCAACACATTGAAGAACGACAATTGCCCTGCTGGCTCGAAGTGTTCTGAATTTTTTTAATTAAATCGGATGTGCTCGTGAGGATTTGCAATCCGAAACGGGGCACACATGATACTGTATTACTTTTATTTAGGCATCTTGTATTTTTTTATTTCAAAAGTCGGAGACTTGAATACGCGATGCTTCGGATTGCAAATCCTCGCAAGCCCCGTCGTTTTTGGGGGTTCCGGAAAGGGGATGGATAGAAGACTTCACGCCAGCGGGGCACAAATTTAAAAATCATGACGATGAAAGTTCTAACGGTTAAAGAAGCTGTTGAATGGGTGAACAGCGGTAACAACCTTAAAGACGTTGTTCTGGATGAAAACACAATCAAGCAAGTAAATGTGCGAGATGCTTTGGTTTTGGCCAGAGGAGGAATAGTCATTCCAGAACAGAATATCTACTACAACGACGATGAAATTGAATACGACGAGGACATTGACGAATTGATTATAACTAGTGGAATAGTTAATTTATCATGGGAAGAGAAAGCAAAAAGAGATAAAGAACATAGCAAAAAAGAAAGAAAGGAAGTTATGGTTGATTTAGCGACTCAAAAACCAGAAATTGACGACTGGATAACAAAAAATAGGAATAAAATAGAAATGTTACTCAAGCCAATCGTAGTTAACCTATTTAATGCAGAAAGGGCTGTCAAAGAATAATTCGCCCAACAATCCACTGCCTTTTATGCCGTCTATGCATCGATACATCGGCAGTGGCAATGTTCAAGCCGTCAGTAGTAACCAAACCAGCATTTTTGGAAACCCGTAATCCACCACTTCGCTTACATTTTTTGCCAAAATAATAACCCACCCCACGCATTTCAAGCGGCACGAGGAGCACAAGAGGGCGTTATTTCCAGCCTGTTCTTGCTAAAAAAAGGAACCTGAATTGTGCTTTAGAAACCGCTACGCAAGCAGTAAGCGCAGTAACTCCTGCGCCGCTTTCGCCACCACCGTGCCCGGCCCGAACACCGCCGCCACGCCGGCCTGTTTCAGAAAGTCGTAGTCCTGCGGCGGGATGACGCCGCCCACCACCACCAGGATATCGCCGCGGCCGAGTTTTTCCAGTTCGGCGATGGCTTGCGGCGCCAGGGTCTTGTGGCCGGCGGCCAGCGAGGAGATGCCGAGGATATGCACGTCGTTCTCGGCGGCCTGGCGGGCGGCCTCGGCGGGCGTCTGGAAGAGCGGGCCGATGTCGACGTCGAAGCCGAGGTCGGCAAACGCGGTGGCGATGACCTTGGCGCCGCGGTCGTGGCCGTCCTGGCCGAGTTTGGCCACCAGGATGCGGGGCCGGCGGCCTTCCTGTTCGGCAAACGCGTCGGCCAGGGCGCGGGCCTGTTCAAAATCGTCGTTTCGTTTCATTTCACCGGCGTAGATACCCGCCACCGTGCGCGTGGTGGCGGTAAAGCGGCCAAAGGCCTGTTCGAGGGCGAGCGATATCTCGCCCAGGGTGGCGCGGGCACGGGCGGCCGCCACTGCCAGTTCGAGCAGGTTGCCGGCGCCCGATCCGGCGGCCTGTTGCAGTGCGGCGAGGGCGGCTTGTACGGCAGCGGCATCGCGGGCGGCTTTTACGTCGGCGATGCGCCGGATCTGCGCGTCGCGCACGGCGGTATTGTCCACTTCCAGGATGTCGAACTGGGCGTCGTCGCTCACCTGGTAGATGTTGACGCCCACGATCTGTTCCTGCCCCGAGTCGATCCGCGCCTGCTTGCGCGCGGCGGCTTCCTCGATGCGGAGTTTGGGCAGGCCCTCCTCGATGGCCCGGGCCATGCCGCCCAGGGCCTCCACCTCCCGGATCAGCGCCCAGGCTTTTTCCACCAGTTCGGCGGTCAGGTTTTCCACGAAATACGAGCCGGCCCAGGGGTCCACCGCGCGGCAGACGTCGCTTTCCCGCTGGATGAACAGCTGCGTGTCGCGGGCGATTTTTGCCGAAAAGTCGGTGGGCAGGGCGATGGCCTCGTCGAAGGAATTGGTGTGCAGGCTCTGGGTCCCCCCCAGCACGGCGGCCATGGCCTCCACGCAGGTGCGGGCAACGTTGTTGAAGGGGTCCTGTTCGGTGAGGCTCCAGCCGCTGGTCTGGCAGTGGGTGCGGAGGGCCAGGCTCTTGGCGTTGCGGGGATTGAACTGCCGCACCAGTTTGGCCCACAGCAGGCGGGCGGCGCGCATTTTGGCGATCTCCCGGAAATGGTTCATCCCGATGCCCCAGAAAAAGGAGAGCCGCGGCGCAAAATCGTCGATATCGAGCCCGGCGGCCAGGCCCGTGCGGATGTATTCGAGGCCGTCAGCCAGGGTGTAGGCCAGTTCGAGTTCGGCCGGCGCGCCCGCTTCGTGCATGTGGTAGCCGGAGATCGAAATGGAGTTGAACTTGGGCATGTGCCGGGCGCAATACGCAAAAATATCGCCGATGATCCGCATGGAGGCGGCCGGCGGGTAGATGTAGGTGTTGCGCACCATGAACTCCTTGAGGATGTCGTTCTGGATGGTGCCGCTCAGTTGCCCGGGCTGCACGCCCTGTTCCTCGGCCGCCACGATGAAGAATGCCATGACCGGGATCACGGCGCCGTTCATGGTCATGGACACCGACATCTGGTCGAGCGGGATCTGGTCGAACAGGGTTTTCATATCTTCCACCGTATCGATGGCCACGCCGGCCTTGCCTACGTCGCCCAGCACGCGCGGGTGATCGCTGTCGTAACCGCGGTGGGTGGCCAGGTCGAACGCTACGGACAGTCCTTTTTGGCCGGCGGCGAGGTTGCGGCGGTAGAAGGCATTGCTTTCCTCGGCGGTGCTAAACCCGGCGTATTGCCGGATCGTCCAGGGCTGGGTGACATACATGCTCGAATAGGGGCCGCCCAGAAACGGCGGGATGCCGGCCACGAAGCCGGCAAACGGGGAGCGGAAAGCCGTTTTTTTCGCGCCGGCGTTCGCCGGGCGCAAATTCAAGTCGAGTTTTAGCTGGGAAAGGTCCGGCGCGGGCATAGGTCGATCGTATTGCAGGCGCAATATCGGGCAATTTTCCCGCCGGAAAAAATGCCGTTTAGACTTCCCGAACAAGGAACCGCGACCCTGGTTGCCGGAATATGCGGCGAAGCGCCATCTTTGCCCCGGATTACCCGTTTCACAACCGCTTCTGGCATTGAAAACCGCCGGCTTTACCTTCATCCGCAATGCGCTGCTGTACGACTACCCGGTCGTGGAAGCGATCACGTCCGTGCTGCCCCTGTGCGATTACTTCGTGGTGGCCGTCGGCCGGTCCGACGACGACACGCTCGATCTCGTGCGCGGCATCGGCGACCCGAAGATCCACATCCTGGAAACCACCTGGGACGACACCCTGCGCGCCGGCGGGCGCGTGCTCGCGGAAGAAACCAACAAGGCCTTCGACGCCATACCGCCCGAATACGACTGGGCCTTTTACATCCAGGCCGACGAGTGCGTGCACGAAGCCGACTGGCCAGCGATCCGGGCCGGGCAGGAGCGCTGGCTGGACGACCCGGCCACGGAGGGTTTGTTGTTCGGATACCGGCATTTTTACGGATCGTACGACTATGTGGGGGCCAGCCGGCGCTGGTACCGGCGCGAAGTGCGCATTATCCGCAACGACAAGTTGATCCGCTCGTACCGCGACGCGCAGGGCTTCCGGAAAAACGGCGCCAAGCTACAGGTCCGCCTGCTCGATGCGCATATTCACCACTACGGCTGGGTGAAACACCCCGCTGCCCAGCAACGCAAGCAGTTGAATTTCAACCGGCTGTGGCATTCCGACGAAAAAGTACAGGAAATGGTAGGCGGCGGCGATGTGTATGCGTACGACGGCGCCGAACCGCTCGAACGCTACACCGGCACGCACCCCGCAGTGATGCTGCCGCGCATCCGGGCGGTCAACTGGCAATTCAGCGGCGACCCGGCCCAAACCCGCTGGTCGTGGAAAGACCGCCTTTCGCACTTTACCGAACGGCGTTTCGGCTGGCGGCCCGGGGAGTACCGGAATTACCGGCTGTTGGGGGCGCGTTGAACCCGGCTGTCCTGTTTTTTAAATCGAAATTTCAACCTGGTGGAAGACCAATTTAGTATTTGAAACGATCTGCTGATCCGCTGCATGGCTTTCTGGTTATAGTGGAATATTCCGTCTTTTGTCCGGCATTGTTACTTTTCTTTTGCTCGCCCAAAAGAAAAGTAACCAAAAGAAAAAGGCTGTCCTTCCGGCAGTGCCAACGACCTGCGGGGATTGCGCTGTTTTTGACAGGGCATTGTGGTCTTTTGTGGGACATTGGGTTTCAAGTTCCCTGTCAAAAAAGGCGCTCCGCCTAACGGCGGACCATCCCCTTCGGTCGGGCATGCCTCGCGGACGGCAGAAAGCACTCTGGTTCGGAAAGGTTACACCATTGTAAATACTAAATTGGTTGACCACTGGTAAATCAAGGGTGTATGAAGGTTATGTCCAATGTCCAACACCAGACCGCTTGAGCGCTCCTGACATCCCGAAAACCCGTCTCATCGGAACTATCCGTCCGGAAGAGCCGTTCTAACCCGCTCTACGTCCACCAAACTGCTTTCCCATGCGTCCAGTCGCTTTTTGCCTGCTCGAACACGACAACCGGCTCCTGTTGCAGGAGTTTTGGCACGAACACGAAAACTACACCTTCTATCGCCCGCCGGGCGGCGGCATCGAGCACGGGGAACGGGCCGCCGAAGCCATGCGCCGCGAATTGCGGGAGGAACTGGACGCCCGGGTATCGGAGCCCGAATTCATCACCGTGTTGGAGAACATCTTTGACTACGGCGGCGTGACCAAGCACGAGATCGTTTTTCTCTACCGGGCCACGATGCTCGACGCGCGCGTGACCACAGCCACTGAAGTCATCCTGACCGACGAGATACCGCATCGCGCCGTTTGGGTGCCGCTGCAGCAGCTGCAAGCGGACGACTTTATCCTTTATCCTTCGGAATTGAAAGCGCGTTTGCGCGAATTTTACCCCACTTTATAGACGGTTCATTTGAGTGCCGCGTCGAGTTGTTGGAGGGCGGTTTCCGCTTGCTGCCAGGTGGCGTTCATGTTGCCGGCATACGCCTGACCGGCAAAAACGGCTTGCTCGCATTTTTGCCATACCTGCAGCAGGCCCTGGGCCGTTTGTTCGGGCACTTGCAGGGCCCCAAGTTTTTCCTGCATCAACTCCTTGGTCAGCATCACGGGTTCGAGCTCAAGCCGGGCAGCCACATACGCTTGCACGGCTTTGAGCAATTCGTTGTAAAACACCCGGGAGTCGCTGTTTTGCATCTGCCAGTACACTTGTTGAAAGCGATCGCGCAAGGTTTTGAGGCTCGGGCGCGCCCGTTTGGTCTCTACCCGGCCGGTGGCGGAGCGGTGTTTGCGGCGGCGCCAAAAGAAATACAGGCTCCCCAACAATCCGGTCGCTACCAGAAGGCCCCAAAGCCAGCGGGCATCCACCCAGGCGCTGGCGACCCGCCAAAAGTCGGAAAGCGGCGACCGGGCCAGGGGAGGCGGAGCGATGGTGTCGACCGGGGCGGTGGTTTTGCCATAGTTCTGGCCGGGCGTAACGTGGAGTTCCACGGGTTTTGCCGCGCGCAGTGTGCGGTAGCGGTTACTATCGGGGTCGAATACGATCAGTTCGGGCATAAAGGTGTAATCGCCCGGATGCTTGGGCAAAATCACGTATTCGAGTGTGCGGGAATGCACAAACTGGTCGCCGGTTTCATATTCTTCCGCCTCGCGGGCCTTGGGGTCAAAGCCTTCGAGGCCTTCGGGCAGGGTAAAATGCGGGTTGGCAAAACTGCGGGTATCGCCGTTGCCCTGCAATTTCACGGTCAGGGTGAGGGCGTCGTCGGTCGTGAGGTTTTCGCGGTCGGCCTCCACGGTCCATTCGTAATGGCCGACGCCGCCGGAGAACCCCTCGGGCACGGGTTCGGGCAGGGGTTTGATGACAAACTTGACGGGTTGCGTTTGCACCATCACCGGCATCGAGCCCAACAAGGCGCCGAGACCCCTGGCTTGTTCCACGCCGAGCCGCACCCGGGCCGCGCCGATAGTCACATCGCCGGCTTGCTGCGGGAACAACGCCATTTCGTACAGCACACGCACGGCGTACTTTTTACCGCGGATGGTTTGGTATTGCGTACGGGTGTCGAAGCGCTGGCGCTCCTGGTTGAAAAACCCGTCGAACGGCGGCAATTCCAGGATATCGAAATCGGAAATATTGGCCTGGGTGTACAACTTGATCTGGTAACGCACCTGTTGGCCGACCCAGGCGGTTTCGCGGTCCAGCTCGCCGGCAACAAACAGCTGGTCGTTGGCCCCGGCGGGGACTTTTCCACGACCGGGGCGGGCTTTCACCACCCGGATGGTCATGGGCTGGGTGCGCAGCGTTTGGCTGGCCGTCTGCACCATGGCCGGGCCGATCGTATAGGTGCCCGGGCTACCGGCTTCGAGTTCGTAACTCCAGGTTTGGTGGCTGTACGACTGGCCGTTGACAAAACCGGCGCCGCGCATTTCGGTAGGGCCGCCCGCCACGCGAAAGAGGCCTTTAAAGTCGGGCGGGATAAAGCGTTTGGCGGCGGTATTTTTTAAGGCAAACGACACTTCAAATATGGTCCCCTCCTGCACTTCCCTGGAAGGTCCGATGGATTCGAATGTCACCGGGTTTTGCGCCTGCAGGGTAGAATGGCTCAGCAACAACAGGGTTGCCAGCCGTACAACCTGCCTGAAAACCCCGGTCGGGCGGGTTCCAGGTGCACGGTTCCGGGATGTCTTTGTCGTATTGTTTGCCCGCATCAGTTGACGCGCTTTGGTTTGTACTTTGCCTTTTCCAAAAACTGTTGTGTATCGCGAAGGTTCACCAATTCTTCAAAAGAAGTGTTGGGGTACCGCTGCATGTATGATTTTACGATCTGCCAGCCCACCCAGTTGCCGATTTCGCCGGGCGCTTCCTGGAACACATTGTCGGCCGAGGGGCTGGGTTCCACAATTTTTTGGTTTTTACTGCCAACGGGTTGGTACAGCACGTTTAATTCCAACAATCGTGCCCATACTTCCTGTTCGTTGGCAAAGCAACCTTCCATTTGGGCCTGTGTGTAGCCCATTTTCATGCTATCGGGCACGGCGGGCAACAAGGCATCCACCAGGTACAGGATTTTGCCGTTGTTGACCATGTGGTCGATGATGCGTTCGCCCGAAGGCGGTCCCACCAGACGGCTAGCCAGGGTGAGGGCCACTTTGGTCGTGATGTATTCGCGGCGGAATTGCCGGCGCAAATATTGTGGAAAATCATCCGGATTGTACCCGGAGAAGTCTTCCCCCATAAACATATCGAGCCCGATGAGTACCAGGCTGTCGTTGATGGCGTAAGCGTCGGTGAAAAATTCGGTAATGGCGGTAACGAAACGCGGAACCGGTTTCCCCGGCAGGTAGTAGCGGTAGTAGCGCATCATTTGCTCCAGGTCCTGCTGCAGCCAGCGGAGATCGGGGTAGGCGGCCTCGCAGGAGTCGTAAAGTCGGCGCAGGGGCGGGGCCATGGCGAAGTTGACCAGGGCCTGCTGGGGCGTTTCATTGGGGTCGGTAGGATCGAACACCACCTTAGTGAGAAAAAACGGCAGGAAATCGGGGTATTTTTGGGCCAGTTGCCGCAGGCTCGTATCGAGATGGACTGTATCGAGGGCAAAGAGGTCTTGTTCGAAACGTTGTATGGGCGTCTGCACAGCGATGCCGGACACATCCGGGGCATTTTTCGAACCCGTCGGGCCGCAACTGTTGATCAAAAGCCCGGCGGTCAGCAAACCGGTTGCGCAGGCGAGGTAAATTAGATTCCGGAACATCGGCATAAAAAAATTCTGCGATTTTAGCGCTTGAAAACGGATAGTCGTGCAGCAAAAGGCGAAGGAAACGGCAAGGTCAGTCCTTTTTTTACCATTTTAGCCGCCGGCTGCAACTTGTCTGCGTCGATCAGCAACAATCAACCAGCAACCTATTGGTAAACCTTGTTTTAACGCACAAAAAAACAACACGTTATGAAAAAAATTGCTTTGGCTTTCGGCTTTTTCTTGGCCATCCAGGGGATAGTCTCCGCGCAACGGGTATGCGTTCAGGCCAGCCCTACCTGGTCGTGGATGAAAACGACCGACAAACTGATTGAGAGTTCGGGTTCCAACTGGGGGCTGAAATTCGGCGTGCTCGGCGAGTTTCCGGTTGGGTTCGGCAATAACCGCAATACAGACAACAGCGACAAAAAAATCGCCCTGATCCTGGGGTTGACGCTCGACCTGAATCACGGCGGCACCCTGATCAACGGCTACAGCCAGGGCGTTTTTTGGCCCAAAACCGACCTGAGCTCGCCCCTGCTCGATACCTTGCCGAAAGACGCCAAACTGCATTACCGGAATACATTCCTGGAGGTGCCCTTCGGCCTTCGGTTGAAGACCGATCCCATCGGCCGGATGGGGGATGTCGACACCCGCATCTATTTTGAATTGCCGTTTACCCTGAATTTCCGGCTGAAGTCGCTGGGGGATATCCGGGGCACGGCAGCGGTGCAGACGGAGGACGAAGATATCCGCAAGGAGGTGCACGGTCTGGGTTTCTGCTGGGGTTTCGGCGCGGGGCTCGAGTTTGACATGCCGCAAAGCGGAGCGATCGTGGCGGGTTTGGCCTTTCAGCAACTCCTGACCGACCTGACAACCGACGACGGCGCCGTTTACGATTCCAAGGCAATGACCTGGAAAAAAGAAAATTCACGCGGCTCCTTCCTCAATATGGCGCTGCGGCTGGCTTATTTTTTCTGACCGGAAAGAGAATACCGGCCTGCACTCGGCAGCTTTTTATTTTCGCCCCACGAAGGCGGCCAATTGTTCAGCGACTTGCCCTGCGCGGGCAAGTCGCTCTTCGTTGAGCAGGTAAAACACATTTTTGCCCTGCCGGTCGGTGCTGACAAGGTCGGCTTGTCGCAACACGCGAAGGTGTTGGGAGGCGACGGATTGTTCGATCCCCAATCCGGTATAAATGGCTTGTACGTTGGCTGTGGTCCGGGTGTGCAGGAGCGCAAGGATCTGCAGACGCAGGGGGTGGGCAAGCGCGCGCATTACGTCGGTGGAAATACGCAACCGCTCCGTATCCAGTTGGGTCTTGGTTGTTTTGGCCATGCTATTTGGCTTTTCCCGGTTAAAAATACAGTTGGGTGTCAACGAAATCGGGGCGGGCTGTTGTCTTTGGCAGGATGGACCCCTATTCCGTTCTTCGCTGGCTGTACAAAACAATTGTCGTTGGGCGAACAAATATGCATTATTCTGCGCACAAAACCGGCAGCGCGGCATAAAAAAATACTGCATGCAACGGATACGGTGTTGCATGCAGTAAGGTGTGTGTAAGCAGAATGGAAGAAATGCGGTGCGGCGGTCAAATAGCCAGTTCCTCCACGAGTCTGGAAATCTGGGTCAAGCGCTCATTGTCGAGGGAATAGTAAATGTATTTGCCCTGCCGGTCGGTTTGCACCACGCCGGCCTTGCGCAGGATGGCGAGGTGCTGGCTGGCTACGCTTTGTTCCAGCCGCAATTTGATGTAAATGTCCGTCACGGTGATTGACGGCACGCAAGACAAGTACCGCTTTGCGCAATTCGGTGTAGTCGAGCTGAACGTCTTTCTGACCCTTCTTCAAGACGACGGTCTCGCTCTTTGTCTTTCTCATAGAAATTGTTTTAAAGTATCAAAAAACCATATGTCAATCCCAGTCTTTGTTCCCAAAATTGTGCCAGTTCAAATCAGTCAAACTGTGTATAAGTTTTTGTTTGCAGGTGTAATCATGCTGATTGTCAGCACGAAAATAGAGCGAATTTTTCTCAAATTGACATTTTCACTCATTTTTCCTCAAAAAAGGGGCTTATTGGACGTCGTGATGTTCGGGCTTTTCATATAAAACGGTTCAAAATACGATACATCCTGAAAATCAGCGCGTTGAAAAAATTGTTCCGCGAGCGCACAAAAATATTTTGCCGAGCATTTTTGTACGGCGCTGACGACCATATTCTGGCCAAACGATTCCGCTCTCATTTTTTTCGCGCCGTTTCCTGCAACAACAAACACACAGGAAGCGTCCGTTCCCGGAACAGATCGCACAAAATCTTCAAACATATTGTGTTCTAAAATCAGCGGTTGGGCCGTCACGAGCGCCCGTAATTCGGCGTCGTACACGGCGGTCCACACCTCGTTGCGGCGGGCGTCGAGCATCGGCACAAAACGCGTCGACGCCGAAACGGACGCCCCGGCTTCCGCCCGGCTGCCGGCAGCGAGCGCCTGCAGCGTGTCTACGGCCAGGAGCGGTTTGTCGAGCGCATAGCAAATGCCTTTGGCGACGGAGGCGCCCACCCGCAAGGCCGTGTACGAACCCGGCCCGCTGCTGAGCGCAACGGCGTCCAGCCCGGCCAGGGCGATGCCGGCCTCGCGGGTACATTGGTCGATGAGCAGGGTGAGCCGGGCGGCGTGGTTGGGTTGGTCGGTTTCTTCGGCCAGGGCCAGCAACTGGCCGTCAGCGGCCATAGCCACCGAGCATACTTCGGTAGCCGTTTCGATGAGCAGGATTTTTGCCATATGGGAGCGCCGCAAAGAAACGGGGTTTCGGCGGTTATTTCAGCTGCGCACAGGCTGCGGCGAGCCCGGTATGCCTATCCGAAAAAGCTCCCCTGGATGATTCCGCCGCCAACCACGTCGTCGTCTTCGTAAAAAACGGCGCTTTGGCCCGGGGCCACGCCTTTTACATTGGCATGGAATTGCACATCCACATCGGCGCCTACCGACTGGATGGTGCTGAGCGTGCCGGCGTCGCGGTAGCGCACTTTGGTCACAGCCTCCAGGCCCGCAGCGGGCAAAGCGGCGTATTTCATGAGGTTGACCTTGCCCACCAGCATGCCGTTGCGGATGAGTTCTTCTTCGCGGCCCAGCACCACAGTGTTGGTTTCGGGCACGATCTCCGTGACAAACATGGGTTCACCCAGGGCAATTCCCAGACCTTTGCGCTGGCCGATGGTGTAGAAAGGATACCCTTCGTGTTTGCCGAGCACGCGGCCCTGCGCATCCACGAAATTGCCGCCGGCCACTTGTGCGTCGAGGCCTTCCACCCGGCGGCGCAGGAAGCCGCGGTAGTCGTTGTCGGGCACGAAGCAGATCTCGTAGCTCTCCGCTTTTTTGCTCAATTCATCCCAGCCGCGCTCGGCAGCCATTTGGCGCACTTCGGGTTTGGTAAAATGGCCCAGGGGCATGCGGGTACGGTGCAGGCATTCCTGGCTGAGCCCCCAGAGCACGTACGACTGGTCTTTCTGGCGATCGCGGGCCCGCGTGATGTATTTCCGGCCTTCCCGTTCGTTGATGATGCCGTAATGGCCCGTGGCGATAAACGCGCAGTCGAGCATATCGGCGCGGCGCAGCAGGCTGTTCCACTTGATGTGGGTGTTGCACAGCACGCAAGGGTTGGGCGTTCGGCCGGCCATGTATTCGTCTACAAAATTGTCGATCACATAGTCGCCGAATTCTTCGCGGATATCCACGATAAAATGGTGAAACCCGAGTTTGACGGCCACTTGCCGGGCGTCGTTGATGCTGTCGAGCGAGCAGCAGCCCGTTTCTTTTTTCGAACCGCCCGAAGTGGCGTAATCCCAGGTTTTCATGGTAATACCCACCACTTCCCATCCTTCTTCGTGCAGCAGAACGGCCGTCATGGTACTATCGATGCCGCCGGACATGGCGACGAGTGCTTTTCCTAAACGCGACATACGCTGATCAAACTAAATAAGCATTAGAACATGTTTGGATTTTCATGCTGAGGCGAAAATGGAAAAATTTAATTTTAGACAAGGCAAATTTTGCAGGCGTATGCGGGCAATCCGCCGAAAAATTTAACGCAGTATGAAATTAAATTTTCTATTTGCAGCCCAGCGATGAAATTCCAAACATGTTCTTGGCAATAGTCCGGTACAGTTGGCTGTTGGCGAAGGCATGTTCCAAGCCTTCACCCGCCATCGAATCCGTACACAGACTTCGTGTACGGATTCGATGGCGGGTGAAGAAACAACGGCTTTTAAGGAAGAGTTCAATTGGTTTAGCCGAGGCCTTGCAGGAAATAATCCACTTTTTGGCCGATGCCGTTGTCTTTTCCGGGTTCGGAGTTCGCC
Source organism: Saprospiraceae bacterium (assembly GCA_044230315.1). Lineage (GTDB taxonomy): Bacteria > Bacteroidota > Bacteroidia > Chitinophagales > Saprospiraceae > M3007. The sequence goes on from JBGARJ010000024.1 coordinate 13,235, forward strand.
GCTTCGCGGGCTTTGATGGCGGCCGCGCGGGCTTTGTCGGTATTGCCCTCCAATTTGTACACCTGTGCCAGGGTGAGATAATATTCCGGCAACCCGCCGTTTTCAGCGGCGGTTTTGGCCCATTTCTCAGCCTGGCTGAGCACCTGCGGGTCGGTGGGGAATGTGCGCAGGAGGCTGATCACCAGGTCGTGCAGACGGGCGGCGTTGTTTTTGACATCGCTTTTCTGGTACGACTGGGCTGTTTTGAGGTATTTCTTTGTGTCTTTGGTAGCGGCATAGAAATTCATGTCCGCTTCGTAGGTGAAATCGTGGCTCTGTTCGGGCGACGCGAGGGCCATTTTTTGCTTGGCTTCTTTGAGCAGGTCTTCGCTTTTGAAACCGATGGCTTTTTTGACCGTGTTTTTGCAGGCCACGTGGATGCGGGTCTTGACGGCCTCCTCACCTTCCTGGGCGGCGATTTGAGCGCGGTGTTCGAGCAGCAGGTCGAATACCCGGCTGTCGGCTTCCACGGCGCCCTCGAGGATGAATTTGAGGTTGAGCGGCGTGCTGAGGTCTTTTTGGGTGTTGAGGTATTCGTTGGTGATCTTCAGCGAGGGTTTGTTGGCGCGGTTGAGCGAGCGCACGTATTCGAGCAGGAACTGCGGGTCGCGGTTGCCATCGCTGTATCCTTTCTCATAGTCTTGCGAGTGATCCTGTTTGCCTATGGCTTTCTGGCCAAAAGCGATGAGGCCATCGGGTTGGAGCGCGCCGACGCTTTTTTGCACCACTTTACCTTCGGCATCGAGAATCATCAGCGTTGGGTAGGCGCTGACGGGGTATTGACCGGCAAATTCAGCGTTTTCCGGTTTTTCCATGTCGATTTTGAGGCAAATGAAATTCGGATTGAAAAAATCGCCGACCTGCTGGTCGGGAAACACCTGCGCCGCCATCCGTTTGCAGGGACCGCACCAGGAAGCAAACGCGTCGACAAAAATCAGTTTCTGTTCGGCTTTGGCTTTTTCACGCGCTTCGGCCCAACTGCCGTGAAAAAATTCGATGCCTTGGGCGGTTCCGGGCACAACGAAACCCAGGGCCAGGAGCACAGTTACAAGCGATCTGATCATGAGAAAAGCGGTTTTTTAAAAAACGACTGCAAAAATAAGGGAATTTAACGCGCCGGAATAGAATTAGTTGCAGTCTGCCGGCCGGAAACGCGATGGTTCGGGTTTTGGCCCGTACCTTCCTGCACCCGACCGTCCAATTAACAGCCATAACACTGAAAACACCCGCCTTATGTGCTTTTCATCCACTGCCAGTTTTAGTGCAGGCGTCGTACTCTCAGGATTGGGGGTGGCGTCGCTCCGGCAAGTCCGGCACACCCGCCAACTACCGTTTGCGGGCATCCCGGTTTTTTTCGGCATCCAGCAAATTGCCGAAGGCTTCCTGTGGTTGTCGCTGACCAATCCGGCGTATGCTGCCGCGCAAGGGGCCGCCACTGCGGTTTTTCTGCTGTTTGCCCAGGCGGTGTGGCCGCTTTGGGTGCCCTTGTCGATGTGGCTGCTGGAAAACCGGCCAAGCCGAAAACAGTGGTTGCTGGCGTTGCTGGGTGTCGGAAGCCTGTTGTCCCTGTACCTGTTGTATTGTGTGCTCACTTCCGATGTGCAGGTTTCGATCAACCGGCACAACCTCCATTACACGCTCAATTTCCCACAGGGCCTGAGCTGGCTGAGTTTCTTTTTATACCTGTTGTGCACCATCGTGCCGTCATTTCTTTCGAGTGTATGGCTGATGCGGGTATTTGCCTGGTTCAGTGTGGTGTCGTTTTCCGTCGCGCTGTTTTTTTTCAAGGAAAACCTGGTCTCGATCTGGTGCTTTTTCGCTGCAGCCCTGAGCATCCTGGTGTTGGTCATCCTGCGCCTGTTGCGCAAAAACGGCGGCGCCTGAGGCCCCAAACCGACTCGCCGCTTGCATTTTTCGCTTCAAAACGGCGTTCCATACCACTTTACCGGCCGCCGGTTATACCTTGCGCATCGTTTGACGGCCCGAACCCTGATCCTTTTCAACCCGCATGAATCTATTCCAACGCAACACCGCCGAAACCATTGACCCGGTTCTTTACGACGAAGCCTTCCGCCAGCTCCGCGCCCACCTCGTCGTACAGTACCAGACCCGCATCCGGACCAAAACGGCCGAGCGCCTGCCCATCAACCTGCGGGCCAAACCCACCCAGTTCGGCACCAGCCCCCAGCGCGTAGAGGGCTATTTTACCAGCCTGACCATCGAAGGCGACGACATCGCCCCGCAGATCGGCCGCATCCTCGACACCCACCGGCGCCTGCTTATCATCGGCGAGCCCGGCTCCGGCAAAACCACCATCCTGCTGTTCGCCGCCCTCAATATCCTCAATGAGCCGGACAACGCCAAACTCCCCCTGCTGCTCAACCTGGCCACCTGGACGGCCGGGCGCGACTTCGGCGAATGGTATGCCCAAAATATCGCCCAGAGCTACAACCTCAGCGCTGTTTTTGCCAACGCCCTGATCCAGCACAATGCCGTCGTGCCCTTTTTCGACGGCTTCGACGAAGTGCAGGCGCCCCACCGAATCGATTGCCTGCGCAAAATGGCGGCCTTCTTCCGCGACGACCGCAGCCGCCAACTCATTGTGTGTTCGCGCAAAACGGAATTTGGCGCCGTGGATGCCGACGCCCCGGTGTACACCGAGATCGAAATTCAGCCCCTGCAGATCGAACAAATAAAAAAGGCCCTTCAGGACAACGCTTACGGGCAGGCCGCCGACCAGGCCCTGTTGCAGGCCCTGGAACAGGATGAGTGGCTTTGCCGCGCCGTGGAGACGCCGTTTTACCTCAACACCGCCTCTTTCCTGTTTGGCAGCGGCGAAAAGACCTTGAACGAGTTCGGCTTCGCCGCCGGCGATACCGAAGGCCGGCAGGCCGAACTCGTGGACCGCTTCGTAGCGCAACAGGTGCCCGACCGGGAAGACCGGCACTACCTCGGGTTTCTGGCGCGGAAGATGCGGGAGGAAGGGTTTATTGTGTTCGAATTGGTGAAGATGCAGCCGGGGTGGTGTAGGCGGTTGTGGCAATTTAGATTGGTTTTGGGATTATTTTTGGGCTCCTTATTTAGCGTACTTTTCGGTTCTTTTTCATTCTCTTCCGGTCGGATGCTCAACGGCATTATGTTCAGTATACCAGAGGGCATGTTATTAGGATTTGTAATAGGCATCTTCATGGGCTTTTTTGAAGGTCGAAAAATTGAAACAAAAGATATCCAAATTTGGAGCTGGCCATTGTTTAAAAAAAAATGGAAGCAGGGATTGTCTTTTGGAGTTTGGAATGGCTTATTGGTCGCTGGGGTTTTTATTTTGTTCATTACTTTAATTTTTGGAGTTGGCGATAGCATAAAGATTCTGTTCACTGTCCCATTGATCGCAGCCGTTTTTGCAGGATTATTTTTCGGAATCAAGGATTCTGGTACGATCAATAGTTACCTGATGAACATACCCAGACCATACGAACGATTTTGGTCGACGCTAAAACTCAGCCTAAAGGATATGCCCATCCTCGCTTTATTCGCATCGATAGGGTTATTTGTACGGACAATATATGCAGAAAACTGGTCGGTTGCAGAGATAGGTGACTTCATGAAGACTCTGCGATTTTGGCTCATGACCATATCATTTGCTTTACTGTTTTTTATATTCATTCCACTCCTTTTTTCCAATTTCCTTCAACACTTCTCCCTCCGCATCGTCCTCTGGCGCGAAGGAAAAATCCCGCTCCACTTCGTCCGTTTTCTCGACCGCATGAGCGACCAACTCGTCCTGGAAGACAACCGCCTGTTCAAAAAGCACCCGAACGGGCGGCTGGAAAAAATGAGGGGCGCCACCTGGCGTTTCCGGCACAAGATCTTGCAGGATTATTTCGCGGGGCTGGAGGCGGGTGAATAACAAAGGATAGCCATTGGAAAATGTGTCATCCCGTCCCACCCGCGAACAAATCCTTGAAATCACCCGGCGAATCCTCGCCCAACCACCGCATATTGTAATACGTCTCCGCACCGGCGCAGCCAACGGGCATTCTTTGCAGGGTCAAATTTCACTGCATCGCTCACCCACCACCCAATGCTTCGCGCCATGAAAAACAGCTGTTTCGCACTCTTGCTGCTTCCTGTGCTGGGGTTCGCCCAGACGGAGGATGCTCCCGACAAATCACTCGCCCCCTATTTCCAGATTACCACCCCGGGTTTCCACCACGATCCGCTCCCGCTGAAGGCCACTGCGGCCGAGGTCAACATCGCCGGTGTGATTGCCGATGTGGAGGTCACCCAGCTGTACGTCAACAGCGGCAAAACACCTCTGGAAGCTATCTATGTATTCCCCGGATCCTGCAACGCCGCCGTGTATGCCATGCAAATGCAGATCGGGCGCCGCCTGATCACCGCTAAGATCGCCGAAAAACAACAGGCGCGCCAGCAATACGAACAGGCCAAAACCGAAGGCCGGCGCGCCTCGCTCCTCGAACAACAGCGGCCCAATGTATTCCAGATGAACGTGGCCAATATCATGCCCGGCGACACCATCCAGGTGCGCATGCGCTACACCGAGCTGCTGGTGCCGCGCGAAGGTGTGTACCAGTTTGTGTACCCTACCGTCGTTGGTCCGCGGTACCACAGCGAGGCCGGCGGCACGGCTTCCACCGCCGCATCCAATTTCTTTGTGGAATACCCCTACCTGCATTCGGGCACCGCGCCTTCGTACACCTTCGACCTGCACATACACCTCAACGGCGGCATGCCGCTGCAGCACGTAAGCAGTTCCACCCATTATGTGCAGGTACAAAGCGCCGGCGCAAACGAAGCCGATATTCAACTCGACCCCTCGGAGCGCAGCGGCGGCAACCGCGACTTTATCCTGAACTATTCCCTGAAAGGCAAAAAGATCGAGTCCGGTCTGCTGCTGTACGACGACGGCCCCGAAAAGTTTTTCCTGTACATGGCCCAACCGCCCAAACGGGTGGAACAAGACGCTATACCACCCCGCGAATATATTTTTATCGTCGATGTGTCGGGTTCGATGAACGGCTTCCCGCTCGAAATTTCCAAAACGCTGCTGCGCAATGTAGTGGGTGGGCTGCGCCCCGTCGACCGGTTTAACGTACTCCTGTTTGCCGGCGGCAGCAGGTTGCTGGCCGAGCAATCGCTGCCCGCCACCCCGGAAAATATCGAGACGGCCATCGCGCTGATCGACGCCCAGCAAGGCGGCGGCGGTACCGAACTGCTACCGGCCATGCAGCGCGCCCTCGCGCTGCCGCGCAACACCGAGGGTTTGTCGCGCTCCTTCGTGGTGATCACCGACGGCTATGTGGATGTCGAAAAACAAGCCTTCGACCTGGTGCGCACCCGTCTCGACGAGGCCAACCTCTTCGCGTTCGGCATCGGCTCCGGCGTCAACCGGTTTCTGATCGAAGGCCTGGCCCGCGCCGGACAAAGCGAACCGGCCATTATCACCAAACCCGAAGAAGCAGCGGCCGTTGCCGAACGGTTCCGGCAGTACATCGCCTCTCCGGTGCTCACCCAGATCAAGGCTGAAATCGAAGGTTTCAAGGCCTACGACATCGAACCGCTGAGCATCCCCGATATCCTCGCCGAACGGCCGGTTATCCTGTTTGGTAAATACCGCGGTGAAGCCAGGGGCAAAATCGGGATCAAAGGCCGCGCCGGTTCCAAAAAATACGCCACCGCCGTCGACCCTGGCACGGTGCGCCCGGAGCCCCGGAACGCCGCGCTCAAATACCTGTGGGCCCGCGAACGGATCAAAGTGCTCGACGATTACAACGGCGTTTCGTACGGCGACACCAGCGGAGTGGTCGAGGTGACCCGCTTGGGTTTGCAGTACAACTTGCTCACGGCATACACCTCGTTTGTGGCCATCGACGAAGAAATCGCCAACGACGGCACCGTGAAACCCACTACGGTCAAACAGCCATCGCCGCTTCCGGCCGGTGTGTCCGACCTGGCGGTTGGCTTCGACCTTTCCCTGCGCGGAATTACCCGCATGGGCCATCTGTTTCATCAAAATGCAACTTCCAACCATGAAAACGCTGCAATCCCCCCGGGTGCGCTGGTTTTGGTGGCTGTGCTGCTGCTGCTGGCTGGCCTCCTGGGCCGGCGCTGGCTGCTCCCGGCATAACCCGTCCGACAGCATCACCTTCATACTCGGCGACGACCGATACGCGACCAACCCGTATTACGCCCGGGCCGAAGCCTGTTACCGTCAGAGCCATACTCCAAACCTGGTGACCCACTGCCGGTCGCTGCGCGCGGTCGAAGACTACCTCGTGCAGCACCGGCCTGCGGGCCGGCCCTGGGATACGATCCACCTCGTGGTACACGGCAACGCCTGGACCGGCATGGGCCTCCCGGTACTGCCCGGCGACAGCGCCCGGACTACTCCCGCTACCCTGGCGGCCGCACAAGTCGCCGGCTTGTTACCGCCGCTGCCTGATCGCGTCGTGAACGAACACACCGTAATTGCCCTGCACGGCTGCGCGCTGGGGCGCGATACTGCCCTGCTCCTGGCCCTCAGTCAGGCGCTGGGTAGCGACGGGCACTGTCCGAAAGTGGTATCCACCCGTTTGTTCAACCTGTACCAAGCCGACGGCGGAACGGTCCGTCAGTGCCTGGCCGATTTCTGGTACGTTAACTACCCCACTTACCAACGCCTGCCCGACAGCCTGCTGGCGCGCAACCTCGCGGCCAAACACCCGGGAACCGACCTCGACTGGGCTGGCGCGCTCCAACGCCGGCGCCCGCGCTGGGTCGGCGATACGTACTGGCGGCTCGTAGTGGTACCGGTGCAATGGGCCGTGACATACCCCGACAGCGCTGCCCGCCCGATACTCAACAGTCCCGAAGCACAGCAACGCTGGCTCGCCGGGCAAACCGGCTTGCAGTCCGCCATCACGCGCATGGGTCTCGATGCTGCGGGCTTTCGCTGGTCGTTCCGGACTGAAAATCTCCACTTCGACGACGGCGCCACGGAACCAGCCATCATGGTAGAAGGGCAAACCTCCGTTTGTTGCGTACTGCAGGAGACGCCAGCAACAGGCCGAGAAAAAACCTATTTCACCTCCGTTCAATTTCAAAAACCGTCATGGTCAAATCTTTTTTGTCTCCGGTAATTCCAGTTGCCCTGCTTGGGGCAATCTGTTGTTTTTCTGCCAACTCAGGTCAGGCCCAGGAGTACGAATATTCCGAATTGCCGTCGTTTGAAGAATGCTATGCTTATGGTTGCAAACCGGAGGAAACAGGGCTCAATACAAGCCCTTTCTGCGGCGTGGTGCTTGCTTTAAGCGGGCTGAAACTCCGCGACGAACCTTCGTTCAGCGGGAAAACCCTGGCAGTGATTCCGTTCGGCGCTACGGTCGAGCGCACCGCAAATCCAGAACAATACCGCCCTCTGCGTCAGCGCGATTGGGAATGGTCGTCCGATTCCATATCCGGTTATTGGCAGGCGCTGACTTGGGATGGCAAAAAAGGGTTTGCCTTCAATGCTTATATCGGCGATGCTATTTACCGCATGACCCAGCCGGCCTACCTGCTTTTTCAAAACACAGCCGGCTGCTGGAACGACGGGTATGCTTCACCCGCCTATCATTACTACGCCGTTTACCCCAATCGCGACAGCAGCGTATGGCAGTTGAAAAAATTCAAACCGGTGTTTTGGTTCAACGACGACGGCTTCGGCGGCACTTCCATACAGGCTGATCCCAGCCGCAGCCCGTCCCTGATCGTTGCCCTGAAATCACCCATTGCCGAAGGCAACTTGTTGGCGGAAAAAATCAACGTGCCTGTGACGGCGCATTCCGGCGAAATGCCGGCCAGCACCCCGCTGCCTCCGGCGGTACCCATCCCGAACAGCATGTTGCAGCTGGTTACCGTGGAAAAACAGGATCATTCGGGCCGTTACTATTTTCAGCTTCAGGTGGAAAACAAGCAGACCCGCCGCAGGCAGGTGATCGTGTCGAGGATATACGGCCATACCCGGCTGATTTGGGCGGGCGACCTTGACCGCGACGGCATCACCGATTTTATGCTGTCGTACGAGTCGCATGAGTACGGCCGGCAATTGTTCCTGTCGAGCCTCGCCAAAGCTGGCGAACTGGTATGGCCGGTGCAAATTTACTGGTTTGGCGATTGTTGTTGATCTTTGAGCGCTTGAATAACATCAATCCGGATGTGGCATTTCTCAATAACGCGAAATCAGACCTGCACACGCGATTTCTTCCTGCAGGGAGCCTTCGGAGCGGAGGCTTTATGCCGGCTGTGTTTTCTGCTGACGGGTTTGTTTCTGCTTCAACCCCAATCGTTGCCCGCGCAGGCCTTCAATTTCGTGTCGTACTCCCTTCCGGAAGGGCTTCCCCAATCGCAGGTGTACGCTTTGTGCCAGGACCAGCGCGGCTACCTGTGGGCCGGCACCCAGGGCGGCGGGTTGAGCCGTTTCGACGGCCAGCATTTTCTGAACTTCACCACCGCCGACGGGTTACCGTCCAACTATATCAACGCTTTGCTGATCGACAAGCGGCAGCGCCTTTGGATCGGCGCCAACCAGGGCCTCTGCCGGTACGACGGGGAGCGTTTCGAACGGCTCCGGCTGGCCGGCAGCAACGACAGTGTAGAGGTGTACGCCCTGGCACTCGTCCAGGGTCAGTCTGTTTGGATCGGCACCGACCGCGGCCTGTTTGCCTGTACCCTCGACGAGCCGGAAGCCAAACCGGTAGACCTTCCCGGCGCCGGCGCGCCGCTTCGGGTAACGGCCATTTTCCCAAGCCCCTGGGGCATTTGGGTAGGCACCAGCCGCGGCGCCTGGCTGATCGGCCAGCACAGCATCCACCTCGGCGAAAAAAACGGGTTGCCAGGCACTGTATTCGCCTTTGCCGCCGACGACCGGCAACAGGTCTGGGCGGCTTGTCTCAACGGCCTGGCCGTACTGGACGCCCGGCAGCCCAGGGTTTTGCGCGTATTCCGCGATGCGCCGCTCACCAACGCCGTCAGCCTCTGCCAGAGTCCCGCCGGCCGTATCTGGGTAGGCACGACCGATGCCGGCGTACTGCGCTACAATCCGGCCGATTCCAGCTGGCAGCAATGGACCGAACGCGACGGCCTGCCCCATCCACATGTGCACACCCTGCTGCTCGATCTGGCGGGCCAACTCTGGGCCGGCACCTCCGGCGGCGGGCTCGTCCGGCTCAGCCGTCAGCCCTTCCGCCACTTCGACCAAAGCCGGGGCCTGGCCGGCAACCGCGTGTATGCCCTGTACGAAGACCGCGCAGGACGCCTCTGGCTGGGGGTATCGCAAAACGGCTTGCAAGTGCTCGATTCCACCGGGCTGCACGCGTTCGAACGCGACAGCGGCTATTTGCGCATCAAGTGCAAGGCCATCGCCGGGGATGAGCGGGGCGACCTTTGGGTAGGCACGGAAGGCAAGGGTATTGCCGTGTTCGACTCCACCGGTATGCAGCGAATGACCCGGGAGAACGGCTTGTTGCCGGGCAACCTGGTGCAGGCTATCGTGCCCGGCAATTCGGGCAGCATGTGGGCGGCCACACTCGGCGGCGGGATTGCCAAACTAACCCCGCTGCCCGAAGGCGGATACGCCGGACGGGCCTTCGGCCTGCGCGACGGCCTCCCCGACCTGCAAGTACAAACCCTGCGCGGCGACAGCGAAGGCCGGATCTGGTTCGCCACGCAATCGGGCCAGATCGGCTGGATCAATAACGACCGCGTGGAAGGCGTATTCGACGCGTCGAATGGCCTGCCCGGCGTACCGGTGCGTTGCCTGGCCTTCGACGGGCAAGGGCGGATATGGGCAGGCACCAAAGGAGGCGGCATTTGGTGGGCCGACAGGAAAACCAAACACCCGCAGTTTCAGCCCCTGCCACCGGCAGTCCGCTTGTCTTCCCCCAATATTTACCTGCTGCATATCGATCGCGCCGGTCAACTCTGGGCGGGCACTGAAACCGGGGTGAATAAGATCATATTTGCCCCCGACGGCGCTGTGGCAGAAACGCAGCACTTCGGCCGGGCTGAGGGCTTTCTCGGCATCGAAACCTGCCAGGACGCCGTACTGGAAGACCACGGCGGGCGGCTTTGGTTTGGTACCATGAACGGCTTGAGCCAATACCTGTCGACGCACTGGGAGCGAAAAACCGTACCGCCCGTGTTGCATTTCGAAACAATCGCCCTGTTCTACAAACCCCTGCCCGAAACGGCCTATGCCGCCTGGGCGGCGCCCGGCGGCGGCATTAGCGCCGGCCTCGAACTGCCGTATTTTCAAAACCATCTGAGTTTTGCTTTTTGCGCCGTCGACCTGAGCAACCCGGAGGGTATCCGGTACCGCTGGCGTCTGGCCGGAGCCGAAACCGGCTGGTCGCCATTGTCGGCGCAGCAGCAGGTCAACTATGCCAACCTGCCGCCGGGGGGTTATATATTCGAAGTGCAGGCCACGACCGATGGCATGACCTTCAGCGCACCCTTGTCGGCTATTTTCACCATCCGGCAGCCGTTTTGGCGGCTGTGGTGGTTTCAGGTGCTGGCGGCGCTGGGCCTGGCCGGATTGGTTGCCCTGGCAGCCTGGCGTTGGGTGCGCCGGATGCGCCGCATCGAATCGGCCCGCCGCGAACAGTTGGAAGTGGAAAACCGCCTGCTCCAACTCGAACAAAAAGCATTGCAGCTCCAGATGAACCCGCATTTCATTTTCAATGCCCTCACCAGTATCCAGGCGCTTATCACCGAACAACATTACCCCACTGCGCGGCAGGAAATCAACGGCTTCGCCAAACTCATGCGCAGCATCCTCAACAATTCCCGCCGGCAGACGATCAGCCTGCAGAAAGAGGCAAATACCCTGGCCCAATATCTGCGCATCGAGCAATTTTGTCACCAGCACAAGTTTGATTTTGATATCGAATTACCGGAATCGGCCGACCCGGAAGAAGTGGAGATACCACCCATGCTGTTGCAACCGTTTGTGGAGAATGCCGTAGTGCATGGGGTGGCGCCATTGCCGTATCCGGGGAAGATCGATATCCGTTTTGCCCTGGAAAAAGATATCCTGTGTTGCGAAATCCGGGACAACGGCATCGGTCGCGAACGGGCCGCCCGCTTGCGCGAGGAGAAAAAACCCGGGCACCAGTCGGCGGCTCTGCAGGTTACCCAGGAACGCCTGGAAGCCTTGCGCGCCGGACGCCCCTACACCGCGCTGGACATGAAGGATATCCTCGATGAAAAAGGCGATATTGCCGGTACCAGCGTAACGGTTCGCTTGCCTGCCAAACTGGAATTTTAACTCCACGCTTAAAAATTACACCCTGTATGATGACTGCGCTCCTCGTTGAAGATATGCCACAGGCCCTTCAGGTTTTACAAAATGACCTGGCCGAATATTGCCCGGATATCCGGGTTATCGGCGTAGCGCACAGCGTGGTGGAGGCGGCCAAGCAGTTGCGACAGCACACGCCCGACGTCCTGTTTCTGGATATTTTGCTGGGCGACGGCACGGGGTTTGATTTGCTTGAAATTTTTCCCAACCTGAAAACGCGGATCATTTTTGTCACGGCGTCCGACGAGTTTGCCGTGCGGGCGTTTCGCTTCGCAGCGGTGGATTACCTGCTCAAACCCGTGGAGCCCGCTCAATTGCAAGCCGCCGTGCAACGCGCCAAGAGCCATTTGGCCCACCCGGCCGAAAGCCTGGATTTGCTCAAAGAAACAATCCGCCGCCCCGAAGTGCTTCCTACCCGCATCTCGCTGAATACCCAGGAACGCATCGCGGTGGTCGATATCGACCAGATCGTGCGCTGCGAGGCCGACGGCAACAACACCTGGTTTGTGCTGGCCTCCGGCGAAAAAATCTTCGTGACCCGCACGCTCAAACAATTTGAACAATTGCTGGCACAGCACCAGTTTATCCGCGTGCACCAATCGCACCTACTCAACCTGGCCTACATTCGCGAGTACGTGAAAAAAGACGGCGGCTACCTGAAACTGAAAAACGGCGACATTGTGCCCGTGTCGTTGCGGAAAAAGGCGGAAGTGATGGAATTGCTGGAGCGTTGGTAATCCGGCTTAAGCCTCCTTCCGGTACAGCCCCGCATTCACCACCAGCGCTGCACAGATAAAAAACAGCGAACCGATCTTGTCGGTCTCCACAAAATCGTTCATCAGCATCAGCATGGCGATGAGCATAAAACTCAGCAGCGCCGACACCAGTACGCGCCTTCGGCCGGGTTCCGCCATGCGGTGGTAGATACGCTGGCCCTGGAAAATAACCGTCAGGCAAAACAACAGGATAAACACCAGTCCGGGGATACCCTGCTCCACGGTCACCATGAGGTAGTAGTTGTGTATGCCGGAACGTTCGGGGTTGTCGCTCACGTAGGTTTTGAAACTGGAGACGGTGTATTTTTTGTAGTAGAAATAAAAATTGCCGGGGCCAAAGCCGGTGTAGGGGCGGTCGCGGATCATATAAGAGGCCGCCACCCAGCGGTACACGCGCTCCATGGTCGAAATATCCTGCAGTTTGGTGGTAGCCTCGAGCAGGTTTTCAAAACGGGTGTGGGTCACGGTGTGCTCGTAATCGGGGGCGAACTGGAGCCAGTTGTCGCCACGGGTTACCAGCAACAACAGGCCGGAGAAGCTCAGGGCAAACACCAGCAAGGCCAGCCGGATCAGCCGGCGGCGTACGAGCCAGTAGATCCCGATCGCGGCGGCCAGCGCCCCATAGGCCGCCCGGGTATAGGCAAAGTTGATCCCGACGATCAGGATAATAATTCCCGCTACCAGCAGCACCCAAGCGCCCGACCAACGCCGGTACCAATAAGTGCCGTACCACAAAAAAGGCAGGAAAATTGCCAGCAGGCAAGCATACATCACGTGGTTGCGGTAATAGGGGCCCATCACATAGTTGACCTCCTTGAACGAAAATCCATGCGGTGCATGCCGCACCAAAATGTGCAGCACCGTGAACAACAAGGGCACAAAAAACCACCAGGTCAGGTTCTTAATATCCCGTTCTTCCTGCAACAAGTGCCCCGCAAGGAAGTAAAACACGATCACGTACCAACCCTTGGCCAGTAAAAACTTGAACGATACCACCGCGTCGCCCGAGGTCACCACACACACCGCCGTCCAGGTCAGGTGCGCCAGCAGGGCCAAGGTGATGGGATGCCGCAAAAAACGCGCGTCGACGCTGCGCCAATGCCGCAAAAACCAGCCGGCCGACACCAGCGTGAGCAGCCACATCAGCGGTTCCGACGGCAGGTCGGTCCCAAATCCGCCGGGCAATTCCATTTCGATGGAGATCGGAATACAGGCCAGCATCAGAAAAAACACCCGCTTGAAGTCGACCACCGCCAGCCAAAGCACGAGCAAAAAGGCGGGTATCCCCGCTACCCAAATAGCTTCGGCTCCGATAGCGCCCCACAGGCACAGCACTGTGAGCAGCGCCCAGGCGCCCATCACCCAGCGTTGCGGGTGTTGTGCCGGAAGGCCCAGTAACAGGTGGAGGCGTTGAAGCATGGCAGGTGGGAAAATGAGTTGGTTGCAGCAAATTCACTTTATCCTATTGGGTCTGGGTAATGTCCCGCCAACGGATATCGCGGTAGGCGTCGGCCACCAGGGCCGCCAGGATAGTAAAGAAAAAGGCCGCCACCACGGTAGCGATCACGATGACGCTGCGCTTCGGCCGGCTCTTGGTGAGCGGCACGTCGGCGTTTTCCACCACCAGCAAAGCAGGGATGTCCGTGTTGTAAACCGCTTTGATCTGGCTGTAGCGCTCCAGGTCGTAGCTGAGCTGTTTACGCGCCTGAAAGTGGAGATCCTGCAAAATGGCGATCGAGGGATAGCCTTCGTTGAACCGTTTGATGGTAACCATCTCATCGCCTTTCGACCCGGTCGCGAGCAATTGCTGGCGCTGTTGCTCATAGGCTGCCAGGTTGGCGCGTATATAGGCGATGGTATCGCGCGGGATATGGGGGTCTTTCTCCAGCACCTCGAGTTTGGCGCGGCTGAGGGTGATCTCCGATTCAGCCGTCGACAACTGGGTGGAGAGCTGCTCGCCCTGCGATCCGACGTCATAGATGCCGAAAAAGGTTTGTACGTGTCGCAGGCTGTCGCCCAGTTGTTCCAGTTCCGAGCGTTTGCGCATGATATTGTCTTCGAAGGCGGCCAGCAGTTTGGATTGGCTCTCTTTGGTGAGTCGCTGTCCGATGGCATTGATTTTGTCGCGCGCGGCATTGGCCATGTCGGCGGCCAGTTTGGGGTCCACATCCTCGATGCTGAGTTCGATAGCATCGTTTTTATTTTTCTGGGCGGAATACAGCGCGCGGAAGCGCTTGCGCACCTTGAACGGCCCTTGTTTGGCCGTCGAATCGATGCCATAATGATCGTAGAGGTGAAAACGCCCCACCATATAATCTTCCAGTTCCTTGCTGGTAGCCATCTCGGCCAGGCGGTCGAGATCGTGGTCGGAGCCGTAATAATCGGTCACCTGGCCGGTGTTGCCGAACATCAGTTCGGGGTTGGCGAGGCGCGGGCTGGCCGGGTAGAAGATCGTGGTGGCCTGATAATAATTATCGAGGAACAGGGAAAGGACAATGCTTCCGGCCAGGGCCAGGAGGCACACATTCCGGATAGTTTTTCGCCAACGATAGATGGTTTGGAAGACGCCGAGGAGGTTGTCGTGTTGATCCATATTGCTTGACAGGTGGACGCAGCGGGCTGGTTTTAACCCAGCTGCGCAAAACAGGGCGCAAAAGTATAAAAATTGCCATCGGCACAAGGGTACGGGATGGAATTCGGTAAAATACCCTGGCGCACAAAAAACGCGGCCCGGTGCGTGATCCACGTTCCGGGCCGGGCGTTCGTTCCGGCATTTGCGGAACGAACCAGTCGCCTAATTTGCTGCTTTCCAGCCGCCGGCTCAGGCATCCTGCCATTCGAGCAGCAGGCGCGCCGCTTCGGTAGAACCCATGTCGGCAGCAGCCTGGAGGTCGTGGGTAAACTCGGGTTTGCCGGCGCGGTGTTTGGCGATGGCGCGCTGCAACAGCCCGTCGACCTCGGGCACCAGTTCGATACCCGATGGTGTGGCCAGCGTCTGGTCGAACGCCTCAACAGCCGCCGGGGCGTCGTTCAGGGCCAGCAGCGCCTTGCCCAGCAGGTAGTGGGCGCGGCGGCGGCGGGTAAAGTTGGGGTCGTCTTCGGTAAACTCCCGGCGCAGGTACAGGCGCAATTCAGCCGCGGCTTCCTGAAATCTCTTGGCGTGAAACAGGCTTTCGCCTTTTTTCAGCCGGGCCAGCCAATGCAGGGGCTGTAACGCCAGCGACCGCTTGACGGCCTGGTCGAAATCGGCCACGGCGCCCTCCCAATCGTTCTTCAGCATTTTTACTTTACCGCAGCCGTAGTACGGCTCCGGGTTGTTGGCGTTGAAGCGAATGCTTTTGGAGAAATCGTGGAGCGCGTCGTTGAAATTTTTCAACTTGTAATTAATGTAGCCGCGGCGCTCGTATGCCAGGGCATGGCGTTCGTATTTTTCAATGGCCCGGCTCAGGGCCTCGGTGGCTTCACGTTCCATACCGGCCTGGCCGATCAGGCCCCGGCCCCGGCGATATTCCTGTACGGCTACCTTATCGGAATCCGGTTCGATATTAAAGGCCGCCAACAGGCGTCCGTTGTCCAAACACCAGGCCCATACGTTGCCCGCAATAGCATATTGTGCCACTTCCTGGAGCAACGCGGTGGTGCTGCGCCACGATTTTTCGGTTTGCATCAGCGTCTGCTGCGGTACCGTGAGGGAATAATCCTCTTCGGAAAAAACCTCTTCGGGTTTGAAAAGAATATCCGTTTTGTAATATGTTTCAACACGGTTCTGCCATTGGCGCAGCACCATGTCGAACGTCCGCTGGGAACCAAATTCCAGCCGACCCTTGAAGATCAATTTTAACGGTTGCGTATTCATCCTGCCTGCTGTTTGTCTGATGGTTATTTGGCATTCGGGCGGATTAGGGGGGTAGTCGCAACAGTTGATCGGGGACACAAAAAGGACCTTTCTTCGCGGCGATTAAACCGGCCGCCAAAAAGTGTCCAGCACATTTCAGGGTCTTGCATGACGGCGTCGCCTGCATTTCTGGCGGCAGCCTTAGTAACACGCGACAACCCTTTTCACGTCGATCATTCGGATCGCCATGGTCAATTGCCCACAAAATCATTTTCGAAGCCCTTTTCGGAGGGATTATCGGTCGAAGAAAAAGAAACCGGACGAAAAGGAGCGCTTTCCCAAAAGAGTAACAAATATCCGGCGATTTGGGTTCTTAAGCAAGCGAACTTGGCAACTTTTTTGGGAAAATTTTTTGTTTCAAAAAACAATTGTCAAATAAAATTTGCTAATCCCCTTCAGTTTCAGGCCTTCTGCCAAATTAAAACAATGGTACGGGCATTCAGGCCTTGCCCCGACTTTGATCCTCCGGCAATAAAATTTTGCGCATTTTCGCGCCGGATTTTGTACTTTCCGACCCCGAGGTACTGAAAACATCGAAAAAAAAGTCAATTTGTTTTAAATTAACCTGCAGACGTAAATATCTTGTGGAATGTCGGAAAAACGCCTATTCGATTACCTGTATGACCAGCTCCACCAGTTTCCGCTGGAAAAAGCCTTCGGGCACAAGGTGAATGGCCAGTGGACGTATTATTCCACGGCCGAAGCGGCCGCACTGATCAACCGGGCCAGCCAGGGGCTGCTCGACCTCGGGCTGCGCCCGGGCGACAAAGTGGCGACGGTGGTGTACCAAACCAGCCCCGCCTGGGTAATTCTTGATTTTGCGATGATGCAGATCGGCGTGCTCAATGTACCGATGTATCCCACTATCAGCCCCCGGGAATATGCCTACATCCTGAACGAATCCGAAGCCCGGTATTGCATTGTCGGCGAAGGCGATCTGTATGACAAGGTCCAACAGATAAAAGACGGACTGCCGGGCCTGCAAGCTATTTTCACCTTCTACGACCACCCCACTGCACCCAGCTGGAACACTCTGCTCGCCCGCGACATCACCCCGGAAGTGGAGCGGCTCAAAGCCGGTATTCGCCCCGACGATGTGATGACCCTGGTGTACACCTCCGGCACCACCGGCAACCCCAAGGGCGTGATGCTCACCCACAGCAATATTGTTTTTAACATCGAGGCCTTGCGCCTGCTACTGCGTTTTAAGGCCGGCGACCGGGTGCTGAGTTTCCTGCCGGTGAGCCACGTGTTTGAGCGGGTAGCGGTGTATGCTTTTACGGCTTTTGGCGGCAGCGTCACGTTTACCGGCACCGATAACCTGGGCGGCGATGCCGGCGACTTGCGCGCCATTCGCCCGCATTTTTTTACCACCGTACCCCGCCTTTTGGAAAAAGTGTACGAAAGGATCGTCGCCAAAGGCCTGGAATTGCGCGGTCTGAAACGCGCCCTGTTCTTCTGGGCCCTGCACCTGACCGACCACTGGGATTTCGATTTTCAACCCAGGGGCTGGGATGCATTGCGCTGGAAAATTGCCGACTACCTGATTTTCCGCAAATGGCGCGAAGCCCTGGGTGGATGCGTCAAAACGATCATTACAGGCGCCAGCGCCTGTCCCGTGCGCGTGATGCGCACCTTCAACGCCGCCGGCATCATGGTGCGCGAAGGATATGGCATGACCGAAGTAGCTCCCGCACTGAGTTTCAACCACCCCGAAGCCGGAGAGGCCAAACTCGGCACTGTAGGCCTGCTGCTCGACGGTGTGGAACTGCGCCTCGAACCCAGCCCCGATTTCCGGCGCGGCGAAGGGGAGATCCTGGCTAAAAGCCCCGGCGTGATGGTGGGCTACTACAAACAGCCGGAAAAAACAGCGGAGGTGATCCGTACCATCGACGGCGAACGCTGGCTGGCTACCGGCGACGTGGGCACCTGGGTGGAAGGCCCCGGCGGCCGGCCATTTTTAAAGATTACCGACCGGAAAAAAGAACTGCTCAAGACCAGCGGCGGCAAATACGTGGCGCCCGCGCCGATCGAGTCGGCCCTTAAAGAACATTACCTGGTCGAACAGGCAATGGTGGTGGGCGACGACCTCAAATTCGTGTCAGCGCTAATCGTGCCGGCTACCGACGGGCTGAAAGACTGGTGTCACCGCCACGGGTTGGCCTGGACGAGCCTCGCCGAGATGATCCGTCACCCCGAAGTCCTGAAACGCTACCAGATGCTGCTCGACCGGATCAACCCGCACCTGGCCCATCACGAGCAAATCAAGAAGTTCGCGCTGCTCACCGATCCCTGGGAACCCATTAAAGCCGACGGCTCCGACGCTGAACTAACCCCCACGCTCAAGTTGAAACGGCGGGTGATCCTGCAAAAGTTTCAGGGGGTGATTGAGCAGCTGTACCAATAGTCGGGTATGCGCGGCGTGGGTTTTCTGGTCCTACCTGATCACCTGAAAGAAATTATGACGGCCGGTTAAATAAAATTCATGCATGCAGTTGGCAGGGACGCCAACAACGGCGATGAACATTCCGTACAGGTCTGGCATCCCGCTAACGACGGCAATGAGATCTGTATCGGATTGAGGCAGTGATCCCGGGCTTGTTTTTGTCGGAGTAAGATAGTGTGTCCGGGCACATGGAGCTCCGCCGTTGTTGTTGGCAGGGACGCCAACAACGGCGTTAAGGTTTGATTTTCAACGAAATGCCGCTGGCGGCATCCTCGCCAACAGCAAACGGTACCGAACTATTGTTCAATAATTTCACCTATTTCGTCCCGAAAATCTCCACCGAATCCGCCACCACCACCGGCTTGCTTTTATCGTCGAGGTAGAAGGTGTCCCGGTTGATCCGGAACTCGCGCCGTGACGTATCCAACAGCGGCGCGGATGTCAGGGGGAGCGCTGCAATTTGCCGGTAGCTGGCTGTATCCAACCGAACGCCGGCGAACTGGAATACATTTTTGGACCGTTTAGACGGATGGTCTTGCAGGGTAAACGCCGTGTTGAGGAACAGTGCTTCGCTGAAATCGAGCGAGTCGGCGACCACTTGCGCGAATTTGGCCTGACTAAAAAACGCCCGCCGGAAGGTGACGTTGTGCAGCCGCGCGCCGGTAAAATTAGCGTATTCGAAGGAGGAGCCGCTGAGGTCGGAATCGAGCACTTCCGTGTCGTGAAAATTGGCAAAATCGAAATGCGCGGGACTGGCGCGCAGCCCCGTCAGTCGCACTTGTGCGCCGCTCAGGTGCGCGCGTTCCAGGTTGGCATTGCGAAGGTCGGCGCCAGTGAGCGATATTTTATCCAGGAAGGCGTTGGTCAGGTTGATGTTGCGCAGGTAGGCGCCGTCGAGGTTCACATTTTCCAGCGTGGCGTACGAAAAATCGGCCAGCAGGTAGATCTGGTCGAGGGTGCCCGGGTGGAGTTTGCTGGCCACGAGGCTGAGGAGCAGTTGCCCGCGTTCGGGGCTGCTCATCTGGCCGGTGATGGTGTCGCCCTCCAGGTAGCGATAAGGTTTGAGGGCCTTGCTGAGGGCCACGATCCGGCCCACGAGTTGAGCGCTGAGTTCGCGGCGCGTGGGGTTGAGCAGCAACTCGTCGTCGATCTTATCGAGCACATTGTCAAACAGAAATACCAGCGAGCTGCGGCGTTCGGCTTCCTGCAGGTAGGTTTGTTGTTCGATGCGCTTGTTCTGCACGTCGAACTTTTCATTTTGCTTTTTCAGGTAATACGTCTGCAAAACGGCCATCGAGAGCGGCGCCAGCGCGATTAGCAGGGTGATGAAACCCACGCGGGTGAGGCGGCGCAGGGTGGCGTACAACACATCCCGGATGGTATCGCGCTGGATCTTTCGGTCGGCCAGTTCTTCCACCAGTTTGCTGATGCTCGAATACAGCGGCTTGGTAGCGTACGTTTGCACAAACAGCCGCAATACCCGGAACTTCGTTGTGCGGCGCACCTTTAATTCCTGTTCCAGCCAGGCAATCCGCTCCTGCAGGCGCTGGTTCTCAGCTTCGAGGTCGGTATGTTTGTTTGCATCTTCCATATGGATCGGGTAGCATTACGGACAAAAGTAGGCAGTTTTAGCAGGGCGCAAAAGTCAATGGGAAAAGACAACCTTGCGCCTCAACTAATTCCCGATTTTTGAGTTTTGAAACGAACCTATGCACGTCCTCCTCACCCACGGCTATTTTTTGCATGAAGATCTACGGGAACAGGCGATCATGAAGCCTTATCCGCCATTGGGCATCCTGTACCTTTCCGCCTGGCTCGACCGGCACGGCGTGGAAAATGCCGTGTTCGATACGACGTTTTCCGCCCGCGAAACCCTGCAAGAATACCTCCTCGAACATCGCCCGCGGATCATAGCGCTTTACACCAACCTGATGACCAAACTCAACGTCATCGCTATTA
Source organism: Saprospiraceae bacterium (assembly GCA_044230315.1). GTDB lineage: Bacteria > Bacteroidota > Bacteroidia > Chitinophagales > Saprospiraceae > M3007. Next base: position 33,688 of record JBGARJ010000024.1, read on the forward strand.
TCCGCTATATCCGCAGCCAGGAAATGCTCCGGCATAGCCTCATCGTGCTCGGCGGCCCCGACGTCACCCACAATGCTGAAGATTACCTTGCCACCGGCGCCGACCTGATCGTCATCGGCGAGGGCGAACAAAACCTGTTGGAAGTATAGAATGCGGAATGCGGAATGCGGAATGCGGAATTTTTAAATGGGGAGAAGTCAGGGCTTTCCGGTTCGCTATCTAAAAATTCCGCATTCCGCATTCCGCATTCCGCATTCCAAAGCGTTTCCGGGCTGGCCTACCACCTCGCCGACGGTTCGGTGCACCGCACCGCACCGCGGGAAAAATTGCACGACCTGGATGACCTGCCCATGCCCAACCGGGAAAAGATCGATCTGCAGCTTTACCTCGATGCCTGGAAGCGCGCGCATGGGCACAGCGCCATTAGCCTGAGCACCCAGCGCGGCTGCCCCTACACGTGCCGTTGGTGCAGCACGGCCGTGTACGGCCAAAGCTACCGCCGGCGCTCGCCCGCAGCAGTAGTCGACGAGATCGAATGGCTGCAAGCCCGGTACGATTTCGACCTGATCTGGTTTGTCGACGATGTATTCACCGTGAGCCACAAATGGCTGGATGGCTTCCGGGACGAACTGGCGCGCCGGGACGTGCAGGTGCAATTCGAGTGCATCACCCGCGCCGACCGGCTCAATGCGGATGTGTTGCAAACCCTGAAGACCTGCGGCTGTTTCCGCGTCTGGATCGGCGCCGAAAGCGGGTCGCAGCGCATCATCGACGCGATGGACCGCCGCGTCGACGTGCAGCAGGTACGCGCCATGATCCGGCAGGCCCGGCAGACCGGCATGCAGGCGGGCACGTTTATCATGCTCGGCTACCCGGGCGAAACGGAAGCCGACATCCGGGCCACGGCCGAACACCTGAAAGCTTCCGACCCCGATCTGTTTACTATTACAGTAGCCTACCCGATCAAAGGCACCGGGTTGTACGAAAGCGTACAGGCTACGGCATTCTCCGAATTACCCTGGGCCGAACGCACCGACCGGGACCTGGACTTTCAGCGCACGTATCCCCGGCGGTACTACGATTTTGCCGTGCGCTGGATGGTGAATGCCGTCCAATGGCACAAAGCCAGGCACAGCAACGGTGTCGGAATGGCCGGTGGATGGCGTTATTGGGCAAAAATGCAGGTGGCACAGGCCGGAATGTGGTGGTGGCGGCAATAAACGAAACGGGCATCAGGACTCCCGCACCAACAGGTCTTCAACCACACCGCGCAGCGTTGATTTACGCGCCTCGGGCACCGATACGGCGTCGAGGTGAGCAAAGGCTTCCTGTTGAAACTGTTGTTTGGCCGCCGCCGCCAGGGCGGGAATGCCGTTTCGGTCGAACAGCGCCCGCACTGCCGCCACTTTCCCGGGCGATTCGGCGGCGCTTTGCATCCAGATTTGCAGTTCCTGGCGGTCGGCCGCCGTCGCTACTTCGAGTGTCTTGAGCACCAGGAAAGTTTTTTTGTTTTGCAAAATATCGCCGCCCACCTGTTTGCCAAACTTGGCGGGGTCGCCGTACGTATCGAGCAGGTCGTCCTGGATTTGGAATGCGATGCCAGCCAGACGGCCGAACGCATACAGGTGTTCAGCGTCGGCGGGTGCGGCGCCGGCACATAGCGCGCCCATTTCGAGGGCGCCGCCGAGCAGCACGGCGGTTTTCAGTTCGATCATGTGGAGGTATTCGGGCAGCGACACGTCGGCGCGCGATTCGAAGTTGACGTCGAGTTGCTGGCCCTCGCATACCTCGGTGGCTACCCGGTTAAAGGTTCGGATGAGGCCATTGAGTGCGGTGCCGGTGTCGCCGAGGCGGGCGAGGTGCGCGTAGGCATGGATCAGCATCACATCGCCGCTGAGGATGCCGGTGGTGGTGTTCCATTTGGTATGCACGGTAGGTTGGCCGCGGCGCAGGGGGGCGGCATCCATGATATCGTCGTGCATCAGGGTGAAATTGTGAAACAGTTCGACCGCCCAGGCGGCCGGCAGGGCGCGGTCTACATCGTCCTGAAAAAGGGCGCAGGACAACAGCACCAGGGCCGGGCGCAGGCGTTTGCCACCGAGGAGGAGCATGTAGTCGCAGGGTTCGTACAATTCGCGGGGTGCGGCCGGGAACGGGTGCGCAGCGGCGTAATCGCTGATTTTGGTGTGCAGGGAAGCGAGGGCGTGCATGCAATCAAAGTTGACCGCCGGGCCGTGCAGACCCGGCAGGGAAAATCCAAACAGATTTGAGATCAATTTGGCTTGCGGCGCAAGGTTTTGGGTTTATCGGTTTGGTCGGGCGCCCATTCGGCGGGGTCCCATTCATAAATATCCGGTATAAACACCTTGACGGTGGTTTGTTCGACGCATTTGCTGTGCATGCCGGGTAGTTTGATGTCTTCGCGCTTGCGCACTTTGGTGTAAATGCGGAGCGTGTCGCCGGATTTTTCGGTTTCAAAGGCATAGCGGCCCTGGTCAATCAGGTAGTTGACAATTTCCGGCGAGGCCTCCCAGACCTGGATATTGGCCTCGGTGAGGATGTTGTTGCCTGCCCATACGTGCAGTTCGGGATAGGTGAAGCCGACGATATCGAGCGTCACCGTTTGGGAGGAATCCACTTCAAACACCTGGTAAACGGTTCGCTCCATTTGAGCGGAAGCTGATAAAGCAAGGGCCAGCAGGCAAGCGAGCGGGAAAAGCCGGAGCAACATAGGGACAGTATTTTTTGAGCGAATTCCACCGGCATAAAGGCTGGCGGCAAACACTTTTCATGATTCACGGGCAAAGGTAGGCCAGCCGGTGTAAACTTTCCCCACCGGGTGTGAACGGAGCTTGCAAGCGGATGCTGTAGCCTGTTAGGGAATGTATTGCCGCTACGGGCATGCGGGAATCTTCTCCTGGAGTCAAAAAGAGTGCCCAACAGGCTCCAAAACGCGCGCCTGCCACCGAAACCTATCGGCAGCAGGCGCGACGCAAACAAGCCCGAAGCCGTTTGGCTACGGCAGAAATTATCTCAACACGCTATTTTTTTATGTCAGCCATGGCAACGGCGCCATGAAGTTCGACTTCGGTGTCTTTCGGTACGAAAACGATGTACGACACCTGTTCTTTCAGTTCTTCCCCTTTGATCCGGATCAACTTGTGCAGGTTGGGGGCTGTAATAGCGATGGTTTCGTCGGAAGTTTGGGCTTCCAGGTTGTACCGGCCTACGTTGGCCAGTTGATCGAGTACTGACATGCTACCCGAAGGCAGGTGGATGGTAATCTCAATCCGGATGGTGGAATTGTCCCACACTTTCAGGTCGATCGGTCCGGGCAGGTCGAACGAAATCCGGCTTTTTCCAGTAGCGTTAAAGGCTTTGGTGAATGTCTTTTCGGCGGTCTGAGCGAATGCGCTGAGCGCGAACGTCAGGAGGAGTACGAGTGATGCGATGCGTTTTATCATAACAAACCTCCTTGGTTTTGTTCCTCCAAAAGAAAGTGTTTTTTTCGGAGAAGTCAAGTATTAGTTAAAATTAAATTCTTGTTTTGAAAAACGAAAGTCGGAGACCAATCGGGTTTTTACCGGTATGACCCGTGTGTAAACCAATGGTTTAACCCCGCATTGTTTTACCTTCGCCGGCAATATTGAAGACGAAAAAAAAGCGGTACGCGCTGGGTGCGCCGGCTGTTTTAAAGAAATCTTAACCGAATGCGCTCCCCCACCCGCCCAACCTGATCCGTTATGCGTATTTTTTTTGTTGCAATACTGTTCATTTTACCGGCCCGTCTGGCCAGGCTTTCCGCACAACATCCGTTGTTGCAATCCGGTCCGATGTTGGGGTATGTCGATATGCGGGAAGCGCTCTTGTGGGTACAAACCCGGCAGGCAGCGACCGTGTACTTTGAGTATTGGGATATGGAAGCGCCGGCCACGCGTTTAGCCACCGACAAGGTGCGAACGGAAAAACAAACCGGCTTCACCGCAAAATGCATTGCCGACCAGCTCGAGCCGGGCAAAACCTACGGCTACCGGTTGCGCATCAATGGCAAAAAAGTGAATTTGCCCTATCCCACGCAGTTCAAAACCCAACCCCTGTGGCAATGGCGGACCGACCCGCCCGCCTTTTCGCTGGCCACCGGCAGTTGCGCCTACATCAACGAAACGCCCTACGACCGCCCCGGCACTCCCTACGGCGGCGGCTATCCCATCTTTACCCACATTGCCGAGCAGCACCCCGACCTGATGATCTGGCTGGGCGACAACACCTACTACCGGGAACCGGATTGGGCCGTCCGTTCCGGCATGCTGCACCGGTATACGCACACCCGCTCGCTCCCCGAACTGCAGGAGTTGCTCGCCACCGCCCACCATTATGCCGTATGGGATGACCACGATTTCGGCCCCAACGACAGCGACGGCACCTGGGTGCACAAGGAAACTGCCTGGGAAGTGTTTCGCGCCTTCTGGGGCAACCCCACGTTTGGACTGAACGGGCATATGGGCTGTACTACTTGGTTTCAATATGCAGACGTGGACTTTTTTCTGTTGGACGACCGGTTTTTCAGGTCGCCGGACAACTGTACCACCTGTGAAAAAACGATGATCGGGAAAGAACAACTGGACTGGCTGATCGGCTCCCTGACGGCCAGTTGGGCGCCGTTCAAGATCGTGGCGATCGGGAACCAGGTTGTTACCTCCAACGATCACGACGAAACATACGCCCGGTTTTACAGCGCCGAACGCGACACCATCCTGGCCCGCATCGAGCGCGAAAATATCCAGGGGGTTGTTTTTCTCACCGGCGACCGGCATTTTACCGAACTCAGCGCGCTTAAAAATGCCCGCGGCAATTGGGTGTATGATCTGACGACATCGCCATTTACCGCCGGGGTGAATATGCGGGGGCTAAAGGAGGTCAACGCTTACCAGGTAGCGGGCACACTGGCCGTGGAACACAATTTCTCCATCCTGCGGTTCAGCGGTCCGCGCAAAAGCCGGGAAATGAACATTACCGTGTACAATGCCGACGGCAAAGCCTTGTGGAGCCGGACGATTGCCGCGGGCCAAAATTGGGAATTAAAGCAATAGTCCAGACACATCATGAATCAACATACCCCGGTAGGCGTCATCGGCGCAGGCAGCTTCGGCACAGCGGTGGCCAATACCCTGGCGCACAACGCTGAAGTGATGCTCTTCAGCAGAAAGCAGGAAACGGTAGACCGGATCAACAGCAGCCGCGAGCACATGGGGGTTGGATTGTCGACCCGGATCACCGCCACGACCGACCTGGCTGAGGTAGCCCGCCAGTGCACGCTCCTTTTTCCGATCGTACCCTCGACCAGTTTTCGCCGGATGATGCATGCCCTGGCGCCATACCTGCGTCCGCACCACATCGTCATCCACGGCACCAAAGGTTTCGACCTCAAAGATCTGGAAGAAGACGACCTCAACGCTCCGAACGTGGTGGTGACGCGCAACCAGGTGCGCACCATGAGCGAGGTAGTGCTGGAGGAAAGCAGCGTGGTGCGCGTCGGATGCCTCTCCGGGCCCAACCTGGCTGCCGAGATCATGGCCGGCCAGCCGGCCGCCACGCTGGTAGGCAGCCGGTTTCGCGAGGTGATCCAGGCCGGGCAATCGGCGCTGAACAGCCCCCGGTTCCGGGTATTCGGGTCTTACGACATTCTCGGCGCCGAATTGGCCGGCGCGCTCAAAAACGTGGTTGCACTGGGTTCGGGCGTGCTGGGCGGATTGGGGTTGGGGCGCAATATCCAGGGCCTGCTCATCGCCCGCGGGCTGGCCGAGATGGTGTACTTTGGCAAATCGCTCGGCGCCTCCAGCCAGGCGTTTATCGGGGTGGCGGGTATCGGCGACCTGGTGGCCACCGCCACCAGTATCAACAGCCGCAACTACACCTTCGGCACGCGGCTGGCAAAAGGCGAAACCGCCACGCAAATCCGCGAAACCATGCCCGAACTGGCCGAAGGCGTCCGCACCCTGCGCATCGCCCGGCAATTGGCCCGGCAATACAAACTGCACGTGCCCATCACGTCGACCCTGCACGGTGTGGTATTCGAAGGTTTGCCGGTTGAAAAAGCACTGGAGTACCTGATGACCTATCCCTATGCCGTGGACGTAGACTTTTTGTAAACGAGCCGCCGGTTTTTGGGAAAACCCGTTTTATACTGGAAATTTGCAAAAAGTATCCCGGTGCGCTGCTGGAAGGCACCACAGCACAACGCGGTGCATTCGCCCCTGAACGGGCGATCAGGTTTTCATCGTTCCTAAACATCCCATCATGATGCGCATCCGGCTTGTTGGCTTCCTCTTGTTCTTTGCCGTTCGTTTGTTTGCCCAAGACCAAAACGAACCGTATTTTATCCAACAAGCACCCGTACAACTTCCCCTGGATTGCTATCAGCACAAACTCGATGAAGGGTTGGCCGCCCAAAAACGGGGCGACCGCCGCATGGCCCTGCGGTGGTTTAAGGAAGCCCTGGACTGCCCCGAAGCCATCAAAATACCCGAACGGCAGGAAGAACTGAAAGCCCTGATCGCTCAATTTGAAACCAAAGCTCTGCCCGCCGGACCGGTGAAAACCCGGCCGGCCAATGCCGCTGCTGCCAGCCGGCCGGCAGCGAACACAGCAACCGCCACGGCTGCGCCGCTGCATCGGCGTTACCAGCCCAGCCGCCAGTTTCTGTTGTTCGACAAGCCGGATTGTTTCGACGTTACCTGCCAGGAAGCAGCCCGTGCTTTTGCCGGAGGATACTGGGACGACGCCGCTGCCTTGTACCGCGCCGCTAAAAACTGCGCCGACGCCGACCAATCCGATCGCCTGCTGGTCAAACAGCGGATCGAAGAATGCCGCAACGCCTCGCAAAACGAACTGCGCCAGAAAGAACAGGAAGCCGTGCGGCAGGCCCGCCATGCCATCGCCGCCAACCTGGCCAACCACGCCACCCAGCTGCTGCACGGCGGCGACCGCTCGCTGGCCTATCGCCTGGCCGATTTTGCCAATGAATATATCGCCCCCGACGACAACGACGCTTGCCGCCAGGCCATTTACGACGCCTTGTACTACAACCCCGAGGGGTATGCCGGCGCGGATGCGGGCAACGTGCAAATCCCGTTCTGTTATCAGTTGGGCGACAACCTCGACCGCGATCTGCAGGTACGATTTATGAGCCGGCAGTCGAAACCAAGCAAAATCTGCGCCTTCGCCCACACCCGCAACCTGCTGTTCCGGTGGGATGTCGAATCGTTCAAACCCGAGGAACCGGTGGCGCTGGGCGATACCACGCTTTTCTATTTCGATGCAGTACCCGACGGCCGCACGCTGCTCTTCCTTTCCAACAAAGCCTATGTGTTTTGGCGGAGCCCACGGGAAGTATTCCGGCTGCCCGTGCAATCGGTTTATTACTACTGCTTCAATGATACGGGCAGTTTGTTCTTCTTTTTGGACGTATCCGACGGACAGATTCATGTACTCAACCTCGGCGAGGTGTTTACCCAGCAAAAAGGCTTCCGGCAGCGTCTGGCGCCCACACCTACCGGCTTTCGGCCTTCCCAGGGCCTGTTGGGCATGGCCAATCACAAGGGCCAACTCTGGCTGGGATACCGCGACAGCATCCAGGTATTTCGATACGACCGGCAGCCGGAACCGCATTGGACCCAGCAGCCGACCCAATACCTGGGGTATGAAGTACCTGCATACAAAAGTAAACAACCGCCCTACCAGTGGCTTTCTCCTGCCGTACAAACCGCCATACTTACCAACGACTCGGCCACGTATATTTTACGCCCGGGAGAAGCCGACTCCAATACCGCGCCGCCGGTTGTGCTGCCGGGCAACGGGCTGGATGTGAGCGCCAATGCCCGTCTGGTAGCCGTGTATCAGGGCATATCGTCGGATGAAGGCAGCCAGATCACCATTTACCAGGCGTTTTACCCGACGCCCGACAGCGTGCGCCAATTCAAAGCCCGGTACCGGGCGAGGATACCCGGCGGTCAGGATGAAATGCAGCTCCGGTCGGGTATTTTTTCGCCGGATAACAGCCTTTTTGTGACAACGACGAGTGGCGGCAAACTCGAAGTATGGGCGTTGACCGACGATGTGGGGCAACACATGACCAACCTGGAAGACAGCCATTACGTGGCCTTGAATAGCGACGGCAGCAAGGTATATGTGCTGCAAAACGATTCCATTTTGCTCTTTCCGGCCGATCAGCCCGGCCAGACGCTGCAGGCCATGCCGGCCTCCTACGACGGCCTGCCCTTTCTCCTGGCCGGCCAAACCTGGCTGGCCTACCGCACCACCGCCGATTCGCTGGTGTTCACCGATCGCCTCGGCCAACGCCCGTTGACCGTCGCATCGCCGCTGAGCGACCTGGGCGAAACGACCGCCGCCATCAGTGCCAATGAAAAAAGCTGCGCCTACCGCTCCGGCGAAGATGCGGTGGCTGTCTGCTCGCTCGACGACGGCCATGAGATCGCCAACCGGACCTTCGGCGGCGCCATCAACCTGCTCTATTTTGTGCCCAACACCGGTGAAGTACTGGTGGTGCACCAGGTAAGCCCCGACGATTCGGGCGACAACGATCAGACGGTCATCAAACTCTGGAACCCCGCAGCCGCCCCCGAGGTCAAAATGCGCACCGTGCGCCTGCACGATTACAGCACCAAGGAGGTAGCCCTGGGGGCCAAACAGGATTTCATCGCTTTTACCAATGGGTTGGATATCCGCTTGTTTCGCCAAAACGACTTGTCGGACGAAGCCACCCGCATCCGGCAATACGAGCTCCGGATGGTGACGGCGCTGGCTTTTCACCCCGATAAAAACATCCTGGCGGCCGGATACAACGACGGCTCGGTCGTTTTTTGGGATATCACCACCGGGCAAGCCCGTTTACAATGGCCCAAACCCATAGCGGAAGAGGGCGAGGAAGAGGCATCGGTAAAACGCCTGTGCTTCATCGATGGCGGCAGGCGGCTTCAAATTCTGCTGGAGAACAATGTATTGCTCACCCGTGATGCCGACCTCTCGCTGGTGCGCACCGGCGTGCAAACCCTCTACCGGCGGCTCATTTCGTTCCGGCCCAGCCAGATCCGCCAATACAACCTGGAACAGGCGCTCGATTACCCCAACAATTTTACCCGCCTGGCCGCTTCGGGCGATTTGCCGCTCATCCGTTCTTTTTTCGATTACTACCGCGAAGCCGCCATCAACAGCAACAACATTCAGCACGTGAGTAATTACTGCGACCGGGCGCTGATCCTCTTCGGCCAGCTCGAACCGGGCGCCCAGAATGCGCTTCGGCCCATTTTGCTCGGCATGATCGAAGATTATCACTGGAAATTATTGCTCCGCAACCGGCTCGATACGGCGCAAAAGGTCGTGCAAATCATGGAGCGCGATTTTTCCGCCCCGCCCGCGGCTACCCAAGCGGCGGCGGCTACTGCCCTGATGCGCGACGACCAGCGCACGGCAGCGCGCCTGTATGCCACCTGGGCGCTGCGTACAGCCGACCAGGACCTGGAAAATGGATTGCTTCCCCAATCGTCGCTCGACAGCTTGCACAGCAAAGTGCGGCAATTGCTGGAATACGATCTGATCCAGCCCGGGCAACTGGATTGCCTCTGCGCCTTGTTTCACGATTTTACGCCATTTCAAGGGGAATGCAGCGACCTGGAGGGCAGTGCCATGACACCCCTGCTCGATCCGGAGACACATTTGCGATGGAGCATATTTTTAAAGGTCAACACCTTAAGCCAGGTAAAAAACCTGTCGGACAAAATCCACCTGCTGGAAAAAGCGCAGGCCGACGCACAATTGCTGCAACGGCGCAACCCCGCGGTAGCCCGGAAGGAAATAGAGAAAATCACCCTGTTGCTGGCCCAAACCTATTTTGACCAGGGCGCATTTGAACATGGCAATTCGATGGCCGTCCGGCGCTTCAAACAGGCCATTGAAAAACTGAATACCGCGGGTCCGTTTGAAAATACCGCCCGTGAACAGGCCCGGCTCGCGGCCATTGTGCGAACTTACCTCAACATCGGCAACACCTACCTGCACCAGGAGAATCTCCTGGAAGCCATTCAGGCCTACCGGCAAGGCTTGCAGGACGCCGATCGCTTGCTGGCAGCGGTGGAGCCCGATTCGAAGGTGTACCACCACTTTCGCAACGACCTGAGTGCCATGCTGTACCTCAACCTGGGCTCGGCGTATCTCTTGTCGGGCAACGCCAGCGCGGCGCAGCAGGCTTTCGAAGACGCTCAAAACGCCTTCTCGGAAGACATCAACCCGATTTTATTTGCGCACACTGCCTTGCTCCTGGGCGATACGGTGGATGCCTACATCCAATACGGCCACATTCAAACGGAAAGCCAGCTCGGCCAAGCTCTTTTTGACATCGACCGCATGGCCGAACGCCTGCCTGCACAACAGGCGCGTTTGCGGGCATGCAGGTCCAATTTACGCGCAGCCCGCCTGCAATCCCGATTGCAACTCAACCCAAAGGCGGTGGATTACCACGAAGCATATCCCTACATTGATCTGTACGGCGCACGGGAGAACTGGGACTCGGCGCTGCTGTGGAGCACCCTGGCCACCCAACTGGGCGAACAAGTGCTGAATGCCCCCGATGCCCCCACCGGCTGGCACACCTTATGGCTGAATGCCCTGCTCAACCAGGCCTATTACCTCCTGTTCGGCGGCGCTGGCGATACCGCCCGCCTGTCGAAGGCCATCAGCCTTTCGCTGCAAGCAGAACATTACCTCGATTCCACCAAATACTTTTATCAATACCGGGCGCTGATCGGGACCAATCTCGCGCACGCACGCTGGCTGCGCAATGCAGCCGGCGACCGCCAGCTGGCCCTGGAGCGATACCGGGCATTCCTGTCCAGCCCCTATGAAGCCAACGACCCCTGGGAACTGCTGTTAAAAGACTTTCGCGACCTGGCGCGCGCCGGCGTAAAATGGCCGGATCTGGACGGGCTGATCCGCCAGATCAAGCCCAAAACGGCAAACCTCAGCAACGAAGACTGGCGGGAAATAGGCCTCCGCCCACCCGACGATTAAACGCGGTTTCGCACCCGCCTGCCTACCCAAAGCGACGCTCAGCGTTTTTTCGAACTATCCGTTACCTTTGCGGACCAACTGCTCCGTTTATGACTATTTCCACGACTTCCCTGTTGCAGGATACCGAAGCATTCATACAGGCTTTTTTCGCCGAAAACGTGCCGGACAAATTTGTTTTTCACGATTTCGAACACACCGTTCAGACGGTAGCAGCCGTGCGCACTATTGCGGAAGGATGTCAACTGGCCGAGCATGAAATCAACCTGCTGGAACTCGCCACCTGGTTTCATGATACCGGGTATTCCCAAGGACCGGAGGACCACGAAACGCGCAGTTGCAGCAATGCCGAACGTTTTCTGACCGCCAAGGTTTCCGGTGAAGACCTCGCCCAGGTGCTCGCGTGTATCCGCGCGACCAAGGTGCCGCAACAACCGGAAAGCCTCCTGGAGCAAATTATCTGCGACGCCGACCTGAGCCACCTTGGCATGGAAATTTACTGGGACCGCACGGGCAAACTCCGGCAGGAATTTGTACTGACGCGCAACAAGATCATGAGCGACCAGGAATGGGTGGATTTTGAACTCAACTTCATGCTCACCCACGAATACCATACGGCCGTTGCGCAGGAGCTGTTCAACAAACGCAAGGCCAAGCACATCCAGCAACTCCTGAAACAACGCCGCCGCCTCAGTCCTGAAAAGGCCATCACGATGCAGGAGCTCACCATGCTCGATGAGAAAGAAAAGAGCGGTGATATCCACAAATTGCTGCGCGAAAGCGAAAACGAGCTGAAACTGGCCCGCTTCGGCCGCGGCGTGGAGACGATGTACCGCACTACGTACCGGACCCACACCAACCTCAGTTCGATGGCCGACAGCAAGGCCAACCTGATGCTCTCGGTCAACGCTATTGTCATCGGTATCCTGGTGTCGAACCTGCTGCCCACCATGATCGATAAATACGACAAATCTGGCGCAGTCGACTGGAAACTGGGTATCCCCACGGGGGTCCTGCTCGTTACCTGCCTGGGTTCGATGGTATACGCCACGCTGAGCACCCGCCCGAAAGTGACCGAAGGTAAAGTGACGCGCGAAGCCATCAAACAACGCAAGTCCAACCTGCTTTTCTTCGGGAATTTTTACAATATGTCGCTCGAAGAATTTCAATGGGGCGTGAATGAAATGTTGAAGGACCCGGAATTCCTGTACAGCTCCATGAGCCGCGATTTGTACTTTCTGGGTATCGTACTGGCCAAGAAATACCGGTATCTGACCATTTGCTACAATATTTTCATGTACGGCCTCATTTTGTCTATCCTCGCCTTTGCCCTCGCATTTGCTATTTAAAAAATCTTCCAGCGTTGCCCAATCTCGTTATCATACCCACCTACAACGAACGCGAAAACGTCGAAGCAATCGTCCGGGCCGTATTTGCCCTGCAGGAACCCTTCCATGTTTTGATTGTAGACGATGGCTCGCCGGACGGTACTGCCGCGATCGTTCGGGATTTGCAAAAATTATTCCCCGAACAGCTGCACTTGCTCGAGCGCCCGGGCAAACACGGGCTGGGCACCGCCTACATTGCCGGCTTCCGCTGGGGGTTGCAGCGCGACTACGCCCATTTTTTTGAAATGGACGCCGATTTTTCCCACAACCCACAGGACCTGCCGCGCCTGCTGGCCAAATGCCGCGACGAAGGCGCCGACCTCGCCGTGGGTTCGCGGTATGTCCGCGGTGGAAAGGTGGAAAACTGGCCGGCCGACCGCATCGTACTCTCCTACGGCGCTTCGCTGTACACCCGGTTTATCCTCTGGATGCCCGTGGCCGACCCTACGGCGGGTTTTATCTGTTACCGCCGCGTCGTGCTCGAGGCCATCGACCTCGATCGAATCCGTTTTGTAGGTTATGCGTTTCAAATCGAGATGAAATTCGCCGCTTACACGCTCGGCTTTTCGGTACGGGAAGTACCGATCACATTTAAGGACCGCGAAAAAGGCCAATCCAAAATGTCGCTGCGGATCATCCGCGAAGCGATGCTGGGGGTGTTGCAAATGCGGTGGCGGGCTTTTTTCGGGGGGTACGGCCGGTGAGATTACCCTTGCTTTAACTGTTCCACGATTTTTTCGGCCAGGCCGAAACTGGTGCTTTGCGACACCCGGGTCCGGCGAAAACGCCCGTCCAGTTCGCAAGCGGCATGCACGTGGTAGTTGCCAGCGGCGTCCCGCTCTCCGAACACACCGAGCGGCAGTTGGCAGCCGCCGTCGAGCAATTGCAATACCCGGCGTTCGATATTGGTGATGGCCGACACGTCGGAGCGGTGCAGTTGTTTCATGATGCGGCGCGTTGGCAGGTCGTCGCGGTGGGTTTGCCAGGCCAGCACACCTTGCGCCGGAGCGGGCACAAATTCGCGGGGGTTGAGTTCGATCACCTCCAGGCCGCTCAAATCGAGCCCCAGGCGCCCCACCCCGGCAGCGGCCAGAAAAATAGCGTCGTATTCGCCACGGCGCAGTTTTTCGAGCCGGGTGGGTACATTGCCGCGAAGGTCTTTCACCACCACGTCGGGCCGGAAATCCAGCAGTTGCGCCTTGCGACGGGCCGCCGACGTGCCCACCACCGCGCCGGGGCGAAGCCGGAACAGCTGGCCGGCCGTCACCGCACCGGGGTTGATCAGCAAAAGGTCCGCCGGGTTTTCGCGGTATGAAACGGCGGTGATGACGAGCCCTTCGGGCTGGCTGGTCGGCAGGTCTTTCATCGAATGCACGGCCAGGTCCACCTCCCCGCGCAACAGCGCATCTTCGATCTCTTTGGTAAAAAACCCCTTGCCTTCCATCTTGTCGAAACTCAGGTGCTGCACCAGGTCGCCTTTGGTCTTGATAATGACGAGCTCGCTCTCCACGCCGGCGCGGCGCAGTTCGGCCTGCGTGAATTCGGCCTGCCAAAGGGCCAGTTTGCTCCCACGGGTTCCAATACGCATATTGAACGGGTAATTCGGTCGAGATCAGACTTGTTGCGCGCGTGGGGAGTAAGAACGACATCTTTCCCCGCTCAAAGCCCCCGTCGCTACCAGTCTATTGATTTTGGGCAATATTACGGCAAATGTCGGGCCGGAGCGGCACATTACTCGACTTTTACCACGCTTCGCTCCAGCACCTCCTCATAATAGGCTTCGTAATGCGGCAGGATATTGTTCAGGTCGAACCGCTTGGCCTGGGCGAGCGCATTTTGCCGAAACTGCTGCAACATTTCCTCGTTTTGCAGCAACGACACGGCGTAACGGGCCATTTCGTCGGTGTTGCCGGGATCGCTCATAAAACCGGTTACGCCGTGTTCGTTCACCTCCGGCAGGCCGCCGCTGTTCGACGAGATCACCGGCACTTCGCAGGCCATGGCTTCGAGGGCGGCCAGGCCGAAACTCTCGCTTTCGGACGGGATCAGAAACAGGTCGCAAATGGCGAGCAGTTCTTCGATCGCGTCCTGTTTGCCCAGAAAACGCACGTCGTCGCAGATGCCCAGTTGGCGGCACAGGCGCTCGGTGTTTTGCCGCTCCGGGCCGTCGCCGATCATGAGCAGTTTGGACGGCACCTGGTCGTGTATTTTTTTAAAGATATGCACCACGTCGTCCACCCGTTTCACTTTGCGGAAATTGGAGGTGTGGGCTACGATGCGCTCGCCGTCGGGCGCGATGATCTTTTTGAAATGGTCTTTGTCGACCTTGCGGAAGCGTTCGAAGTCGATAAAATTGTAGACCACCCGGATATCGCGTTCGATGTTGAACAACCGCAGCGTGTCGGATTTCAGGCTTTGCGATACGGCCGTCACGCCGTCGCTCTTGTTGATGCTGAATTCCACCACAGGCGCGAAAGCGCGGTTGTTGCCCACCAGTGTGATATCGGTTCCGTGCAGGGTGGTCACCACGGGCACGTAGCGCCCCTGCGAGATCAGGATCTTTTTGGCGATATAGGCCACCGCGGCGTGCGGAATGGCGTAGTGCACGTGGAGCAAGTCGAGGTTTTGGTACTGCACCACGTCGACGATCGTAGAGGCCAGGGCAGTGTCGTAGGGCGGGTATTCGAACAGGGGGTAATCCTCGTTGTCCACCTCGTGGTAAAACACGTTTTCGTGAAAATGCGCCAGGCGCACCGGGCGGCGGTAGGTGATAAAATGCACTTCATGGCCTTTGCGGGCCAGCCCCAGTCCGAGTTCGGTGGCGATTACGCCGGAGCCGCCGTAGGTAGGGTAACAGACGATGCCGATTTTCATAGATTATCCTGCAATATGGGCGGCGCTTCCTGCACAAAACCTACTGTACAGCGGGAATGGCGCCATGACGGTGAAAAAACGCAAATGGTGTTTAAAGCAGAGTTCGGCAGGTTTTTGCAAACAATTGAAAATGAAGCCTCGTGTATGTTGTTGGCGTCTCCGCCAACAACGGTGTCAGGGCTTGATTTTCAACGAAATGCCACTGTTGGCGTCCTCGCCGGCAGCAAACTCTACCGAACTACTGTTAAAGAGCAAATCAGGAATTTTCCAGCCGGGCCAAAAACAGTTTTTTATACCGGTAAAAAACCCTCAACATGCTCTTTGCGGATGAATAAACAACGAAAATCCAGAAAGGGTCGGGAATTCCGACAAAAGGCAAAAAAAAGAGGGGTGAGCGTTGCACAGCGCCGTTCCGGCCGGCCGCATCGAACGGCGTGCGCGACTGGCGTCAATACGCCCGGGCTCCCCGCAGCGGAAATGTCGAATCCCTGCAAACCGCAGACACCCTACTCCCGCCGAATGGCTTCCACGGGGTCGAGCCGGGCGGCTTTGATCGCCGGATAGGTGCCGAAAACGATCCCGACCAGCACGGCTACCACCGAAATGACAAAAAAGGTGTTCCACGTGTAGATCGCCTGAAACGGCAGGCCGGTGACAGCGCTGACGACCGGGACGATCACCAGCGTACCCAGAACGCCCACCAGCAGCCCCATCCCGCTGCCGAAGGCCGATACGGCGATCGATTCGGCCAGAAACTGCCGCAGGATATCGCGGCGGCTGGCGCCTACGGCTTTCCGGATGCCGATCTCGGTGGTGCGCTCGTTCACGGCGATCAGCAACACATTCATCACCCCGATGCCGCCCACCAAAATAGAGATGCCGACGATAAGCCCCATGATGATCCGGAACAAACCGATGCCCCGCGTGGCCTGCGATACCCGGAATTCGTTGGTAAATACCTCAAAATCGCCCGTTTTTTCCTGATAAATGGTTTTTAGCCGGTCTTCCACCTGTTTTTTCAAACCCGCCACCCACTCCACGGAAGTCGCTTCGAGGAAACATTCGGGCGGGCTTTGCCGCAGTTCGGCCGGAGCAAGCAGGGAGACCGGTAGCATTACCTGCGGCGCCGGTTGCCGGTTGTTGCTTTGCACAATGCCTTCGATCGTCAGCACCCGGTCGCCAAAGCGGACCGTTCTGCCCAGTAATGCATCCATTCGCCCGCCAGTACCCAGCGCCGCCTGAACGAAGTCGGTGTTCACCACGGCTACGGGGCGCCGTTGATCGACGTCGGCTTCGTCGAGCAATTTTCCATCGATCCGTTTCATGGCCTGGCTCATCGGGCCCGACACGGCCTGTACCATGGCGCCCACAGGCGCCGGCACCTGATCCACGTGCAGCTCAGCCGGAAAATGCGCGATCATGGCCGTGCGCGACACATTGGCCAGCCCCCCTGTGAGCCGGGTGTATGCGCCATAGTCGAGCAGCGCAAAGGAATCTTTTTTTACCCGCACGGCGCCCACCTGCCGGTACGGCACGGAGTGGATCACCACGGCGTTCAGGCTGGTCGTCTGCGTGATCTGGTCTTTGGCAAACTTTTCCAGACCGTCGATAAACGACAGAATAGCCACCAGGGCGGCAACGCCGATCACGATGCCGAGCACCGAGAGCAGGGTATGAAACAGGTTGGAGCGGATGTTTTGGATAGCCAGGCCAAATGAGACGATCGTATTTTTAAACATCAGTTGCGGATTAGTAAAGCGGTTGGAATAAGTTCGCGATTTCAGGTCCGTTATTTTGAGGTTTGCCGGGTAATTTTTGAGGCGAATGACAGTGCTATTTAACGTGCGCTTTGGATAGGGTGTTGGCGTAAGTAATTGAAAAACAAACTCTTATTCTTTCTTTTCGTTGCTGTTGGCGGGGACGCCAACAACGGCAAGAACGCCAACAACGGCAAGAAACGTTGCGTCGCTCCGAGGCGATTTTTGCTGCGGTAATTTATTCCTATCCAAAATTCGGGTTATTTAACAAAACCAATGGGAACGATAACGCCAAAAGAACGGCATCAAATCGGGTAGTTGTCCTTTCATCGTTGCGCAATTCAACAAAAGCCCTGCAAGATGCGGGTGAAAAACGGAAAACCAGCCGCCTCGGGGCCCGGCTTTCGATCAACCCTGCCGGCACACCGATCGAACCGGTCTTTTCATGGAAAAAACCGCGGGAAGTGATGGAGGCACTAAATAGTAGAGCGTTTGCCCTGGGGCGAGTAGCGGCCCTCCATGGCCGGGGAGCAACGAAGTATCCGTCAAAAAGAGGCGCTCAAATGGTCTAATACTGCGTGCCGCAAGCACTAGAGCAAGCCCTCAAGGTAGTGTTCGCGGATGCCGAAGCCGGCTTTCAGCGCCGCCACTTTATCCAGCGCCGCTTGCCGCTGCCCGCTGCCGGCGCCGGCCACGGCTGTGATCATGATGTTTTTGGCGGTATGCTCGGTGGAGATAAACTCAAATACCTGGGTCTTGTAGCCGTTGGCTTCGAGCAGGAGCGCCCGGATGCCGTCGGTCAGGATCTCGGCCTGGCGTTCTTCGAGAATGCCGTGGCGCAGGATCGGCGCCAACTCGTTGTGCGCCTGCATGTCGCGCCGGATCTGTTTGTGGCAGCAGGGCGCTACGATGACGATGTCGGCGTGTGCATGAATGCCTTTGGCCAGGGCCAGGTCGGTGGCCGTATCGCAGGCGTGCAGGGCAATGAGCAGGTCGAGGCGTTCGGCCTGGTAGGCGTTGATGTCTTCGGCGACAAAGCGCAGGCCGGTCAGGTTCGACTGTCGGGCCGTTTTATTGCAAAAGTCGACCAGGTTTTGGCGCAATTCGATGCCGGTCACCTGGGGCTGGAGCCCGAGCCGGTTGGTCAAAAAGTCGTAAAGGGCAAACGTCAGGTAGCCTTTTCCGCTGCCCATATCGGCAATGCGGGCGCCGGCGGGCAAAGGATGCGCCCGCAGGAGGCTGTCGATAATTTCGAGGAACTTGTTGATCTGTTTCCACTTGTCCTGCGCGGTCGGCAGCACTTCGCCTTTGGCATTGGTGATGCCCAGGGCGTGCAACCACGGGGCTGCGGGATCGAGCAGGCGGTTTTTTTCACGGTTGTGGCGGGTATCGGCGGGTGTGGTTTGCGAGGGCCCTTTCAGTGTGATGGCGGCGGCGCCTTTTTTGTCGATATTCAGCGCGACGTCTTGCTCCGTTGTAAACAAATCGGCGTTGCGGAAGGCGCCGCCGAGCCATTGCCGCAGGTGTATCAGCGTTTCGTCGGGGGTAAAATTTTTGACTTCGTCGCGGGTACTGAACCGGAAGGTGCAGGCCAGACGGGGGCCTGCTTTCAGGATCACGGGGCGCAGGTAGATGTTTTTGAGCCCTTCAGGCGCCGCGGCGGTGGGCTTGCTCAGGGTGCATTTGAGAAAATGCCCGGCGGCGCAGGCCGTTTGAAAAAGATCCAGAAAACGGGAGATTGCCATGGTTGCCCGGTGTCGCCCTTTTGCTGTCGGGCATTTTTGCCAAATTTCGGCAGTATTTTGGAAAAACAGGAAGGAAACAGGGAAAACCGCCCTCAGAGGTGCGCACTCCGGCCGCGCAGGGCGGCCCGGCGGCGCAATTCTTCTTCGATGGTGCGGAGGGTATATTCCAGTTCGCCGCGGCTCTCGTATTTCACCTTCAGCATCCAGGCGCCGGCTACAAAACCCAAAATAGAAAGCCCCATCACCGTAAACGCCAGGCGGGCGATAATCGACCAGCCCATCCAGGCCGTGAAGCCGCCCAGGAGCAACCAGCCGGCGGCTGTGGCGCCCGTGAGGAGGTTCAGCCGGCGCCAACGGTCGAACTGGGCCATACGCCAACGCATGCGGTCGCGCAGTTCCAGCAAGTGTTCGGCGCTAAAATACTCCGGCCCTACGTCCGCCAGGAGGCGGAAGTCGTCGTTGGCCTCGCGTTCGAGGCGTTCGAGGGATGATTCGTTCGGTTTACGAAAAAGCATAACAGACAACAGTAAAAACCTTAACGAGAAAAGCAGACCTCGGGTTGGCTGGACGTTTAAAATTCCGGAACTTTTTGTGCTTTCAGGCCAACGCACAGCGCCGTGCACCGGGCGGTGGCTGAATTGATTACGCAAAATAAATTTATTTTTTCCATGCAACTTTGCTCGCCGCCAGATTTTTGATCTTTTTTTGTTCCCGTGCCTGAAATTAATATACAACCAAAATAAGACGCATGAAGCAAATCACCCTTCTCCTGCCTTTCTTTTTCCTCCAAAACGCCCTTCCGGCCCAATCCGTTGCCCGGCTTTTTCGCCAACCCGACGTATCGGCCACGCAAATCACCTTTGTTTACGGCGACGATATCTGGGTGGTGCCCAAACAAGGCGGCATGGCCGCCAAACTCAGCTCGCCGCCCGGCCCCGAAATGTTCCCGCGCTTCTCACCCGATGGCAAAACCATTGCTTTCTCCGGGAATTACGACGGCAATCTCGACATCTACACTATCCCGGCGAGCGGCGGTATTCCACAGCGCATCACCCACCACGGCATGCCGGATGTCGTGCAAGACTGGTTCCCCGACGGCAAAAGCCTGCTGTTCACGTCCATGATGAACAGCGGAAAACAGCGCTTTTCGCAATTTTACAAAGTGCCGGCCACGGGCGGGCTGCCCGAAAAAATGCCGCCGGCCTACGGCGAATTCGCCTGTTTCTCGCCCGACGGGCGCCAGCTCGCCTTCGTCTACAAGTCGCGGGTATACCGCACCTGGAAACGCTATCGCGGCGGCACCGCCGCCGATGTGTTCACCTTCAACCTGAGCACCTTCGCATCGGAAAACATCACCCAAAACGATGCCAACGATGAATTTCCGATGTGGCACGGCAACCAGATCTACTACCTCTCCGACGCCGGGCCCGAAAAACGGTACAACATCTGGTCCTTCGATACCAATTCCAAAAAACGCCGGCAGATCACCCATTTCAAGGACTTCGATGCGGCTTATCCGGCCCTGGGGCCCGCCGATATTGTGTTTACGGCAGGCGGTAAAATGTACCTGCTCCAATTGTCGAACGATGCACTCACCGAAGTGAACATCCAGGTTATGGACGATTTCATGGCGGCCAAACCCCGGCAGGAAAATGTGCGCGCGTACGTCCAGAATTACACCCTTTCGCCCGACGGCAACCGGCTGCTGGTGGAGGCGCGCGGCGAAATATTCAACGTGCCCGCCCAGAAAGGCTTCACAACCAACCTCTCCCAAAGCAGCGGCTCGGCCGAACGCTTCCCGGCCTGGTCGCCCAACGGCCGGTATGCCGCCTGGTGGTCCGACAAAAGCGGCGAATACCAACTGGTGCTGCACGACCTCACCCGGCCCAACCACAGCGAAACCCGGACGGCTTTTACCACGGGTTTCCGGTACAGCCTGTACTGGTCGCCCGACAGCAAGAAACTGGCCTTTGTCGACCAGGCCATGAAAATCCAGGTGTACGACCTCGACGCCAATACCACCCTGCTGGTCGATCAGGCGTTGGATATGTTCGAAGGCAACCTCGAAGCGTTCCGTGTTTCGTGGTCGGCCGACAGCCGCTGGCTGGCCTACAGCCGGGGGCTCGACAACGGCAACAATGCCATTTTCCTGTACGACACCCGCAGCAAGCAACGGCAGCAGGTCACCTCGGGTTTTTATTCCGACTACGATCCCAGCTTCGACCGCGACGGCAAGTACCTGTTTTTTATCACCAACCGGGCGTTCGCCCCCACGTACAGCGAATTCGAGGGAACGTTTATTTACAACAAATCCAACCTGATCGCGGCCGTTTCGCTCCGCAAAGACGTGCCATCGCCGGTGTACGCCCAGAACGATACGGTGTCGATAAAAGTCGACACCACGGCCATGAAAGCCGACACCACAGCGGCCAAAAAAGACGAGGCGAAAAAAGACTCGGCACAAACGAAGCCCGTGGAGATCGACCTCGAGGGTTTTGAAAACCGCGTTTCCGTGTTGCCGTTGCCGGCCAGCAACTACGGCAATTTGTCAGCCACCGACGGCAAACTGCTGTACCTCACCGTGTTACCGCAAAAACCCGGCTCGGAAGAATCGGCCCTGGCGCTCAATTTTTTCGACCTCAAAGCCCGCGAAGAAAAACAGATCGCCGACCACATCAATGGCTATGAGCTCTCCGCCGACGGGAAGAAGGTGCTGATCGTCAGAAAAGAAACCGCCGCGGTTGTCGCTCCCGAACCCGATCAAAAACTGGACAAGCCCGTGCCGCTCGATAAACTGGAGATGACCCTGGTGCCGCGCGACGAGTGGCAGGAACTGTTCAACGACGTGTGGCGGCTCGAACGCGACTATTTCTACGACGCGGCCATGCACGGCGTCGACTGGCCCGCCTTGCGCAAGCGCTACGGCGACCTGATCCCCTACGCCGCCACCCGCACCGACGTCAACTTCATCATCGGCGAGCTGATCGGCGAACTGAACGCCTCCCACACCTACCGCGGCGGCGGCGACCTCGAAGCCCCCAAACAAAAAAGTACGGGCTATCTCGGCGTGGATTGGGCCGTGGATAACGGCGCCTACCGGATCAAAAAAATCGTGCACGCCGCCCCCTGGGATACCGAAGTGCGCTCGCCGCTCGATGCGCCCGGCCTCAAGGTGGCCGAGGGCGACTATGTGCTGGCCGTCAACGGCGTGCCCCTCGATACCCGTACCGACCCCTGGGCGGCCTTCGAAGGCCTCGGCGAAACGACCGTGGAACTGACCGTCAACAGCCGGCCTAACTGGGACAGCGCCCGTACCGTGGTGGTGACGACCCTCGGCAACGAAACCCGCCTGCGCAACCTGGCCTGGATCGAGGCCAACCGCCAGGCGGTGGATCGCGCTTCTAACGGCAAAATCGGGTATATCTATGTGCCCAGCACCGGCATCGACGGGCAGAACGAACTGGTGCGCATGTTCTACGCCCAATGGAACAAGGAGGGCCTGATCGTCGACGAGCGTTTCAACAACGGCGGCCAGATCCCCGACCGGTTTATCGAACTACTCGACCGCAAACCGCTGGCCTTTTGGGCCGTGCGTGATGGCAAGACCTGGCAATGGCCGCCCGTTGGCCATTTCGGCCCGAAAGCGATGCTGATCAACGGCTGGAGCGGCTCGGGCGGCGACGCGTTTCCCGACTATTTCCGGAAAGCCGGCCTTGGCCCCCTGATCGGCACCCGCACCTGGGGCGGCCTGATCGGCATCAGCGGCGCGCCCCCGCTCATCGACGGCGGCGGCGTGACCGTGCCCACCTTCCGCATGTACAACCCCGACGGCACCTGGTTCAAGGAAGGCCACGGCGTTGACCCCGATATTGAAGTACCGGAAGACCCCACCGCCCTGGCGCAAGGCCGCGACCCGCAACTGGAGCGCGCTATCAAGGAGGTGCTGGATAAAATCCGGTCGACCAAACCGCCCATCCCGGCACGCCCGGCCAGGGAAAACAGAGGGCAGTGAACCAACGGCAACCTGCAAGGGGCGGCGAACAGAAAAGTGATAAATGAACCCGGTAAATTCTACATTTGCCGTGTTAACCCTGGTGGTGGAGGGACTAAGTTGTTGTTCCAGCACCAGCAAAACTTCCCTGTATGAAATTGTATGCTGCCCTCCGCCCCTTGCTGTTTGCCTTTTGCGCGCTGCCGTATGCTTTGCAGGCGCAAGTGACGTATCCGCCCGCCGCGCCGTCCGACACCCGCGACGGCGCATATGCGTTTACGAATGCGACCATTTTTACCGACTATAAGACCCGCGTCGACAGCGCCACGCTCGTCATTCGAAAAGGCAAGGTGGAAGCCTGCGGCCGAAACGCGACGGTTCCCAAAGACGCCGTGACAGTCGATTGCTCGGGCAAAACCATCTACCCGGCGTTTATCGATATCTACGCCATGGGGTACGGCCTGCCGGCGCCCAAACCCGAAGGCGTAGCCCCGCAGCAACGCCCGCAGCAATACTCCAATAAAAAGGGCGCTTTTGCCTGGAACGAAGCGCTTAAAGCCGAGTTCAACGCCGGCGAAACCTTCGCCGACGACCCGAAAGCCGCCGACGAATGGCGAAAAATCGGTTTCGGCGCCCTGCTGACCCACCGCGCCGACGGCATCGCCCGCGGTACCGGCGCCCTGGTGGCCCTGTCGGATGCCCGCGAACACGAAACGCTCCTCCTCCCCCGCGCCAGCAACCACCTGTCGTTTCGCAAAGGCACCAGCACGCAGGACTATCCCTCCTCGCTCATGGGCTGCATCGCCCTGCTGCGCCAGACCTACCTCGACGCCGACTGGTACCGGACCACCGGGTTAAAGGAAGAAAAAAACCTCTCGCTCGAAGCCTGGAATACACTTCAGGGCCTCCCGCAGATTTTCGAAGCCGACGACAAACTGGACATTCTGCGCATCGCCCGGCTCGGACAAGAATTCAACAAAACCTATCTGGTCAAGACCGCCGGCGACGAGTACCAACGGCTCGACGCCGTTAAAGCCACCGGGCAAAGCCTCATCGTGCCGCTCAACTTCCCCGAGCCGTCGGACGTATCGGACCCTTACGACGCGCTGAACATTTCCCTCAAGACCCTCAAACACTGGGAAATGGCCCCGTCCAACCCGGCCCGGGTAGCAGCGGCGGGTATTCCCTTCGCGCTGACGGCCGGCGATCTGAGCGACAAAAAGAAGTTCTTCGAAAACCTGCGCAAGGCCGTCGAATACGGACTTTCGGAAGAAAATGCCCTCAAGGCCCTCACCTGGCAGCCGGCCCAATTCCTGCAAGCCTATGACCAGGTAGGCAGCCTCGAACCGGGCAAAGTGGCCAGCTTCTTCATCGCTACCGGCAATATCTTCAAGGCCGAAACCAAGATCCGGGAGAGCTGGGTCAAGGGCAAGCCGTTCGACGTGGTAGAAGACAAACTGGAGGGCCAGGACCTGAGCGGTGTGTACCGGCTGACCGTAGGCGCCGACGCATACACCCTGACGGTAAAAGGCAAACCCGACGCGCCGGAGGCCAGCCTGATGCGCACCGACAGTTCCAAGATAAAAGCCACGGTAGCGTTCGAAAACGGCTTGGTCGCGCTCAGTTTTCAGCCCGATACCGCGGTAAAAGCGTTTGTGTCGCTGAGCGGCGAACTGCACGGGCGCAATTGGTCGGGGCGCGGCGTCCTGCCCGACGGCGCTTGGGTGAGCTGGGGCGCCGAGCGAACGGGCGATGCGCCGCCCGACCGGCCAAAACGCCCCGAAAAAGCCGCTGCAGCGCCTGAAACGGGCGAAATGATCTACCCGTTCACCGCATACGGCTGGACCGAAAAACCGCAGCAAACCGCTTATATCATCCAAAACACCACTGTTTGGACCAACGAACGCGAAGGCATTCTGCGCAACACCGACGTGGCCATCGCCAACGGGAAGATCCAGCGCATCGGCCGTAACCTGCCCGTCACCGACAACGCCATCCGCATCGACGGCAGCGGCAAATTCCTCACGGCCGGTATTATCGACGAGCACTCGCATATCGCCGCCGCGCGCTCCATCAACGAAGGCACGCAGGAATCCTCGGCCGAAGTGCGCATCGGCGACGTGCTCGACTCCGAAGACAACGACATCTACCGCCAGTTGGCCGGCGGCGTCACCAGCAGCCACATCCTGCACGGATCGGCCAACCCCATCGGCGGCCAGACCCAGCTCATCAAATTGCGCTGGGGCGCCGCGCCTGAAGACCTGAAATTTCAGAACTGGCCGGGCTTTATCAAGTTTGCCCTGGGCGAAAACGTGAAACAAAGCAACTGGGGCGACAACAGCCGCACCCGCTATCCGCAAACCCGCATGGGCGTGGAGCAGGTGTATGTCGACTATTTCACCCGCGCCCAGGAATACGGCCGGTTGAAAAAATCGGGCAAACCCTACCGCAAAGACCTCGAACTCGAAGCCCTGCTCGAAGTGCTCGAGAGCAAGCGGTTCATTACCTGCCACTCCTACGTGCAGAGCGAGATCACCATGCTCATGCGCGTGGCCGAGCGCTTCGGCTTCCGGGTCAACACCTTCACCCATATCCTGGAGGGCTACAAAGTGGCCGATAAAATGGCCAAACACGGCGTGGGCGGCAGCACGTTCAGCGACTGGTGGGATTACAAATTTGAAGTGTACCAGGCCATCCCCTACAACGCCGCCATCATGCGCGAGCAGGGCGTCACCGTGGCCATCAATTCCGACGACGCCGAAATGGCCCGCCGCCTCAACCAGGAGGCCGCCAAAACCGTGCTCTACGGCGGCGTCAGCGAAGCCGAAGCCTGGAAAATGGTGACCCTCAACCCCGCCAAACTCCTGCACGTGGACGACCGGGTGGGCAGCGTGAAAGCAGGCAAAGACGCCGACCTGGTGCTCTGGAGCGACAACCCGTTGTCGGTATATGCCAAAGCCGAAAAAACCTGGGTCGACGGGATCAAATACTTCGACCGCGACGAAGACGCCAAACTGCACGAATGGGTGCGCCGCGAACGGGCCCGCCTCATCCAGAAAATGCAGGCCGCCAGAAAGCCCGGCGACGGCGCCGAACGGCCGGTAGACCGCCCGCGCGAACACTATCACTGCGACAGCGCGGAAGACGAAGGCTGAGCCCTGTTGTTATACCGCCCCCACATGCTGCTTATTCACCTGTTGACTGCCATATCATGAATAAACGATCCATCCTTTCTGCATTCATCATAGCGTCGGGCGCCCTTTTGCTGAGCAATTGCGCATCGCTATCGGGCCTGCAAGACGGCCGTACCGTGGGTAAAAACAACGCCGAGATCGGTATTTCCATGAATTTTTCCCAAAGCCCCGATTTTAATAAATGGGAAGACCAGGTCGACTCGCAGAATCTGATCCCGCGCCAATATTTCGGCAACTTTGAATTCGGCGCCCGCTACGGTGTGGCCGAAAAGCTGGACGTCACGCTCCGGCTCAATACGGCCCTGAACATGGGCCTGGGCGTCAAGACGCAAGTGGTTGGTGACCGCGAATCGCAATTTGCCCTGGCCCTTGGGGCCGAGGTCGGCACGTTTACGTTCATTTCCGGGTTGTGGAACGTACAAATCCCCGTCTACCTGTCTGTTCATCCGACCGATCAACTGACCTGGTACCTGACGCCGCGGTACATCTATCAGTTTCTTTCCTTCGCCGGCGCCAACAATGGCCTGTCCTACGTCGGCGGGAATACAGGCTTCCTGTTTGGCAAGCGCCACAAGTTTGGGATCGACATCGGGTATTACAGCATCGGTCACAGCAGCTACCGCATTGGCGCCGTTCAGTTCGGGCTGGGCGGGAAGTTTGTTATAGGTGGTAATTGAGCCAGGAGGAGGCTTTCCACTATATCCGTTGGAACGCCGGTTTGCCAAAAACAGCCGCTCACTGCGTCCGAATCACCTTGCCGGAGTTGAGCGCCTTCCCGTTTTTGCTGCGGAGCGTGTAATAATATGCGCCGGGTAGTAAGGCATCCAAGCGCACTGTAGCCGTAGGTGAAAGGTACAATGCCGGCTGCTCCAACGCTATGCGGCCCAGCGCGTCGAACAACAACAAGCGCAACGGCTCCTCCCGGGCCGTCTCTGCTGAAAAATATAGCACATCCGCCGCGGGGACCGGCCACACCCGGATACGGCCGGCGTCCGCTGCGGGCGCAGGTATCATCGCATCGACGATACTGTCGCAAGGGGCCCCGGCAGCGCCCAGCCGGTAATATGGCAAATTAGGCAGGGTGCCGAAATTTTGCGCCGGCAGGTATATGGCATGCTGGATCACGTTGCAGGCCGCGCCCGGCAGGTCGGGCTGGTCGATCACATGCAGGTATCGGGTATTGAAGCCCGGCACGTTGCCGTAAATCTTGCCGTCGGGCGCCAACTGAAGTCCGTAGAACTGCGTAGGCACTCCTTGTTCGTCCAGAAAACCGTCGTATTCGGCCACGACCGTTTCAGAGCCAAGGATATCGGCTGCCTGAAGATCATATTGATAGATTTTGGTGATCCGGCCCACATACAAATATCTGGAGTTGGGCGAGAAAGCCACGCCTCCGTACACTTCTGGTGGTGGGTACATTTTGAATAGGGGTTCCGATAATTCACCGACAGATCGATCAAATCGATAAAGATAAAGAGCAGATTTAGGGTCGATGGTTTGACCATAAGCCAGGTATCGGGCATACCAACAACCCGAAGGAGAAAATGCAGCCGAGCCGATTCCGTTATGTACTAGCTCGCCTATTTGCTGATCGTCTTGGTAATGAATCCCCGTTTTCGTCACTAAGAACTTGCGATACTGGTTCGTTTCATATTTGGTGGTTAATACCCACCAGTCTTTACCGTTCTCATGCCGCACGGCGGTCAGAAATCCAATATTGAGGGTGTCAGATGAATTTTCCACCGTTTTCATTTTTTCAACAACAACGCCATATCCATTGCCGCCCAAGACATCTATAACAGAGTACCGCAGATTTAGGGTAACTACATCGATCACAATGTCCTTTTGGTTGCCATCGATCATCAGATAGCATGCAATGGTATCAGGCAAAGGCAGTATCAGGACGGATTGATCAAAAGGATAACCAAAAACATATTTGGATGACAATTGAAACTCTGCGCCATTAATCATGATCTCAAAATACCGGTTGTAAACATTAATGCCGTTGCTAAAACATTGTAAGTGGCCCGAAGTATCTGAAACGATAGCCATGGCCCCAAAAAACGGTATGCTCCGGTTGAGCAACTGAACATGAAACGAATCGTGGTCAAAGTAAATCAGGTTATCTCGGTATATACTTCCACCCAAGTCAAATTGACCAACACCGATAATCCAATTGTTATCCTCTTTTTGTGCAATGCCTTTTATAGCATAAATAAGCAGCAGATAGAAAATTTTTTTTTTCATACGGGATCATGTCTGTGGTATGCAGTCGCTTGCCGGCAGCCGCCCGTCGGAACGCCGGTTTGCCAAAAACAGCCGCTCACTGCGTCCGAATCACCTTGCCGGGGTTGAGCGCCTTCCCGCTACCACGCCACAAGGGATAAAACCTTGGCGAAAGCCGAAGTTACGCCTCCCGCCAGACGCCCATCTCACTTCCCCATCCACTGTTTAAACGCCTCCACCTTTTCCCGGCTCACGAGCACATCGTCGTCGTTGAACGGGTTTTTGAGCGTCAGTTTGAGGCGGCTGTTGGAGTAGCTTACCGCGTCTTTTATGGCTTCGATGGCGGCAATGTACTGGCGGTTGAGCCGGAAAAAATGCGCCGGGTCGAGCAGGTCTTCCAGTTGTTCGAGGGTGTAGTCGACCGGGTATTTGCGGCCGTTTTGATGGCGCAGCCAAACGATTTTGTTTTCACCAAAAAAATAATCGATTTCTTCGGCGGCAACGGCGCTGAGGTGGTCGCCGATTTTGACCAGGAACCGGGTTTTGTAGGACCGGGTTTTCAGCAGTTGGACCATTTGCTGGATGGCGCCGGCGTCGAGGGTGGCCGCGCCGCGCAGTTGGCGCAGTTTGGAAAAAGCCTGCGCGAGGTCTTCCTGCACGATGGGTTTGAGCAGGTAATCCACGCTGTTCACCTTGAACGCCCGCAGGGCGTAGGCGTCGTAGGCCGTAGTGAAAATGATCGGGCAGGGTACCTTCACCTGCTCGAAAATATCGAAACTTAGCCCGTCGGCGAGTTGGATATCGAAAAAGGCCAGGTCGGGCGCCGGGTTGGCCCGGAACCAGTCGACGGCAGCCTTCACCGTATCGAGCGTGGCCACCACCTCGATGGCGGGGTCGAGCCGCTGCAATTTGGCGATCAGGCTCCAGGCGGCCAGGTCTTCGTCTTCGATCAGGAGAACACGCATTCGACGTTTGTTTTTTTGTTACAGCAAGGGCGTTTTCACGGTAAAATAGCCGTCGTCCGATGTGATCAGCACCGGTTTGCCGGAGAGGATCTGGTACTGCGCTTCGAGGTTGGCCAGTCCGATACCGGTCGATTCCGGCAGGTTATTTTTGGGTTGCAGGTTGTTTTGCACCACCAGGTATCCGTTCGCCAGAAAGATTTCGATCCGGAGCGGTTTGGCTTTTGACACTTCATTGTGTTTCAACGCATTTTCCACCAAAATCTGCAGGGTCAGCGGCGCTACCCGCGCGCCGGCCGGCTCCGGCAGGCGGATATCGGTTTGCAGGCTGGCGCCAAACCGGATGTCCATCAGGAACAAATAGGCGCGCAGGATGGCCAGTTCTTCCTCCAGGGGCACCACTTCTTTGTCGCGGCTTTCGAGGATATACCGGTACACGGCCGAAAGTTGCCGGATGAATTGCTCGGCCTGGTCGGCGTCTTTGTGCACCAGGGCGGCCAGCACATTCAGGCTGTTGAACAGAAAATGCGGGTTCACCTGGTTTTTCAGGGCTTCGTACCGCGCCGAAACCTGTTCCTTTTTCAAGCGCTCGGCCTCGATCAGCGTTTCTTTCCAGGCCAGCAAAAACGCCCGGCCGTGCATAAAAATGGAAATAAAAGCCGTGATGATCAGCGGCGTCACAAAATCCCGCCATTCCAGGTGCCGCAGCAACGCCAGGAGGTCGTACCCGAAACTGGTCACCTGCAAGAGCCAGATAATGAGCACCCAGGCAAAGCAGGTGTACACAACGGCAATGAGCACGGCCAGCACCAGCCGCCGGAGCGGCGCTTCGGTCCACGGCGCCCAGCGTTCGGGGACATTGCTCAGGTAGGCGTTGCCCTGCCACAAAACAGCCGTACCCAGGCCGCCGCGCCAGCAGTACGCCCAAATGAGGCCCCAACCGCCGCGCTCGTAAATGGCTGCCGGATTGGCGAAAATAAAGATGCCGATCAACCCGCCGAGCAGGGTGATCAGCACAAAATCGCGGATAAATAGTTTAAGCGCGCCGGGCATGGTGTTCGGAATATGTTCTTAGTGGCCGCCGGCCGGTTGACTGACTTGTTCCAGGTAACGCAGATTGGCGTTCCGGCCCCAGTGTGGCAACAGGCCGCGGTCGGTTTCTTTTTCAAACAGGGCTACGGCCTGCTCGAAATGCGGCTTGGCGTTGGCCGCCCCGCCGCCGTAAAATTCGGGCATATTCAGCACATATGTGCCTTGTAAAAAAGCCGCGCGCGGATTGGCGGGGTTGAGCGCCTTGGCCTTGCCCAATTCGGCGAACACCTGCGGCGTGATCTCGGCGCCTTTGGCCATCGGATTTTCCATCAGCCGGCCGATCAACAGGTATGCCTGCAGCACCGCAAGTTCCGACTCCTGCGGCACGAGGGCTTTGGCCTTATCGAGATTCGATTGGGCAAGGTTCAGGGTGAGCATTGCCTTCTCAACGTCTTGTCCGACCAGCCGCATGGCGGCCTGCACCTGGCTGAAAGCCGCGTAATACAGCGGCAGCCATTCGGCGGGTTCGGCGGCGGCAATACGCGAAAAGGTATTGGCCGCGGCCTGGTAGTCGGCAGGTGTGCCAGCGCTGTCCAGCTCCGCCACGGCTGTGGTCATGGCGGCGGTGTATGGGTCGCTTTGCGCGAAAAGCGCGGCGGCAGTCAGGAGCAGGGCGAGCGATAATGCATATTTTTTCATAGCGCAATCAATAGAAATGGACGAATGGTTGACAGACGTGTTGCGACGCGTGGCCTTGAGCGTGGGAAAATGGCGTTTTACCGCCAAAGACGCCCGTCGCAACACGTCGAATGGATGCTGCAAAGGTGCGCGGGCTGACAGCCGGCGGAAAATGAAGCGAACTGAAGTGCCGGATCCGGGGAGTGAAGCGCAGGAAACCACGGGGCGGCCCGCAAAAAAAAATGGAGCGATCCGGCGCGAAATTCCCTTAACTTTCGTGGAAAATCCTGCCGGCCGCAAGAGGAAGACCGACCATACACCCTTTTGTCCACCATTTTAACAGTTATCCAATGAAAACATGCACGGTACTTATCCGGCAGCTCCGCAACATGCTGCCCATCCTATTGCCCCTTTTCCTGTCCTCCACCCTCTTTGCACAAACCTTTCAAACGGCCATCGGCTATCCGACGCCGACCGATGAACGCGGGGTCAGCGGCCTGGTCAACGCCGGCAATTACCTGATCCTCGGCAGCAACCTGCAGCACCCCTCCGGTTTTTTCAATGGCGCCGGCGATCTCCAGCTCCTGCGCCTCGATGCCCTGGGAAACGTCATCCAACCCGGCAAGATCATCGGCCAGGATGTAGGCGAATCCGGCGTTTGGATTGAAAAAGCGCTGGATTGCTCGGGCGCCCCGGGGTATATCATCGCCGGAAACGAGTTTAACGGCGGCGCCAACAACATGCTGCTGATGCTGACCAACATCGGGGGCACGCCGCTGTGGGTCCGGCGCATCGGCACGGCCAACACCAGCGAAACGAGCGCCTGCGTCCAGCAGGACGGCGCCGGCAACTTCATCCTCGTAGGCACCAAAACCACCAGCGGCACCGGGCAATCCGCCATCCAGGCCGTAAAAACCGACTGCGGCGGCAACCTGCTGTGGGAACGGGTGTACAACTTCGGCGTTTCGGCCACGGCCGCATCGGTTACCGCTTTTGCCACCCAATTGTCCGTTTGCGGAAACCTGCCCAACGAATATTACATCACCGGAAAAGTGACAGCTGCGGCAGGCGGCAACGAGGAGGTGTTCATCCTGAGCGTCAACGCGGCCAACGGAGCGCCGGTTTTCCTGAATACCTATGACATCGCACCCAACGCCGACGACGTGGGCACCTACATCCAGGGCAAGTGTTCCACGCTCCCGCCCGCAACCGGCGGGCTTTGGGTATCCGGCTATTCACTCGACCCCACCAGTTCCGACCCCAAAAAAGTATTGATGCTGCACACCGACCTCGGCGGCAACGTATTGTGGGCCAATAACTACGACGTGCAAGGCAGTACGCAGGAAAACGCCACGCACTTTCAATTTGCGATCAACGACCGGTTGGTCCTGACCGGCAAAGCCGAGGATCCGGGGGTTTCCGATCCGCCCGAAAACGGGAAATGCCTGCTGATGCGCATGACCGATGACGGCGCCACCGTCGACTGGACGCGGGTGTTCGACATGGGCTTCTCCTCGCAGGGCAACCGCGTGGAGCCCACGCCCAATGACGAATACTTCATCACCGGCCATACCTATGAGATCATCCAGCCCCACGTATTCGACTACAACATGCTGGCGATAAAAACCGACAAGATCGGCCAAACCACCAGCGCCTGTTTCCATTCGCCGCCTACGCTGGTCATCAAGCAAACGCCTAAAGTGGTGGGTGTAACCCCGGTCATCGTTATTCCACAGGATTTTTTCCAGACCAGCCTGCTCAACGTACTGTACCAGGAAAAGCAAACCTTCTGCCCGCAACCGCCGCCCAATCCCTGCGATTCGATCGCGATTAACGCCAATTTCAGTTATTCGGTGAGCGGCAACACCGTCACCTTTACCGACCTGAGCACCGTGGGCAGCGGCACGATTTTCTCCTGGAACTGGGATTTCGGCGACAGCAATACCGGCACCGGCCCCAACCCGGTGCACACTTATTCCGGCCCGGGCACGTACGTCGTTTGCCTGATCGTGACGGCCGGCGCCAACGGCGTCATTTGCCGCGATACGATCTGTCAGGACGTGATCATCCCGGTCGTGCCGCACGACCCCTGCGACTCGATCCTGCTCAACGCCAATTTCAGTTACACCGTGAGCGGCAATACCGTCACGTTCACCGACCTCTCCACCATCGGCAGCGGCAGTATTTTCGGCTGGAACTGGGATTTTGGTGACAGCAACACCAGTACCAACCAAAACCCTGTGCATACGTACTCCGGCCCGGGTGCGTATGTGGTTTGCCTGATCGTGACCGGCGGAAATGCCGTGGCCCTGTGCCGCGATACGATCTGCAAAGACGTCATTATCCAAACCCCGCCGAAAGACACCTGCAAGGGCAATATTGTGCTCAACGGCAACTTCAGCCAGGGTCTCACCCCCGGCAACCTCGACTTCGGCGGCACCTGCGCCAACTGGAACACCTGGACCAATTCGCCACAGGTCATCCTGTTCGATACCTGCATGGACGCCGGCGCGATCCAGATGTGGGGCAATCAGGTGGTCGGCGAAAGCATCACCCAGCCGGTCAGCTTCCAGCAGGGCGGCATTTACGAGGTCAGTTTTTGCGGCAAATGGCTCAACACCGTGCAGGGCAACGTCAGTTTTCGCTTCCGGGCCTCCAACGGCTTCCCCAGCAGCTATTTAAACTGCTCGGGCAACTGCGATCAGATCTACCTTTCGCCCATTATGACCACCAGTTGGGTGACCTACACGTCCGCGCCGTGGACGGCTACGCAGAACTACAACACCCTCACGATCAGCGTCTGGAACAATTTTGCGCTCAACGACGGCGCCTACGTTTCCTGGGCGCGCATCGACGACGTGTGTATCCGGCGGATCGGCACCAGCGCCAGCGGTAATTTGCCCGACCAACTGCCGGTAAGCCTGTTCCCCAACCCCACCAGCGGCGATGTGACGCTGCAGTTCGGTACAGCGCTCACCACCCGGACCCGCTGCACTGTCGTGGATTTTACCGGCCGCACGCTGCTGCAAACCAGCGCCGAAGCCGGCTCGGAACAGCAAATGATCCCCTTGGGTAGTTTGCCCGCGGGCATGTACATCATCCGGATTGCGGGAGCGGATGGAGCCGCCTGGACGGGGAAAGTGGTGCGGGAATAAATCCTGTTGAAAAACTAGGAGATACCCCGCATAGTTGAATTGTAAGGGCGTCTGCGCCGCACGCAGACGCCCTTACAATTCAATTATTCGGGATAACCTAACCACTCAAATATCGTCGGTCGTCGTCTCCTCCACCCGGTACCGCTGCCCGAAATTGATGAACAACCCGACAAACAGGAAGTGCCGGGCCGGCGGCGTGATCGCGCGGGCCGGGAACAACCCGCCGGCATCGGGCTCGGCGCCAAACTGGTATCCATATACCTGCCTGAACCCCGGAATGTTGGTGGCCGAAACGTAGAGGATCGTGAAATGGCCCCACAAATTGGTCAGGTAACTGGCGTTCACGCTCAGGTCGTGGTACGCCGGCGTGCGGCCCTGGTTGAAGCCCGGGTGGTTGGGGTCGTTGTAGGGCCGCGGCGACTGGAAGGCATACGTAGCGCCGAAAGCGGTGTTCCATTTCGGGAGCCAGTGTTTGTAGACCACCGACGCGTTGTGCGCCGCGGCAAAAGCGGGCACGGCAAGGCCCGGAAAATCGCGGTAATCGCGCCGGGTGTCGAGGTAGGAATATGAAATCCAGTAATCGCCGTTCCTGATGCTGTGCTGATCGCGAAAAAAGAGGTCGATGCCGCGCGCATAACCCTTGCCCGCGCTGTACGACCTGCCCGAACCGGGATCCGTTTTGGCCAGGTGCGCGTAGGTTTTGTAATACCCTTCTATCCGGAAGGTAAACCCGTTGCGGATCCGCTGGTAGTTGAGCATGTAATGCGTGGCGCGCTCGAAGCGCAGGTCCGTGTTATACCGCAACTGATCGTATTCGGGGGTTTGGTAAAATTGCCCGGCGGCGAAGGCAATTTGCTCGTCTTTGCCCAACACCCAGGCGGCGGAAAGGCGCGGGGCCAGGTTGGCGCGGCCCAGCAAGGCCGAATACTCGTAGCGCAGGCCGGCGCGCATCACCCATTTTTTGGAAAAATAGCGGTCGGTTTCGGCAAAGCCGGCCGTATAGCGCTCGGTGCGGAGCGCGTGCAAGGCCGCGGTGTCGCCCGCGCTGAAATGCTCGTCGTAGCGCCCTTGCAGGTATTCAGCGCCGAACTTCAGTTTGGCGTGTTCGCCGAGCGGGCGGGTCAGGGTGAATCGCGCCTGGCCCGATTGCTGGGCCTGGTCGTTGTCGAAACCCGAGCGCACGCGGTCGCGGTTCCAGGTATAGGCGCCGCCGGCAAAGAGCGCCCAATTTTTATTCAATATACCGCGGTAGGAAATATTCGTATACACATTGCCGGCCTGAAGGCGCAACGGGTTGGTCGTTTGCGGATTGAAGGGATCGGGGTACTGCATTTCCAGCCACGAGCGGTTGACCGACGTGTACACTTTGAACATCCCCTCCCCGGCTGTTTTTTGCCGGTAGATCAGCTCGCCGCCGGCCGACTGCGGCGCCGCGATCCAGTTGATGCGCTGCGGCACCACGGCAAAATATGGGGAGAGATTGGTGTACGAACCCGACACCGAAAGCGAACGGTTTCCCCAGCGCTGCGTACGCGCCAGGCCCAACCCGACCGACATCAGCGACAAGCCCGTGATGGTTTGCGGCGCCAGGTCTTCGGTGTTCAGAATGAGCGCCGACGACAGGGCCTGACCGTATTCGGCCGAGTACCCGCCGGTGGAAAACTGTGTGCCTTTAAACAGAAAAGGCGAAAACCGGTTGCGCGCCGGCACGTTGGGCACCGACGAGTTGTAGGGGTTTTGCACGTACAGGCCGTCGATAAACGTGCGGGTTTCGTAAGCCGCGCCGCCGCGCACGAGAATTTGCCCCGATTCGCCGTTGCGCGTTACGCCGGGCAGGGTAGCGATAGCGCCGGCGATGTCGGCCGTGGCGCTGGCCGTCAGGGCGATGTCGATCGGGGTGAGCACCACCGCCCGGCGGCGGTCGCTCGCCGCTTCAAACGAACCAGCCGAGATAACCACTTCCCGGATGGCCGCCGTGTTTTCGTTCAGCCTGGGGGCCAGCCGGAGCGTGTCGCCGGTCAGCTGCACGATTTGGCGGAAGGTGTCGCACCCGAGATAGGTGATCAGCAGCGTTTGGGCGCCGGAAGCCTTGCTCCGGAACGAAAAATGGCCGGCCCCGTCGGTGGTGGCTCCGTCGTAGCTGCCCTGGAGCCAGACGTTGGCGCCGGTGAGGGTGTCGTTGCGCGTACTGAGCACGGTACCGCAAAGGGTCGTTTGCGCCGGGCAGGCGGCCGTCAGGCCAAACAAAAGCGATAAAAAGAAAAGCGTGCGCATGGGTGGAAACCGGTTGTTTTAAAACAAAGGTGACCACGGGCCCGGGCCGCCGGAATTTTTCCGGACTGAAGCGCCGGATGGGTGGAGTGAAGCGCAGCTGAACGGTCGGAACCGCCGGTTCAAGCCACCCGGTTGCCGTCTTCAGATTAAAAAAATTTGATTTTCCGGTGTTTTTAAAGAAAACTTTGCGGTCCGACTTTTTCGAAAGCCTGCCGTCAACCCGGCGGGCTTTTTTATCCTAACTTTTATTCGATTTAATATGGAAAATTTTGTGAAAGAAACGGACGCCAACGGTTTGATCCATGAGAGCAACGGCATCGACTCCCCAACTAAAATGAAAAAATGGAACAAACTCCGGGGCGAAAACGCCTGGACGATGTTCAAGGTGATGGCCGAGTTTGTAGAGGGTTTCGAGATCCTCAACCGCGTCGGCCCCTGCATATCGATCTTCGGATCGGCCCGCACCAAACCGGGCACTTTTTATTACGACCTGGCCACCAAAATCGCCGCCCGCCTCTCCGAAGAAGGGTACGGCATCATCACGGGCGGCGGCCCCGGTATTATGGAAGCCGGCAACAAAGGCGCCTGGATGAAAAGCGGCACCTCGGTGGGGCTCAACATCGACCTGCCGTTCGAGCAAAGCCACAACCCGTTCATTGCGCCGGCGCTCAACCTCAAGCACCGCTATTTCTTTGTCCGGAAAGTGATGTTCGTCAAATACGCGCAGGGCTTCGTGGTGATGCCCGGCGGCTTCGGCACGCTCGACGAAATCTTCGAGGTGCTCACCCTGGTGCAAACCAAAAAGATCACCCCCGTGCCGATCGTACTCGTCGGCAAGGAATTCTGGGAAGGCCTCCGCGAATGGATCGTGGATGTGATGCTCAACCGCCACCACAACATCAACGCCGATGACCTCAACCTGCTGCATATTGTGGACGACCCGGAAGACGTGGTGCGCATCGTCAACGAGTTTTACGCCCGCGACATCGAGCAACTCTCGCCCAACTTCGACCTGTAAACCGGGGTTTCTCACGGTTTCTCAGGGCCTTGGCGCCGGCCGCTCGCCGTGCGCCGCAGCCCAGTCGAACATCTCGGCCAGCACGTGCAGCACGCTCTCCCGGGCGCGGTAGCCGTGGCTTTCGTAGGGCAACAACACCAGCCGTGCGGCGCCGCCGTTGCCTTTTATCGCCTGAAACAAACGCTCCGACTGGATCGGAAAAGTGCCGGGATTGTTGTCGGCCTCGCCGTGAATGAGCAACAGCGGCGACTTGATCTTGTCGGCAAACGTAAACGGCGACACGTTCATGTACACGTCGGTGGCTTCCCAAAACGAACGCCGCTCGCTCTGGAACCCAAAAGGCGTCAGCGAGCGGTTGTACGCGCCCGAGCGCGCAATGCCGAAGGCGTAATCGCTCGAATGCGCCAGCAGGTTGGCCGTCATAAAGGCGCCATAGGAATGGCCGCCCACACCCACCCGGTTCCGGTCGATGATCTGGAGCGAATCGAGGTAGTCGATGGCGGCGCGGCCCGAGGCTACGACCTGTTCCACAAAGGTGTTGTTCATCGTTTCGGGGTCGCCCACCACGGGCATGGTCGCGTCCATCAGCACGGCATAGCCCTGGGTGACAAAAAACAGCGGCGAGTCGCTGCGGTAAAACGTAAACGTATTGTCGGAGCCGCGCACCTGGCCGGCGGTGGCGGCATCGGAGTACTCCAGCGGGTAGGCCCAGATGAACAGCGGCAGCCGCTGGCCGGGCTGGTAGCCGGGTGGCAGGTACAGTGTGCCCGAGAGCGGCACGCCGTCTTTACGGGTGTATTTGATCAGGCGTTTTTCCACCCCGGTAAGTTGCGGCGCAGGGTCTTTGAACCCGGTAAGCGCCTGGCGCGCGTTGGTTTTCAGGTCAACCCGGAAAAAATTGGGCGGTTCGGTTTTACTCTGGTACCGCGTCACGATCTGGCGCCGGTCTTTGCCGGCAAACATGATAAAATCTTCATAGGCATTGGCGGGGCATTGGAACACGGTCTCTTTCGCGCCGGTTTTCAGGTTGATCTTGTCCAAGCGCGGAAAAGCGCCCTTTGGCGAGGCGCCGCCGCAGTCGAACCAGGCCCAGTCGCCGTCTTGCGCCAGCACCCAATCGCCGCCCGGGAGGCGGGTGAGTACGGGGTCGCCGGGGTCGTTGTAGTCGTCCTGGGCGCTGCGGTCGAACAGGGTGGTTTTGGCATCGGGTTGGTTGAGGTCCACGCGCCAGGTGGTGCTCCAGCGGCGGTCGCGGTCGTATTCAGCCAGCAAGGCCACATCTTTATCGGGCGTCCAGGTCAAGCCCGCAAACCGGTGTTTGACTTGCAATACGGTGCTGGCGTCGCCGGTAAACGGGGCATCGAGCCGCTTGAGTTGGTCGCGAAAATCGACCTTGCGGGTGGGGTCGCCGCCGTCGAGGGCTTCGAGCCACAACAGGCGGGCCGGATACAGCGCCTGCCAGCGGAAACCCCGCGGGCCGCTCACCACGCCCTGGCGCGGCGTATCGTCGGTCACGGGCCGTTCCACTACCGTGCGCAGCACCTGGCCGCGGGCGTTCCAGACCTCGGTTTTCCGGGAAAAATCGCCATAGGGCACGCTGTACGAAAACGGCCGGCGCAGGGTGGTGACCAGCAGGAAGCGCTCGTCGGGCGAAAAATCGGCGTCGAGGTACAAGGCCGGGTCGCACAGTTGTTGCGATTTGCCGGTACTGCTGCTGGCCAGCGTCAGTTGGCTGGTAGCGTAATACTCGAACAATTTTTCATCGTTGGTATTTTCCAGCAAGTCCTGGTAGGTGCGCACTTGCGCGCGTTTGCCGGGCGTGGTCTCGTCGACGGCCGGGCCGTCGGGCACAGCCGAGAGCGCCGGCGCGGGACCGCGGTACGGCGGCACGGTGCGCACGAGCAGGTGGTCGCTGTCGTGGAGCCATTCGAAGGCTGAGCCGAGTACATTGTTGAGCAGAAAAGTGCCCACCCGGTGCGACTGGCCGGTCCAGGCTTCGGCGGCCCAGAGTTCGACGCCGTCGGGCTTGTTGATACCAAAGGCGATTTGCCGGCCGTCGGGCGACCACAGGGGGATGCCCGCCAGGCTGCCGTCGGCGGGGAGTTGAATTTTTATGGTCTCGTCGAGCACCAGCCAGCGGATCGTGACGGCGGTGTACTCGGTAGTATTTTGCCGGGCGTTCAAGGCGGGCGTGATCCGCAGACCGGCCAGGCGGAGGAAGGGTTGCGCGAGGGTGGCGATGCCGGGGTTGGGGTTGTAGTCGACGAGCATCAGGGCTTCGTTGGTGGGGCTCGGGCTGTAGGCCGGCGTGGGCGGCGCCAGCACGATGGCCGTCACGTCGGCCGAAGGTTGCTTGTATGCGCTTTGAGCGGCAGCGGGGAGCGGCAGGAGCAGCAGGAGCAGGCGGAAATATTTGATCGGCATAGTAAAAAACATGGGTTGGAATGCCCCGAAAGGTCACACTTTTTGCCAAACCAGCACCGTCATCGCCCGGATATCGTTCACATTGACCACTTTTAGCGGTTCGAGCCAGCCCAGGGGGTAGCGCTGGAACAAGTCGTCGAGTACCGCGTGCGTGAGCAGAAAACGGTCGGTGCCGTCGGGCATGTGGTAAACGCCGCGGCCCAGGGGTTTCATTTTATTTTCCAGGCCGATATCGGTGGCCACGCGGGCAAAGATCGAACCGCCGGGCCGGAGCACCCGCAGCAATTCGGCAATCATGGCTTCGAAATGTTCGGGATCGCGGGCGAAGTGCAGCACGGCGCAGCAAATGATGTGGTCGAAAAAGCCGTCGGCAAAAGGCAATCGCTCTACGGCCGCCAGGCGGAAATGATCGTCGGGCACATCCGGGTAATGGCGCTTGAGGGTTTCCACCGCCGCCGGGTCGGTATCGATGCCATACACGGCGCAGCCGTTTTGCGCCGGCCAGTGCAGGTTGCGGCCACTGCCCGCGCCGGCGTCGAGGATGCGGTCGGCGGGGGAATAGCGGCCTTTCAGGATTTGATCGAGGAGGTAGATGTCGGTGTTGCCGGCAAGGTCGCGCAAAGTGGAATGTGCCATGGGCGTAAATATATCGCTCGCACTGCCAAATTTTACCGCAAGAACAGCCGAAATTGATCCATGCCTTTTGGGTCATTCCCCACGCCCCGCTACCGCCACTTTGCAGCTCCCGACGCGCCCCAAAACATCGGTCACCACCAGGTTGTAAATACCCGCCTTGACGCCGGGCGAAAACCGGATACCGGAGGGATATTCCAGGGCGACCGGTATTTCGCGGCCGGCAAAATCGAACATCCGCACCTGCCGGACGGGCGCCCGGGTCAGCAGCGTGCAATACCCCCTGGCCGGATTGGGAAAGAGCAGCAGTTCCGCCACCGGGATTTCGCCAGCCGGCCCGCCAACGGCCGTGCTCTGGCAGTACAGCGTATCCAGGCAGCCGTCGTTGCTGACCTTGACCAGCCAACAATAGAGTTTGTTGCCGTCGTTGGCCGAACCGCCGGCCACGATGCTACCGCTGGACAATACCCCGCCGCCGCCGAAAAAACCGCCGTTGGTGTACACCACCGGTACCGGCGGCAGGATCGCACGCTCCCAGATGCTGTCGCCCGACGGCGAGAACTTGTACAACCATCCGGCATCTGTTGTCGAGCTGTCGTTGATTCCGACAATGGTCTCTCCCAGGCCGACGTATTGGCCGTCCACGGTCCGGTCAATTCTGCGAAACTCCACATCGGCATTCGCACTTCCGATATAGCCGAAATGCCGTACCCATTGAACCTGAAAATTGGTATCGAGTTTGGACAGCGTAGGTTGAAGAAGCCGTGTTGTGCCGACCACGGCAGCCGGATACACGCCAAAAAGCAGGAGGCCGTCGGCATCAGCCGACACAATTTTGCTTAAATACCCGATCTCCGGCTCCGGCTTCGATTCCCAAAAGCGGGTCTTTTCGCCTGCGAGGTTGATATAAAAAATGGAGGTGGTCCCGCTGCCTAATTTGACCGGGCTGTATGGTTTGACTTCGCTGAACATGACGCCCACGTACAGTGAATCACTGATCGTACGAACATCCAGGATGTTATTGGTATAATTGGAGTTTGCCAAATACTGAAACCAAATCGTCTCGCCCTGTTTGTCCACATACCGGATAAACCCGTCGCCGTAGTAGTCGGGCCGCTGGATGGTCCCAAATAGCAGATACCCCTGGGGCGTTTCGGTGAGTAAATAGAAGTAATTGCTCAAATTGACCGAATCGGGGTATTCTTTGATGAATTCTACCTGCAACGCGCGGTTCACCTTGATCAATACGGCGCTGTTTCGGTAGTATGGGGCCGCAGTCATGGCGTATCCGTCGGCGGTCTTGATGATTTTTCCCCAATATTTATCTATACTGTAAAGATCGCCTAGCGAATCCACAAGTACGTCGGCCTGCAAAACATTAGCCGAGTGAATCCAGTTTGGCCAGCAGCACCCTTTGCCGCCATTTACATTGACTCCGTTTCCAGGCCAACCCATAGCCGATAATAGTGTCGCGGTCAACAAGGAGATCATAAAATTCATTGTTTATGAAACCAAAATCTTTTGCGAGGTTAAAACTTGCTTGCCCGAATAAGGGAAAGGCTGCTGATAATAGTAAAGCGATAAGATATAATCGAAGGTTTTTCATACAAGAACGAGTAAAGGGTATCGGGAGCAGGCTGCGATACCATGGCTTACAAAGATGCGGATAGTCATAACAAAAATATTAGCCCCCGATTCGCCGGAACGGTCGGCTGCGCGGAGGCGTCATTGTTTTCCCGAAACAACCAGTAGTTTTCTACTCCCCACACGCCCCAAAACGTCGGTCACCACCAGGTTGTAAATACCCGCCTTGACGCCGGGCGAAAACCGGATCCCGGAGGGATATTCCAGGGCGACCGGTATTTCGCGGCCGGCAAAATCGAACATCCGCACCTGCCGGACGGGCGCCCGGGTCAGCAGCGTGCAATA
>JBGARJ010000025.1:0-75943 GCA_044230315.1 Saprospiraceae bacterium
TGTAGCGGTGGAATCCAAACGGGGCGGCAATAGCGACAGTGCTGCCGCCAGCGCGCCTCCCGTAGCGGCGGCGCCCGAACCGGAGACAACCAATTACGCCACCGGACACCCATCGCCGGCGGCGGCCAAAATGCTGGAAGAGGGCGGAATCAATCCGGCCGATGTGCAGGGATCGGGTAAAGATGGCCGTATCACCAAAGAAGATGCACAAAAAGCCCTGAATCAGCAATCTGCAGCAGGGGCGGCCCCTCCGGCAACCAGCCCACAAAAACCGCCAACTCCGCAACCAGCAACTGCCCATCCACCCGCTGCTTTCTCACGCAATGACCGGCATGAACGCCTGAGCCGGATGCGCCGCACCATCGCCAAACGACTGGTCAGCGCCAAAAACAATACGGCCATGCTCACCACATTCAACGAAGTGGACATGAGCGGAGTGATGGCCCTGCGGGAAAAATACCAGGACGCCTTTGTCAAAAAGTACGGCATCAAACTGGGCTTCATGTCCATCTTTGCCAAGGCTTGCGCCAAGGTGCTGCTCGAAATGCCGGAAGTGAACGCGTTTATCGACGGCGACGACGTGGTGTACCACGACTACGCCGACATCAGCATCGCCATCAGCACACCCAATGGCCTGGTGGTACCCCCTGTGCGCAACGTGGAAAGCCTGCAGTTTCACGAAATCGAGTTGAAAATAAAGGATTTGTCAGCCAAGGCACGCGACGGCAAACTGTCGCTCGACGAAATGAGCGGCGGCACGTTCACCATTACCAACGGCGGCATATTCGGCAGCCTCATGAGCACGCCAATCATCAACGAGCCGCAAAGCGCCATTCTCGGCATGCACGCCATCAAAGACCGCCCGGTGGCGGTGAATGGCGAGGTGCAAATCCGGCCGATGATGTACCTGGCGCTGAGTTACGACCACCGCATCATCGATGGCGCCACATCCGTCACGTTCCTGGTAAAGGTGAAAAACCTGATCGAGGACCCGGTGACCCTGTTGCTGGACGTGTAATGGTAAATAATATTCGGAAATCGCGGTAACACCGGCGGCTGGGCTTGGATTTGAATATAAAACATATTCAAAACTAACCTGACCGTCAAACCATGTGTTCCCGTTCGCTTTTTCCCGCTTGCACGCAAACGACATTTTCAACGCTTTCCTTCTTTCGTATAATGAGCCTGTGCCTCGTGTTTTTCGGCACCGGTACGCTGCTTTTTTCGCAAAAGAAACCCATAAAGTTTGGTAAAGTCGATCTTTCCGACCTTCAGATGGCCGATTGCGCCTTCGAGCCCGGCGCCAGTGCAATGGTGCTGTGCGACTATGGCTTGGGTGATTTCGATCTTTTGGAACATGACGGCTGGACCTTTACCTTCTCGTGCCATAAACGCATAAAAATCTTTACCAAAGAGGGGCTGGATGCCGCTAATATAAGCCTCCAATATTATGCCGGCAAATCGGGGAGGTACGAACAGATCTCGCGAATCAAAGCCGCCTGCTACTACCTGGAACAAGGTGCTGTCAGGCAGATTGAACTCGCTTCGCGCGACATTTTCACCACCAAACTGAACAATAATTATCGCGAGGTGAAATTTGCCATTCCCGGCGCGCGCGAAGGCTGTGTGGTCGAGTATACTTATGAATATTCCACGCAAGATTTATCGAACCTGAAAAGCTGGTATTTTCAGGAAGATATTCCGGTGTTATACAGCGAGTGCCAGATGATCGTGCCGGATTTTTTCCGCTTTCAAAATGTACTGCGCGGAAGCCATACGCTCAATGTGAACGAAGAAAGTACAACAAGCAGAACCTTTCATGGCTCCATGGACATCCGTGCGGCCGGTTCGCTTCCCTTTGTAACCACCGCCAATTGCAAGCAAACCCGTTGGGTGATGCAAAACCTGGGTTCGGTGCACCCTGAACCCTATATGGGCGCTTTGCGCGATTACACGGCACATATTGAATTCCAGTTGCTGGGTATTCAGCCGCAAGGCGGCTCTTTTGTCGAAGTGATGCCGTCGTATGAGCAGTTTAGCAATAAATTGCTGGACGACGAAACCTTTGGCAAAGTCGCCGAACCGGGTGGTTTCGAAAAAGACCTGACCCGAAAGCTCATTGCTGACATCGCAGACCCGCGGGAGCGGGCAGTAGCGATTCTGAAGCATTTACAGGAGCACATCGCCTGGAACGGGGAAGCAGATAAATATGCCGAAAAGGCTCCGTCCAAGGTGTATAGCGAAGGCAAGGGCTCGGCCGCCGAGATCAACCTCCTGCT
The DNA here is from genome assembly GCA_044230315.1 of Saprospiraceae bacterium. Classification (GTDB taxonomy): domain Bacteria; phylum Bacteroidota; class Bacteroidia; order Chitinophagales; family Saprospiraceae; genus M3007. The sequence goes on from JBGARJ010000025.1 coordinate 2,280, forward strand.
CACCGCCTGCCTGCGTGCAGCGGGGCTGAAGGCTGACCCCGTGTTGCTGGGTACCCGCGACCATGGCCGCCCGCACCCCGTGTATCCCAACGTCGACCGGTTTAATTACGTTATCGTGGCCATCGATTTGGACGGTAAAGTGGTGTTAGCCGATGCTACCTGCAAGGAAGCGCCCCTGGGTTATATTTCGCCCGATTGCCTGAATGGTGAAGGTTGGCGGGTAAGTGCCGGCACGCCGGGTTGGGTGCAACTCCAGGACCACGCAGCTGGCATGAATTCCAGCGCTATGACCATTCAATTAAACAACGGCGTATGGGAAGGCAAAGTCTCGGTTCGCATCAACGGTTATTCCACAACGCAAACGCTGGCAAAGATTGGGGAAGCGGGAAAAGAGGCTTTTCTGAAAACATTGCAGCAAAATATAGCCGACTGGAATCCCGGCGCATTTGATTTTCAACAACAGCTGCAACAAGGTGTCCCCGTCGTCGTATGCGAGGCGCCTGTTCGGCAGGAAGTCGGGGCGGAGGATATTATTTACCTGCAACAGCATTTTAACGCCGCGCTCACGGCCAATCCGTTTTCCGCCGAAAAGCGCGAAATGCCGATCGATTTCCCGTATGCTCAAAACTTCAATTTTGCCCTCCAAATTCCGATACCCGACGGCTATACCGTGTCGGAAATACCGCAAAGCACGCGAATCGCATTTGGAGAAAACCGGGATCTGACGTTTCAATACCACTGCGATACCACCTTCAATATGATCACGGTGGTTTCCCGCTTCCAGATGAACCGGCTCGTGTTTGTGCCGGAAGAATACCCCGAATTGCGGCGGTTCTTCGACATGATGATCCAAAAGAATCAGGAGATGATCGTGCTGAAAAAAAGGATTCAGGACAAATAAAACCCAAACAGGCCATGCATTATCTGCTTTTCATCCTACTGCTTTTTGTTGCCGCACTCCGCGGGCAGGCCCCGGCCCAATTGGATGCGCTAAGCATTCCGCCCGCCCTGCAAGTGCAAGCGCACGCTGTAGTGCGGTCTTCCGAAACCATAGTGGACGTGTCGTCGCCTTCCGAGATGGACGTAAACCGCCGGTTGGTCATGACGATCCTCGATCAGCAAGGACTCCAACATGCCGTGACCGTATTGTCGTACGATAAATTCAACACGGTACGGGAGTTGAAACTAACGGTTTATGACGCTTCCGGCCAAACCCTGGCAAACTACGGTAAAAAGGACTTCAGGGATGTGGCCTACCTCGACGACCTCACAATGGCGTCGGATAGTCGTTACCTGTTGCTTGATCTGAGCGATCGGAAACCGCCGTTTACCTATATACTGCAGTACGTGATCCGGTCGAAAGGCATCATGGGGTATCCGGATTTTTTCCCGCAGCCCGACTATCATGTTTCGGTGGAAAAAGCCAGTTACGAGGTGCAGCTGCCTGCCGGCCAAACCCTGCGTTACAAAGGCGAACGCAGCCCGGAACCGGTCATCCGGTCGCAAGGCAAATCCGTAGTGTACAGCTGGTCGTTCCGCAACCTTCCGGCCATACCGGACGAGCCGTATAACCTGGCGGTCAGCTGTTTGGCGCCGGCGGTACGGCTCAGCCCCGGGCAGTTTGAGATGGACGGCTATTCCGGCTCGTTTGATTCCTGGGACAGTTTTGCCCGCTGGAACAATTCGTTGCTTCAAAAACTGCCGCCGCTGGAGGACAAAACAGTGCAGGAAATCAAACAAATGACGCTTGGTTTGCCGGAAATAGAACGGATCCGGATGGTATACCGCTATCTGCAAAACCACACCCGTTATATCAGCATACAATTGGGTATTGGCGGTTGGCAGCCCTTCGATCCCAACTTCGTGCACGCCAGGAAATACGGCGATTGCAAGGCGCTGGCCTGGTATACGCGGGCGCTGTTGGAGGCTGCCGGCATCAAAGCTTATTATACCCTGATTTACGGAGGCGGCAACCCGTGCGACATCGACCCGGGTTTTCCGCATAACTACTTTAACCATGTGATCCTGACGGTGCCCACCAGCAAGGGCGACACCTTGTGGCTGGAGTGTACCTCGCAGACCAACCCGTTCGGGTACGTTGGCTCGTTTATCGACCGGCGCAAGGCCTTGCTGATCGACGGGGATAAGGCCCATGTCATCCAGATGCCGGGCTTGTCCATGGAAAAGAACGTGCACACGGATTCACTGGTACTGGATTTGCCCGAGGGTAGTAAAACCGTTCAGCTGCGTTGGCATGCCGCACTTACGGGTAAGGCAATCGAAGAAAATGGTTTTGACGACCTGGCGCATACCGATTTGCTGAACCGGAAAAAGTGGATCGAGCGGGAGTTCGCCTTTCGGGGCGGCAAGATCGATTCCTTTGACCTGCAACTGGACACCCTTCGTACAGTGGAACCCGCCGGCACCATCGACGTGCAGGCATCCAGTGCGCAACTTTTTAATGTCACGCAGCGGCGCCTCTATTTTCAGCCCAATTTTTTCCAACCCTGGCCCGCGAGCCTAAGTCCGGATAGTACCCGCAATTCGCCGGTTTACCGCCGGTTCGGCCGCATCTATGTAGCCGATTTGACCGTGCATTTGCCCACCGGCTGGTCGCCGGAATCGATGCCGGCAGCCGTCGAACATGCTACCCCATTCGGCACTTACACCCGCACGGTGACCTATGAGGCGGGAGCGTTGCACTATCGCCGGGTACTGAGGCTCCAGGAAGGCCAGTTTCCGGCGGAGCAGTACAACGAATTGGCCGCTTTTTTTACCAAAATGAAGAAATGGGATGCGGAAACTGCGGTGTTCGTGCGAGGAGAGTGAATGACATGCCTGTAAAGCGGCGGTCTTCTCCTAAGACCATTTTGCGAAAAGTCCGGCAACTATTTCACAGCAGCGGCACGAACAATGGTCCGGGATATTTTACTAGTTGCAAGGACGCCATGGCCGTCAGGTCATGGCGTCTTCGCAAACAACCTTAGTTTATAATGTACGCAGTGGTCAAATGAAAGCATCACGTCGGGGGGCTACGAAAGACTCTTGTGCGACGGCCTGCAGTTGGCCAACCAGTTTTGTCAAAGGATCGTTGCCCGCGTGGCATCCAGCATTTTCCGGCATTCACCCAAATTGGGTCCCTGCGCGTACACCCGCAACACGGGTTCGGTACCGGAAGCGCGGATCATGACCCATTTCTCGTCGCCCAGCAGGAACTTCCAGCCGTCGAGGTCTTCCATGCCCTGAATCTTGTACGGTCCGAAGGCCGTGTATCGCTTGGCTTTACAGGCCGCGATAACGGCTTGTTTTTGCGCTTCGGTGATGTGCAGGTCGTCGCGCTCGAAGGCAAAGGCGCCCACCACGTCGTACACTTCCTGCACCAGGCCTTTTACGGTTTTGCCGGTCTTGGCCATGAACTCGAATACCAGAAGGCCCATCCAGATCCCGTCGCGTTCGGGGATGTGGCCTTTGACGGCCAGCCCGCCCGACTCCTCGCCACCCACCAGCACATCTTCCTGGGTCATGATCTCGGCGATGTATTTGAAGCCGACTTTGGTGATCTCATAGGGCAGGCCAAATTTTTCGGCCATTTTTTTGAGTTTATCCGTCACCGAAAAGGTGAACACCACTTTGCCGCGCTGGTGTTTGTATTTGTAGAGGTACAGCAGCAGGATGAGCAACAGGTGGTGGCTGTCGACGAAGTTGCCATCTTCGTCATACATGCCGATGCGGTCGGCATCGCCGTCGTTGGCCAGCCCCACGGTGACTTTCGGATTTTTCCGGACCGTCTCGCTAAGTAGTTGCAGGTTGCGGTGGATGGGTTCGGGCGCCTGGCCGTGCATGCCGGGGTTGTTATCGCAATGCAGAAAAATAGCCCGCGGGAGCAGTTTGCGCACGGCGCGCTGCCCGGCGCCGTACATGGCGTCGTAGGCGATCCGGCCGGCATTTTGTTTGATCGCCTTCAGGTCGAAGTGTTTTCGGGCGTGGCGCAGGTACAGGTTTTCCAGATCAGTGTCCACCAGTAGTTTTTTCTCCACCAGGGTGTGGAGCGCCGGCAGTTCGGCCAGGCTGCATTTTTCCGGGATCAGCGATTCCACTTCGGCAATACCCGACGGCACCATAGGTCCGCCGTAGGCCGCCTTAAGTTTGAAACCGTTGTAAGAGGGTGGGTTGTGACTGGCCGTGATCACAATCCCGATCTGGCTCTTGGTTTTGACAACGCCCAAGGAAACCATTGGGGTGGACACAAAGCCGCTGCCGATATATGATTTTATTCCGTAAGCGCCGAGCACCCGGGCGGTGGTTTCGGCAAACAACAGTCCGCCAAACCGGCAGTCGTAGCCGATGACGGCGCGTTTCATGCGGTGCTTTTTCATGTACAGGGCCGTTGCTTCGGCGACGCGCATGACATTATCCACGGTGTAATCGTCGGCTATGATCGCCCGCCAACCGTCGGTGCCAAATTTGATTGGTGTTGCCATTCGAAAAGTTTTGAGTTGCAAGTTGAGCAGGAATATTTCGGGGTGGTATTTCCGGGTGCCGGCAAAAATATCTGAACGGCAGCGTACTTTTGCCTGCTTCAAATAAAAAATGATCGCTTTCCTGTCGTTTTCGCCCTGAAAAAACGGACGGTCGCCGGAGTACTCCCTTCCAAGGGTTATTTGCCGGGCAAAACGGAGCCCTGAACACCGGGTGGTTACCCTTTCACCAACGCAAGATTACACCCGTGACGGATACATATCGCCATAAAGGATTGCGCAAACGCCTGGTAGATGCCCTGCGCAAACGCGGCATTCAGGACGAAGCCGTTTTGACGGCTATCAACGCGGTGCCCCGTCATTTTTTCCTCGACAAGGCTTTTGAAGAGCATGCGTACGAGGACAAACCATTCCCGATCGGCAATGAACAGACCATTTCACAACCTTATACCGTGGCCTATATGACGGCCCTGTTGACGGTGAAGAAAGGCGAACGCGTACTGGAAATCGGCACCGGATCGGGCTATCAGGCCGCTGTGTTGGCTGCGATGGGCGCACGGGTTTTTACGGTAGAGCGGCAGGAGGCCTTGTATTTGAGGGCCAAAGCGCTGTTGGCAGAGATCGGCTTTCCCAGCGTACGCTGTTTTTTTCGCGACGGCACCAAGGGGTTGCCCGAATATGCTCCGTACGACAAAATCGTGGTTACGGCCGGCGCTCCGGTAGTGCCGGATGCCCTGAAAGAACAGCTGGCCGTTGGCGGGCTGCTAATCATTCCCGTTGGTGAAGACGTTCAGTATATGTACCGGATTACCCGTGAATCGGATACCTTATTTAAAGAAGAAATGCTGGATGCCTTCCGGTTCGTGCCTTTTCTGGAAGGAGTCAAAAAGAAATAAAGCGGCCGCATCAGGCCCCCTTGCTGCCCGAAAGCATGATCGTCAGCATGGCATAACCCACCAGCAACATTCCACCGACCAATCCGCTAACCCCCAGGGCATCGATCAGTTCGTGCCGGCGCGCCATGGTGTGCGCGAGGTCGCGGACCAGGCCCAGGGGATTGGCCAGGATGTCCCAGGAGTTCCAGCGTTGAAAACGGCCCAACCAAACGCCAAAGCCCGACATGCCGATGGCAAATAGCATGAACCCTTCCGTTTGCCAAACTGTAAAGTGTTGCCGAAGGGTGTTGCGCACTTCAAACAATGACAACAGGCCCAGCATCAATCCGGTGCTGGCGAAAGCAAATAACATCACCATATCATACCATATCGGCACGGGCGGGCGGTATTGCAAGTGGATAAAGTCGGTTATGATATACGGTGCATTGGGTAAAAAAGCCAGCCAAAGAACGATCCAGAACCATCGGGCTGCCCAGGGCGCGCGGGCCCGTTCCTGCCGGTCGATACGCAGCGCCGCCAGATACGGTATCCATGCCAGCAGCAGGTTCCAGCCCAGGAACCCGAATGCCAGGCCGAAAATACCCTGCACTTCCGGCCAGGAGTAAGGGTCGGCCGGGTGGGTTTTGTGGTGCACCCAATACAGACGCGACAATACCAGCAGGGCATTCAGACCGGTGGCAAGCAGCAACAACAGGAAAAGCCGGTGCTGTTGCAGGTCGCGGAAGCGGGTGGCTGTATTCGAGGAGGCGTTCATGGTCGGTATGCGCTGTTTTTGTTTTAAGAACAGGTTTGGCTTTCGGGCTCCAAACCTGTTCTAATCGTTGTCGCTGTCCCTGGCAATATTCAGGATTGCTTCGAGGGTGTCGAGGTGGGTTTTAAAAGCGGCCTTTCCGGCATCGGTTGCCGAGTAAGTGGTCTGCGGTTTCCGGCCCACAAATTTCTTTTGCACCTGGATAAACGCGCTGGCCTCCAGGGCCTTCAGGTGACTGGCCAGGTTGCCGTCGGTGAGGTTGAGCAATTCTTTGAGCGTATTATACTCCACCCAATCGTTTACCACCAGGATGGCCATGATGCCCAGCCGGTTGCGGTGGTCAAATGCAGGATTGAGTTGTGTAATAATATCTTTCATAATGATGGCCCTATGCCTGGCCGGGAGCGTCAACCTTGTCTTTCGTATTTCCAGTACATCCAGGCGCCGTATGCAATGTGTAGCAAGCCAAATCCCAGGGTCCACAATTCCAGACCGTTACCAAGATAGAACAAGCCCAGCAAACCGAGCGCAATTTCGGACAAACCTAAAAATTCCACGTCGCGCAACGTAAACTTACTGCCGTGTACGAGGGCCAGGCCATAAAACACCAGGGTGGCCGGCGCTACCAGCGCGGGCAGATCGTGGTACAGCAGGGCCAGGCAAAACAAACCGCCGGCAAACAACGGCACCGAAACGGCCCACAACAGCCGGCGTGAGGTGGCATCCCAGATCTTCAACCCCTGCCGGCGGGCTTTGCGGGTGGTGAAAAAAATACCACCCGCAAGCGCCGAAACTAACACCAGTAGCGCGATCAGCACGAATACACGTTTGTAGTCCATGCCCCATTTTATAGTATGGATCGCTTTTTCATAGTAATTCCCGCCTTCGGCCGCCAAGGGCCACATATCCAGGTACCCGTACACGGCAGCCGACCCGGCCAGGGCACAAAAGCCGGCCCAGACCCCCGACAAACCGCTGAGGCTCAAAAACCGGCTGCTGCGCTCCATCAGGGCGCGCATCTCGGCGAGGTGTGCAAGTTGTTGTGTTTTTTCGTTCATAAAAAAGAACTTTGCGATACAAAGTTAATTCATCTTGGCTAACTGCCAAAATTCCAGGGAGAAATTTTATCGCATACGCTTTCCAAGGGGAATGCACACCAGCGTTTCCGGACTGGCCGGAACACCGTACCTTGCGCCTTCTTTTGCTATGTCTAACCTGATTTACGGTCATCACCCCGTGGTGGAAGCCATTCAAGCCGGCAAACCGGTGGAAAAAGTATTTTTCCAGCAGGGTTTGCGCGGCGATCTGGAAAAAGAGATCCGCCACCTGACGAAGGCGCACGATATCCCGTTGCAGGTCGTTCCCAAAGAAAAACTGAACAAGTTGGTGCGGGGCAACCATCAGGGTGTGGCCGCCTGGCTGGCGCTGGTGGCGTACCAGGCCTTGGACGACGTGGTTCCGTTTGTATTCGAACAAGGCGAAACACCCTTGCTGGTGCTGCTCGACGGAATCACCGATGTACGCAATTTCGGGGCCATCTGCCGTTCGGCCGAATGTGCGGGCGTCCACGCCGTGGTCGTACCGCAATCGGGCGCCGCACCGGCCAACGAAGATGCGATGAAGGCATCTGCAGGGGCCCTGGCCCGCATTCGCCTGTGCCGGGTGCGCAGCCTTTTTTCAACGGTGGAATGGTTGCAGCAATCAGGGGTACAAGTGGTGGCCACCGCCCTTGGCGCCAAGGCCGTGCCCTTGTACCAGATCGATTTTTCACTGCCTACCGCTATTCTTCTGGGATCGGAAGGCGAAGGCGTCCATGCCAAGTTGCTCAAAATGTCCGACCGGGTGGCGCGCATCCCGCAGGCAACCGATTTTGATTCCTTTAACGTCAGTGTAGCAGCCGGTATCGCGTTATACGAAGCGCTCCGGCAAAGGGGGTATTGAGGGTTTCAAGGGGTTTCAGGGTTTCAGGGTTTCAAGAGGTTTCAGGGTTTCAAGAGGTTTCAGGGTTTCAAGAGGTTTCAGGGTTTCAAGAGGTTTCAGGGTTTCAAGGGGTTTCAAGGGGTTTCAGGGTTTCAGGAGGTTTCAAGGTTTCAAAGGATTTCAGGGTTTCAGGGTTTAAGAAGGTTTCAAGGGGTTTCATGGTTTTAAGAAGTCTTCATCTGCATCAAGCAAACGGAAAATTATTACAGGCTAATCAGATGAGACCTCTTGCAACTCTGCAACCCCTTGAAACCCTGCAACCTCCTGCAACCTCCTGAAACCCTGAAACCCCCTGAAACCTTGAAACCTTGAAACCCTGAAACCCCTTGAAACCCTGCAACCCCTTGAAACCTCCTGAAACCCTGCAACCTCCTACTATGAAGCATTTTACCGATCAAATGGGGCGCAGCATAGCCCTTCCCGTTTTTCCACCGCGGCGCATTGTATCGCTGGTGCCTTCGCAAACGGAATTGCTGAGCGATCTGGGACTGGAAGACGTCGTGGTAGGGATTACTAAATTTTGCGTGCATCCGCCGGCGTGGTTCCAGCATAAAAACCGGGTCGGTGGGACCAAAACGATCAATTTTCAAAAGGTGGCCGATTTGGCGCCGGACCTGATCATCGGCAACAAGGAAGAAAACGAACAAGAACAGATCAATGCCCTGTCGGCACAGTTCCCCGTATGGATGAGCGATATACGCACGCTTCCCCAGGCCTGCGCTATGATCCGCAAACTGGGTGCACTAACCGGCAGCGCAGCAACGGCAACCACCATAGCGGATGAAATAGAACGACGCTTTGCTACTAACCAGCCGCTTGCCGGCGCCCGGCGTCCGAAGGTGGCTTATCTGGTCTGGCGAAAACCGTATATGGTGGCAGCCGGGGAAACTTTTATCGATGCGATGCTCGGTCAAGCGGGCTTTGTCAATGTCTTCGGCCACAAAAACCGCTATCCGGAAATCCTGCCCGAAGACCTGATCGCTGCCCAACCCGAAGTATTGCTGCTCGCGTCGGAGCCCTATCCGTTTGCGGAGAAACATATCGACGCATTCCGGTCCATTTGCCCGGCGGCTCAGATCAGGGTGGTAGACGGCGAATTGTTTTCCTGGTATGGCAGCCGTTTGTTGCAGGCGCCGGATTATTACCGCCAACTACGGGAGAGCCTGACTCCGGCGTTGGAATAGCGCCGGGATTGGCAGAAATTGCCGGTTCAGCCCCGGTTGGCAAAAGTTTGACGGAGCGGTGTCGAACACTTTTCCGCATTAAACCTTTTATTTGCTCGTTAATCCCATTCGGAATACGTTTGGCGTTCTGCGATGCAATTCCAACTATGATCTAAACTTCAGGACCGTCAAATCTGACCGGACGGTCAGCTGGATTCGACCTAAACACACATACACAATATGACGATTAAATTGAACCGACTCCTGTTCTTATTGGTTTTGGGCCTTCCATTGGCCCTGCGCGGGCAATCGACCTGGCGCAGCCCGGGCGAATTACTGCTTCAACTCAACGATGAGGCGGCCCCTGCCACTGTGCTGAATCAATTGCTGCGCGCCGCGCCTGGGAATGCCCCAATGGCCTGGAAATCGGTGGTCGCCGCCGACTGGCATGTTTATTTACTCGAATTTAACGAAACAGGCGCCGACCCCGCGCTTTTGCTGGCCGCCGCCCGCCGAAATCCGGACATTCGAGCGGCGCAGTGGAACTACCGGGTCCAATACCGGTACACGCAACCCAACGACCCCGACTGGTTCAAGCAAGACAATATGACCCTCATCAATATGCCCGACGTGTGGGATGTCGCCACCGGTGGCCTGACGCCGGCGGGCGATACGATCGTAGTGGCCGTGCTGGAGCAAGGCGCCCTGCTCGAACACCCCGATGTAGTGCCCAATGTTTGGTACAACCGCGGGGAAATCCCGAACAATGGGTTGGACGACGACGGCAACGGATTCAAAGATGATTACCGCGGCTGGAACCCACGCACCCAAAATGACGACCCCGGTTTTATCAATTTTCACGGGACGGCCGTCAACGGGATCATCGGCGCGAAGGGCAACAATGGCGTCGGTATAAGCGGCGTCAACTGGAATGTCAAACTCATGAACATTTCCGACACCGAAAAAGAGAGCGAGATCATTTCGGGCTACAATTATGTGGCTAAAATGCGCCGCCTGTACAACACCACCAATGGCGCAAAAGGTGCCTTCGTGGTAGCCACCAACGCTTCGTTTGGGGTGGATAACGCCTGGGCGGCCGACCACCCGCTCTGGTGCGCCGTATATGACTCGCTCGGCGCCGTAGGGGTGCTTAGCGTTGGCGCAACGACCAATTCCGAAACCAACGTTGACCAGGAAGGTGATATGCCGAGCACTTGCCCGAGCCAGTACCTCATCATTGTGAACAGCGTAGATAAACTGGACAAACGGTGGAAACCGACGGGCACCGGTGCGGTGAATGTGGATTTGGCCGCTCCCGGTCAAAGTTATTCCACCCTCAGCGAGGGCCTGAACCCAACCTACGGGCCTTTCGAAGGCACTTCATCTGCCGCCCCGCATGTCACCGGCGCCGTGGCCTTGCTGTATAACCTGAATTGCCCCGACCTGACGGCCGACGCGCTCACCCAGCCGGCCCTTTGCGCCAAACGGATGCGCGACCTGTTGTTGCAAAATGTCGCACCCAACAGCACGCTTGATTCCGTCACGGTTACGGGCGGCCGGCTCGATGTGAACGCCACCGTGCGCGCGGTGCAGCAGCTCTGTGATGGCGCCACCACCGGGCGGCTTGCCATTGAATGGGTCCGCCCTAATCCGGCGCATACGGAGTTGCGCATCCGGTTTCAGACGCCGACGTACAGCCCGTACAAGATCCGTGTGTTCAATATGCTGGGCCAGCTCATGTTCGAAGATAGCGTAGATCCCGATCCGTTCATCAGCAACGAGCGTACCTACGACGTCAGCCGCCTGCCCATTGGCGTTTATTCCATTTCTTTCGGCCGGAACGATGCCTGGCGTTCGGAGAAATTTGTGAAAAAATAATATCCGGTTTGGAAATTCGCTCACCGGGCTTTTATCTTTGCAGCCCGAAAACAGAAGCGATGGCTCCGTAGCTTAATGGATAGAGCATCTGACTACGGATCAGAAGGTTAGAGGTTCGAGTCCTCTCGGAGTCACGAAAAATCATAAGTTCCTGATTGTGTGCGGTTTGAATTGATTTGTTTTCATGTACCAACCACGCAGGCACTTTTATACACCACCATACAAGTTAACAGAGTCATGTCGAAAGTTTGTGATTTGACGGGTAAAAAGCCTATTACGGGCAATCACGTATCGCACTCCAACCGCAAAACGAAGCGCCGGTTTTATCCGAACCTGCAAACCAAGCGGTTTTTTATGCCGGAAACCGGCCAGTGGGTTACGTTGAAAGTGAGCACTTCGGCCATCCGCACCATCAATAAATTGGGGCTGTACGCTTACATCAAAAAACTGGAAAAGAAAGGCGAGATCGTATTTCATTCCGACGCGGAATAACTTATACTTGAATATCTGACAAAATGGCAAAGAAAAGCAAAGGCAACCGGCTTCAGATAATTTTGGAGTGCACAGAGCACAAGACCAGCGGTCTGCCCGGAACGTCGCGTTACATCACCCAGAAAAACCGCAAAAACACGCCGGAACGCCTGGAATTGAAAAAATACAACCCGATCATGCGAAAGTACACGGTACACCGCGAGATCAAATAAGGGTTTGTTCCTTGCACCTCCGTGAACCACTTCTACTTCGCTCAATCTCTTAATACGGAAGATCATGGCTAAAAAAGTATCTAAAAACGCACGGGTAGCCCAACGCGCCGCCAACGCCGGCTCCGGCAAAGACCATGTCAAAGTGGTGAAGGCCGTGAAAGATCCCGTTACGGGCAAATACACCTACAAGCAAATGATCGTTCACAAAGACAAAGTGAAAGATTTCTTTGCTGATGTAAAATAAGGGCCTGCCTGCAGGCTATTCACGCCGCGGGGCAATCCGGATTTCCGGATTGCCCCGCGGCTTTTTTTATACAGATCTTACAAGCGGAGCAACTTGCCCGTACGCACGGTATTGCCTGCCTGTATCCGGTATAACCATACACCTGATGCCGGAAGCGCACCCGCCGGTACGGTAAGGCGGTGATTCCCCGCCGGATACCGGGAAGCGGTTTGGTACACCAGCCGGCCCGTCAGGTCGAATACCTCCAGTAGCACGGGCATATCCTGGTGCAGCGACAAGCCAAAAACGGTGCTTTCTGCAAACGGGTTCGGCTGCGGCAACGTGACTGTGGCTTCCGGCCCGGGTTCCTGGCCAACCCGAAATTGAAGCGGCCGTATGGAAGCGCCTTCGGCGGGGTAAACTTCCGGACGCAGCCGGCTGTCGTCGACGCGGAACGCCGCCGATAACCACCCGGGTGCATTCGCGCGAACCAGCACATAGATCAAGGGCTCCACGGCGCCAACGCGTACCGGCCCAGCATTGACGCAGGCGATGCGCAAATCTCCTTCGGGGGTGATTGCCACGCCGGAAGGGGGAACGCCGCGTACGTCCAGTATCTCCAGCAAGGACGGTTCCGCATGCAGCGCGAGCTGCCACCCATCCAGTTGCAGGACCTCGGTGAGCCGGAGCGGTATCCATTGCGTCGCGCCGGGTTGCAGGAAAACATCGTCGGCGATCAGCGTTGCGGGCGCTCCTGTCATGCGGTCTTCCGGAGGGCCAATCAAAAACGCATTTGTATTGACGTCGCCCATTTTTATTCCAATAAACTGGAGCCCATTCAAGGCTGTGTCTTTCCAAAGCGAATCAATGGAAATGGCATACGTATCGCGCACAGCGGCATAATTGGTCAGATTGGACGGATCGGCTACCGGTCGAATAAAGCGCCAGGGTGGGGTAGTGGGGAAGGTATCGTATACACCAAGAATTAGTTTGCGGATCTCGATAATGTCGAAGGTTGTGACCGTTTGGCTTTGGTTGACATCGGCCGCAAACACCTGGTAAAAATTCGCGAGCGCTTGCTGCCCCAGAATATGCTTGTTGATGAGTACCAGGTCGAATGTCGAAACGCCGTTCAGCGGATCGTCAAACCGCTGGGCCCGTACGGTACCGGTATAAGGGCCATTTACAGGCAGATCGGCAAATGAAAGGGTAAAGCAGGAGTCGCTGGTAAAGGTTTTTTGCAGATTCTTGTTCAGCGGCCCGCCGGGTGGATTGCCGGCCAGTTCGGCCCGGATGGTGTAGTTGTCCAGTTTCGCACTATCCGGCGCCATCACACAGCCCTGCAAGTCGATTTTGGCAAACTCGTGGCATACGCAAGCGCCGTTATTTTCCTGCACCAGCACATAACTGTTGCATTGGTTGGTCAGGTTGTTTTCGTCGCGCACCCAAATCTGGAGCACATGCAAACCCTTGTCGCAGATATCAAAATTTAGCGTCGTATCGGTGGGGAAACCCGTCCCGGCGCCCGATTCCCGTAGGCCGAATTCCAGTTGGTTGTTTGGCGTACAGTTGTCATTCACATTGATGATGAAGTCGGAGGCATTGAACGACGCGGAGCATTCCGGAGCCTCCAGGTTTTGCGTCAAACCATTAAGACACAGCAAATTAGGTGGGTTGCAATCTTTGATGGTAAACAAGTAGGAGCAAGCCGTGCTCAGGTTGCCGCAATTGTCGCTGGCCCGCCAGATGATCTGGTGGGTACCGACAGGAAAGGCCTGGTGGACGGTATCCTCGCTGGATTGAATATCGATGGAGCCGTTGTTGCCGAGATCGATCTTGTACGAATAATTGATAAACCCACCGGCGCAGGTGGTTACCGCCTTTTCGGTCAGGTACACATCGCCCATGGTACAGCTGCCCGGGTTGAGGCAAAAGGTATGGTTGGAACAAGATGTGATCCAGGTGATACTTTGCGCCGGCAACGACCTCCCGGCGATCAGAAGAAGGATAAGTGATACAAATCGTTGCATGTTCAATCGGTTGATTTGTCGTAAACAAACGGGATTAGAATCAGGCAAGATTAAAGGGCTAAACCGGGTGAATAAGGCAGGCAGTTAAAGTGGGCAAAATTAGCGCCAAATTCAGCAGAATGGCTGCATTTGAGGCATTTTTCCATTGAAAGGCACTAAAAAAGCCCCTTCCGGAAATGCCGGAGGGGGCTTTGAAGACCAGCAGCGTGCTGTTATCCGCCACGTGGATAATTGGCTTCATCTTCATCGACAGCGTCGGGGGGCGCCGTGCGGAGAATGCGGATGAAAAAAGAGGCGGTTATGGCAAAGACGATGCCGTTGGCCAAAATCATCATAATGAGTGCCGAAGTATTCATGGTGATGTGTTTTAGTTTGAGAACATGTTTGGAACTTCTGGTTGCGGCAAATCCAGGAAAGTTTCAATCCGGACGATGAAATCCCAAACATGTTCTAATTTTAATTATTCACGGTCACGGGTACCCGCCCTTCGCGTTCGCGTTTTTTCTGGGCCAGATAAACGAGGTAAGCGATCACGGCGAATACGAGGATCAGTAAAAGCCGTGAGCCGTTTACAAAACCCAATTTTTCCTGCAGGAATAATTGTTGGGCCGGGTCGGTTGCCGCAGCCAAATCAGCGTATAGGGCCTTATTGGTGATTTGATCGATGATACCGCCATTGCTCAACAGGCTTCCGACAAAGACTGCTATCAGGATAACGGGCGTAACGTATTTAATAATATGTTTGAACACGATTGGAACCCGCATATCTGCATTCCGGTTGATCTCCGCCCAGGCGTTGTCCATGCCGAATACCCAGGCAAAAAGGATAATCTCAAACATGGCGAACACGACCAGCGATACCGTGCCAGCCCAATAATCGTATTCATCGAATACGCCGTATTGGAAGAAAAACACCGTAGGCGCGCCGAGCAGCAAGACCAGGAAACCGAAGGCCCAGGCGGAGCGCTCGCGGCTCCAGTTAAATTCGTCGCGCAAAAAACCCATCACAGGCGTTCCCATAGCCAGCGAGGAGGTGATGCCTGCAAAGAACAAGAGCCCGAACCAGGCAACGCCTGCCAAGGCAGCGAATATGGGGCCCCATTGCTGGAAGAGGTAGGGCAGCGTGCGGAAGCCCAAGCCCAGGCCTCCCGATTGGGTGAGTTCAACCACCTTCTCAATACCGAGGTAGCCTACCGAAATAGGGATCAGGATCGAAGCACCCAGTACGACTTCCACGAATTCGTTCATCCAACCGGCACTCATGGCATTGAGTGCCACGTCGTCGCGCTGCCGCAAATAAGAAGCATAACATTGAATGCTGCCCATCCCGACGGACAGGGTGAAAAATATCTGTCCTGCCGCTGCCAGCCACACCTTGAAGTCCCAGATCGAACGGAAGTCGGGCGTCCATAAAAAATTCAGGCCGACAGTGCCGTCGTTCACGGCGCCGGCTTCACCAGCTGTAAGGGTAACGCCGCGAATAGCCAGAAACAGGCCGAAGAAAATCAACAACGGCATACCCACCTTTGCCGCCACTTCTACGCCGCCGCTCAGGCCTCTCGACAGGATCCAGGTATTGAGCCCCAGACACAAAATCCAGAATAGAATGGGTTCGGCGGTGCCCAGGCTGACATAATCGGTAAACATTTGGCTTACGGCTTCGGTACCCTGCCCGGTAAATGCGCCCGAGATGGACCGCCAAACGTAGGCCATCGTCCAGCTTTCGAGATAGCAGTAGTAAGCGGCTACAGCCAGGTTGGTGAAAATACCGAATACACCGATATATTTCCACCATTTGCGTTTGTGGCCGCTCATGCTGTCCAGGATGAAAGGAGTGGAGTGGTCGCCGTACCGGCCACCATAACGCCCCATGCTCCATTCAACAAACAACAGCGGAATGCCCATCAGCAGGAAGCAAATGAGATAAGGAATGATAAAGGTGCCGCCTCCGTTTTGGATGGCCTGCACGGGAAAGCGCAGGAAGTTGCCCAAACCAACGGCATTGCCTGCCATGGCCAATACCAGGCCGACACGGGAGCCCCAGGATTCTTTGCTCATACAAAAGTCAGTTTTGTTCTTTTGATGTTTAACAGAAAGATCGTTTTCCGGCGGGCAAGATAGTCAAATTGTTTTATCTCCATGGCCGCCCCGGCAAAAACAAACCCTTTCCGGGCAGTTCGGAAAGGGTCTTAAAGGAGGCTGAGGAATGGCCTACCCTCCTCTTGGATAGTTGGCATCTTCTTCGTCCACACTGTCGGGCGGCGAAATTGTTAGTACCCGCCAAAAGTAATAAAGCGTGACGCCGGTAATCAGCAGGTTGGATAGGGCCATCATGATGAGCGCAGGTGTATGCATATCGGTGCGAATTTTTACCCTGAAAGGGCGGTAGGCTCATCTGATTGCTGGTGACCGGAAATCAATTCGCGACATGCCGCCTTTGCCGGTTTTCCGGGGCATTTTCGGACGGACAAAAATAGAATACCGGCTGAAACTTGTGCGGGAATTTTTTCGAGTGGGGAACCGGGCATTTTTCACCTTTGCACTTACGCGTACTGCAGGTTTGACCATGCCAGAAAAAACCGTTTTTATCAGCCGGGAGATGCCGGCCACAGCTGCATTTTCCGCCTCCCTTCGGGCCGCCGGATGGACGGTACATGGCCGGTCTTTGGTGGAATTGACCCCCCTGCCGGCGACCGAAATACCCGAAACCGACTGGGTCTTTTTTTCGAGCCGGCACGCCGTACATTTTTTCTTCCTCCTGGCTGACGCTGTTTCTGACGGACGACACTTGGCTCGTGTAGCGGCGCTGGGTCCCGGGACGGCTTCCGAATTGCTGCAGTACGCCGGACGGGTCGATTTTACGGGTACCGGCGACCCATCCACCGCCGCCGCCGCCTTTTTGCCTTTGGCAACTGGCAAGCGGGTGCTGTTTCCGGAAGCCCGACAATCGCAACAGAGTGTCGCCCGTTTGCTTGGCCGGGCTATAACGGCGATTCATTTGCCGGTTTATGCCAATACGCCGGTTGCGGATCTGCCGCGGCTGGACCAGGATGTACTGGTGTTTACCAGTCCGATGAATGCAGCGGCTTACTTAAATCGACATCCCCTGCAAGCACATCAACGGGTGGTGGCCATTGGGCAAACCACTGCTGCTGCCCTCCGGGAATTAGGCGTTGCCAGGGTGTTGACCGCATCGGAACCTTCCGAAACAGCACTTGCAGCGGTAGTGTTGTCGATTGGGGATTGAAAAATGCTATTTTTGCCGCGCAAATAAGGAGCCGTATCTGATCATCTCGCTTTTTTGGAAATCCTGTTGAACATGGCAAAGAAAAATCTGCCCACTTATCGCAAACAAATCCGACCGGTTACGCCGGCAAGGCCGTTCAAGCCTGCACCCAAAACGCCGGCAGTGTCCGGGCCCCGTTTAGAAGCCGAGGGCTGGCTGAAATGGGCGTTGATCGCGCTGGCCATCACGGCAGCCTGTTACCTGCCGTCGTTGTCGAACAAACTGGTCAACTGGGATGATGACGCCAACCTGATAGAAAACCCCAATTTGCAGCGCATCGATGGGGAAAGCCTGCGGAATATTTTTGATATAGAAAAAGGCGCCGTGATCGGCAACTATAACCCGCTGCCCATTTTCACCTTTGCATTGGAGAAATTGGCAACAGGCGAATTTAACACCACTCTGATCCACTTTGACAACCTCCTCCTGCACTTGCTGACGGTATTTTTTGCCATGCGGCTGTTGTTACACATGGGAATCGGCACAGGCGGGGCTTTCATAGGTGGCTTGTTATTTGGGATACACCCCATGCGAGTCGAGTCGGTGGCCTGGGCAACCGAACGGAAGGACGTGCTGTTCGCTGTGTTCTTTTTTGCCGCACTCATGTATTATGTGCGCTGGATAAAGGCGGAGGGTGAGGAAAACAGCAAACGCACACGGTATTATGTGATCATGATCCTGCTGGCGATCCTGTCCTGTTTTTCAAAGGTGCAAGCCGTTACCCTGCCATTGTCGATGCTGGCGCTGGACTACTGGTTCCGGCGCCCCCTCCGGTTCAACCTGATCCTCGAAAAAACGCCGTTCTGGTTAGTCTCGCTAGCTTTCGGTATCATCAACCTGATAACCCTGAAAGCGGAGGGTTCAACCGACGATGAAATTACCCATTTCAACTTCCTCGACCGCTTGTGTATCGGCGCCTATTCCTTTTGTGTGTACCTGTATAAGCTGTTTATCCCATATCCCATGTCGCCGCTGTATCCCTACCCGCGCCCGCTGCCGATCTGGGTGTACCTGTCGCCGATCCTGTTTTTTGCGGTGTGGTTCGGGATTTACCGTTTGTGGAAACAAGACCGCCGGATGTGGGTATTTGGCATGTTGTTCTTCTTTTTTAATGTAATGTTCCTCTTGCAGGTGCTGGGCGCCGGTCAGGGATTTTTGGCCGACCGGTTTACCTACGTGCCCTATTTCGGCTTTTTTGCGCTGGCTGCGTGGTTGTACGATCAATATGGAAATGACCCGAAGTGGGGCGGTAATTTGAAGGTGGCGGCAGGACTAATTTTTCCGGTATTTGCGATCTGGACGGTTTTTCAGGTCCGGATTTGGAAAGACGGCGGCACGCTTTGGACGCATGTTATGAAATATGAGCAGGATAAAAACTCGTTGCCGTATTGGAACCGGGGGCAGTTTTTGCGCAGCAAGGGTAATTATGATCTGGCCTTGCAGGATTATTCCAAAGCCATTACCATTGAGCCGAAGAACCCCGAACTACACAACAGCCGGGGCAAAACCTACTTCGATATGGCAATGGGCGGGAAATACCCTCAAAAAGCGGTGGAATATACCCAAAAAGCAATTGCAGACTTTAATGAGGGCCTGAGCAAGCCTAATTTGAAGCCTAAAACGAAATCGGAAATGCTGATCAACCGCGGCGCCGCATTGGCGTCGCAAGGCAAATATGATGTTGCTTTGAAAGATTTGAATGAAGGCGTTTCGGTGGAACCGACCAATAAAAACGGCTACCTGAACCGCTCGCTGGTGTACTTCAATCTGCAGCAATACGAGAAGGCGATCGACGATTACACGGAATACCTGAAGTACGACCCGTATAGCGCCAATATTTGGTATGAACGCGGCATGTTGCGCCGGAGTTTGAACAAATCACAGGAGGCGCTGGATGATTTGAACCGGGCGATTAAAATGGACCCGACCTTGGGGATCGCTTATATGGAGCGCGCCCGGGCGTATGCCCAAATGGGAAATAAAGCCGCCGCACAGGCAGACTATCAGCGCGCTCAGCAACAATTTGGGCTGAAGATGCTGGAATATGATCAGCAGCTGATGAAGTAAACAGGCAGGGTTGCTGTCTTTGGAGATGGCTGGACAAGTGGCCGGTCTGTCAGGCGCTCATTGGATAAAGGCCTGGGTTATGGAATGCCTGGGCCGGCCATATGGAGCGGACGGTGTTGATTTTTTCGAGCCGCCTGGCAGACGGCGTTATTTTACTCGGAAATCGAAGGTGATCGTGCCGCATTGCTCGGCTACGTTGGATGGGGCAAACCGGTATTGCCGGGCCCAGGTTTCGGCTTTGTTGCGCAGGACACTGTCGGTGGTGGTCGAGCCCAGTTGGGTGTAGTCGGAGGATGTGACGTTGCCATCGCTATCGACACATACCCGGACGGCTACCCGTCCCGTTTTTTGTGTATCGTCTACCATTTTGGGGCGGCCGGTTACTTTGCGTCCGCCAAGGCCTCCGCCGATGGATTCTCCAACGCCGGTGCCATCGCCGCCGCCGCTTCCGCCGCCGGTGCCGGCGCTTTTACCAAAGGGGTTGTCGCCGGTACCGCCCGGGATACCCTGGTTGCCCGGTTTACCGGTGTTGCCCTGGCCAGTACCGGTAGCGCCGGGTTTGCCGAAGGTGCTGCCAAATTGCCCTTTCTTCTTATCGCGTTCGGCTTGTGCCTGGCGTTGGCGTTCCGCTTCAGCGGCCACCTGGCGCTGGCGTTCGAGTTCAGCGAGGCGTGCTGCCTCCTGTTGTTGCCTGACGCGTTCTTGTTCCACCTGTTGTTTGCGTTTGGTTTCTTCCTGGGCGCGGCGGACGGCGGCGGCTTCCGGATCGTTGCTAGTAGGGGTATTTTTGGGCACTTCTACTTTATTATGGTCGGCAGGCGGTGGTGTTTTGGATGGTGGGGGTGTTGCTGCAGCGGCGCTGGAGCTGGGTTCTTCGGCGGGTTGGGTACTGCTGGGGTCTTCCATTTGTTGCCCTTGTGGAGCGGGGTTATTGCCCTGGCCTTCGTCGGGCAGACCTGCCGCTGCATTATCACCGCCGCCGCCCCAGTCCAGCAAGATGGCAGGCGCCTCGGTGATGGGTTCGGAGGAGTGAAAGCGATAAAAATAAAGCAATGCCAGCAGCGCGGCGTGAAAGAGCAGGCTGGTAAGCATGGCTTTGGTGCGATCTTCTTCCTGACTAGCGATGGCTTTCATAGCAATGCGTATTTATTACTTTTTGGGATCGGTGGCGAGAATGGTTTTTACCTGGAGCCGGTTGGCGATATCCAGGATAAAGACAACATTTTCTATGGATGTACCCTTTTCGGCCACAACGGTTATCGTGGTGCCTTTGGGGTCTTTGCCCATGGCTCTGATCCGGGCCTTGAGGGCATTTTCCACGTTGGCGTCCGGCGTTTTTTTGGTATCGAGGTAATAATTCCCGCTTCTATCGATCGATACTGCCAGGGCGGGCGAGGCCATGGTGGTGGCGCTGCTCGAAGGCAGTTGGAGGTTCAAGGCATTGGGCGTGACGAACTTGGAGGTCAGCATAAAGAACATGAGCAGCAGGAAGATCACGTCAATCATGGCTGCCAGGCTGAACTCCGGTTCGACGCGGATGCGGCGTTTTAATCCCATTGTTTGCGTTTCAAAGTTTTGTGATTTACGTTTTGTCTCCCGGGCATTTTTGAAGGCCGGGCGCAACGGATTGGGCGCAACCGAGCCGTCAGCAGCACATTACCGGCTGGGCTCTTGCAGCAGGTCCATAAATTGGGCGGCGGTGTTTTCCATTTTAAAGATCACCTTATCGAGGTTGGTGACCAGCAGGTTGAAGCCGGCCATGGCAATAATGGATACGAACAGACCCATGGCGGTAGCAGTAAGCGCGTGGTAGATACCGTTGGACAACACTTGCGGGGTAATATTAGTTGCCGAGGCCATATCCTGGAAGGAAATGATCAGACCGATCACCGTGCCCAACAGGCCGATCATCGGGGCGAGGCCGGAGATGGAGGCGAGCGTAGACAGGTTCTTTTCCAGTTTGAGCAATTCCAGGTTGCCCACGTTTTCGATGGCTTTGTTGATGTCGTCGAGGGGTTTGCCGATACGGTCAAGCCCTTTTTCCACCATGCGGGCCATTGGGGCGTCCACACTTTGGCACAGGGCTTTGGCCGCCTGCAGGTTGCCGCTTTCGACGCTGGCCCGGATGCTGTTCATGAAATTATGGTCGACCTGGCCCGCGCGGGTCAGGGTACTGTAGCGCTCTATGATAATGTATACGGCAACGATAGACAGGATCAGAAGCACAGTGATTACGATAAGCCCGGAGGTGCTACTACCCAAAATAATATCGAACAAACTTTTGGATTCGGTAGTTGGGGTATCGGCCGTGGTTACCATTTGGAGAAAAAAGAAGGAGCTCAGGAAGGCGTTAAGCGTCATATAAGTGATGCTGTTAGTTGATGAAACCGTTTGTTTTCTTTTGCGCTTTAGCGAACGCCAAAAGTAGGTTATTTTGTATTCGGGGTGTTGAATTCCTTAACATTTTTGCCGGGTATGACGGCCTTTGTCTGCCAAATTGCAGGCCAAAAAAATCAGGAGTCACTTGCGGCAACCGAAGTGACTCCTGGTGGTTGGCGGTAGCAAGTCTACCGGGCTAATGCATGGGTGGGGGGTTATCACGCGTTAATGGCGGGAAACGGCATCCCAGAAATTGACGATTCTGGGTAAGCTCCGCACAAATAACAACGCAGCGAAGGTAACGTACAAAATAAGCATGTGTAGAAACGGGTTAGATTACTAAAAAAAAGAACACTTCAGATTAAAAGTCAGATGATAATTCCGGGGTCGTCCCAAAGGTGAAAATTTTTTTTCAATTGAAAAAAAAATTAAATAAAAGTTTTTGCGAAGCCGGCTTCTAAAAAAAGAGTGCCTGTAGTTTGCCGCTAAAGCGCTACCTTTGCGGCAATAATATTCTTCGTGTGCAAATGTGTTCTTCCGTCGGTACGGAACGGTTCAAAGTTTTTATTTGATTCGTTGCGTATCCGGTGGGAGCATATTTGCACATTTTCTTTTTACTGATCTCGGCCCGGCCGAAGGTAATCAGAGCCGTATATTCTTGAATCTTCATAAGTCAAAAAAAAGTCTTTGGTGCATGGTTTACAGCAATATTTTAGAAACGATTGGAAAAACCCCCTTGGTCCGGCTGAACAAAATAGTGGCAGATATTCCGGCTACCGTTTATGCCAAACTTGAAGCATTTAACCCCGGATTGAGCGCCAAAGACCGCATTGCCTTGCATATGATCGAACGGGCCGAGCGGCTCGGCAAACTGTTGCCGGGCGGCACCGTGGTGGATGCCACGAGCGGCAATACAGGCTTCAGCCTGGCCATGGTGTGCGCTATTAAGGGGTACCGATGCGTATTGACGGTGACCAGCAAAATTTCTGAAGACAAACTCAACAACCTGCGCGCCATGGGGGCCGAAGTGATCCTTTGCCCAAAAGACGCCAAACCCAACGATCCGAATTCGTACTACCGCCGCGCCGAGCAGCTGGCCAAAGAAATCCCCGGCGCCTACTACATCAACCAAAACTACAACCCCGAAAATGGCGAAGCGCATTATTTGAGCACAGGCCCCGAAATTTGGGAACAGGCTGAAGGCCGTATTACCTGGTTGATCGGCAGCGCCAGCACCGGCGGAACCCTGTGCGGCTCGGCCCGGTACCTGCGGGAGCAAAATCCCGATCTCCATGTTGTTGCCGTCGATGCCTATGGCTCCGTCCTCAAAAAATACCATGAAACCGGCGTGTATGACGAAAGCGAAATCTATTCCTACCGGATCGAAGGGACCGGCAAGAACATTATACCCGGCAATGTCGATTTTGAACTGATCGACCGGTTTGTCAAAGTTACCGATCAGGACAGTGCCCTCAAGGCGCGGGCCCTGGCACGGCAGGAAGGCATACTGGCCGGCTACTCCAGCGGCGCTGCGCTTCAATGCCTCGAACAAATTAAAGACGAACTAACCGAAGATGACGTGGTAGTGCTGATCTTTGCCGACCACGGTTGCAAGTATGTAACCAAGGTGTTCAACGATGCGTGGATGGTTGGCGAAGGATTTATCGCCGCAGATGAAACAGAGTTGAAAGCTGTTCCTGAACAAGGTTTCAAGGTTTAATAAGGTTTCAAATGGTTTCAGGGTTTCAGGAGGTTTCAGGGTTTCAGGAGGTTTCAAGGTTTCAAGTGGTTTCAGGGTTTCAGGGTTTCAAGGTTTCAGGAGGTTTCAGGGTTTCAAATGGTTTCAGGGTTTCAAATGGTTTCAGGAGGTTGCAGAGTTGCAAATGATACCGTTAGGTCAAAATAAAGCAGTTTAATACCACATTCATATTACACTGAAACTTTGAAACCATTTGAAACCCTGAAACCTTGAAACCTCCTGAAACCATTTGAAACCTTGAAACCTCCTGAAACCTTGAAACCCTGAAACCATTTGAAACCTCCTGCAACCTTGAAACCCTGAAACCACTTGCAACCTTGAAACCTCCTGCAACCCTGAAACCATAAAAATTCGCAACTATTCACAGTATGAAACTCTTGCCGATCGAGCGCCGTTCGGGCCTCACCCGCGAAGAATTTATTGAAAATTATCTCAAGCCAAAACGCCCCGTAGTCTTTACGGACCTGGCCAAAGACTGGCCAGCCACGCAAAAATGGACTTTTGAATTCCTCCAGCAACATTACGGCCAACTGGACGTGCCTATCGTTGGGTCGGACTACCACAAGCCCGGCCCCAACTACATGAAGAGCCATATCACCATGAAGTTTGGCGAATACCTGGACCTCATTCAAAAGGGCCCGACGGAATACCGGATTTTCCTTTGGAACATTTTCGACCACGCCCGCGAGTTGATCCACGACGTCAGCAATCCAACGATCTGCGACGGCTGGGTGGATAAATACCCCTTCATGTTCTTTGGCGGCGCGGGGGCCGTTACCAACCTGCACTACGACATCGACTGTTCCAACGTCTTCCATACACACTTTTGGACGCGCAAGCACATCGTGCTGTTCGACCAGAACCAGAATTCCCTGCTTTACCAGCATCCGTATACCGTACAAAGCCATGTTAATCCCCTGAAACCCGACTTCGAGCGGTTCCCGGCGCTCGACAAAGCCGTGGGCCATGAGACCATCCTGACCCATGGCGAAACGCTGTACATCCCTTCGCTCTGGTGGCATTATATCGTGTACATGGACGGCGGCTTTTCGATCAGCCTGCGCTCGCGCGACAGTGTTTTTACGCAGGCCAAAGGCTTGTGGAACATTGCGCGGCATTTCATGATCGACAAGGGCATGAACGCAGTCATGGGACCCAAATGGAAATCCTGGAAAGAAGAACAGGCCAAGAAACGCGCCCAGGAAGCCATGCAGGCTGCCTGAGCCGCGCGTAAAGTGCCATTGAATTCCGAAAAATCAAACAAGACCTGCAAGGTGCCTGATCCTTGCAGGTCTTTTCTAAAACCATTATTGTTATTCAAAATTCGCAACCAATAGCATGGATTTATTCGATCGCATTTTAAAACAAGCCGGCCCGTTGGGCAAATATGCCGAAGTGGCCGAAGGGTACTACATGTTTCCGCAGTTAGAGGGCGAACTGGGCAACCGCATGCGCTTCAACGGCAAGGAAGTGGTGTGCTGGAGCATTAATAATTACCTGGGGCTGGCCAATCACCCCGAGGTGCGGCAAGCCGATGCCGAAAGCGCCGCACGCTGGGGGCTGGCCTATCCGATGGGCGCCCGCATGATGAGCGGTGAAACCAAACAACATAAAAAACTGGAAACAGCGCTGGCGCATTATGTCGGGAAAGAAGACGGCTACCTCCTGAACTACGGTTACCAGGGCATTCTCTCCGTCATCGATGCCTTGCTCACCCGCCACGATGTAGTGGTGTACGACGCCGAAAGCCACGCCTGTATCGTCGACGCCGTGCGTATGCACATGGGCAAGCGGTTTGCCTATACCCACAACGATATTGCAAGCCTCGACAAAAACCTCGAGCGCGCGCACCGCATCACGCAGGAAACCGGCGGCGGCATACTCGTGATCACGGAAGGCGTTTTCGGAATGCGGGGCGACCAGGGGAAATTGCGGGAAATCGTTGCGCTGAAAGACAAATACCCGTTCCGCCTCCTGATCGACGATGCACACGGTTTCGGCATGCTCGGCCAAACGGGCGCCGGTACGGCCGAAGAACAGGGCGTAACCGAAGACGTGGATCTGTATTTCAGCACCTTCGCCAAGAGCATGGCCCTCATCGGGGCATTTATCGCCGGCCCGGTCGACATTATCCGGCACCTGCGCTACAACATGCGTTCGCAGATTTTTGCCAAATCGCTCCCAATGCCGATCGTGGAAGGCGCGCTCAAACGTTTCGATCTGTTGAAAACCCATCCTGAATTCCGCGAAAAGCTCTGGAGCAATGTACGCCTGCTGCAAGGCGGCCTGCGCGAACGCGGGTTCGACATCGGCGATACCAACACTTGCGTAACGCCGGTGTACATGCACGGGGAAGTGGAAGAAGCGATGGCCCTCGTGAAAGACATGCGCGACAACTACGGCGTGTTCTGTTCCATTGTGGTATATCCGGTTATTCCCAAAGGCATGATCATCCTGCGCCTGATCCCTACCGCGGCCCACACCGAAGAAGATATCCAGATCACCCTGGAAGCCTTTTCCGCAGTAGGCGCCAAACTGAAGTCGGGCGCTTATCAAGACTACGTGCCGCAACCGATCGGTTAAACGGCCGGCAACAAACGGCCTGCTCAACCCCGCCTGCGCTCGCACGGCGGGGTTTTTTTGTGCCCCGGCGGATCAATGCGACAAATCAGATAGACCATGCGACAGGAGTGATAAGCCCCCGGCGGCTACACTACGCACCTTTGCCGTATCATTTCTGAACCGACAAAGGCCATCGGCCAAAGACCATCCGGCGCAAATACGCAATTCTGCGTAGACACTTTACGCAGAGCCGCCGAAGCGCCCCGCCCAGCGCCACCCCCACCTTTGTCAAAAAAAAAGACACTGCCACAATGAAAGCACTCAAGATTATCTCGTCCCTGCTCTTTGCCCTGATCATGTGCACCGGCGCCGCCATCGTTTGCTATTGCAGCATCGACTTTTTCCAACAATGCCAGTCCGATTGCCAGAAATGGATGGAAGGCTTCGCCAACCAACTTTCGGCTCACCAGATCCATTTTCCCAACGAATAGACCCCGCCTGGACCAAGCACATCACCGGCTAAAAACCACTGCGATCCGCAGCGTTAAAAGCTGCTTTCCGATGAAAACATGCCTATTGCTTGCAGCCCTGGCCTTGACCCAAACGCTTTTCGCCCAGGCGGCTAATGACCCCAACCTTTTCATACTCCAGACCACCAGCTCCTTTTTCGGCGCTACGGCAGAACAGCGCGCGGACCGCCATATCCGCCAGTTTGCCGATTATTTCATGCGAAAAGCAACACTGATCGACGCATCGGGGGCCATTTGGATCGGCCGCGACCGGATTTTGACCTGGCGCGAAAACCAGGCACACCTCAACCGTCCGGCAGAAAGCAGGCCGGAAAAAATCCAGAGCAGCCTGATCCGCCTGGTTCGGCCCGATCTGGCCATTGTGGTGGCACAGACGCACGTGGGCGTGGAACCGGCTGCCAACGAGTTGTCGTACAATATCCTGTGGCGGCGCATCGATGGGAAATGGTACATCTGCACCATCACGCCGGTTGTGAAACAATTTGATACCGCGTCGGCTGTTCTCGCTCGGAGTGATTAAAACCGGAGCGCAGGGTTGTATATCCATTGAATTGCCGCAATCCGTTACCTTTCGCTGCACAACAGGCGCCTGTGAACGCCTGTGTCACCGGATCAGATCAATGAACAAATTCCTGCTTTTTGTTGCCGGCCTGTTGTTTATGGGCAGTTGCCAGCCTGCCTTGTATACCGTCAGTCACAAGACCCATAACCCGCTCACCCGGATTTTGGATGCGCATGCTGCTGAATTCGACAGTATCATCCGCCACCCGGAGACCTATGAAGTACAGATCATTTACACCCAAATCGACCGGGACCAGCTCCAGCGGCCGCATTTCACGTCGTATTGGTGGAACGTCGATTCGACGCGCTACTTCTACCCCGCGAGCATGGTGAAAATGCCGCTGGCCGCACTGGCGCTGGAAAAAATCAACACCCTCCGGCGAAACGGCTATCCGGCCCTTATGAAAAGCACGCCTTACCGGATCGATTCGGTGCGCGTGTTTCAGCGCAACTATGCGGTCGATTCTACGGCGCCCGGCAATGTCCCCAGTATTGCGCATGATATCCGGCGGGTGTTTACGGTGAGCGACAACCACGCGTATAACCACCTCTTCGAATTCCTCGGGCGGGCCGGTATCAATCAAACGCTGCGGGAAAAAGGCTATACCCGGACGGGTATCGTGCGGCGCTTTTTTGCCGGCGGGCGCGACAATGCCTACAGCAGCCCGATCACGTTTTTAGATGTATCCGGGCATACCCGTTGGAAACAGGGCGAACTGCACGACAGCATCACATGGGTCAACCCGCAGCGGGCGCTGCTGAAAGGTACCGGCTACCTGGATAGCCAGGGTGAATTGGTGCAAAAACCGTTTGATTTCAGCGTCCATAACTGGTTCGCACTCACGGATATGGAAAAGATGTTGCGGGCGATTATTTTCCCCGATGCCGTAGAACCCGCTAACCGGTTTGACCTTACCAGCAAGGATTACGCCTTTTTGTGGCGCTACATGGGCGGTTTTCCGCGGGAGTGCGATTATCCGAAGTACGACTCCACGGCCTTTTGGGACGGGTATGTCAAACTGTTTCTTTTTGGCGACACCCGGGAGCGGCAAGACGGTTCGGTGCGGGTGCTGAATAAGGTCGGCGAAGCCTATGGCACCCTTACCGACGTGGCCTATATTGTCGATTTCAAAAACAACGTCGAGTTTATCCTCGCATCCACAATCCTGTGCAACAGCGATGGAATTTTCAACGACGACCGCTATGAATACGAAACGGTCGGTTTCCCATTTTTGGCCAGATTAGGCCGTGCGGTGTATGCCTACGAACGGCAGCGACAGCGGAAAGTCGTGCCGGATTTGAAGCCCTTTGCCGATGCGCTCCCTGTGGGCCAATAGCGTTCAGGTCGCAATTTTGGCCCTTGCAAGGGACTTACTTCAGCGTGATGACGCAGGATAATTTGGTGTGGTCGCGTACTACATCGAGCAAGGAAAACGCGCCGGTCACCGTTTTTCCGTCGCTTTGAAAACCGGCGCCCTGCACCGCTTTCACCTTTTTGGGAAGGTGGAACACGAGCCGGTATTTTTTGTTGTTGAACATCATTTTGACCAGTGGATCGCTGTCATGGTCGAAGAACATACTGCCCATCACCTGGCCCGTGGTATCGGGCGGGTTGGTACGCCGGAGCGTGCGGCCGTCGAATTGTATATCCGGAATGCCGGCGAGCGACCCGGGGCTTTCATCCACACCCGGCATTTTGAGCGCATCGAGTCCGTGTATCGTGCTGTCTTTCTGTAGTTTGCCCAACGTGCCCAGCGTCTCCCAAAACAAAGGGAGGTCTTCGATTTTTTTGAAATCGTATTGAAACTGAAAATCGAGTCCATTTTTGGTCCGGGCCTGCATGACGATATGGTTCAGCACTTCCGGGTGCGCAAAATAATGCCGCAACGAATCGGGCAAATCGCCCAGCCGCACCAGGGTGTCGAGCGCCCGGGGAGGCTGGCCCAGGGCCTGCAGCGAGTCATTGGTTTTTTGCTGGGCCATCCGCAGCATCGAAGCAAAAGGACCGGAAGCCATGGAAATGGTCATCTCGTAGCGCCCCGATCGGTCTTTGTTGAGCCAGAGTTCTTCCGTGATGTCGAAGCAGCCGGCGCACAACAGGGCCAGCGCAAACAAAACAAGCCGGATTGGGGTATAAACCGGAGGTTTGGATAGTGTTTCCATAAGCAGTAATAGACTGTCGTATAATCCGTTCCCAAATGCGGCATCCCGCATAAACCCCTAAGATCTTATCCTTCCTTGGAGCTTTCCGGGCGCATTTGGGGGAAGAACAGCACTTCCTGGATGCTCGATTGGCCTGTAAACAGCATCGTCAGGCGGTCGATGCCAAACCCGATCCCGCCCGTAGGCGGCATTCCGTATTCGAGGGCGCGGATGAAATCATCGTCCATAGCCATCGCCTCCTCGTCGCCGCGTTCGGCCAGGCGGAGCTGGTCTTCAAAACGTTCGCGCTGGTCGATCGGGTCGTTCAATTCGGAATAAGCGTTGGCTACCTCTTTGCCGTTGACAAAAAGTTCGAAGCGCTCGACCAGGCCAGGTTTGCTGCGGTGTTTTTTGGTGAGCGGCGACATTTCCACGGGATAATCGATCAAAAAAGTGGGTTGGATCAGGTGATGCTCCACTTTTTCACCGAAGATCTCGTCGATCAGTTTGGCTTTTCCCATAGTGGCGTCGATCTCGATGCCCTGAATTTTGCAGTACGTGCGCAGTTGTTCCTCGGTGGCCGTCTCCACATTGAGGCCGGTGTATTGATTGATTGCGTCAAACATGGTGAGGCGCCGGTACGGGCCGGCAAATTCGATTTGCTGCCCACCGGCTGCGATCGTCGATCCGCCGTCTTCGTTTACGGCCCGGGCTACCCGTTCGAGCATCTCCTCGGTGACCCGCATCAGCCAGTTGTAGTCTTTGTAGGCCACATAAAACTCCAGCGCGGTGAATTCCGGGTTGTGGGTGCGGTCCATGCCTTCGTTGCGGAACATTTTGGCAAATTCATACACGCCGTCGAACCCCGCCACGATGAGGCGTTTGAGGTACAGTTCATTGGCAATGCGCAGGTACAGGGTCATGTCCAGCGTATTGTGGTGGGTTTTGAAGGGCCGTGCGGCGGCGCCGCCGTGGATGGGTTGGAGGATGGGCGTTTCCACTTCGAGCAGACCGAGATCGTCGAGGTAGGCCCGCATGGTTTTGATGAGTTTGGTCCGTTTGATGAAAATCTGGCGAAATTCCGGGTTCACGGTCAGGTCCACATACCGCATGCGGTAACGCTGCTCCGGGTCGGTGAACGCATCGAACACATGGCCTTCGGCGTCGCGCTTGACGATAGGCAGCGGGCGCAGGCTTTTGGACAAAAACTTGAATTCCCGGACGTGTACGGACACTTCGCCGGTTTTGGTGCGGAAGGCGAAGCCGCGCACGCCGACATAATCGCCCAGGTCGAGCAGTTTTTTGATGACCACATCGAACAGGGTAAAATCCTCGCCCTGGCCCATTTCGTCGCGACGGAGGTAGAGCTGGATCCGGCCGCTGCTGTCTTGCAGGTTCATGAACAAGGCTTTGCCGGCTTCCCGGGAGGCCATGACCCGGCCTGCGAGGGCAACTTCCTGGTAATTCAGGCGGTTTTTGCTGCCGTCTTCCAATACTTCTTCCTGGTAATTGGCCAAAATGTCGGCCGCATGGGCGGTCACCTCAAACATTTCAGCCGGGTAGGGGTCGATGCCGAGTTCGCGCAATTTCTGGAGTGATTCCCGGCGGAGTATTTCTTGTTCTGTCATCGAATGGATGGGTAATTTGAAAATGGTGCAGGTTGGGGTTGGAGTTTAACAATCGGGAGGGGCGGATTAGTTCAACCGTGCGATCAGGGTCAGGTTGCCCTTAACCAGCTGGTTCATGGTTATTTCGATCTTGCTGTGTATCGGCAGGTATAGATCGACGCGGGAACCGAATTTGATAAAACCCATATCGGCGCCCTGGCGGACTTCGTCGCCTTCCTGAATGTACCATTTGATCCGTTTGGCCACGGCGCCGGCGATCTGGCGCATCAGGATCTGGGTCGACCCAGTATCGTACACTATAGAAGTCCGTTCGTTTTCGGTACTGCTTTTCGGGTGCCAGGCCACCAGGTATTTTCCCGGATGGTAGTGAAAGAGCCGGATCCGGCCGCCAACGGGATTGCGGTTGACGTGCACATTGAGCGGCGACATGAAGATGGATATCTGCAGGCGTTTGTCTTTGAAATACTCGCCTTCATACACTTCTTCTATAGCGCAAATCCGACCGTCGGCCGGTGCGTACACCAGTTCGTTTCCCGCCAGGGGGATGGGCCGGGCCGGATTGCGAAAAAACTGCAGAATAAAACCGTAGAACCCCAGGGAAATAACCAGAACGGGCCAAAAGTACAAGGTATCCAAAGTCCAAAGCCCCGCATTCAGCAATAACAGAAACAAGCCAATTGCGGCTAAAATGGCGTATCCTTCCTTGTGCAAGCGAAAGAGCATAAGATTTGCTTTTGTGCGCGGCAAAGGTCGGTTTTTCATGCTATTTCTTTTCACCTGAATGGCGATTTTAGCCATTATCTTTGCGGCCCGGTTCAGAACCACGTATTCTTATCATCGTTCACTCATTTCATTATCGCTATGAAAGTAGCCGTCGTCGGCGCCACCGGCTTAGTCGGAACCAAAATGCTTCAGGTGCTTGCGGAGCGCCAGTTTCCTGTTACGCGTTTATTCCCGGTCGCTTCCGAGCGCTCGGTGGGCAAGACCATCAAGTTTCAGGGAAAACGCTATAAGATCATCAGTATGGCCGATGCGGTGGCTAAAAAGCCTGACGTGGCCATTTTCAGCGCCGGCGGCAGTGTTTCCAAGGAATGGGCGCCAAAATTTGCGGAGGTCGGCACGTTTGTCATAGACAACTCCAGCGCCTGGCGCATGGAACCCGATAAAAAACTGGTGGTACCGGAAGTGAACGCCCACGTACTGACGAGGCAGGACCTGATCATCGCCAACCCCAATTGCTCCACCATCCAGATGGTAGTGGCACTCAAGCCACTGCACGACCGGTATCATATCAAGCGGATCGTGGTCAGTACCTACCAGTCGGTAACCGGCACCGGAGTGAAGGCCGTCAATCAGCTCCTCAGCGAGCGCAAGGGCAAACCGGGCCAGAAGGCCTATCCGTATCCGATCGACCTGAATTTGTTGCCGCATATCGATGTTTTTCTCGATAACGGGTACACCAAGGAAGAGATGAAAATGGTCAATGAGACCAAAAAAATCATGGGCGACGATAGCATCCGGGTGACGGCTACTACCGTGCGGGTGCCCGTAATGGGCGGGCACTCGGAGGCCGTGAACGTGGAATTCGATCGCGATTTTGACCTGGCCGAAGTGCGCAGCCTCCTGGAGCGGGCGCCCGGCGTAATCGTGGTGGACGATCCCGCCAACCTCAAGTACCCGATGCCGCTGGATGCGCACGACAAAGACGACGTGTTCGTCGGCCGGCTTCGCCGCGACGAAAGCCAGCCCAACACCCTCAATCTATGGGTCGTGTCGGACAACCTCCGGAAGGGCGCCGCCACCAACGCAATTCAAATTGCAGAATACCTGCTGGAAAAAGGAATTTTGAAACAAAAACGCCAAAAAACACAAAAAAAACCTATTTCAGTATAAATTTGTGCAGCCAGACCATGCGTCAACACTGTATGTCCACTGTTTAATTGTCTACCGTATAACTGTTGTTTTACAATGAAGAACAAGATCGTAGTTTGGGGAACCAACGCTGAAAATGAAAAAGTACTGATCGCTTTGGAGTTAAAAGCCGACACCAACAAAGTACTCCTCTACACCTTCCCGGAAGCCGCGACTTCTGAGGAGTTTGTCAATAAAATGATGGCGGAATGGAGATCCGGCGGCGAGGTCGCCTTCCCGGAAGACCACACTACCCTGGAACGCGAGTTGAGTGTGACCGAAAGCCTTCTGCCGGATGATTTAAAGGTAGAACGAGGCGACCTGATCCAGCGCGCCCAAACCGAGTGGCACTTCGCCGTGCTATCGGCCAAACTGCACAAGGCATACGAGCAGGAATTGGCCGAATTCAAAGAAAAGGTTCAGGCCCTGGGCGCATACGACCATAACCTCTGGGACAGCCTGCGCGGCTTTTGGGACAAAGTGCAGGAACAAGCCCGCGAGCGGAACCTGTTTCGCGACCATGCCGACAACCTGCGCGATAACATCAACACCCTTTTCGACGAACTGAAGCAAATGCGGACCCGCGTGCAGGATGAATTCATGACTGCATCGCAAAACGTATATGCCGACTTCAATAAAGCACTGGAAGACATTGAAACCCGGATCGCCAGCGGCGGCAGCAAGTTGAACGCCGTTTTCGAGGATTTGAAAAAACTCCAACGGCGCTATCGTGACGCCAAGATGAGCAACGAGCACCGCAACCAACTCTGGGAACGCCTCGATGGCGCGTTTAAAAAAGCCAAAGAACGGAAATTCGGACCCTCTGCCAATGAAGGCTCCCTGGTCGAACGCCACGAACGCCGCCTCGGCGGCCTGCGCGACGCCATTCGCCGCATGGAGGACAGCATCAAACGCGACGAAGAAGAACTCCATTTCCAACAGAAAAAAGTCGCGACCACTGAGGGCCAACTGGAAGCGCAGATCCGCAGCGCCAAGATCAAAATGATCGAAGAACGCGTTGCTTCCAAACGCGACAAGCTGGCTGAGATGAACCAAACCCGCTCCGATGTGGAGCGGCAGATCAATATCGCCAAGGAAAAGGAGAACAAGCGCTCGGAGAAAGAAGCCGATCGCCAGAAATTCGAAGAAGCCAAAGCAGCGGCTAAAGAGGAAATCGCAGCGTCGATCACGTCAAATGCCCCGGAACATACCGACGCCGAACCGGCACAGCCGGAGCCCGAACCGGAAAGTCTGCTTAAAGCGGCCGGGAACGTGTTGGGCGAAGCCCTGGAAGATGTAGTCGATAGCGTAAAAGCCGTCGGCAAAGTGCTGGGCCAAAAGGCCGATGAAATGCTCGACGAGGCCATAGAGAAGGCAGAGGATGTCGTGGAAGTCCTCACGAAAGACAAGAAAAAGAAAGCGCCGGCAAAGAAGAAACCGGAAGCCACCGAACCGGAAACGGTCGAGGCGGCTCCGGATGCACCGGCGGCCGAGCCCGCGGCGGATAGCGCGGCCGGTGATACACCGGAGGAGGAAACAAAGGAGTAGAATCGCCGCCGCAGGTCGGCGTGCAGTAAAAAAAATCACCGCAATAGCTCATGCAGCCATTGCGGTGATTTTTTTTGCCGGGGATCGACCGGAAACATCATACCCGGTGGCAAATCGCAGGCGCTCAATGCTCGTTGGCCCGCCAAACCCGGAGCATGTTCTGGGAGCAAATTTTCCGGATGTCGCGTTTGCTGTAGCCCCGGTGCAGCAGCTCGGCAATCAGATTGGGGTACATGCTAACATCGGCCATGTCGGCAGGCAGGGCCAGTCCCACGCCATCGAAGTCGCCTCCAAACCCCACATAATCAATGCCAACGAGGTTTTTGATGTGGTCGATGTGGTCGGCGATGTCGCGTACGCTGATCCCGGTTTTCAGCAGCTCGGCTGCCATAAACCGGCGGCCTTCTTCCGAGTTTTCATCGAGGCCTTTATCCTTCATGTCTTTTTCTGCCTGCAGGTACGCATCGCGGCTGCGCGTACTCAAAAAATAGTGGCTGAACGGCACCTGGATAACCCCGCCGTTGCGCGCAATGGCCCGGATAAGCGTGTCGGGCAGGTTGCGCTGGTAGCCCGGAGTGAAATACCGGCAGGCGCTGTGGGTAGCGATCACGGGTTTGGTGGTCACTTCCAGCACCTCCCAGATGGCGTCGTCGGTCAAATGGCTTACATCGACCAGGATGCCGGCCCGGTTCATGGCGCGCACCACGTCGCGACCAAAACCACTGAGCCCGCCAAAGGTATTCAGCGTGTCGTAGGACGAGTCGGAAATTTGATTGTCCCGGCTGTGGGTGAGCGTAATGTACCGGATGCCGCGCTTATAAAAATAATCGACATCGCTTAACGATTCAACCGGCGAACCGTTTTCCATACCCATCGGCAGCGAGATAATGCCTTTTTTGAAATTAGTCTGAATGTCATCGGCATGCAAGGCCAGCGCAAATTTGTCGGGATAGGCCTTTACCACAGCATACACCATATCGATGAGCGAATCGGCCACTTGTCTGGAGCGGCCTGGCTGATCCTGATAACTGGCCGGTATATAGATCGACATAAATGGGCCGTAGAGCCCACCTTTTACCGCCCGTTCATAATCAAAATTCCCGGTGGGATGCTTGAGGGCAAGCGCTGTGTAACCGGGCGTGTACCATTCCTTGTGCTCCACCAGGCTCCAGGGAAAATCCACATGCGTGTCGATAACCGGCGTCTTTTTTAATACATCGCGGGCGCGCTGCAGGTACGGATCGGCATTGGTTTGAGTCATGCAGCAGGTGGCGTTGAGCAACAAAGCCAGGATTGCAAGTTTTTTCATGGAGGAGACGTGGTTTAGAACATGTTTGGAATTTCATGCTGCGGCGAAAATGGAAAAATTTTGTTTCAAACTTCGTTAAAATTTTCGCCAGAGGCGTCGGGCGATGGCTGCAAATTTTGGCTTCTCTGAAACAAAATTTGCTTGCTTTCGCTCCTGCACCGAAAATTTAAACACGCTCTTAGTCTTTTTCCAGGTGAAATCGATGAAAGGCCCGGTGCGCTACGGGAGCAATGATAATCCCGATGGTAGAGATAAACACCACTCCGCTGAGCAGCGCATATACGGATGCGAACCACTTTCCCGCGTCGGTGTCGATCGGGTTGGTCGGCCCCATGCCGGAAAGGATCATTGAGGCATTCAGCAGGCTGTCAATCCAGGTGAAACCACAGGTCGCATGATATCCCCAAATCCCCAGCAGCAAGAAAAACAATAACAATACGGTGCCGGCCAGGATATTGCGAAGCACCCGTTTGTGATACCGGTGTCGAGACGCCAAGGGGTCGGTCATGCGTTCAAAATGCAGGAAATCCATAGATGCGTTGGTATGGTGTAGATGCAAATATGGTGCAATTTCGATGGCAAATCACCGGGCAGCCCAACCCTTTGGTTGAAACGGGCGCGGGGCAGGGTATAAAAAAAGTACCCCGGCAATGCGGCAGCATGGATGGTTTGCCATGCTGCCGAAATGCCGGGGTGAGTTTGTAACGGTAAACATGTACTGGCGCCGAATTCCAGACATGTTCGTTATTTCAATAGTCCGGTACATTTTGCTGTTGGCGCCCTCGTCAACAGCGATATTTTGTTGAAAATCAAGCCTTAACGCCGTTGTTGGCGTCCTCGCCAACAACATGCTCCACACTTCATTTTCAAGGGTTTGCAAAAACCTACCGGACTATTCTTATTTAGCCTACACTTTCACTTTTTTCGAAGCCCCGGATGAAGCGCCTGGTTTGTTTTCGATCACCTGGCCGGTAATCACTTTCTCTGCTGTCATATCCACCACCAGGGCCGAAGCGACAAACACCGAAGAATAGGTCCCGAAGAACATCCCCACGAGCATGCCGAACGCAAAGCCCTTGATGGCCCCGCCGCCGAAAAGGAACAGCAATAACACCACCGCGATGATCGTACCGGACGTGATCAAGGTACGGCTTAGTGTGGTGTTGATCGCCAGGTTAAACACTTCCTCCTTGGGCCTGCCCGCGTAGGTATTGATAAACTCGCGAATCCGGTCGTAAACGATCACCGTATCGTTGACGGAGAAACCGATGACCGTCAGGATACAGGCAATGATCGCCTGGTCGATTTCAAGAGAGAAGGATACGATACCGTGCAGTGCAGTGAAGAAAGTCAGGGTGATCAATACGTCGTGGAACAAAGCGACCACGGCGCCCATTGAAAACTGCCATTTGCGGAAGCGGATGAGCAGGTACAGGAAGATGGCCAAAAGCGACCAGATAGTGGCTTTTAACGAAGAACTCCGGATATCGTCGGCAATAGTAGGACCCACCTGGCTCGACGCCGTGATATGCGTGCCGTGGCCGTCGGTGTTTTTAAAGTCAGCCAAGTCGGTCTTAATGCCTGCTTTTTCGAGCCCTTCGTGCAGTTTGGCCGTCACTTGATCCATCACATCGCTGCCTTGCGCATTGATCATGTAGGATGTGGTGATATTGTACGTATTTTCCGTGCTGACGGCTTTTACGATCGGGTTGCCACCGAAGGCATCCGTCAGTGCCGGGCGCAGTTGTTCAGGGTCTACTTTGTGATCGAACTGGACGTTGAACGAATAGCCGCCTTTGAAATCGACCCCAAGTTCGAACCCGCGGAGCATAAAGGCGACGATCCCGATCACGATGATCGAACCGGAAAACAGGTACGCCCACCTCCGTTTGCCGATCCAGTCCACATTTACGCCCACCAGCCAATGCTCCGACCAGGGATGGCTGTAAGTCATTTGGGTGCCGCGGTTGATCCACCAGTCGGTTATGTACCGGCCCATCAAAATAGCGGTAAACATGGAACTGAAAATACCCACCGTCAGCACCGTACCGAAACCTTTGATCGGGCCAAGACCGAAGTACATCAGGGCCAGGGCGGTGAGCAAGGTCGTGAGGTTGGCGTCGATGATTGCGGGAAGGCCTCGGGAAAAACCGGCGAGGATAGCCTTGGCGCCGGTCACGCCGTGCCGGATCTCTTCCCGGATGCGTTCGTAGATGATTACGTTCGCATCCACGGCGCCGGCCAAGGTGAGCACGATACCGGCAATACCCGGCAAGGTAAGTACGGTACCCATGGAGGCCAGGGTGCCGATGATGAAAAAGATGTTAGCGAGCAATGCAATCACAGCCACTATACCGCCTTTGGCATAGTAAGCGATCATAAATGCGCACAGCAAGGCTACGGAGAGCAGCAGGGCGATCAAGGACTTATTGATATTTTCAGCGCCGAGTGATGGGCCTACCTGGCTTTCCTGTACGATGTGTGTGCCGGCGGGCAGTTTACCTACTTCGAGGATATTGCCCAGGTCTTTGGCTTCTTCGAGGCTAAAGCCGCCCGAGATGGAAGAGTGGCCGCCTTCAATCGGGTTGATAACCCGGGGGGCGCTCACGATTTCATCGTCGAGGGCGATCGCAATTTCGCGGTTGCCGCCTTCATATGCCAGGCGGGTCATATCGGCCCATACGCGCGCGCCTTCGTTGTTCATGCTCAGGCTCACGGTAATTTCTCCGGAGCTTGGATCAGGTTGGGCGCTGGCGTTGGTTACAACGGAGCCGTCGAGACGGGGTAGTTCCTGGTTGCGGAATTTCTTGAGGCCGTACAGTTCATATTTTCCGGCAGTGGAGCCTACGCCTTCCTTCTCTTCCACGGGTTTAAGGCTCCAGCGAAACATCAGGTCAACTGGGAACAGGGGCCGTATTTCCGGCCGTTCCAACAATTCGCTGATGGCTTTGATCTTGTTTTTGTCGGCGTAGCCAAAGATAACGCTGCGGCCGTCGCCAGCCAGACTGATCTGGCTGAGCAGGGGGCCTGCCGTTTGCTGCGACTCCACATTGCGATCCACCACTTTCATCTCTTTCGGTTTGGTGGTGTCGGGCTGGCCATCGGGGCCGTTCGGATACACGTATGTGGTATCTTTTACAATCACCGGTTGTATGGCGGTAGTATCGTTGGAGAGCAGGGCTTTCAGTTTCGTGTCGGCGGTAACAAAAGCTTGTGCAATGCCTTCGTCGCCCAGGCGGTAAGTGTCCCAAAACTCCAGCTTGGCGCTTTTTTGCAGCATGTTGCGCGCGCGCTGGGGATTGTCGATGCCGGGCAGTTCCACCAAAATCAGGTCGCGCGCGGCGTCGAGGCTGACGTTGGGCTGTACCACGCCAAGTTTGTCGATACGTTGCTTGAGGCGCTTGTATGTTTCGCCTACGGTGGTATTGGCCAGTTCGCGGATCGTCCGAAGTACATCGGCGTCGGGCGAGTTAAAATTGATTTTGCTTTTCAGCGCCTCATTCCGGGCAAAGATGGAAGCCATCGATTTGCCTCCGCTCGTTTCTTTCCAGGCATTGGCAAACAAGCTGATGTAGTCCGCTTGCTGGGTGGCTTGCGCTTCGCTGGCTTTCGTTAACGCCTGCTGGAAAGCCGGATCGGTGGAGTTGCCCGCCAGGCTTTTCAAAAAATCTTTCAGGTCGACCTGCAGCAACACACTCATGCCGCCTTTCAGGTCAAGCCCCATGGCCAACTGGCTCTTTTTCAAGTCGGCGTAGGTGAATTTTTTGATAAACGGAATTTCAAATACCGTCTCGGTCGACAACGAGTCCAAATATCCGCTGTAATAGGAGCGCCAGGATGTATTCGGATTCTTGGCGACTTGTTCATTTGCGAACCGGGCGGCGTTATTTTCAATACGGGCTGTCGGAATGATGAGTCCATACTGGTACAAACACACCACAGTCAGCGCAATCAGAAAAAAACGTACAACACCTTTGCTTTGCATACCTCTAAAAGTAAGTGATGGAGTGATTAAGTTAGTTTAGGTGCCCGGCTACCACAGTTCATGGTTTCCGGAGAACGGAAATCTGTTTAAAATTCCGGTTGCCGAAGGCCGGACAGCCGGTACCGGACAGATACCGCTTTGAAAAAAGTGCGCAAATATAGGTAGAACGGGCAAATCAAAAGGGATTTCGCAAAAAAACCAGCTTCATACCTCGCATAAAATAGACTTGCATTACCCGCCTTTCACCAATCGCCCGCTGGTTTGCCATCCCCGGCCCAGCAATCGATACAAATACACACCGGGAGCGAGGCCCTGCAGATCTACCCGCCCGCGGGCGCCCGACCACTTTTCCGCCCGCAGCAAGCGGCCGTTCAGGTCATAGAGGCGGAGTTCCGTATTTCCGGTTTCAGCCTCGCCAATCATAAAGTCGGCATAGCGCGTCGCCGGATTCGGGTACACCTGCACCGCTACCTGACGCCAAGGTTCGTGGCTGCCAACGAGCATAAATTTGGCCGAGAACATCCCGATGCTGTGCGTGGCAGCCACTACCAGCCCGTCTTCAGGCCGTACGGCCACCTGGGCCACAACGGAGGTGCCGATCAGGTCGGGCGCTTCGAGGGTCCAATGCGTGCCGGTATCCAGGATCGTATGCAGCAATAAGGTATCGGTGCTGTACAACCCGGCGCTGGTGGCCGCGAAATATTTGCGCTTTCCGTTGGGGAATTGCAGGATGCTCAGCCAGCGCACCGATGGCCCGGGGCCGCCCCCGCCGATACCGGCCTCCAGATCGCCGGCAACTTTGTCCCAGGTCTGACCAGCGTTGTTGGAAAGCCAGATGCTGTATGCGTTGTAGTTGGAAAAGGTGGCGATGACCCGGTTGGCATTTTCCGGGTCGACGGCCAGGCAGGAAATGGTCGACGTCGTGCCGCCGGTGGGCGGTTGCGTCACGGCCACCAGATTGGGCGTCCCCGTATCGGCGTTGTCGATGCGGTAAACGCGGCGCGAATCGGTGCCGATGTACACGCGGTGCGCCGGGTTTTTGCTGGAAACCCCGATGGCGGTGATGTTGCCGATGGTGGAATCCGGATACATCGTCCAGCCTTGCGCAATGCTGTCCCAAGCCCCGGTGAGTTGGATGCTGCTCAATTCATTTTGCCGGTACAAGTGATTTCCGGCAGGCAGGTAGAGGATATTGTCGTCGAGCGGATCCAGCGCCAGGGTGTTGATGAACTCATAGTCGCTTTTCAGGGGGCCAATGGGGTCGATGCGGCGGAAAGCCGTCACGTTGCCGGCGGGATCGATGGTGCATTTGGCTACCCGGCCCTGCTGGATCGACAAAACATAGAAGCTTTTCCCGTGGGCAACTGCGCCGAATGCTCCGTCGCCGTTCACTGTTTGCTTCCAAGGGTTGGTGGAACTGTTGCTGTTGACAAACAGGTTGCCGTTGTCCTGCAATCCCCCGATGATCGTACTGTCGCCCGGGTCGTTTGGATCGATAATGGCGGTGTAGAATTGGGCGGTTTGATAGCCGTGGTTCAACGGCGTCCAGATCACGGTAGGCGCGAGGCAATTTTCGGTTCGGTGCAGGCCGCCGTCACTGCCGGTCAGCATCACATTGGGGTCTGACGGCAGGAACAGCACCTCGTGTTGGTCGGGGTGATGGCTGGGGTACAATTCGAAGAAGGGCAGGGTAGTGCCCGGTTTGTACCCGGCGATGTGGGTCGTGTGATCGGGCATGGCAAACCCGTCGGTCGAACGCCACAAACTGGTACCGCCTGCGAAAACGGTGTTGGTGCCGGGCTGCACCTTTACCACCAAATCGTAGCCGCCCTGACAGGAGAAACGGTCAAAATCGGTGCCCGAACTGGGCAAATTGAGGGAGCGGTCTTCCCACTGGCCGTTGGCGCCTGCGCCATCGCCGCCGAGGTAGGTATATTTCCAGAGGCTGGTCCAGTCGTCGTTGTCGATAAACTTGGTGTAGTGCCCCGAACCCGGCGTGGAACCGAGAAAATACACTTCTTTTTCGTCGTTCGGGTTAATGCCGATCACGATCCGGTTGTAGGTAGCCGGAAAGTTGGCCGGCGTAATATCGGTCCATTGCAGCCCGTCGGTGCTGCGCCAGATGCCTTTTTGCACCCCGTCGCTGCTGAGCGTGGCATACAAGACGCCGGTGGGCGATATGGCCACATCGCTGAAATAGGAAGCGGAGTTGATCACCGTGGTGCCGCGGGCAACCGTCCAGGTTTGGCCGCCGTCGGCGCTGCGGTAGATGCCGCCCACGCAGGCCAGGTACAAAACATCGGCGGTGTCGACCGGGCTGGTGATCACCCGCCAGCCGGTCTGGAAGGTGCTGACCCAGCCTTGCGGGGAGTTGCTTGCGGTGGAGGTGACCGACGCCCAGCTGAGGCCGCCGTCAGTGCTTTTGTACAGCCCATTGCCAAAATAGAAAGCCGTATTGGCGCCGGCAGGATTCCAGTAAAATTCGCCGGAGAGTGCATACCAGGTTTTGGTTTTGCCCGGCCGCAGGTCCTGCGCCAGGCCGATACACCCCGGATGGGCGTCGATGGCGGTGCGCCGCGTCCACGATTGGCCGCCGTCGTCGCTGGTCCAAACGCCGCCGGCCACGCCGCCCGCGAGCAAGCGGTTTTCATTCTCGACGTCTATCGCCAGGGCACGGGTGCGGCCGCCGTAGTTCCAGGGGCCGCGGGCCCTCCAGGGCTCGCCCGACCGGCTGTATACCGCCCGGGGCAGTTTGGCGACAAATGCCCGCTCCTGAAACGCGATGCCTTTTGGAATTTCGCCCGTAAAGGGGTCGCAATAGCGTTTGCGCTCCCATGCCTCGCGCAAGGCTTCGTTTTCTTCATTCGGCCCGCCGGGAAGATGGATGGCGCCGGGCGGCGATACGAGGGCCTGGCGATGGGTGAAGCCGAAATAGGTCAGGCAGCCGAGCAGGCCGGCCAGGGCCAGGACGTGTAGCGTATTTTTCATGGAAATGGTATTTTGCGGCAAGTTAGAACATGTTTGGATTTTCACGCTTTTGCCTCAGCATGAAATTCCAAACATGCTCGTAAGCGTCAACGGAGAAATTTTGGACACTCCCCGCACTGCGCGCAGGAATTGTCCAACCGGAACAAAACTACGATTTGTGTGTTACAACACTTGTTATTTTCTAACGTAAATTGCAATACTGCTCATGGCTGTCCAGATCATTCCGAAAGAAAAACAAGGCCGCGGGGCTTTCAACGGCGGTGAAATTGTGGAAAACAAACCCATCGGTTTTCCGCAGGACCACTCCAGCATCCGGCCTTATTCCAACCTGTTTTATTGGGCGCATGCCCGGGCAGTTACCGACAGCACCATCGGCCTGCACCCGCACCAGGGCTTTGAAATTTGTTCCTTTGTGCTGGCCGGCGAGATTCGTCACTATGACACCAAACTTCGTGAATGGCGCCCATTGAAAGCCGGCGATGTCCAGATCATTCGGGCCGGCAACGGCATCAGCCATTCCGAATGGATGGGCAAGGACGCCGAGATGTTTCAGATCTGGTTTGACCCCGATCTGACCAAAACCCTGGAAAAGCCGGCCAGTTACGACGACTACCACGGCGCCGATTTTCCGGTTCGCCTGGATGAAGGCGCTACGATCAAGACCCTTGCAGGCGACGGCAGCCCTTTTCGCATGGATACCCCGGGCGTGGAAGTGCTCCGGATCGACCTGAACAGCGGCCCGCACACGTTTGAAGCCGACCCGGCCAAAGTGTACTCGGTGTACGTGCTGGAAGGCGAGTTAACATTTAACGGACAAGCCGCCAGGCAAAATGATTTCGTGTTGATGACCGAACAGACTGCCCTCGAAATGCGCACGATGACCGGGGCAAAATTGTTCCTCATTGCGTCTCCTGCCGATCCGGGTTACCGTACCTATATGCAGTTGCGCCGGGCCGATATGGCCTGATTTGGGCATTGAACGCAGATTTCCAACGTATTTCCAATTCATTTCCAACCTGTTTCCAAACGGTTGGCCATGAACCCGTGCACCTTTGAGGCGCAAAACAAAGGAAGTGTCTGACGGCTTCCTTAGCGCTTTTCCACCCTTCATTTTTCACCACTCCGTATCAGGATATGCCTGTTCTGATGCGTCTCAAATCTTTTGCACATGAAAAACCAAAGGATTGCAATTTTCCGGTTCAAGTTACTGGCTATGGGTCTGGCCTCCTTATTCCTGTTGACGAATGTCACGCTGTTCGCTGCCAACCGGGACATCGGCGGCTACGTCGACCGTGCCGAATCGCGTTTCGTCCGGAACGTCTGGAATTTTATCAAAAACTTTTCCACCCGGCAAAACGTGGGCAGTTACTCCTGGCAGTACATACAGTACTATTGGGCCGAGCCTTTCGAGTTCGGATCGAGCCACCAGAACTATGTCGATTACGTGGACCTGGCCTACGTAGCCGGCCACGGTTCGGAATACTACATTCAGACCAACCAAAGCACCGGTACCGGCTTCGACTTCCGCAACGCTCCGCCGTACGGCGACCTGGCCAACAACGGCGACCTGGAATTTCTGATTATCGAATCGTGCAACACGGTGGCCTCCGCCCCGGAACACCCTACCGACTGGTGGACGCCCTACAATAACATGTTCCAGGGGTTGCACCAATTCGTGGGTTTCCGCACGCTGAGCGTGTCCGACAACGGCATCCCAAACAACTTTGCCAACCGCCTGAAGGGCAACCAAAAAGTGTGGCAATCGTGGTTTGCCGCCGTCGACGATGAGCGGTACTGGATCTTCAACCCGACGCTGGACGACGGCGCGGCGTACCCCGGCTTTGCCAGCGTCATCTGCTACGCATCCACCGCCAATGACCGTATCGGCAGTTATGCCGCCGACCCCGCCGGTGGTACGGCCGGTATGTGGACGTATTGGCAATATTAATACGCCGGCAGGCTTGTGTCCCACCCGCTTTACCCCTGAACCACACACC
Source organism: Saprospiraceae bacterium (assembly GCA_044230315.1). GTDB lineage: Bacteria > Bacteroidota > Bacteroidia > Chitinophagales > Saprospiraceae > M3007. The sequence goes on from JBGARJ010000025.1 coordinate 47,035, forward strand.
CTCATCACTCAAAACGCTCCAATATGAAGAATTTCCTTTTTGTAAAACATACGTTACTCCTGGCTGCCGCCCTGTCGTTGGTGGCGCCGGCTTGTAAAAACACCACCAAAACGCCACCGGAAAAAAATGACGACTCCAAGGTCAGTTTGTACACCCTGGAAGCCAGCCGGACCGACCCCGGCCGCTCGACCGAAATGGCGGCCAAGTTTCTCGGGGCAGCCTTCGATCCTGCCGGCGTGAAATTGGACGACAACAAAACCACGGTCTATTACCAGGGTAAAGAACCGTCGGTGACCTTCGCACAGGATCTGGCGACCGGCGATTTTTCCTTCTCCAAAAGCACCGAACGGTACACGAATGGCAAATTTGTGCCCGAGCTTCCCGATCCGCAAGCCGCCCAGAAAATGGCCATGGAGTTCCTGCGCCAATACAACCTCGCGCCGCTGCAGGACAACGAACTCAAAATGGTGCATGCCGGTGGTCTTCGCGCTGCGCCCGCCGGAGCGCCCAACCAGGTGAAGGATATTTTCCGGACCATCTATTACGGTCGTTTGCTCGACAGCCTGCCGGTGGTGGGCCCGGGTTCCCGGATTGTGGTACAAGTGGGCGATAAAGGCGAAATCGTTGGCGCTACCCGCCGCTGGCGAGAACTCGCCAAAACAACCGCCAAACGCACGCTGAAGGTATCCGAGATCAAAAATGAAAAAGAAGCCACGGAGGAAGCCGGCCGAGTAATCGCCACGGAGTTCGGCGCCAACGCCAAATTCACGATCAACAAGGTCCAAATGGCGTATTTCGACCAGGGCGGCGCCTACATCCAGCCGGTTTATGCGGTAGAAGCCACCGTGACCATGGTGTTCGATAACAAGGAAACCGTGATTCCCTACCTCTGTACGATTGAGGCGATGAAATCGTCGCCGGAACGGTTGACCATCCGCAACCTCGATCCGCGCGCGCAGGAGACCCTGCAATCCTCGAAAGACGGCTTTGTGCCGGATAATATCAAGATCAAGCGCCGGGAAGACGAATAATCCGCCAACCGGTTTGCTCACCTGAAGCAAGCGGCCGCTTCCGGGATCGCCGTGCAGAACCGGCGCTTCGGAGCGGCTGCTGTTTTTTAAAGCCCGATGGCCGCCTGGAAGTCAGGGCTGTCGGGTTTTACTTTGGAGGCAAAAAAATGGGTGAGTTCGCCTTTTTCGTTGATCAGGTATTTGCAAAAATTCCACGAGGGTTCCTGGCTGTTCCAGCCGTTTTGGGCCGGGTCGGTGAGCCATTGGTAAACCGGTGCTTTTTCACCGCCTTTGACGTGTACTTTTTCAAACATCGGGAACGAAACGCCGTAGTTCTTTTGACAAAATTCGGCGATCTCTTCGGCTGAGCCGGGCTCCTGGCTCAGGAAATCGTTGCAGGGAAAGCCCAGGATCACGACTTTGTCCTTGTTGGCCTCGTAGTACTTTTCCCAGTCGGCGTATTGCGGCGTGTAGCCGCATTTGGAGGCGACATTCAGGACGATGATCTTCTTGCCGCGGAATTGTTCGAGGGCAACGGGTTTGCCGTCGAGCGAATTGACGGTAAACTGGAAGAAAGAGGAGGTGGCAATCTTGTTCATGCTGGAAAAAGCGGGTCGGGTGGATACTTTGCCGGAATCGAAGCAGGCGGATAATGCCGCGATCGCGGTTATCAGGGCCAGGAGGAGGATGATCTTTTGAACCATGATACTGGGAGAGGCTCGTGAACGGATGCAGGGTACGTAACAACCGGAATGGGGATTGGTTGCGGGGTGTGAAGGCCGGGGTTTGGTTTTTTACGCTGCCTGCCAGGCGGCGTTATACTTCGGAGGTGAAGTGGAATTGGATAGCCGGGAAATTTTCTTGCACGGTTTGGAGGATCCAGGCGGTTTCAGCAAGGAAGACGAGGCTTCCGTGGTTGTCGCGGGCGATGTCGCGCTTGCGCCGTTCGAGGAATTCCTGCAAGGCTTTGGGGTTGTCGCTCGTGATCCAGCAGGCCTTGTGCAGGTTGACCGGTTCGTAGCGGCATTTGGCGTTGTATTCGCTTTCGAGGCGGTGCTGAATCACTTCGAACTGGAGTTGGCCCACGGTGCCGATGATGCGGCGGCCGTCGCTTTGGCGGGTGAACATCTGGGCGACGCCTTCGTCCATCAGTTGCTCGAGGCCTTTGGCAAATTGTTTTTGTTTGAGCGGATCGGCGTTTTCCACATAGCGGAATTGCTCGGGGCTGAAGGAGGGGATGCCTTTGAAATGGAGGATCTCGCCTTCGGTAAGCGTGTCGCCGATCTTGAAATTGCCAGAGTCGTAGAGGCCCACCACGTCGCCGGGGTAGGCTTCTTCGAGCAGGGTCTTTTTGCTGGCCATGAACATGGTCGGGTTCGGGAATTTGAACTCGCGGCCCAGGCGGATGTGGCGGTAGTTTTTGTTGCGTTCGAAGCGGCCCGAACACACGCGCACAAAGGCGATGCGGTCGCGGTGCTTGGGGTCCATATTGGCGAATATCTTGAACACAAAACCGCTGAATTTTTCCTCTTCCGGTTCCACGATGCGCTCTTCGGTGAAGCGGGGCAGGGGCGTGGGGGCGATGCCCACGAAGCAATCGAGCAGTTCTTTTACACCGAAGTTGTTGACCGCCGAGCCGAAAAAAACGGGGCAGACCTTGCCGTTCAGGTAATCGGCTTTGCGGAATTCCGGGTACACGGTCTCCACGGTTTCCACCTCTTCGCGGAGGCTGCGGGCGGCGCTTTCGCCGAGGTGTTTTTCCAGGTCGGGGTGGTCGAGGTCTTCAAAAACCAGCGCCTCTTCCGCATCCTGCTTGCCGTGCGGGTTGAACAACACGAGTTTCCGCTCGTACAGGTTGTACACACCTTTGAAGCGCTGCCCCATGCCGATAGGCCAGGAAAGCGGTCGTACTTTTACCTGCAGTTTTTGTTCGATCTCGTCCAGCAGATCGAAGGCGTCTTTGCCTTCGCGGTCCATTTTATTGACAAAAAAGATGATCGGCGTGTCGCGCATGCGGCACACTTTGGTGAGTTTCTCGGTTTGCGTTTCCACCCCTTTGGCCACGTCGACCACCACGATGGCCGAGTCGACGGCGGTGAGGGTGCGGTAGGTGTCTTCGGCGAAATCTTCGTGGCCCGGTGTGTCCAAAATGTTGATTTGCAGATTTTTATATTCGAAACCCATCACCGAAGTGCTCACCGAAATGCCGCGTTGGCGCTCGATTTCCATAAAATCGGACACGGTGCTTTTCTTGATCTTGTTGCTCTTGACCGCACCGGCCGTTTGGATGGCGCCGCCGAACAGCAGCAATTTTTCCGTAAGGGTCGTTTTGCCCGCGTCGGGGTGTGCGATAATGGCGAAGGTGCGGCGACGGTGGAGTTCGGTGAGATAGGTAGACACGATGCTGGAGGTTGATACCGGAAAACAGGATACCGTTTTGATGTGGCGGGAAAGGAGGCGTTGCTGACAACCAACTCATTCTCCCCAAACAGTTTGAAAAGCGGGCGCAAAGGTAATCATCCTGGAGCGGAATTTCCCCGCCGGTTAAAAGACGCCTGGAGAACGGGGCAAATGACCGGAAGGCCTGCCGAAACCTGAAACGTTCCTTAATCAAAATTTGCCGGCTTAAAACAGTGCGACTGATGCTGCTTTGTCAAATTAAGGATATAGGTGATAGTATTTAAGCAAACGGCCTGAAATAACGGGTACAAGTTTCCCGCGGCTACGCAGGTTGGTGCGGGGACGCCAATAAAGGCGACGAACCATGCAACCCAATATTCCTTCAGAATCATCCCCAACTCCTTCATTTTTTGGGTATTCCATTTAGATCGCCGGCCTATTTCTTTTACTGGATCAAGCAGAACTAACAACTTCAGAATTAGACCGTTCTGGCCGGAACGCACAATCATATTAATCTTTCTCATGGTCTAACCGTTTAGTTGCCCTAATTTTGGCGCCGTAAAACGCAAATCCATTGCACGTATCCATCCCTCCTGTCCGAATAGCTTTGATTGCGCTGCCTGTGGCGGCCCTCGCATTGTGGTTCGGGACGCGCAACCAGCCCGACCCCGTTTGGCTGGAAGCCAACGCCCTGCTGCACGAACACCACGCCCTGGTGAGCGAAGTGCCCGATTCGCTGCAGCAGTTGTATTGTTCACTGCACGGCCTGCCTTATCATCCGGGTGATTCCACTGCCTTGCGGCTGATCTCGCAACCTTATTTGTCCAATATCGAGTGGACGCGCTTTCGCGATTTTTGCCAATATGCCGCGCAACACCGGTTTTTGGTGGTCGCGGGCGTGACCGGAGTGGGCGCCACCAAACAGACCAAGCACCTGGCGCGGCTGATTGCGAGCCAGCCGGCCAACCTGCTCGAGATCGATTGCGCCCCGCAGTTCGACCTGGATTACCACAAAAAATATATCGGTTACGAAACGGACGAGGGCCGGTTCGAGCCGGGCCAGTTGCTCGAATTTTGGCAGCGCTGCCGGCAGCATCCCGAACAGCAGTTCGTCGCTGTGGTGGATAATTTCGACAAGATCAACCCCGAAACCTTTTTCGGGCCGGAACTCTGGGAGTCGCTCAGCAGCCCGCGCGACACCGCTTACCTCGGCGGCAAACCCGTGTTGGTCCCGACCAATTTTTATTTCTTTTCGGTCACCCACCTCGGCCCGGGTTCGCTGATCGAAATGAACGAGGAACATTTCAAGCGGCTGGGCCGCCAATATGTGCTGGAGCCCAATCCGCGCGAACTCCTGGCCTGGCTGCGCCAGCAGGCCGGCAAACTCGAGTCGTCCCGCGAACCCGACGCCGCCGCACGCCTGGCAGCCCTGCGCGACACGGCCCAAATGCACCGTTTTTTGTATTATTTCCTCAAAACCAACTATTTGCTGCGCAAACGCTACTCCGAGGGCTATCAACTCGGCCAGGGCAGCAACGTGCGTCAGTTCTACCGGGCCGAAGACCTGCCCGATCTGAAGCAGACCTATCTCAACCATATCAACGCCCTCTATCCCACCAAACCGCTGGATCTCGACGATTTCAATCCGATGGATTACACGGTGCGTTCGGGTGGTCTGGAAGCAAATTCCAGTTTTTGGGCCCGTCAGGTGCAATACCTGCAAGACACCGGGTATTTTGTGGAGATCACCATGGTGGCTACCACCGCTTTGCTGACTTTCCTTGCCGGCTGGTGGGTATTTCGCCGGCGCGAACAACTCATCCGGTATTACGGCGACCGTGCCCACGAGGTGTATCTGGGTTTTGAAAAACAACTCATTAGCTCCGATGTAGCCGCCCGCCGGCTCGAAGAGATCAAAAACGAGGTGGACAACCTGGTGATGCGCCGGCGTTTGAATTACACCGAAGGCCTGTACTTCCTTGCTTTTGTGGAGGACAAGGTAAAACGGATCGAATTCGCACGGAACGTCAGCGAAAATTTCCTTGAACTGTTCAATACCTTCATGGAAGACAACATCCTCACGGAAAGCGAATACCTCAAACTGCGGCAGTTTTTGCAAACGATCCGCCACAAAATTCCCGAGGAGGCCTACCAGCGGTTTTTGGAAAAAGTGGAAACCACGTATGCGGCGAGTAATTGAGGGACAGCGCAGCAGCCACCTGTAGTTCAGAAACGGGTGCCGTAAAAATGCACCGGCTTGTCAGCGTAGTGGGCTTTAGCCGGAAGCGGGCGCTGCGGTACGCCGCAGCACGAAGGGCAGCATTACCACCGTAAAGAGTGCAAGGGCCAGCAATTCGCCGCCGAGGATGTACCAGGGCCATTCACCGAATAAATCGAGCAGGGTAGGCGTTGGCGGTTTGTGGCTCAGGTACATAAAATTGGTGCCCAGCAGGTAATTGATCCCGGCAATACAAACAAAGTAGATGTTGGACCACAGGAACGATTTGCCCAGGCTACCCCAGGTGGGTTGGAAGCCGTACACGAAAATCGCATATAAAATGCTCTGCGCCAGGCCGATGTGGACGAAAAAGTAGCGCAGGTTCATCAGGTCGGGAAAGCCTTGTTGCAGGTCGGGCGTGAAGAGCGCCTGGATGCAGCCGGCCATGACCATGAAATAGGAAATTTCGAACAGGAAATACGAGCGCCGCCACAACATGAACGGCATCACCAGGTTGAGGAAATAGCACACATGGAACGGTAGCAGCAAGCCGATATCGACGGGAGTGGCATCCAGTACTTCGATCGAGCCGAGGCTCCACACCACCACGGGAATCAAACTCATGATCAGGGCAATGCGGCGCTTGGTCGTTTCCGAAACCACCTGACGGCCCAGGTACGTCCACGACACAATACTGGCCAATCCGGCGACCAGCCACCACCAGTGTTCGGCGCCCCAGGCCGTAAAATTGGACTGAAAGAGCAGCAATGTTTGCACCTTGAACATTCCGTTTTGTTTTGATCCCAGCGAAAATACCGCTTGACGCCTTAAGCCGGTTGCGAAAGGCTCATTTTTTCGACCAGCTGCGGCGAGAATGATCAGCGTTTTACAAACGCCGAATCGAGCAGCCAGAACCGCCATTCCCAGGCGGCGCTTTCCCCGGCATAGTCGACTCCGATTCGCGGCCCTGCGGCGATCATGGATCCGGGGACCTCGAACCCCCGGTCTTCGATCCAAACCGGTGTGTCCGGCGTGAGCAAACTTTGGCCGGTAATGGCCCTATGCACGCCCAGGGCCTGCGCCAATGCGCCGGGGCCGGTGGTAAGCCTTGGCCCCGGCGGGATGCCGCCGCGCCGCGCCATCATTGTTTCCACGCCTTCCAACGGCTCCACCGCCCGCACCAGCACGGCATGGGCCATGCCTTCGGGCGCTGTGACGACGTTGAACAGATGGTGTATTCCGTAACACAGGTAAACATAGGCCCGGCCGCCTTCCTGAAACATGACCTCCGTGCGCGGCGTGTGCCGGTTGCCCCAGGCATGGCTGGCGCGGTCTTCGGGCGCCCGGTAAGCTTCCACTTCCGTGATCCGGCCGGCCGTGCGCACGCCGGCAAACTCGGTGACGAGCACCTTGCCCAGCAGGTCGCGCGCCACTTGAAGTACATCGGTGCGGCGGTAAAAGTCCGGGGCTAAGCGCCGGGGTGCTGAAATGTTCAATGTCCAGTCCGGATGGTCCAACTTTCCTTTTTTGAACGGTTGCATGGAATAATCTGCTTGCCCGATACCGGTCTTGGGCTCATTCTTCCCAATCGATCGAGCGCTCCACCGCTTTTTGCCAGTACATATACAATTCATTGCGTTCGTAATCGGGCATTTGTGGCGTCCAGGTTTTGTCGACGCCCCAGTTACGCCGCAGGTCGTCGAATCCCGACCAGTAGCCCACGGCGATACCGGCGGCGTAAGCGGCGCCCAGTGCGGTGGTTTCGATCATTTTCGGTCGAATAACCGGCACGTCCAGCAGGTCGGCCTGAAATTGCATGAGGAGTTCGTTGATCACCATCCCCCCGTCGACCCGCAAGGATGTCAATTTGATCCCGGAGTCTTTTTCCATAGCATTGAGTACCTCGAAAGTTTGGAAGGCTGTGGCTTCAAGGGCTGCGCGGGCGATATGGCCTTTGTGGGCATAGCGCGTGAGACCGGCCACCAGGCCGCGGGCATGCGCGTTCCAGTAGGGGGCGTAAAGGCCGGAGAATGCCGGCACGAAATACACGCCGCCATTGTCATCCACGGTGCGGGCCAGCGTTTCGATCTCGCCGCTGCTGCCGATTAGGCCGAGGTTATCGCGCAGCCACTGCACCAGCGCGCCTGCCATGGCCACCGAGCCTTCGAGGGCAAAATGCACGGGCTGCTTGTCAAACTGATACGCTACCGTCGTCAGCAGGCCGAATACAGACGGTACGATCTTGGTACCCGTGTTCATCAGCATGAAACAGCCCGTGCCGTAGGTATTTTTGGCTTCACCTGGTTCGAGGCAGGCTTGACCGAGGAGGGCTGCCTGCTGGTCACCCAGATCGCCGGCGAGGGGAACACTGCGCAGGGGTTCGGCGGCAACCGTTCCGTACAACCGGCTGCTGGGCACGATAGTGGGGAGCATTTGTTTGGGGATCTTGAGACGGTGTAGCACCTCCTTGTCCCATTGCACCGTGAACAGGTTCATCATCTGTGTGCGGGAGGCATTGGTCACGTCGGTTATGTGCAGTCCGCCTTTAGGGCCGCCGGTAAGATTCCAGATGAGGTAGGTATCCATGTTGCCGAAAAGGGCAAGTCCTTTTTCTGCGTCGCGTTGGAGGTTGGGCACGTTGTCGAGCAGCCAGCGGAGTTTGAGCGCGCTGAAATAGGTGGCCAGCGGCAGTCCGGTGGTGATCTTCCACCAATTGTCCTCTTCGATCTGCTGGTGGTACACCACGAGTTCGGTGGTGCGGGTGTCTTGCCATACGATGGCATTGTGGTAGGGCCGGCCGGTTTTACGGTTCCAGACGACGGTGGTTTCGCGCTGGTTGGTGATGCCCACCGCTGCGATGTCGTCGATGCCAATGCTGCGTGCAATACGCGCCTGAGCGATCACTTCGAGCGTGTTTTTCCAGATTTCTTCGGGGTTGTGCTCCACCCAGCCGGGCTTCGGAAAGATCTGTTCGTGTTCTTTTTGCCCAACGGATACGATGTTGCCCTGTTTGTCAAAGATGATACAACGGGTGCTGGTGGTGCCCTGGTCGATGGCGGCAATGTATTTTTTCATGGGCGGAGACGGCCGGCTTGGGTGCAGGCATTACCCGGGCAAATATGCGAAAGCACCGGCGAAAAAGGGGTAAAAAATCAGGCGCGCTCCGGCACGGGCGACTTATGCGGCCGCGGTTTCAAAACGGCGCCTGTACGGGGCCGTGCCGGAGCGCCTGCTAATCCCGCTCCTATGAGACTTGTTGCGACGGACGTCTTTGGCCGTAAAAACGCCATTTTTCCTGCTCAAAGTTCGCCGTCGCAACACAGCACCTATTGCCTTTTCAGGGTTAATATCTTGATTTCCACCCGCTGGTTCATGCGGCGGCCTTCCACCGTGGCATTGCTGGCAACGGGCTGGCGTTTGCCGTAGCCTTTATAGATCACGCGTTTGGGGTCGATGCCTTTTTCAGCCAGGTAATCGGCGGCCGATTTGGCGCGGGCGGTGGAAAGCCGGTCGCAGAATTCGTCGGGCGGCGTGCTGTTGGTATGGCCGCCGATCTCGATCACGGCGTCGCCGTTCTCCATCATGAAATCGAAGAGTTCGTCGAGTGTGGGCAGGGCGTCCGGTGTAAGGCTCGAACTGTCGGCTTCAAAACGGAGTTGCTCCATGCGGATGGTTTGTCCGTTTTTCAACATTGCGGCGTTGAGTTCGGGCAGGATGCGTTGTTTGATCGTCACGGGGTGGGTGGCGACACATCCGTTGGCATCGGTTACGGAGACGCTGTGTACGCCAAGGCCTAGTCTGGCGGCGGTGGCGGTTGTTTCGCCGTTGTCCCAAACAATGTTGAGGGGAGGCGTGCCGCCTGTAGCTTTTACGGTGGCCTTGCCATCACTGCTGCGTTCGGTGGTGGCGCCTACAACGCGGGAGGTTTCCAGCAACAGCGAATCTGGCTGACTGAGGATGGCCACTGCCGTTTGGGTCGTGCCCTGTGCATCAGTGACGAGCACGGCATAGGTGGCAGCCCGTGCGTTGCTGATTTCGGGGCCGGTCCAGGCCGGGTTGTCCCATTTATACTGGTAGGGCGGTTTGCCGCCGGTAACCCTGACCGAGAGGCCGGAGCTGCCGCCGGCGCATTTGATGTCGCGGGTTTTCTCCACCTGCACTTCGAGGGGCAGGATGTTCTCGGAAATATTCGCGGTACCGGTAGCGGCGCATCCGTTGGCGTCGGTTACGGTGAAGCTATGCGCGCCCGGGCCGAGCTTGACGGCGGTGGCGGCGGTTTCGCCGTTGTCCCAGCGATAGTTCAGGGCGCCGGTGCCGCCCTTGGTTTGGATCAGTGCCTTGCCGTCGGCATTGCCCGTGCTGGCAGGCGCCTGCACGTTGCCGGTGGCTGTCAGGGCATCCGGTTGCCGGATAGTAATGCTGGCGGTGGCTTTGGTACCCACCGCGTCGGAGATGGTTAGTTGATATGCACCGGCCGGTACGCCGGCAGGCTGTTCGCCTTGCAGCGTCGGGTTGCTCCACAGGTATTCGAAGGGCCCTTTGCCGCCGGTAACGACGGTTTTCAGGGCACTTTTATCACCGTTACAATTGATCTTTTCGGTGGCTTCGATCTGCACGGCCAGGGGCAGGATATTTTCTGAAATTACGACCGGTACCGAGATGGCGCAACCATTGACATCCGTAACGGTGAGCGTATGGTTCCCGGGGCCCAATTGAATGGCCGATTCGCCGGTTTCGCCGTTGTCCCAGCGATATTGGTAGGGGCCGGATCCGCCCCGGGCCTGCACCCTGGCTTTGCCGTCGGTTTTGCCAACATTCGATGGCGCCTGTACCGACGCAAATGCCGCCAGGATTTCGGGTTGCCGCATGCGGAATGCTGTACTGGTGCGGCCGCCCACTGCATCGCTCACGATCAGCGTATAATCGCCTGCCTGCACATTGGCCGGAGTGGAGCCTTGTAGTGCGCCGTTGGCCCATTGGTACTGGAAGGGCGCTTTGCCGCCGCTGACGTTTACTTTGAGGGCGCCCTGGCCGCCGTTGCAGGCAATTTTTTGGGCTTCTTCGATGCGAACGGAAAGGGGCAGGATGTTTTCGGAGATCGTCACATTGGTCGTTCCGGAACAACCGTTGGCATCGGTCACGGTAACGTTGTGTACGCCGGGGCTTAGCCGGGTGGCAATATCGGCCGTTTCATCATTATCCCACTTGTACAAATAGGGCCCCGTGCCGCCTTTTATTTGTACCATGGCTTTGCCGTCGGCATTGCCCGTGCTGGCTGCGCCCTGTGCGGTTGCGGTGGCCAGCACCGGGTCGGGTTGTTTGACGGTAATGGTGGCGACAGTAGTGGTGCCGACTGCGTCGGTGACGGTTACCTGGTAGTTGCCGGCTCCGATATTGGGCGGCAATTCACCCCGGATGGCGGGGTTGCTCCATTGGAACTGGAACGGACCTTTGCCGCCATTGACGCTGACTTTCAGCCCGGTTTGGCCGCCAAAGCAAGTGATTTTGCTTTTTTCTTCGATGCTGGCGTTCAAGGGCAAAATGTTTTCGGGGATATCCACGGTGGTTGTAGCCGAACAGCCGAATACGTCGGAAACGGTAAGGGTATGGGGGCCGGGTTTTAGTTGGGCGGCGAGGTCGGTGGTTTCGCCGTTGTCCCAGCGAAACTGATAGGGTGTAGTGCCGCCCTTGCCTTGCGCGCTGGCCTTGCCGTCGGGGTTGCCCGTGCTGGCCGCGGCTTTTACCGTTGCGGTCGCGGTTAGTGGATCGGGTTGTTTGACCACAAACGCTGCAGTGGTTTTTCCGCCGGCTGCATCGGTGATCGTGACCGTGTAGGCGCCGGCTTTTACGCCCGATGGCTGGTAACCGCTGAGGGCGGCGTTGCTCCAGGCAAATTCATAAGGGCTTTTACCGCCTTTGATACTGACTTTCAAGGCGCTTTGTCCGCCATTGCAATTAATCTGAGCCGTCTCCTCGATCTCAGCGGTCAGCGGCAGGATGCTTTCGGCGACCTCCACTCTGGCCGTTATGGTGCAGCCATTGGCGTCGGTGACGGTGACCGAGTGCGGGCCGGGTTTGAGTTGAGTGGCGATTTCTTCGGTTTCCCCGTTATCCCAGCGATAGGTGTAGGGGCTGCTGCCCCCACGGGGTGAGGCGGCAGCCTTGCCGTCGCTGTTGCCAGTGCTGGCAGGTGCCTGAACGCTGGCCACGGCGCTCAGGGCAGCCGGCTGAACGAGGGTAATGCTGGTGGTGGTTTTGCCACCGGCAGCGTCTACCACTGTGAGGGTATAGACGCCGGCGGTGACGCCGGTAGGTTGGGTACCGTCGAGTTTGGGGTTACTCCATTCATATTGGTAAGGTTCCTTGCCACCGCTGACGGTCGCTTTCAGGATGGTGTTGCCCCCTGCGCAGGGGATTGGCGTAGTTTCTTCCACGGTAGCGCTCAGGGCGGCCAGTTTCTGGTCTATCGTTACGGATGCCGTGGCGCTGCAGCCTTTCTTGTCCGTTACCGTAACGGTGTGTTGGCCTCCCGGGAGATTTTTAGCCGGGTTGGCCGTTTCGCCGTTGTCCCATTTGAAGGTATAATCCGGTGCACCGCCTTTTACGGCTACTTCGGCCGAGCCGTCTTTTTTTGCCGGCCCGCTCTCGGCCTGTCTGACCTGAATGCTCAGCGTGATCCGCGGATCGTCGATCTTTGCTTTAGCGGCTTTGGTTTTGCCGTTGCTGTCGGTCACAGTGACCGTATAAGTGCCGATACCCAGGTTTTGCGGGTTGGCGCCTTGCATTCCGGCGGCGGACCAGGCGTAGGTATATGGCGCTTTCCCGCCCTCCACCTTGACGCTCAAAGCGGCGTCAGGCGCAGCGGAATTGCAGCCTAAATCTTTGTCTATCATACAATTGACAATGAGCGATGACGCTTTGTCAATCAGGTAAAGCCCCTTGTCTTCCGTGCCGATCCATACCGCGCCCTCGAGGTCAGCGGCGATGCAGCGCCCGTATTCGCTGGTGTAGTATTCGGCTCCGCTGAACACATCGAATTCGTCGGTATCCAGGTCGTACCGGGAGACCATGCGCGAAAGGATCCAGAGGTTGCCGTTGGGGCTGAGGTCAAAATCTTCGGCTTCGCCCTCCAGCGCTTTTTCTTTGACGTTGACGGCTTCCCATTTTTCCCCGCCGCGAACGGCCCAGAATTCGCCGTCGGCCAGCACCCACACGTCCGGCCCGAATTCGCGTACGCGCAGCACATGGTAGCCGTCGAGTTCGGATTTCCATTTATCCGGCGTACCGGCTATCATGCCATTGTCGGTGCCGATCCAGTAGCGGCCCCGGCGATCCTGAAAGATGGCGGTGATGGTATTGGATTTCAATTTTGAGTTGCCGGAAGTGAATTTCTCCACCACTTTCAGCGTGGGTTTGGTTTTTAGTTGGATCAGCCCGTCGCCTTTAGTGCCCAGCCACAGCCAGTCGTTGCGTTCGTCGTACCAGGCGGTAGTTACTTCCGGCTGGGCGTTGAGGACCATCTGCAGGATTTCGGGTGTCCAGCGCACATCGGCGTTGCCGCCGCGATAGTTCAGGGCCGATTTCTGGCCGGGTTCGAGATTTAGCGGGTTGGACAGGTCGGTGCCCAGCACCTGAAACACGCTTGTTCCGCTGGCCACCCATTTGTTGTTTTCGGCGTCGACGGCGATGTTGTGTACGGCTGTCGAGCGGCTGACCGAACTGCAGCGTGTCACTTTCCGTTCGGGGGCTTGCGCAAGGAGTAATTGGGTAAAGAAAAGGGGTAAAAGCAGCAAAAGCGTTTTTCGGTTAAACGAAACCATCATGTCGGGAAAATTAATGTTCAATGCGGGTGTTTGGTTTTGGGCCCGCAAAGTTCGGGTATGATTTACAAGGAACCGAACATAAACGGAAATTAAGCGGTAGAATTATGGCAGGCAACTGACTTCTCGGATACGACCGTATACTGCGCTTCGGGCGGACAATTGACGACCTGCCGTATCTTCGCCCCGCATTAATTTCCTGTATGATGAAAGTATGCTCGCTCGGGTTGTTTATAGCGCTGATTTTTGGCGCGGCCTGCCTGCCGGCGCAGCCCGGCGAGGGCTTAAGGCTGCCGGCTTTGGCGTATCTGCGCCTGCATGGGAAGGACCCACAGGCTTACCTGATCGAAACGTTCCGGAAGTACGACGTGATCCTGCTCGGTGAAGACCACCACGTCCGGCAAAACCTGCTTTTTGTCCAAGGCCTCATTCCCGCCCTGTACGCCGCCGGCGTGTATGCCATCGGCATGGAATTCGGCGCCAGCGAAGACCAGGCCGCGCTCGATTCGCTGGTCACGGCGCCCGAATACGACGAAGCGCAGGCGCGCCGGATCATGTTTCACTACAATGTGGCCTGGGCATTCCACGAATACATGGATGTGTACCGGGCGGCCTGGACGTTCAACCGGAGCCTGCCCCCACACAGCCGGCCCTTCCGGATACTCAACCTGAGTTACGCATACAACTGGGAAGGCTTCGACGGACGGCGCAGCCCCGAAAATATGGCCACCGTATTTTACAAAGGCACTGCCGATCAATACCGCGCCGAGCTGATCGGGCGGGAAATCCTCGACAAACGGGAAAAATTGCTTGCACTCGTGGGTACGCCCCATGCATACACGCGCTATGCACAACCGGAGTTCCGGTACAACAACGACAATTTTTGCGCATACGACGACAACTGGCTGGGCAACCGCCTGTTCCGGAAATACCCCGGCCGTATCTTCAATGCGCTCCTGCACCAACCCTTCCCCAACCGCATCAACCACATGCCTTACCTGGTGTCGCCGGCTGGCGGCGCCATCGAGGCGCTGATGGCGAGAATGGGAAACAGACCGTTGGGCTTCGATCTGCTCGACACTCCCGCCGGGGCGCTGCGCGACACGAGTTACTTCAGCATGGGTTACCCCGACTTCCGGCTTGCTCAATTCTTCGACGGCTATATCTTTCTGGCGCCGTTTGCCACCTTGCAGAGCTGTACGATCGACGAAAATTTTGTTGACGAGTCCAATATCGAAACGGCCTTGCGACAAGCGCCCGACCCCGACTGGCACGGCCGGCAACATTCGCTGGCGGAATTCCGGCAATTGATCCGCGACATGGCCGATATTGAAAAGCGCTATGCCACCATCGGCCGCGAATGATCACAAACCTGTTTCCCTGTAGTTTCATGATGCGAATCACCCTTATACTGCTCTTTCAACTTGCCTTTTACAGTGTCGCTATAAGCCAATACGATTATGCCAAATTGGTGGAAGATGGCCGTGCCCTCGCAGCCCAGCAGCGTTTCCGGGCGGCATTGGCCAAGTTCAGCGCCGCCCGCGAATGCGACCCGGCGCACGCTACCGACATCGACCTGGAGACTGGCCGGGTTTTTGAAGCGCTCGAACAGCAGCGCGACGAAGCCCTCATGCAAAATGCCGGCCTCCGCGATCAACTCCGGCAAACCGCCGATTCGCTTTCCGGCGAGGCCAATGCCTGGCGCCGCCGCGCCGAAATGTTGCAGCGCAAAATACCTTTTTTCAACGGGCGCTACGCCTTTGCCGCCCAATGGCTGAATTCGGAGCTGTACAATCTTATCGATGCCAATTTGCGGCGGCTCAACAATTACGACTTTACGGAAGCCACGCCTTTCAGCATTTACACCGGTTACGCAACGGTCAGACCCTACGGCGCGAAGACGTATGCCCTGGCCGATACATTTGGGCAGCAATTTCCGCTTGCCACCCGTGTAGATGAATTAAATCCGGCAATTACCGCCCTGGACCTGCACTTCCAAAACCCGCATGCCGTGCCGGAGGCCGTGTGGAAACAAAGGCAATTGAAGGTATTGATCCTGGTGGGTAATACCCTGCAAGTCTTACCGCCCCAGATCGGCCAGTTGGACAGCCTGGAGGACCTGGACCTGCGCGCGACGGGCCTGAAAAGCCTGCCGCCCGAAATCGGGCAATGCGCCGGACTGGAGGAACTTTACCTGACCGGGAATCCGCTGAAACAGCTGCCCGCTGAACTTTGCAAGCTGAGCGCGCTGCGTATTTGTCAATTTAGCACTTCGGAGGACCTGAAAGACATTCCAACTTGCCTGGACCATTTTAAAGAACGGTATTAAACCGCGTCATTGAGCAGTTTCCACAGCAGTTCCAGCCCGATGCCGCTGCTCACAAAGCGCTCCTTGCGATTGCCGGTCAGTTGCTGGGTCCAGGTGGTGCAGCCGCCGTCGGCGATGGGGTAGGGGTGGCCCCGGTATTCCCAGACGATGCCAAACTGCAGGGCCCGGTAGTATTGCTGCTGCGTTTGCGGAACCCGCTGAACCTCGATCTCCGCGTCAGGGAATTGTGCCTGCAACGCTGTGTGCATGCGGTCGAACAGGGCATTCGGGCCCTCGGCCGGATCGAGGGCCTTGAGGGTGATTTTTAGCGGCTGCTGGCCCAGGTTTTCCTGCAAAAAACCCCGGTAAAAACCGATATGACGGATCAGTGCGGCCTGTTCGAACTGAAAATGCCCGGTGTCGCGACCGGCCGTCGTCAGGCAGAATACGCTGAAATGTTGGGAAAAGCCGGGTAGCGCCACACGAGGCGTGCGGATATGCCGGTGTTCGGTGCAGAAGTGCAGCGGCTCCGCCGGATACCCGGCATCGCGGCGCCGGCTACTGCTTTCCAGGGCCAATACATTGGTGGCGTCGGCCACCACTTCCGTGCCCCGCAGGGCCGACAACACTTTGTCCTGGTGTACCGTGCCCACCACCGAACACGTGCCCAGCGGACTTACCGGCGACAATTCCAACGGTGTGAAGCCCTGTGCTTGCGCGGTCTGCAGCCACAGCAAGGCGAAGGAGCGGAAAGCCACGGGGTCGAGAGCAGCCGGTTGCACGAAACGGTTTTGCCCGTAGGCCGCCAGCAAGGCCGCCGGGTTGCTGCGTTGTGCGCGGCGATGGAATACGTCGAGCAATATGGAGTTCAATTCCGAAAGGGGCATGCCTTCGGACAGGGTGTCGGGCAGGGTGGCGCCGGCTGCCGGCCGGCCGGGTATGAATCGGGCCATCTGAATGGTATTTTTTATCCGAACACTGCGTTTCGGGTAATAATTCCATGCTGCAGGCTTTGGCTTCAACTCAGCAATCTGGCGTGCGGCAACGGAGAAAAAGGAGTGCCTATGCATGTCAATCACAGGGCGGCAGGTTACAAAGTCCGGTACAGTTTGCTGTTGTCGAGGACGCCAGCAGCGGCATTTCGTTGAAAATCAGGCCCTAACCCCGTTGTTGGCGTCCTCGCCAACAACATCCACGAGGCTTCATTTTCAATTGTTTGCAAAAACCCATCGAACTACTGAGGTTCCACTTCCCGCGAAAATCCGGCGTGCAAAATATGGCTTTCGATTACCTTTGATCGAAGTACGCTATTTTAACCTTCAACTACCTGCTATTCATGTCAAAAACCGTCTTATTCCTGTTCTTGCTGGTCGCCGGCAGCACGCTTTACGCGCAAAAAAACCGTGTTGAATTCGGGCTGGAATTGGGTTACGGCCTGTCGGGCACCAATTTTCAGTACGATTTGGACCCTGCCGGAATCTACAGCGCAACGAAAAACAACCTGGGCTTGCGCGACGCCCAAGGCATTTCGCTTTTTATCCGGTACTATTTGGGCACGCACCTCAGCCTCCAATTGGGCGCCGGCTATCTGGCCTATGGTTTTCGCCAGAAAAAATTTGCCGTGAACGGTCTTCCGCCGGCGCCTTATTATCCGGTTGCCAGTGTAGTGGCCCTGGAAAGCAAGACTACCTTTCGGGACGTTGTTATGCCCCTGGAACTGCGGTACGGCAAGTCCGTGGGCGCTTGGCGCTGGTATCTGATGGGCGGTTTGGCGCCGCAGATCAAATTAGAACGCAGAAAGGCCGACAAAGCCTATTACGACAACGGCGACGACCAGACCCTCACGTACAAAGACTCCTACGGCAAGACCTTCAACCTCAGCGGCCGGATTGGCGCCGGCATCGAGCTTCCGCTGTTACGCGGGGTGTATTTATATTTGCAACCCACCGCCGGGTATGGGTTTTTGAACAACTACCATACAGAGATGGCGTCCTTCCGGCCGTATTTTTTCATGCTTAACATTGGCTTTATTTACTAGATGTATAGCGACGGGCGGCATTGGTGGTATAAACGCTATTTTTCTGCCTGGCTTCGTTACATTTTTCGCCGGATATACCCGGTTTCGACGGAAAGATCTACCTGATACTATTGTCAAATTAATGAGACATAACGGCAGGCTAAATAAAATATCAAAAAGATCAGGCGGGGACGCCAATAACGGCGATGGACATTCCATGCAATTCTGGCGGGAACGCCAACTGCGGCTATCCGCGAACTACGACATTTTTCCCGCTCAAAACTTCCCGCCACAACAAATTCACTGAATATGAGCGAATTAAAAACCAAGCCGAATGACGCGAGCGTCGAGGCTTTTTTAAATGCCCAGCCCGCCGGGCGCCGGGAGGATTGCATTGCCCTGCTGCACCTCATGGAACGGATCACCGGTGCGCCCGCGAAAATGTGGGGGCCGGCCATTGTGGGCTTTGGGAGTTACCATTACAAGTACGCAAGCGGCCAGGAGGGCGACTGGTTTGTAACGGGTTTTTCGCCGCGCAAGCAGAACCTGACCCTTTATATCATGTCGTACCTGGAGCAGTATCCCGATCTGATGGCCCGGTTGGGCAAGTTTAAAACCGGCAAGGCATGCTTGTATATCAAACAGTTGGCTGACGTTGACCCAGTGGTTCTGGAGGCTTTGATCCGGGCGTCAATGGGTGCGCTGCTAGGCGGTTCTGACGCCGAAAAGAAGGGTTGACCGGGAAAATATGTCAATCCTGTCAATCCCGTGCATCTTCCCCGACTGGTGCATACGGGAGTTGATTACTTTGGTGCCCGAAATTTGAAGCATTTCGTGCTGCAGATTTTCTTCCGGCCTTCGGTACCGGATGTTCGTTCAGTCATCCTATCGCTTTAACGCTACCAAACATGTCAAACTCTTCTTTGAACAGACGCCTTGTGCTGCTCCTGGCCCTTTTCGCGTCGGTTGTGTCGCTGCATGCCCAGCAATTCCGGTCTGAAATGCAAGCCTACCTGCAACAGGTCAAATCGAAATGGAACCTCACCGACCGGGATGTCTCCGATTGGGTGCTGTCCGACCAATATGTCAACCGGCAGAGCGGCATAACCTATAGCTACCTGCATCAGGAAATTTCCGGGATCCGGATTTACAACGCCGTAAGCACCCTGGCTATGCGCGACGGCAAAGTGGTTTATTTTGCCAACCGTTTCAACCGCGACGCGGCCGCGCGGGCCAACGACAGCGCCCCCGTGCTCACGCCGGAAAATGCCATTCAGGCGGCCGCGGCGCATCTCGGCATCACGGTTCTTGACCGGCCGGTTCTGCAAGCGCGCGACGATAGCCGCCACCGCTGGCGTTTCGACGACGGGGGCATTGCCAGCAAACCCATTCAGGTGGAGCTCCTGTACGTACCCGTAGAAAACACTTTCCGCCTGGCCTGGAATGTCAATATCGCCCCGCGCAACAGCGCCGATTGGTGGAACGTGCGCATTGATGCACAAAACGGCGCATTTATCAACCAGAACAACTGGACGGTGCATTGCGAGATCGCGGCTCCGCTACCGCCCGCCACCCGCGCCACTTCGGCGCCCCGCCCCGCTCCGCAGGCTGGGTCGAACGGGAAAATGAGCGGCTCGGCCAGTTACAACGTATTCCCCCTGCCCGTTGAAGCGCCCAGTTTTGGCGTGCGCAACGTGCTTACCGACCCAAGTAATGCCGTGGCTTCGCCTTACGGCTGGCACGATATCGACGGCTTCGACGGCCCGGAATTCACCATCACCCAGGGCAATAATGTGTATGCCTACGAAGATCGGAGTGACCTCGACGAACCAGGTTACTCCCCTGACGGCGGACCCGACCTTCAGTTCGACTTCCCGCTCGACCTCAGCCAGTCGCCGGAATTCAACCAGGATGCCGGTATTACCAACCTGTTTTACCTGAACAATACGCTGCACGATATTTTATACGTGCACGGCTTCGACGAACGGGCCGGGAACTTCCAGGCCAACAACTACGGCAAAGGCGGCATCGAAGGCGACTTTGTAGCGGCTGAAGCGCAGGATGGCGGCGGCAATAACAACGCCGATTTTGCCACGCCGCCCGACGGCGAAAGCGGCCGGATGCAAATGTACCTTTGGGCCAGCGCCGATCCGGCTACCATGACCATCAATACACCGGCCGGGATTGCCGGTATTTACACCGCGCCGGAAGCGGGCTTCGGCCCCGGCCTGAACGCCCCGGTTACCGGCGACCTGGTTTTGGCTGTCGATGACACGGCGCCGATTAACGACGGTTGCGAACCCATCACCAACGCAGCGGCAGTTGCCGGTAAAATCGCCCTTGTTGACCGCGGAAAGTGCAACTTCACTGTAAAAGTCGCCAACGCCGAAGCCGCCGGCGCTATCGCCGTCGTGGTGATTAACAACGCGGCCACAGCCCCGTTTTCCATGCCCGGCAACAACAACACGATCAGTATTCCTTCTGTGATGATCTCCCAGGCGGCTGGAACTGCGATCAAGGGCCAGATCAGTGCCGGCGAAACCGTAAACGTCACGCTGTACCCGCAGGGCCCGCTCATCGATGGCTCGCTCGACAACGGCGTGGTCGCCCATGAATACGGCCACGGCCTTTCCATCCGGCTCACCGGCGGGCCCGACAACTCCAATTGCCTCGACAACAACGAACAAGGCGGCGAAGGCTGGAGCGACTGGTTGGCGCTGATCCTCACCATCGAGCCCGGCGATGCCGGCGCCAATGTGCGCCCGATGGCTACCTATGCTTTCGGCGAAGCTACTAATGGCAGCGGCCTCCGGCGCCAACCGTATTCGACCGATATGGCGGTCAATAACCAAACGTATGCCGACCTCGCCAGCAGCAGTGAAGCACACGACATCGGCGAAATCTGGGCTCAGGTACTTTGGGACATGACCTGGAACATCATCGACGCCGAAGGGTTCGATCCCGATTGGTTTAATGGGAATGGCGGCAACAACACCGCTATGAACCTGGTCATCGAAGCCATGAAGCTCCAGCCCTGCGGCCCCGGCTACCTCGATGCCCGTGACGCCATTCTGGCCGCCGACGATATTTTGTACAACAATGCGCACCGCTGCATGATCTGGGAAGCCTTCGCCCGACGCGGCATGGGGCAAGACGCCAATCAGGGCAGCGCCGATATCGCCGGCGATGAAACACCCGGCTTTAAATTGCCCAACATCTGCCTGACGGCTATTCAACCGCCCAAAGCGGCTTATACGGTGGATGTCACTGCTTCCTGCTTTGGCCGGTTCCAATTCACCGACCAATCGACCGATATCCCCCAGACCTGGTTGTGGGACTTTGGCGACGGCACCACCAGCGATCAGGAAAGCCCTATGCACGTGTACGCCACCCCCGGCACCTACACCGTGACCCTCACCGTCAGCAATACCCTGGGCTCCGATTCATACAGCTCTTCGGTGACGTATACTGCGCTCTCCGCACCTGTCGTATCCGGCGATGTCACCATCTGCACCGACCATACGGCCACTCTTACCGCAACGGTGGATAGTGGATACACCGCCGACTGGAGTACTGACGGGACCGTCGTGTACACCGGGACCACCTTTCAGACACCCGCCCTGAACGCCACGACGACCTATGCCGTCCGGCAAATTGAAGATAAGCCGATAGGCCACGTCGGGCCGGTCGACAATACCTTTGGCGGGGGCGGCAACCACAATACTAATTTTAATGGAAAACTCTTGTTCGAAGCCTACACGCCGTTCCGCTTGCTGTCGGTGCTGTTGATCGCACAGGGCGACGGCAATCGGACTATTACACTGTTCGACGCCCAAAACAACCCCATCCAATCGGTAACGGTGTTTGTACCCAATGGCGCCAGCCGAGTAACGCTCAACCTCGACATACCAGAGGCAGGCCTGTACAGTATCAGCAATCAGCATGAAAACCTGTACCGCAACAACGCTGGCGCAGCATACCCGTACACGCTGGCCAATGTGGTCCGGATTTACAGTTCCAATTCTCCGAGCGGCCCCTTGACCTACTACTATTATTTCTATGACTGGGAAGTACAGGAAAAGCCTTGCGCCAGCCAGCCCACGCCGGTGACGGTAACCGTCACACCGGGTCCATTGGCCGACTTCAGCGCCACACCCAGCCAGCTCGTGGTTGCGTTCTCCGACCTGTCTACCGGCGACCCCACATCCTGGTCCTGGAATTTTGGCGACGGATCGGCGATTTCCAGCCAACAGAACCCAAGCCATACCTATGCCGCGGCGGGGACCTACACCGTAACCCTGACGGTGACCAACGGCGGCTGTTCACATACCTATGAAAAACAGGTGACGGTGAGCGATCAATCCTCCGGACTTACCAATGTGGACGATGCGTTTGGCCTTCGCCTGTTTCCGAACCCGGCGGCCGACCAGGTGTACCTGGAATTTCAGCGCCAGCCGGCCGGCCCGGTGACGATCCTGCTCACTGACGCCGGCGGCCGTTTGCTGCGCAGCCAGCATGCCAACCAGCCCGCCAACCGCATCCTGTTGTCAACTGCAGCGCTCGATGCCGGTGTGTACAGTGTGCGGGTAGTTAGTACGGAAGGTTCGGTATTGCGGAAATTGATCTTGATCAAATAACCTGCCCGCGCTCAGTTTGGAGAACACACAAGAGCCTCCCCAGTATTTTCGGGGAGGCTCCTGTTTTTAATTGGAGCAACAACGTGTCCGCTTCGCCCGGGCAGATGCGTTAGTTTTTCAGATGTTCCTTTTAACCCGTATTTTGGCCTCCGGGTAGCACATCCCCGTACTGGTTTCGTTCCTGATCACACAACCTTACCCCTGATAACTAAATCACCAAAAGGGTATTCATGAACAATCGGTTGGATTGTTCATTCCCGCAATAGATTGATCAGCAAACCGTGCGACGGAACAGGTTGCAGGTTGACGTCACAATGGGAAAACTATTTACCGTTTGTTTTTTGCTCCTCTGCGTGCAGGCTTATCCGCAGGAGGCGTTGCGTTCGCTGAAGAAAAAAGGCGCAACGCGTGCCGTGGTGGTCGGTATTTCCGACTATCAGGACCCGCAGATCATCGATCTCAGTTATGCCGACCTGGATGCAGACAGTTTTGCCGTTTTTCTGAAATCCAAATCCGGCGGGCTCGTGCAGGACCAGCATATTCAACTCCTGACGAACCAGGAAGCCACGATGGCGCGTATACAATCGGCGCTGGAGTGGCTGTTGAAAAATACGGAAAAGGAGGATCAGGCCATCATTTATTTCTCCGGACACGGCGATGTGGAAACCAAAAACGACCAGGAAAAAGGCTATATCCTGGCCTACGACACCCCCAAGAACAATTACCGCCTCAATGCCGTAGACCTCGATTGGCTCAACCGGGATATCATCGGTAAACTTTCAGAAAAAGGGGCTAAAGTAATCGTCATCACCGATGCCTGTCACTCGGGTTCGCTCGCCGGCGGCGAAAACGGCAAGGAAGCCACCGCGATGGAACTGATGAAACGGTTCGAAAGCGAGGTCAAGGTGATGTCGTGCCAGCCGTATGAACTTTCCCGGGAATCCTCCAAATACCACCGCGGCGTCTTTTCTTTTTTCCTCATCGAAGGGCTGAAGGGATTTGCCGACGAAGACGACGACAAACAAGTAGACCTGTACGAATTGGAGCATTACCTGCAAGACCGGGTGCGGAACGCCACCGACAAAAACCAGCACCCGGATGTGTTGGGCGGGCTGAAAGAAGAGGCCCTTTTTCAGGTGGACGAGGCGACCATGGAAGCGCTGAGTGGCGCTCAAAAATCCATGATTGAATCGGATTTTGAAAAAGACATGCTCCGGAGTCAGGTTTCACCGGAAGGCTATATGCAGTATTTAAACTTTAATGCGGCGTTGAAAAAAGGCCACCTGGTCAGTCCGGAGGGTGATGCCGCCGTATATTACTACGACGCCCTGTATGCCGATACCAGCTGTACTCCGTTGCGGGGCATCATCGACGAGCGTCTTGCGGTTGCGTTTATGGACTCCGTCCAACAAGCCATAAACGCCTACCTGAATACCGATCCGCAGGAACTGGCCCAGCGGAACCGCTACGACCAAAAGTATGTCCGGTTTTCAGAATACCTCCGCCGGACGGCGGAGATCCTGGGCTCCAAAGACTCCCGGTACCGGCAAACGCTGGCCAAAAAATACTATTTTGAAGGCCTGGCACTGCGCCTGAATGCCGAACAAAGCGGCGGCAACGGCCCGCTCTACCGGCAGGCCCTGGAAAAACAGGATTCGGCCCTGCAGTTGGAAAAAAGCGCAGCCTATATTTATAACGAACTGGGATATCTGCACTTGGAATTGGGCGCATTTGACGAGGGCATGAACGACCTCCGGAAGGCCGTTGAACTGTCGCCCACCTGGGCTATACCGTACAACAACCTGGCCATCGGGTACAAGCAAGCCGACAGTTTGGGCCTGGCCAAAACCAATTACCTGCGCGCCATTGCGCTGAAACCCGATTTTGCCTCCGTTTACAGCAACCTCGGAAGTCTTTATTTTCTGACCGACCAGATCGATTCCGCCGAGTTTTGCTACCGGAAAAGCATCGAGCTGGACTCCACTAACCGGGACGCTTATTACGACCTGGGATTGCTGCTCAGCCAACAGGACGACCGCCGGCCGGAAGCGGTGCTGTATTACGAGCGGGCCCTGCAACTCGATTCGCAATATGTAAAAGCCTGCTTCGAACTGGCTAACGTGTATAACGCTCTCCAACTGCCCGATTCGGCGGAGATCCTCTACCGGCAGGCGATGGCGCTCGACTCCACATTTGCTCCGGCCTTCCTGAAATACGGCGAATTGAAGTACCTGTATGAAGGGCAGAATGAAGAAGCGGAGACGCTGTTTTTAAAATCCCTGGCGCTGGATTCGGCGAATGCGGAAGCGAGCCTTTACCTCGGCGTGCTGTACATCGACAAAGGCCGGCCTGAAGCCGCTGAACGGCGCCTGCTGGAGAGCCTCAAATTCGATCCGGCTTCGGAGTTTGCCTATATTTTGCTTATTGGACTCTATGCGCAGCAATGGGAAAAAGCCGTACAATTGCTTCGCGATGCGCCGCTCGATACCCTGGCTAAAATCCGGATATGGTGTGAAGCGGCGATGAATTTTGCCGATTCGCAGTCGCTCGACGAGGCCCAAAAGGCATTCGGGGTTGCTACCGGCCTCGATCCGGCCGAGCCGTTGGTATATTTTACCCGGTGTCTGTATTTCGTGAAGCGCAACCAGGAGCGCGAGGCCCTCGACAACCTGGAAAAAGCCCTGGCCAAAGCCAAAGCCCGAAAATTGACCGCCGAGTATTTGGAACAGATCAATGCCAGCGATGAGCTGGCTGCCCTTCGCCAGAACAAACGTTATCAAAGCCTGATAAAGCGCTATTCGCCAAGCGACAGGAAGTAGCAACCAGCATTACCATAGTTGACCTCTTTTTTCCAATTTAATGCCCAACCCTCCAGCGCAATATTCATTCACAAATCAAAGTCAGATGAGAAAACATCCTTTTCAAACAACACTCCTGTGTTTCTTCCTGTTTCTGGGCATCAGCCTGGCCGGCAGGGCGCAGGGAACCTTATACCTGGTCACCTGCATCGATGCCGTGAATGCCGACATTGCCGGCGGGTGCAAGCAGGATGCGGAATTGGCCGTTGACTTGTTTCGCGGTGAGGCGGCCCGCCTGGCCGGCCTGAATTTCAGCCAGATAGACCTGCCTTTTAGCCAGGCGGCCGTGCAGGATTTTGTCGACAAGTTTCAATGCAATTCGAACGATGTCGTCATTTTTTTATACTCCGGGCACGGTTTCCGGTACGATGAGGATGGCGACGATTGGCCCTGGCCCTACATGTACCTGTGCGACCGGAATAGCGACAAGGAAACGCTGGATTGTGATTTTGACCTGGAGCAGGTGTACGACGCCCTGGTAGAAAAGGGTCCACGGATGTCTATTACCATCGGAAACAGCTGCAATGACCCGTTGGAAAACAGCGATCCGGGTTCCGACGCCACGCCTTATGTAGAAGATGCCTCGCAGCGCCAGCGTTTTTTTCGCGCCGACCTGTTCTCCCAGTTTAGCGGCCACATCATCGCTTCCGCCTGTTCCAGAAACCAGAGCGCTTATACCAATATCGATGCCGGCTCTTATTTTGCCGTTGAGCTGTTCAAATCCATTGCGGCCGCTTTGGACTCGGACAAGCCCCGTAGTTGGGAAGGCATCTTCAATAAAACCAAAACGGCTGTGAACACCCTGACCGATGGCCGCCAAACGCCCCAGTTCAGGGTACGGTATTAGCGCATACCGGGATTTTCCTTCTGGGTGGTTCTTTTTCCCCGGACCCGGCGTTTGTATGGGCGCGTCCAGTCCCACGGCAACAGGGTTCATTTACCTTTATTCTTCATTTCAAAACATTGATTATGAGACACATCATTCTTTTGTTGCTGCTGGGGCTTTTTGCCCAAACCGGCTTGGCGCAAGTAAGTTCCCGTTTTAAGGCCAAGTTGACCAATTCCAGCACTGCAATACAAAACAACAAAGGCAAGACCGCTAAAGAAAAAAAGCAAAGCCTTGCCGGGCACGAACGCCCAAGAGAAGTGGAATCCGCCGAAGTACAAGGGGCTTATACTGCGCTTGAAGCCGATAACTACGACGCTGCAATTCAGGAATTGGACCAATATGATGATAGTGACGCCGACGCTGCCTTTGGCCTCGGCTTGGCGTATTATGAAACGGACCGTCTCGACGATGCCGTGCAGGCCCTCAAGCGCGCTTTCGAACTCGATCCTACCCAGACGGATGCGTTGTACGTGCTTGGGTTGGTATACGAGGATTTGGGCAACTTTGAAGCGGCCGGCGACGCATTTATCCAGGTACTGGAAGCCGACGAGCATCATGCCGACGCCTGGTATGAATTGGGCAGGCTCTTTTTTGATGAAGGGTTTACCGACGATGCCGACTTTTGCCTGGAGCAGGCGCGAACTTCCGACCCTTCGGAAGCGTTCGAAGCCTACCAGAATTAACCCGTATTCGACATAGAACACGAGGTCGTTTCCTAAAATCGCTTCGCGAAACGCGCAGCAAATATTTTACCGGGGAAACACAGAAGATCAACTACTTACTACATTATCTGTGTATCCGTTCCGGGTGGCGAATTGAAATGATCTACGGCAGACGCAACATGAATCATCCCGAATTTTAATAACATTCAGATGTTTCGCTGCGCTCAACATGACAAATCGTTTGGGGTAAGCGGTGTTTTAATCAGATATTTCGCTATGCTCAATATTCCAACGCGTAAAATAGCCATATCAAGGTGAGCGAAGCGAAGAATCTGAAGAATTTGAAAATTCGGGATGACTCATGTTTTGCCATTCCTGTGGCCCGGCGCCACGCCGCGGTCA
Source organism: Saprospiraceae bacterium (assembly GCA_044230315.1). Lineage (GTDB taxonomy): Bacteria > Bacteroidota > Bacteroidia > Chitinophagales > Saprospiraceae > M3007. Next base: position 74,256 of record JBGARJ010000025.1, read on the forward strand.
CGCTGTCATTCGCCAACAGGATCAACAGCGCAATGCCGTTGCGTGTGGCAAAAAAATGCTTCTTATGTGGTAACTGGATCGGTAGCAGGTAACTGCCATCGGGCCGGCAATGACGTAAATCACCGCTGGCCGCGTATTCGAAGGCGAAGTTTGGTGAAAAAATCCCAAACTTCGCCCCGATTTTGAACCACACTATTTTAATAACTGTGAACCCACGCATTAACTACGTTACCGCACCGGAGGCCCTGTCGGTCATTCGCTCTGGACAGCGGGTGTACATTCACGGCAGCGCCTGCACGCCGACCCATTTACTGCGGCATCTGGCCGCCCGCAAGGATGAATTGCGCAATGTCGAACTGGTCTTTATCAGCCTCTACGGCGATGTTTTTGTAGACCACGCCGACTGCGCCGACAGTTTCCACATTAACGCCATGTTCGTTTCCGCACCCGTCCGAAAGGCGGTCAACGAAGGTCATGGCGACTATATCCCGGTGTTTCTCAGCGAAATACCCGAATTGTTCAAACAAAACATCCTGCCGCTCGACGTGGCGCTGGTGCAGGTGTCGCCGCCCGACAAACACGGTTATTGTTCGCTGGGCACATCGGTCGACATAGCCCGCACCGCCGTCAATACCGCCAGTTATGTGGTCGCCCAGGTAAACCCCCAGGTGCCGCGTACGCACGGAGACAGCCTGATCCACGCCACGCGTTTTCATGCAATGGTATACGTCGACGAGCCGATCCACACCGTGAACTTCGCCGAAAATGTGACCGAACGCGAGGTCCGGATCGGCCAGCATATCGCCGGTCTGATCGACGATCGCAGCACCTTGCAAATGGGTATCGGCGCCATTCCCGACGCCGTATTGAGCAGTCTGACCAACCACAAAGACCTCGGCGTACACACGGAAATGTTCTCCGACGGGCTGATCCCCTTGTTTGAAAAAGACGTGATCAACAACAAATACAAGGCGATACACCCGAATAAAACCGTGGCCGGATTTGCGTTGGGCTCGCGGGCGCTGTACGACTATGTCGACGACAATCCCGCATTCGCCTTTCTGGATATCGACTATGTAAATGAACCCGGCGTCATCCGGCGCAACCCCAAAGTGGTGGCCATCAACAGCGCCATCGAGGTGGACCTGACCGGCCAGGTGTGCGCCGATTCGATCGGCACTTACCAGTACTCCGGCGTGGGCGGGCAGATGGATTTTATGCGCGGCGCCGCCCTGAGCCAGGGGGGCAAACCGATCATCGCGCTTACTGCCCGAACGGCAAAAGGCGTACCGCGTCTCGTGCCGTTCCTCAAGCAAGGCGCCGGCGTGGTGACCACCCGCGCACACGTTCACTACGTGGTGACCGAATACGGTGCGGCCTATTTGTTCGGCAAAAACCTGCGCCAACGCGCCCGCGCCCTGATCGAGATCGCGCACCCCGACGACCGGGAGATGCTCGAACGGGCTTGCCACGATCGCTTTCACCTGTTTGACCCCAGTTGTTGAACAAGCGAGGCGGAAGCAATGGTAACCGGCAAAACCACTAGCTACGGTTTTGCCGGTTACGGCTTAAGTTCGACTTTAGCCATTTGTAATGACTAAAAAAGCGATTACCAGGCTGTATTAAGCGATCTGACTGGATTTAAACACCTCCTTGACCTATCGTGATATGGAAGCTTTGTGAAAGGT
>JBGARJ010000026.1:0-75612 GCA_044230315.1 Saprospiraceae bacterium
CCTATGCGTGGGATAATGGCGAATCGACCGTGCTGGCCGTCAACCTGGCGCCAGGCGTCCATACGGTAACCGTAACCGACGCCGGCGGCTGCACCGATACCACTACGGTATCCATCGGCGAGCCGGTATTGCCCACGGTTAGTATCACCGATTCCACCAGCGCTACCTGTATCCTGATGGGCACCGCCACAGCCACCGGCGCCGGCGGTACGCCACCCTATCAATATGCTTGGGACAATAGTGAAACAACGGCTGTGGCGACCAACCTGGCGCCCGGCCTGCATACGGTAACCGTTACGGATGGCGGCGGTTGTACGGCTTCTGCCACCGTGATAATTGCCGCACCCCCATTGCCCTCGATCAACATTGGATCTTCTGCCAATGCGACCTGTATCACACCGGGTAGCGCTGCGGCTACGGCCACCGGTGGCACACTGCCGTATCAATACCTCTGGGACAACGGCGAAACGACGGCCACGGCCGTCAACCTGGCGCCCGCGACCCATACCATTACGTTGACCGACGGCAGCGGCTGCACGGCTACCGCTTCAGTGACAATAGCGCCGCCGCCACAGCCTACGGTAGGTATTGGATCGTCGACCAATGCAACCTGTATTACCCCGGGCAGCGCTGTAGCCAGCGCTTCGGGCGGCACACCGCCATATCAATATATGTGGGACAACGGTGAAACAACTTCTGTGGCCACCAATCTTGGACCAGGCACCCATACCGTTACGCTGACGGACGGTGGCGGTTGCACCGCTACGGCCACTATCACCATTGCCACGCCGCCTACGCCCACCGTCGGCATAGGATCGTCCAGCAATGCTACTTGCCTGACAGCCGGCAGCGCCAACGCTGTTGCATCCGGCGGCACACCGCCGTATCAGTATATGTGGGACAATGGCGAAACCACTGCAACGGCAGTCAATCTGGCACCTGGCGCCCATACGGTAACGATCACCGATGGCGGCGGTTGTACGGCCACTACCATGGTGTCGATTGGCGCCCCGCCGATGCCGGCGGTCAGCATTGTCGACTCGACGGAAGTGAGCTGTTCTATTCCGGGAACGGCCACAGCCAGCGCCAGCGGCGGCACGCCGCCATACTCGTATTTGTGGGACAACGGTGAAACGACGGCGAAGGCCCTCAACCTGAATGCAGGAACGCATACCGTGACCATCACCGACGGCGGTGGTTGCACCGCTGCTGCCACGGTGCATATTTCCGGGTCCACAAGCACCGGCATTACGCTCGGTGATTTCGTCTGGAAAGATACCGACCAAAACGGCGCGCAGCACCCGACGGAACCCGGGGTGCCGGGCATCCATGTGCGGCTCATCCAGGCCGGACCGGATACGTTTTTTGGCACCAACGACGATATTACCGTCGATTCCACGCAAACCGATTCGCTGGGTAAATATGCCTTCGGGTGCGTTAATGCCGGCAGGTATGCCATTGTGTTCAGCGGCCTGCCCGCGGGCTATCAGTTTACAGCCAAAGACAATGTGAACAACGATTGTTTTGACAGCGATGCCAACGCCAACGGCCGCACCGATCCTTTCATCGTGACCGCTACACAACCCAACAACTTATGCATCGACGCCGGTATCCATGTATTTTGTGAAAACGTGCTGAACGCCGGTTCCATCTGCTGTGATCAAACGATTTGTGAGGGTGAAACACCGGCTCTGATCCACGAAGTGGCACCGCCTACCATGGGCTCGGGTACACTGGAGTACATGTGGGTGCAGTTTATCCAGATTGGCGCTGCCCCGCCCAACTGGATCGGTATTCCGGGTGCTAATGCTAAGGATTATCAGCCGGGGCCATTGGTGGAAACATCCTATTTCATGCGCTGTGTACGCCGTCAGGGTTGTACGGCCTGGCTGGAAACCAATTTCATTACCATTACGGTCATTCCCGCCGGCGCACCCGGTTGTACGCAATTTACGTCCAACTTTACCGTGAAAGCGCATGGCAATTCGACCGTTCAGGTTGACTGGGCTACCGCTCCGGAAATGGTGCAATACCTGTATACGGTTGAGCATTCTGACGATCAATCCAATTGGACGCCCGTTCAACAGGTTATGGGGCATTACAATGCCGCTACCGATAACCATTACCAGGTAATGGACCACTCGCCGGTAAACGGGATGAACTACTACCGCCTGAAAAGATTGAGCCCGACAGGTGTTGAAACGGTGTCGCCAATACGGGAGATCGCGATGAATATTTCCCTGGAGGAATCGCTGGCCGTGTACCCCAACCCGGTATCGCAGCTGTTGTACGTCCGCAACCTGATTGCCTACGACGACGATGCCCGGGTAGAACTGTTTTCGACGAGCGGACAACTGATTGAAACGATGAAAATTCAGGCCGGCACCCTGCAGAGTTTTGAAATTCCGGTGGCGCAGTTGCCTGAAGGCATTTACCTGCTGCGCATCCGGATCGGCAGCAAACAGGTGAGCACCCAGAAGATCACCAAGTTTTAAACGGCAGATCGGGTGTTTCAAAGTGGCCGGCGCCCAACGGGGAATCCCCCTTTTGGGCGCCGGCCATTTATTTCAGCGCCAAGCCCATACCATACCACCATGCGCCTTCCTGCAAGGCCTCGTATTGGCGGATAGAAGCCAGGGCGTTGTTCCAACGGTGCGCATTGATCAAACCCAAAGCCCGCAAGGCCTTGCCGAAGGGCAGCCACTGCCGGCTCAGCGCATGCAAATTGCGCAACGAGGGCCGTACATTCGGCGTAACATCCGATAAGTCATATCGGACAAAACCGGCCGATACGGCCTGCGTGCGGTGCTCGCCGGCCGTGTCGAGATCGATTCCGCCAGCACCAGGCGGCCGCCCGGTTTCAGGACGCGGAATGCTTCGCGGTAAAAATCAGCTTTACGCGGCGTATGACACAGGCTTTCGCAGGCCCAAACGACATCGAAGGACGCATCGGGAAAGGGCGTTCGGCAATAATCGGCCACTTCAAAATCGACCAAAACGGCCGGATCGTTGCGGCCGGCTGCGCGCCGGCATTCCCCGATCTGTTGCTGCACCAAACTGATGCCCGTCACCCGCGCTTGCCGGCGCCTGGCCAGCCAAAAGCAGGCGCTACCCCAACCGCAACCGGCGTCGAGCACGCGTTCGCCCGGCCGGATTTCCGCCAAATCGGCCAGCACGCGGTTCATGTTCTCGAGGGCGGCATGGTGTTGTCTGGCCTGGCTGTCGTAAAAACCAAAATGGATGGCGCGGGTACCGCGGCCGTTCCAGATAAACCGGTAGTCGAAACGGGTGCTGTCGTAATAGGCATGCAGGTCGGGCGGCGTCATGATTCCAGCAAAAACTTTCGCACCATATTCAAGCCGTACGTGCCGGTGAGTTGAATGTTTTTGAGCCGGTCGCGTCCGAAAATATGCCTGACCGCGATGGTGTTGGCCCGGTCGCCCACGGCCATCCAAACCGTCCCCACCGGTTTATCCGGCGTGCCGCCACCGGGGCCGGCGATCCCGGAAACAGCCAGCGCCACGTCCACATGCAGGGTTTCGAGCGCGCCATGCACCATTTCACGCACCGTTTCTTCGCTCACGGCCCCGTGTTTGATCAGGGTGTTCGGCCGTACGCCGAGCAATTTGGTCTTCATCTCATACGAATAGCTGACGATACTTCCGGGAAAATAGTCGGAAGCGCCCGGTACCGATGTGATCAAATGGGCAATGTATCCGCCGGTGCAGCTTTCGGCGGTGCCGAATTGCTTTTTTTGGTCCAGCAACAGCCGGCCCACCACTTTCTCCAGGGAATCTTCTTCGTAGCCATACACCAGATCGGGAAGAAGGGCTTCCAGTTCGGCTTTTTTGGCGTCGAGTTGACTGTTCAGCCGCGTTTCGGCATCGGCAGTCACATCGCCTTCCCAAACACCGGTTAGCCGGAGGCGCACCTGACCGAGGGCGGGCAGATACGCCAGTTTGATGTTGGCCGGCAGGCTGTCTTCAAAGGCCTCGATGCGCCGTGCGATATTGCTTTCCCCTTCGCCGGCGGTGAGCAAGGTCCGGTGTGTAATAGGCCGGCCGGGAAAGCGTGCCGTGAGCCGCGGCAATACCTCGTTGCTCATCAGGTATTCCATTTCAAACGGCACGCCGGGCAAGGAAATGAAGATCTTTCCATTGCGCTCAAACCACATACCCGGCGCCGTACCCACTTTATTGGGCAGCAACAGGGCTTTTTCGGGCACGGTAGCCTGATCCACCATCGAGGGCGGCAAAGGCCGGCCAATCTTGGTGAAATAAGCTGCGATCCGGTCGTGAATTTCCTGGTTGAATGTCATGTCCGATCCGAACAACTCCGCCAGTGTCTTTTTGGTAATGTCGTCTTTTGTGGGGCCTAATCCGCCCGTCATGATAACGATATCGGCCTGAAGGCCAGCATGTTCAATGCCAGCGAGGATAGCCTCCCGCACGTCGCCCACACTGCTTTTTCCATTGACCCGGATACCGCGCAGGTTGAGTTGCCTGCTCATCCAGGCAGCGTTAGTGTCGACAATTTGGCCAATTAAAATCTCGTCGCCGATCGTCAAAAGGTGTGCGGTCATGTGCTTGAAGTTGCAATAATTGAGACTTGTCGCAGCAGAGGTCCTTGGTGGTAAAAAAATCCTTCGTCCAGCTGGCAGCGTTAAGCGGTTTGCATTTTTTGGCGAATATGGCCGGTTTCGACTACAAAACCTGCCTTACCAGCTGGGAAAATGGCCATTTCCCCCACACAAAGCCCTTCACCGCGACAAGTTAATTTAATACGAATTGTTTATTTAAATAGCCCGACAGGTTTTTGCAAACCTTTGACGAAGCATGATGCTTGTTGTTGCGAGGACGCAAAAAACGGTATTAAGGCTTGATTTTCAACGAAATGCCGCTTTTGGCGTCTCCGCCAACAGCAAAATATACCGGACTCTTGTATTTTATAAATTTTATCGAAAAATTAAAACTAAAAGTGTGTTATTTTTGCTCCGGATACCAATAAACAATGCAATACGACGAATTTGGTTTTGTGGAACCCCCTGAGCCTGCGCCGGGCGAACCGCACGTGCCCATGCGGGAGCAGTTTCCCGCTGCAGGGGTCGACTACATGGGTGGCTGCAGCGACGGCTGGGAATACCGCAGTGTTTTTGCGGGCGCTAAGTTGGCGTACACATACGAAATGGTGAAACAATTCCTCCTGGAAGAAGGTTACGGCGATGTCCCGGTCCCCGAAACCGCGGAGCAGTTGCGCCTCTTCCGGCGTCCGCGAGCCCGGCAGTTGCAGTTGTTTGGCGAGCAGGGTTATGTGCACAACCCCATCAAGATTCTGTTTCCGGAAGACCCGCGGCAGCGCAACACCCTGATTCTTTGCGTATACAATGAGCGGGAGGAAGGGCACCTGTTGCGTTTTCACGGGGTTTGCCAAACGCGCCCGGCGTTCCCATTGAACGGCCGTCTGCAGGAGCCGGGCATTATGCCTTAAAAAAGGTAACGCCGGGTCGTGACATTTCACGCCCGGCGCCAAACCAAACCCTTACTGTGTTTATTTGCTTGGGTATACCACGGGTATTTTTTGTAGAGACGCAAAAGTGCGCCTGAAGGTTGGGTGCCCAACCGTTTTTTTTACTTGAAATAACGTTTCAAGGCAAGGAGGAAGCTATCTTTCTGACCGGCAGATACGGTGAGGGTTACGCTGTTTTGGAGCACTACATAGCCGCCTTTTCCCCGCGCATATTTTTTTATATGCCGCAAATGGATGGTGTGCGACCGGTGGATCCGCACAAAAGCCGTGTCGGGCAACATAAACTCAACTTCCCGCAAGGTTTTACACACCAGAATTTGCCGGCCGTCGAGGAAATGCAGCACCGTATAGTTGCCGCTGGCTTCCAGATAGGCAATATGCTTTACTTTTTCAAAGCAAAGCCCTTCCATGGTAGGCAAAACGATCTTGCCGGATTTCCCCGGGGTATTCGCCACCGGGCGCTCGGCCAACGGCGCGACGGCGTATTCGGGAGTGAACGCAATCGCCCGGGCATGGCGTACGGATTCGTTGGGCTCGGCAGCAGGATACGGGACAGCATTCATCATAGCAGTGCAATTTATTTGATGCCACAAAAGTAGCGGGCTCCCCCGGGGCCGGCAATCCAAGTTTTGGACATAAGTCAGGTTTCCTGCCCGCAATTGTAACTTGTTGAAATGATAGAAAATTGACACTTTTGTTGTGCGCAAGACGGACTTTTTCGCCGTCCGGCTTCCCCTTTTTTTCGATCACGAACCCTCTTCGCCGGTCCATGGCTAAAACGCCTTCCGACAAGGTATACCGCTTGATCCGCTCGCTGACCCCTGCGGAAAAGCGCTATTTTCGCTTGTTTTTGCGGGGAAAGCCCGAGCGCGACAGCAAGTATTTGCAGTTGTTCGATGCCATGGCGGCAGCGGCGGTTTTTGACGACGAGGCCTGGTGTGCCCTGATTTATGCGGACAAGCCGGTGGAAAGCCGGAAATATTCGGAGCTCAAAGCCTATTTATACGACCTGGTGCTCAAAAGCCTGCAAGCCTTTGACGAACAAAACTCGGTGGAGTACCGGCTGAACCACCTGCTGCAGAGCGTACCGGTACTGTACCGGAGAGGGCATTATGAAGCCTGCCAGGATTTGCTGAACAAGGCCCTGAAAATTGCCCGCCAATACGAATACTTCGCCCAAATGCTGGAGATCATTCGCTGGCAAAAGCATTTGGCCTATACCCGGATGGACGTGGACTACCTGAACAAGCAGTTTGACGAGTTGCAGTTTGCCGAAACGCGCGCATTGGAACAACTCCAGAATGCAATCGCCTACCGGAAAGTTTTTTTTCAGGTGTACACCGCTTCCAAACGGGAGGCCTTGCACCGCGGCGCGGCGCGGATGGCCAACCTGAACCGGCTGGTGGAAAGCGAATTGTTTAGCGACCCCGACCGAGCCCTGTCGCACAAGGCCCGCGTTTTGTATTACCGGACCCTCAATGTGTACCATTACGCCGCGTTGGAGCGGGAACAATTTTATGGCACGGGGAAAAAACTGATCGAACTCCTCGAGTCGCAACCGCATTTTTTGCAGGAAAATTTGTCGGACTATATCGCAGCCCTCAGCAATTTTATCCTTTCCTGCGGGCTGTTGGAACGCTACGACGAGGTGCTTGTAGCCCTGGATAAATTGCGCAAGATCAAACCGTTGACCGAAGACGACCGGCGAAAAATACACCGGCAGTACTACACGAATAAATTCGTCTTGTGCATTTTTACCGGCGACTTTGAAGCCGCGCACCTCGAAATGGACCGCTGCCAACAGGAAGCCGGGCAATTTGACCCGCACGATTACGAAACCGCCAGTTTCTATTTCCAGTATTGTTGTATTTGCTTTGGTTGCGCCGATTTCAGCGGCGCACTGGGCTATTTGAACGACTGGCTCAATCAACCGCGCACCATCGAGCGGGAAGATCTGCAAAGCCTGGCGCGTATCCTCTCCCTCGTGATTCATTTTGAAATGGGCAACAACGCCTTGCTGGAATCGCTGCTGCGTTCGGCTACCCGGTTCTTGCAAAAGAAAAACCGCCTCTACGATCTGGAGCGGCGGTTTTTTCAGTTCATGGCCGAACTCATGCGCGTTCCATCCAAACGGGACCAAAAACACGCTTTTCAAAAAATGCAGGAAGACCTGCAGCAGTTTTCAGGGGGAGCGGGTGTCCAGGTCTTGCTTCAAACATTTGACCTGCAAGCCTGGCTGGACGCAAAGATCAACGGCATGTCATTTGCTGAAGCAGTTCGCATGAAATGGGATCAGCACCGAAAAAATGCCTGAAACCCCGGGCTTTGCACCGGGACCAATCGCTGAAAAGCACTAAAGACCTACGTATTTCCGTCGACGCCGGTACGGGTGGTAGTGGTCAGGGTTTCGTGTTCTTCCGACCGGATGTCTACGGAAGTCCAACGCGTGCGATAGGTGTACCGCCCTCCGCGAATAATGTAGAAACCGCCTTTGACCTGGTTCATTTGCTCCGTGTCGAGCGTGGTAGAAAAGCTCCGGACGTTCAGGTTGGAGAGTTCAAGTTTATCTTTTTTCATACGATACGGAAGTTTGAGTAAAGAACAGAGCATGCAAAGAATAGTCCGGCAGGTTTTTGCAAACCGTTGAAAATGAAGCCTGGTGCATGTTGTTGGCGAGGACGCCAACAACGGCGTTAAGGCTTGATTTTCAACGAAATACCGCTGTTGGCGTCCTCGCCAACAGCAAAATGTACCGGACTATTGTTCAAAGATACCCGAAAGATAATTACCCTTCCACCGGAGCGTTGACCAAGTTTTGGGAAAAGTCAGGTTTGTAAAAGTAAAAATGGGTACTCCCGGCACCCTATCTAATTTTGGTTTTACAGGTAGCGAAAAACCAGTTCCGGTTCGAAACCTGCCCGAATGAGGGACGCCGCTGCTTTGGAACGCAGCGCCGGATCGGCTTCCGGGAGGTCGAATTGCTTCCTTTTTTTTTCGAGCAGATCGATCAATGCAGCCGTGTATTCCTGTTCGTCTATGGCGTCGAGGGCCTCCGCGATCACGCGGGGGGCGATTCCCCGACGCTGAAGTTCCAGTCGGATCCGCACCTTGCCCCATCGGTTCACGCGAAATTTGCCGCCGGCAAAGGCCCGGGCAAAACGCTCCTCCTGCACATATCCATCGCTTTCCAGCACCTGATAGATCTGATCGGCGGTTTCGCCGCGCAGCCCTAATTCAGCCAGTTTCCGGTACACCTCTTGCGGGCACCGCTCGCGGTAGGCACAGAAGTGTTCCAGTTTGGCCAACGCCTCGTCTGGTGTTATTTCCGCGTCCGGACGTTTGTATTTGGAAGAATACGCCATTGCTCCGGGCAAAATTGAGGCAAAAACGGTAAGCGCGTGTTTAAATTTTCGATACCGGAGCAAAAGCGCGCAAATTTTGTTTCGGCACCGAAAGTTTAAACGCGCGCTAAATTGAAAACAATCCCGCCGCCTTATCGCTGTAGGACCAACGCTCGGCGCAGGGCCAACCCGGGTGTCCGGATCAACAACACATAGGCGCCGGGCGCCAGGCCTTCCAGCCGCAGCAGTACCCCGGCAGCATCGGGCCGCCCTGTTTGAGCGTACACCCGTCGCCCTGTTATGTCCAGTACGCTGAAATCGGCGTCCGGCAATACTGCCCGGCCCAGGTATTGCACCTTAAGCAACCCGGCAGTGGGATTGGGAAAGATGCGCCAGTCTGCCGCCAATGCCGCCGCTTCCTTCGCCGGCACCGTGTTCTGTACCGTGGCCTCCAGGCTTGCGGTGCAGCCGTTCGGCCCGGTCACTATGGCGGTATACACGCCGGCGAAGAGTCCGCCGAGCATCGTTCCGGTACCTGCCGTTTGCATATCATGCGTCCAAACCACCTGATAATTGCTCAGGTTGGGCACCGCAATTTCAATCGAACCGACTCCTTGCCCGTCCTGATCATCGACCACTTGCACCAATTCCACCACAGGCGCTGCGGTATCTGCCCCGAGGGTTGCGATAAGCGATTGCGTGCAACCGTTGGACAAATTGGTCGCCAGGAGGCTCAAACTACCCGGCATCGTCACCCATACACCCGGGTCGGTGGCCGTCGAACCGTCGGGGAGGGTCCACAGGAAGCTGATGTTTGGCGAAGCCAGCAATTCGTAAAAGAGCGAGTCGACGGTACAATTCAGGGTCCCGGGGTACAAATCAATCGCCGGCGGTAGAATATCCTGGACTACGGTGGCTACGGCAGTGCTGGTGCAACCGTTGCCGGGGCCCGTTACGCGCAGCAGGTAATCGCCGGGTTGATCGACGAGGATGGTATCGCCGGTATTTCCCCCGACAATCCCCGGCCCGGTCCACTGGAAGGTGGCGCCCGGGGTGGGAGAACTACCGGCCAATGGGAGCGTTGTCAGGGCGCAGGTTAAGGTTCCGCCAGTAACCTGGGCGCCGGGCGGGGTAATATTTTGTTCAACGGTAATGAAACCCACCGCGGTGCAGTTGGTCGCCAGGTCGGTCAACACCAGGGTGTATTGCCCCGGTGTTTGAACTAATGGACTGGGGAAGGGCCAACTAAATCCGCTTGGTCCCGTCCATACGTATTGCGGCTGAAGGGCGGTGGTGGTGGCGCCCAGCATTGTAAAGGGCTTCGAACAGTTCAGGACTTCGGGTATGATCATGGTGATTTGGGGCAAATCCATGGCCACAACAGATGTGCCGGCGGTATTGGTGCATCCGTTTTGACCGTCGGTAACGGTTACGGTATAAGCGCCCGCCTGATTGAGCGACGGGTTTTGCTGGTTCGACATAAACCCGTTCGGCCCGGCCCAGGCAAACGTCGGGGCCGTGGCGGTAGTACTGCACATCAGGGTTACGAAGGGGTTGGTGCAGTTGATCGTATCGGCAGCGGCAATGGAAATATCCGGCAGTTGTATATCCAGCAGCACGGTTACGCTGGCGCTGGCGGTGCAGCCGTTCGGGCCCGTCACTGTGACGCCGTATTTCCCATCCAGCACGACCATAGGGTTTTGCTGGTTCGACGTAAACCCCGTCGGACCCTGCCAGAAATAACTGGCGCCGTTGGAAGTCGTACTGCACGTCAGCATCCCTGCCGGGTGCGCGCAGGTGAGCACATCGCCAGTTGCGGAAATGGCCGGCGCTTCGAAATCGCCTTTGACCGTGGCGAAGCCGGCGGCAGTGCAACCGTTGACGGGGTCGGTTACCAGGACCGCGTACGTTCCGGTATCGCTCACCACGGGGCTTTGTTCGGAGGCGATAAAGCCGTTTGGCCCGGTCCAGGAAAATACCGCTCCCGGGGTAAGGGTCGAGCAGGTGATTTGACCCGTTGGCGTGTAGCAATTCAACTGTCCGCCGGTCACGCTGATGAAGGGGGCCTGATGCATGGCCGTCACCTCCGCGATAGCCTGGCCGGTACAGCCGCTTTGGGGGTCGGTCACCGTAAGGACATATTGGCCCTGCATATGCACCGTTGGGTTGGGGATGCCGGCACTGAACCCTCCCGGACCGGTCCAGTTGTACAGGGCGCCGGATACATTGGACGAACCCATTAGCTGGATCGAATCCTGGCTACAATTCAGCGCGCCGCCAAGGGCAGTAGCCACCGGCGGATCGGCCGCCGCGGGTACCACAATAGTATCGCTGGCCATGCAGGTTTTTCCGTTGTAAGTAACGGATACCATAAGGATATAGGCGCCAGGCTGATCGACGGTAAGGGCGTCGCCGGTGCCCAGCACCTGTCCGGCGAGGTTCTTCCAGGTTTTTGTGCCGTTGGCTACCGCAGCCGAGTTCAGGGTTACCGGGAAGGTAACGCAGTTCAGGTTGCCCGGCGGAAGAATCTGAGCGGATGGGTCGAGATAGAGCAGGGTAAAATACACCGAGGAATCACAGCCTTTGTACGATTCACAAACCTGCAAATAGTTGCCCGGTGCGCTGTACGGCACGCCGCATACGGTAAAACTCTCGCCTTCGCAGAGTACTCTTGGCGGATAAATAAAAACAATCGGGTTCAGGAAAATGACCTGTTGGCACACGACGCTGTCGCAACCCAAATAGGAGGAATACGTCGTACAAAATTTCCCCGACGCCGTAACGGCCTGGCCCCAGGGCAGGAAAAAAGGCGCGTCCTCGGCGCATACCTCGATGGAGGGCAGATTCGTCACCGGGATAGGTTGTACGGTAATGCTTGCGCTCGCCTTTGCACCCGTATTGCAATTGTTAACCGGGGTAACCGAAATCACCCCGCTACCGTTTCCGTTTGTCATGATCACGGCATTGGCCCCGGCGCCAATACCGGTATAGGGCGGGGTGTGCCCGTTGATCAACCAGCCGGGCGGCGCCGTCCAGGTATACCCGGAGGCGCCCGCCACGGGGTCGACGCTGTACCCGACCTGCCCTCCAGGGCAAATTTTCTTCGGCCCCTGGATCGGCCCGGTAGCGCCCATGAGCGGCTGCACACCGGCCATGGGCGGCTGCACGCTGACGGTGAAAAAGCACTGATCGCCCAGCATGCCGTCGATCATCAGGAAATATTGCTGGTTGGGGACCAGGGTAGCCGTCAGGGAAATGGGCAAGCCGGCGCCGTTCAGCTGGCCTGCGTTGCAGGCGATCGGCGGTTCGGCGCAATTCTGGTACAGGGCCAGTTGCAACCCGTGGCCGAGCGAACAATTTTCGGCTTGGGCGGTGAGCGTGATCGCGCTTTGGCCGGCGATAAAACCCACCCACTGGTTGTTCTCGATAGCGCCGCAAAAACCCGGCGCGGGATCGGGGGTGTACCCGGCGGTGGTGCCGCTATATCCTGTGAAATTGCAAAAGATACAGGCATCCGGGCATAGATCGGCCGCCGGCTCGGTATTCGAAGGACAAGGCGGGAAAAGCGGCCCGCCGATCGAAAAAGGCAAACAAGCTGCAGGGCTGTTGCCGCAGGGGCTCAGCGCCGTAACACAGAGCGTACCGCTTTGATTGCCGAAGGTAATGTTGGCCTGGGCGCCGGCAGGCCCCGCCAAGGTGACCGGCAAGGGCTGGCCGTTGATGGCGCAACCTGGCGGCCCCGACCAGGTATAGGCTGTGGCAAAAGGAGAACCACCCACCGAATAGGCGATCGTACTGTAGGCCGCTACCAGTGTCGGTCCCTGCAGCGGCCCCGAAAGCGTGGCCGCCGGCGGCGCCACGGCTCCGGCCGGACTGGTGTTGACCGTAAACCGGCAGTGGTCGCCCTGAAAGCCGTCGATCATCAGAAAATATACCTGTCCCGGTACGAGTGCGGCCGTTACCGTGCGCACCGTGGCGCCGCCGCCGGTTTGTCCAGCTGCACAGGCCAGCGGCATACCGGCGCAATCGGCATAAAGCGCCAGCTCGATGCCATTGCCGTCCTGGCAGCTGTCGGGCGCAACCTCCACGGCAATACTGTCGCCACCCGCCAAAAAGGCCAGCCATTGATCGTTCTCGACCGCACCGCAAAAGCCGGGGGCCTGCCCGGGCGTATAGATGGTGGTGTAACCCTGGTATCCGTTGAGCGAACACCGTATGCACGCATCCGTGCAATTATTGGCGCCTTTCGGAGCGGGCAACGGACAAACGGGCGGTTGCTGGGCAAGGAGAAAAATGGAATGCAGGAACAGCGGGAGCAGCGGCAAGCAGGCTTTTTTCATGGCGTTATTTTTTTGATGAAGGTCGGGTGGTTTTATCGAAAAGGGAAGATGCCCCGGCGCCAGGTTTTGCTGCCTTAAAATAATTTGATAAAATTGGTAAAAAAACGCCGATCTTTGCGCCGTTGTTCTCACCGTCCGACCAACCCCAAAGCGATTTTTATTATTTGACGCAACATTTTTGATGACATCATTTCAAGATTTGGGCCTCCATGACGCCCTGCTGCAAGGTATTGCCGCCTTGGGCTTCGAGACCCCCACTCCCGTACAGGAACTGGTTATTCCTGTGGCGCTGAATTCCAACGACGACTTCATTGCACTCGCCCAAACGGGCACCGGAAAAACCGCCGCTTTCGGCCTTCCCCTCCTGCAACGGATCAATCCGAAAGAAAAAAATATTCAGGCACTGGTGCTTTGCCCGACCCGCGAATTGTGCGTACAGGTAGCCAGCGACCTGGTCAACTATTCCCAATTTGCCCATCAGTACAAAGTGGTGGCCGTGTATGGCGGCGCGAGTATCGAAACGCAGATCCGCCAGATCAAGGCCGGCGCCCAGATCGTAGTTGCCACCCCCGGCCGCCTGGTCGACCTGCTGGTGCGGCAGGTTGCCCACCTCGAAAAAGTAGCCCGCGTGGTACTCGACGAGGCCGATGAAATGCTCAACATGGGCTTCAAAGAAGCCGTCGACATCATCCTCGAAGCCGTCGAAAACCGGGAAGCCATCTGGCTGTTTTCGGCTACCATGCCCGAAGAAGTGCGCGCTATTGCCGCCACCTACATGAACAGTCCGCGCGAATTGAGCGTGGGCAAACGCAATCAAACGAACGAAAATATCGTACACCAGTACTATATCTGCCGTTCGGAAGACCGTTACGCCGCCCTGAAACGGGTGGTGGACGCCCATCCAGGCATCTATGGCCTGATCTTTTGCCGCACCAAAAACGACACCAAGGAGGTCGCCGAACAGATGATCCGCGACGGTTACGACGCCGACGCCCTGCACGGGGATCTGGTGCAATCGGACCGCGACAGGGTCATGCAACGCTTCCGCGAGCGCAACCTGCAATTGCTGATCGCCACCGACGTGGCTGCGCGCGGCATCGATGTGAGCGATATTTCCCACGTCATTAACTACGGCTTGCCCGACGAACCCGAAGTGTACCTGCACCGCAGCGGCCGCACGGGTCGCGCCGGCCGCACCGGCGTTTCGCTGAGCATCATTACGCCGAAATTCGAAGAGAAAATCCGGCAGATCGAGCGGCGCACCAAAGCCACTTTTACCAAATTGCCCATTCCTACCGGGTTCGAAGTATGTGAAAGCCAGTTGTTTCACATTATCCAGAATATCCACGACCAGGAAGTACAACACGCCGAGATCGAGCCGTTCATGCCGCGTATTTATGAGGCGCTGAAAGATATTTCCAAGGAAGAACTGATCAAGCGTTTTGCCAGCGTGGAGTTCAACCGCTTCCTGTCGTACTACCGCAATGCACCCGACATCAATATCCACGCGAAAGGCGATAAAAAAGGACACCACCGCGGCGACGTTTCCGCCAACGGCTCCATGCAACGCCTGTTCGTCAACATCGGACTGATGGACGGGGTGAACAAAAAAGACTTCCTTTACTTGCTGACCCGTGAATTTCGCGCGCCGAAAAATGCCATCGGCGATATCGACATCAAGAAATCCTACATGCATTTCGACATCGACCCCTCGTTTATCCGGGAGGTGCGCCAGGGCCTCGAAGAGTTTACCATCAACGGCCGCCGGGTGAAGGTCAACGACGCCATGCCGCGCCCCGAACGGGACCGAAAAGACAAGAAATTCGGCGGCAAGTGGGAAAAAGGGCACAAGAAGGCCCGGTTCTGATGCCGTGTATTGGCGACAGGATGTTTGATCCTGTTCATTTTACTACCAAATATCCTGTCCGTTACACCTGCAGCGGGCGGTTGCCTGTGGCAGCCAGGGCGGCTTCCTTAAAGGCCTCCGTGTAGGTTGGGTGAGCGTGGCTCATGCGACTGGCGTCTTCGGCAGAGGCGCGGAATTCCATCAGCGCCACGGCTTCGGCGATCATGTCGGCCGCGCGGGCGCCCACGATGTGGACTCCCAGTATCTCGTCGGTTTCCTTGTGCGCAATGATTTTAACCATGCCGTCGAGGTCCATGCTGGCGCGGGCGCGTCCGAGGGCGCGAAACGGGAATTTGCCTACTTTGTACGGCGTGCCCTTTTCTTTCAACTCTTCTTCGGTATATCCAACAGCGGCCACTTCGGGCCAGGTGTATACCACGCCCGGAATGAGGTGGTAATGGATATGCGGTTTTTGGCCGGCCATGGTTTCCGCCACGAACACGCCCTCTTCTTCGGCCTTATGGGCCAGCATGGCGCCGCGCACCACGTCGCCGATGGCGTAAATGCCGGGTACGCTGGTTTGCAGGTGTTCGTCTACCGGAATGCGGCCTTTGTCGTCGGTCGCCAGCCCCGCGTTTTCCAGGCCCAGGTTGTCGGTGTACGGGCGGCGGCCGATGGCCACCAGGCAATAGTCGACCTCGAATTGCTGGGTTTTCGACTCGTCGTCGCGGCTTTTGGCCACTACTTTGACCTTGTTTTTGGCGGGCGTGACCTCCGTTACGGCATGCCGCAGGTGGAACTGCATCCCGAGGTGGCGCAGGCTTTTCATCAGCTCGCGGCTGCAATCGGCGTCCATGCCGGGAATGATGCGGTCGAGGTATTCGACCACGGTGACCTCCGCGCCCAGGCGGGCGTACACGCTGCCGAGTTCGAGCCCGATGACGCCGCCGCCGATGATCAACATGCTGCCGGGCACTTTGCTGATGTTCAGCGCCTCGGTGCTGGTGATCACGCGTTTTTTATCGTAATTGAAATTGGCCGGCACAATCGGTTTGGAGCCCGTGGCGATGATCGTGCGGGCGGTTTCAATTTCCAGGCTCGACCCGTCGGCCTGGGTTATTTTGATCCGGTTTTTACTGGCAAAAGAACCGTGCCCGTAATAGACATCGATCTTGTTTTTCTTCATCAGAAACTCGACGCCCTTGTTATTCTCCTGCACCACATCGTTTTTGCGCTGAATCATTTGGGGCATGTTGACCTTCAGGTCTTTGATCTCGATCCCATGGGTTTTGAACTTCCCCTGTGCGGTGTGGTAATGCTCGGAAGAGTCGAGCAAGGCCTTGGATGGGATACAGCCCACGTTGAGGCAGGTGCCGCCCAATACCGGGTAGCGTTCGATGATAGCGGTTTTCATCCCGAGTTGGGCGCAACGGATGGCGGCAATGTAGCCGCCCGGGCCCGAACCGATGACGGTAACGTCGTATTGCATAGTAGTATTTAATCTTTTTTATCGCCTTTGGGTCCTTTGCCTTTAAACCGCCGCTTGTCGCGCCCGCGGTTGTTGCCGCCGCCCGCGGGCCTGTTGTCGGGCTTGTCCGAAGGGCCATCCGGTTTTGCCGGAGGTGGCGGGGGCGTTTGTTCAGGCCGCTGGTCGCGGGGGGGCTGGTTGGGCCTGGGCGGGCGGTTGTCGGGCGGGCGCTGCCCTTTAGCGGGCGGCCGTTCGGTTTGCCCGCCGCGTTGATCGGAGCGGCCGCCGCGCTGGTCGCCGCGGTTTTGAGGGGGGCGCTGGTGTTCTTCGCGGTCGGCTTTTTCCACCGCCGAGGCGAGGCTTTGGTCGGCGCGCGCTTTCTTCTTCTTTTTCTTTTTCTTTTTCCGCTTTTCCATCGGCAACTGGATTACGTTGTCGACGCTCTCGAAATCGGGTTCCTCCTCTTCGGGTTCTTCCGCCGGCAGGGCGAGGGTCTGGATGTCGTCGAGGCTGGCGGGCAATTCATTGCGTTTGAGCATATCCAGCACTTCCCACACCTGGTCGACGTGCAGCGGGTAGAATTTGCTGCGGTTTTCGGCATAGGCGTAGTACATGAGCCGCTTGAACACGTCGGTTTTCATGAGGATGGCCATGCCGGCAACGGTTTTCAGTTTTTCGGCGCGATCGGGGAAATCTTCCAGGGCGTCGATATAGGTGTCGAGCTCGTAGTTGAGGCAGCATTTGAGGCGGCCGCACATACCGGAGAGTTTGGTCTGGTTGATCGCCAGGTTTTGGTAGCGGGCGGCGGCGGTATTGACGCTTTTGAATTCGGTAAGCCAGGTGGAGCAGCAGAGTTCGCGGCCGCAGTTGCCCAGGCCGCCGATGCGGGCCGATTCCTGGCGGGCGCCGATCTGGCGCATTTCGATCTTGACCTTGAATTCGCGGGCGTAATGGCGGATGAGTTCGCGAAAATCGACGCGGCCGTCGGCGGTGTAATAGAACGTGCACTTGCGGCCGTCGCCCTGAAATTCCACGTCGCCGACTTTCATGTTGAGGTCGAGGGTGCGGGCGATGGCGCGGGCGCGGACCATCACGTCGCGCTCTTGCTGCCGCACTTCGTCGAGCCGTTCCAGGTCGCGTTCGTGCGCCTTGCGGATGATGGTCTGTTGTTTGGCGTCGGAACGCACGCGTTTGCGCTTCATCTGCAACCGCACCAATTCGCCCGACAGCGAGATTTTCCCCACATCGTAACCGCCGGAAAACGACTCTACGAGCACCCAATCGCCGGTCATGGCCCGGGTGTGCGGTGGGTTTTTGAAAAAATCCTTGCGGGAGCCGTTTTTAAAACTCACCTCCACCATGTCGAACGGTTGGGGGTCGCGGATGCCCAGCGCCGAAATCCAATCGTATGTATTATGCCGGTTGCAACCACCGGACGCGCAACCGCCGTTGGAGCGGCAGCCGGATACGGAGTCTTTACCGGTTGAACAGGAACAGCCTATACAGCCCATATTGTTGTCGTATGGCTTCGTTTTGCCGCGGCGAAACGAAGCCGTTGATTAAGGTTTTTGTTCTAGGAACGGGTGCATCGTCACTTGCTGCTTTCGGGTAGATGGTTTTGGTCCAGGCAACCTTCTTTTTTGCGAATAGCGGGGCTATTTGAACAAAAAGAGGGGCTGCGTGGGCGAAAATCAAGCGCCCGAAAGGGATAAGAACATGTTTGGAATTTCATCGCTGGGCTACAAATAGAAAATTTAATTTCATACTGCGTTAAATTTTTCGGCGGATTGCCCGCATACGCCTGCAAAATTTGCCTTGCCTGAAATTAAATTTTTCCATTTTCGCCTCAGCATGAAAATCCAAACATGTTCTAAGTTATTGGTCACACGTTCTTTATCCGCCTTTCAGGATCCGGTTGATCTGAATGGAGGTATCGAGAAACAGTATCTTGGGGTTGGCATTGCGCTCGATGTAATACACGTTTTCGTTGAGGATGTTTACCAGGCTGGCGATTTTGTCGAAATCGAGCACCCTGGCCATATTTTGGGCGGCGTGCAATTCTTCGGGGCGAAGGCGGGCATCGGGCCGGAGCGTGACGACCATCGCCATCAGTTCGCGCAAATAATGCAAGCCGTATTGGAGAAATTGTTTTTGGTTTTCGCGGCCCAGTTTGGCAAAATTTTCGGTCCACTTCACCAGTTCCACCCCATTGCCGCGCCAGCATTTGCGCAGCCAGTCGAGCATGAGGGCCGCGTCGTCGTTTTCCGGGTTGTCGGCGAGTTGCAGGGCCAGGTTGAAATCGCCGCCCGAAAGTATCGCGATTTGTTCGGCGCGGTTGGCGTCGAGGGGGCGTTTGGCCTGCAGACCGGCGGCAATCTCGGCGTCGCTCAAGGGGTCGGTCTTGACCAGTTGGCAACGCGACAGGATAGTGGGCAGGATCTGGTCGGCATTTTCGGCCACCAGCAGAAAAACGGTTTGTTCCGGCGGCTCCTCGATGAGTTTGAGCAGGCGGTTGCCTTCCTTGCCCAGGTATTCGGGCAACCACATCAGCAGGATCTTATAGCGGCCTTCGAACGCTTTTAGGCTCAGTTTTTTGATGATGGCGTTGCATTCGTCCTTGGTGATATTGCCCTGCTTGTTGTCGGCGCCGAGGCGTTGCAGCCAGGTATTGGCGTCGAGGTAGGGGTTGTCGGCCAGAGCGGTGCGCCACTCTTTCAGGAACGTGCTGCTGACGGCGTTGGCGCCGACGGTAGGATAGGAAAAATGGATATCGGGGTGGATCAGCTGCATCGACTTGTTGCAGGCATTACATTGGCCGCAGGGGCCGTCGCCGGGCGCAGGTTTTTCGCAGAGGAGCCATTGGGCGAATTCGACGGCGAGGGCCAGCGTGCCCCAGCCGGTCAGGCCGGTGAACAACAACGCGTGCGGCACCCGGCCGCTGGAATGCAGCTGGTGCAGGAAAGACGTTGCGCGTTGTTGGCCGAGTACCGGCATGTTCGTTATCGGTTGAACGGGAAACTGTCTGAAGACAATTTCGCCGCAGCTATTGAGAGCGATGCGCAAAAGGATTTTGTCGGACGAGGGATCGCAGGCAGGCGGGAACGCGGCCAGCAGTCGGCTTTGTTCGTCGAGCAGGTATTTTTGAAAATTTCAGGACACCGCGCTGCCCAACCGGCCGTTTTCGGCTTTGGACATCAACCAACGGTATATGGGATGCGGCTGCATCCCGTTGATCTGCACTTTAGCCGCCAGGGAGAACGTCACGCCGTATGGCCGGGTGTAAAACCGGCGTATTTCCGGCGCGACGCCGGGCTCTTGCCCGCCAAAATCGCTGCCCGGAAAGCCGACCATGACAAGGTTATGGCTAAAGTGTTCAAACAATTCCTGAAGTTGTTGATATTGAGGCGGGTAGCCGCATTCGAAGGCTACGTTCACCACCAATATCTTCCCTTAGAACATATTTGGGATTTCATTGCCGGACTCCAAACGGAAAATCTCCTATCATACGGCCATTAAATTCCTCAGCGCATTACCCGCATACGCCTGCAAATTCAGCCTGGTTTGAAGAACTAGAATCTTTCCGTTTTCGCCTCAGCGTGAAGGCCCAAACATATTCATACCTGCAAACGCTGCAAAATCGATCATTTCGCCTCCAAGCCCTTCCACACAAAACCGGTCAATGGAGTTTAATTCGTTTTCATTTCAGGCGAAGGTACGGTAACATTTACAGTTTTCCGTCCCGAGTTTTCGCCCGGGCCGCCGGCTGGAACCCAAAGCGGGTTTTGCTGTTTAAAATGCCAATGATTTTGACCCCGCTAACACGTATGTTCAACCCGCAACGCACGATATGCAGCAAGTAGCCGTCATCCGCAAAGCCCATTTCAACGCCGCCCACCGGCTGCACAACCCGACCTGGAGCGAAGCCAAAAACCAGGAAGTGTTCGGGCTGTGCAACAACCCCAACTGGCATGGGCATAACTACGAACTGGAAGTGAAAGTGACTGGCCCGATCGACTCTGAAACCGGCATGGTCATCGACCTGGGTTGGTTGGCCGACCTGATCCGCGATCAAATCGAACTGCGCTTCGACCACAAAAACCTGAACCTCGACACTGAAGAATTCCGCGCGCTCAACCCTACGGCTGAAAACATCTGCGTGGTCATTTGGAATATCCTGCGCCAGCACTTGCCTGCCCGCTACGACCTGCACGTGCGGCTGTATGAGACGCCGCGCAATTTTGTGGAGTATCCGGCATAAGCGCATATTGAGGGTTTCCCCGAGGTGCTGTGTGAACGCCCTTTCCGACTCTTGCTCCCTTAGACTTGTTGCGACGGGCGTCTTTGGCGGGAAAAAAACCTGTTTTTCCGCCTTGCTATTTTTCCCCCTGCGCACCCGGTTTCTCGCTATACACGTACTACGGTTAATGGTACACTCCGAATATGTCTGGATCTCATTGTTGAACTCCAAATATGTTCTAACGGGCCTTGTAGATTTTCCTGAAACGCAGACCGCCCCGGCGCCCAGCAAAACGAAGCGTTTGAATCACGCTGCACCGCTGTGCCGCCGGGGCGACTTTGCAGAAACCGGAGGTAATTATCCGCCGTTTATTTCTTCACCAACTCAATGGCCTGGAACACCCTTCCCTGGTTATCTTCCAGCACGACCATATAGGTGCCGGCGGGTTGGCCGTTCAGGCGGTACTGTTCGCCGGGCGCGGCGTCGAAGCGGGCTACTTCGCGGCTGTCGAGCGAGAACACGCGGATTGTCTGCACGGCGTCGGCGTTATCCAGGCGGAAGTAATCCGTCGTTGGGTTGGGGAAGAGTTTGACGGAGGCAGCCGGGAGCGGCGAGCCCGTGCCCGATAACGACGATGTAAACAAAAACGTGATAGTAGCCGTATCGGAAGGCACGTTGAGGTTGGTCAGTTTCAGGTGAATCAGACCGTTGGCGCCGACGATCGTGTCTTCGTTGAGGAAGTGCATGATGAGGTTGCCGGTAAGGCCGCCTGCGAGTTTGAACGTCTTTGTACTGACGTGGGCAAGGTAGCACAAATTGATGTCGCACACCTGCGTTTCGCAGCCCGGTGTGATGTTGATCACGAAACGTTCCCACTTGATCGGGATCGAATCGGTCGTCAGGTTGTGAATGGTGGTGTGGCCGGAGGTGTCCTTCGCCCAGTTCGGGGCGATTGTCCACACCTCAGTGGAGCCGAGGCTGAACGTAGTTTGTGCAACTGCGGCGCCACAAAACAACAGGATCAGAACAGGAAGTGTAAACAAGCGTTTCATAGGCAAATTGTCCATTTTTAGCAGGTTTTGTAATAATTAAACAAAGGTACGCCGGTCAGCCGGAACCCATGCCCTATTTTTGTATGGGTTCCGGCTTTTTTACGTCCGCTGTAAGCCAATAGCAAAAAAAACATATGAGAAAGCACTGGGCGTTTGTGCTCTTCCTGGTCACAGCCCTGCAGATACACGCGCAATTGCCGTCCGGCTCCATCGCGCCGGATTTCAAGGCAAATGACATCAACGGGCAATCCTGGCACTTGTACGACCTGCTGGATTCGGGCAAAATCGTCGTGCTGGAGATTTCAGCCACCTGGTGCCCGCCGTGCTGGGCCTACCACAACGGCCATGCCATGCACCATTTATATGAAGAACACGGCCCGGACGGCGACAATAGAGCGCGGGTGCTCTTCATCGAAGGCGACCCGAACACAAATACAAACTGCCTCTACGGCTCGGCCGGTTGCAACAACTACACCCCCGGCAACTGGGTAGCCGGCACCCCCTTTCCGATTATCGACAATGCAAAGATCGCCGACACCTTCCAGGTCAACTATTACCCTACTATTTTCGTGATCTGCCCCAACCGCAAAGTATATGAGGTGGGCCAGTGGAGCGCCGCCGACCTCTGGAAACAGGCGCTTACCTGCCCGGTGGCTTTCGGGGCCAACAACGCCGGTATTTTCGATTACGCCACCGGCACCGATTTGAATGAAGTATGCGGCACAACAACGCTGAAACCGGCCTTTTCCCTGATCAATCTCGGCTCCGAAGCCCTCACGCAAGCCACCGTTTCGCTGCAATGGAACAACGCGACCCAGCAAACTTATGAGTGGACGGGCAACCTCGGCCTCTACGGTGAAATACCGGTCGTGTTCGACGAGTTGGCCGTGCACCAGGGCGGGGCCCTGAAAACGCGGCTGATCAGCATCAACAACGCTCAGGTCGACGACGATACCGCCAATAATGTCCGGGTTGATAGCTTCACCGACGCCAAAGCCTTCAACAGCCTGAAAGTGCTGCTCAAGATCCATACCGATCAATACGGCGCCGAAACCTATTGGGAACTGCGCGACGACCAGGGCAAGGTCCTGGAGCTCGGTGGTAACCAGGCGGTCGGCCCCAATGGCGGCGGCAAGTACGGCGGCGCCCCGAACGGCCCGGGCGCGTACAGCAACAACGTGACTATCCGCGATACGCTCAACTTGCCCGGACCCGGATGCTACTCCCTCCATTTTGTCGACGCCTATGGCGACGGCATGTGCTGCGCCTTCGGCAACGGCTATTACAAACTCTACAACCTCGACGACCCGAACCCCATCCTGTCGGGCGGCGCCTTCCGCGCATACGACAACCGGGGTTTCAGCGCCAGCATGGTTACAGCCGCCGGGGAGCCCGTTTCCGCCGAACCTGTACTCCAACTCTTCCCCAACCCGGCCACCGACCGGCTCCACCTCGACCTTTCGCTGCCGCAAGCCGCACCCGTGGCCGCAAGCGTGATCAATGCCCTGGGCCAACTGGTTTTCCAACGCCCGCCGGAACTGCTTGATGCCGGCGAACACCAGCGCGAAATCGATCTGACTGGCTTACCCGAAGGATTATACTGGCTGCACCTGCAGGCCGACCGCCAGCAGCTGGTCCGGAAATTCCTGATTCGCCGCCGCTGAAAAACGAACGCCCGATTTTACGTTGTTAGCGACGCCGCGGTAAAAACCGATGCCTTTGGCGGCGGACGATTGCCATGTTTTCTCCTCAAGCCTTGGTTTTTAACCCAGCGCCACTAAACCCCGAGCCATTCCGATATGGCCCGGGCGACCCGTTGCCCATCCATAGCCGCTGAAAGTATCCCCCCGGCATAGCCGGCGCCTTCGCCCGATGGGAACAGCCCTTCCACGCCCGTATGCATACAAGTGCGGGGGTCGCGCGGGATGCGCACCGGCGCGCTGGTGCGGCTTTCGGTGCCCACCACGATGGCTTCCGCGGTCAGGTATCCGCGCATCATTTTGCCAAACTCCGCCAGGCCGTCGCGGAGGCGTTTGTAAATAAACGGCGGCAACAATTCGAAAAGGGGCGCGGGGTAAACGCCCGGAATGTAGGAGCTGCCCGGCAAGGTGGCCGACAGGCGCCCGGCGATAAAGTCGGGCAAACGCAACGCCGGGCCCTTTTGGCTGCCGTCGCCGGCGGCAAACATGGCGCGTTCCACGGCGGCCTGAAACTCCAGGTGCGCGAATACGCCGTGTTGTTGCCAGGGCGCCAAATCGGCCGGTTCTACCGCTACCACTACGCCCGAGTTGGCAAACGGCGAGTCGCGCCGGCTCATGCTCATACCGTTGACTACTATTTCGCCGGGCGCCGTGGCGGCGGGCACAATCAACCCGCCCGGACACATGCAAAATGAAAACACGCCGCGTTCGCGCACCTGGCAGACCAGGCTGTAACTGGCCGCCGGCAAATTCGGGTGGCGCGGGGTTTGCCGGTATTGAATGCCGTCGATCAGCGGTTGCGGGTGCTCCACCCGCACGCCCAGCGCGAAAGGTTTTGCTTCGATGGCGATGCCTTTGGCGTGGAGCAGGCGGTATATATCGCGCGCCGAATGCCCCGTGGCCAGCACCACGGCGTCGGCCAGCCATTCGCGGTGGGCGCCGGTGTCCGGGTTTTGCGCCGTGACGCCGGCGATCCGGCCGTTTCGAAGGATCAGGTCGGTGACAAACTGCCCGAAATGCACCTCCCCGCCGTAGTGGAGGATAGTTTCCCGGATATTCTGCACCACACCGGGCAATTTGTTCGAACCGATATGCGGGTGCGCCTCGCTGAGAATATCCGGTTGGGCGCCGTGTTCGACCAGCAGATGGAGGGCTTTTCGCAGGTTGCCGCGTTTTTCCGAACGGGTGTACAACTTGCCGTCGGAATACGTGCCGGCGCCGCCTTCGCCAAAGCAATAGTTGGAGTGCGGGTTTACTTCGCCGAACTGCTGGATGGCGCGCAGGTCGCGCCGCCGCAGGCGTACATCCTTGCCCCGGTCGAGCACAATGGGCTGTATGCCGCGTTCGAGCAATTCCAGCGCGGCAAAGTAACCGGCCGGCCCCGCGCCCACGATCAGCACGCGCCCGTGGCGCCCGTCGGTGGGCCGCAGGGAAGATAGTATAGCCGGTTCGGGCGTAAACACTTCGCCCGGGCCGTACACCGCCACGCGCAGGCGGAAAACCGGCGGCCGGCTACGGGCGTCAAGCGATGCTTTCAGGATTTCGAGATGGGCAATTTGTCCGGCCGGAAGACCGGCTTGCCGGGCCGCTTTTTCCTGCAGGCGGGCCGTATCATAGCGCTCCTCTGCGGGGAGCGCGAGTTCAACCAGGATAGGCATGGCGTGTGTGTTCCGTAGTTATCGGAAAAAGGAGTCGCGGAACCGGGTTTTACTAGCCGTCGGTGTTCCGCAGCCCGAATATCATCATTTTGGTGGGTTTTGAGGACAAACAGTTGTTGTTATTTCCCGGCGCACAAGGTCTGCAAATCCGAATCTTTGCCAAACACCACGAGCACATCGCCCTGCTGTAGGAGCAAACTATCGCCCACGATGCCGAGCGATTTGCGGGCCACGGTGGTTTTGCCCAGGAAATTGGTTTTTTCTTCCCTGCGCAAAACGGTAACCAGCCGCAGTTCGCCTTTATCGGGCAGATTGATCTCGTTCAGGCGTTTTCCCACAAAGGATTTGGGCACGTCGAGTTCGACAATTTCGTATTTTTCGTCCACCGGGAAGGCTTTCAGGCTGCCTTTCAGCGAAAATCGTTCGGCCAGTTGGTCGGCATAGGCCGCTTCGGGGTTGATGATCTCGTGCACGTTCATCGTTTCGAGGATGGCCGTATGAATATAAGAAATGCCCCGCGCGATGATCCGGATATCGGGGTAATGCCGCTTGATGAGGGCCACGGTGGTGAGCGAAGCGCCTACGTCTTCGCCGATGCTGACGATGGCAAAATCAGCCTCGTCGATCGGCAGCCGCCCGATGTTTTGTTCCTCGGTGGTGTCGGCGCTCACCACATAGGTCAGGTGATCCTGCAGAAGGGTGGTATGTTCGGAGTTGTTGTCCACTCCGATAACTTCATGACCTTCCTCGATGAGGCGCTTGCCGAGGCTGGCGCCGAAGTTGCCCAAGCCAATAATGACGAATTTCATGCTGATGGGTTGAAAATATGATTTACGCCTAAACACGCGGGCCATCGGACGATCAGTTGACGATGATATTGTTTTCCGGAAAGATCATCCGACCGACCCGTGATTTCTTATTTAAGGTGGCTACCAGTGCGATTAAAAAGGTCAGGAAACTGACCCGGCCCAGGAACATCAGGATAATGATAACAATCTTACTGGCTGTACAAAGTTTAGCGGTCAGCCCCAGCGACAGCCCAACCGTTCCGTAGGCTGAAAAGCACTCAAACGCCGCGGCCAGCACGGGCAGTTCGGGCTGAAAAGTAATGATCAGCGTGGTGGACAAGCCGATCGCGATCAACGAAAGGCTGATCACGGTGGTCACCCGGGCAATCACGGCGTTCGGAATGGTTTGCCACTTGAATACCAGTTGGTCCCTGCCGCGGATCTGGTTGATCAGGTTGAGCGTGGCAATGGCGAAAACGGTGGTTTTGATCCCACCGCCGGTAGAGCCCGGTGAAGCGCCGATCCACATCAGCAGCAGAAAGATCATGACCGTTGGGTTGAGCAACGCGTTCATGTCCACATTGTTAAAGCCGGCTGTACGGGGAGTCACCGAGTTGAAAAACGCCGCGGCCAGCTTGCCCCCGAAACCGTGTTCTGCGAGGGTGTTGTTGTATTCCAGGCAAAAAAAAGCGATCCATCCCAGCACCAGCAAGATCAGGGTGGTGCGCCATACGAGGGTGGTGTTGATGTCCCATTTCACCAACAGGTTTTGCGGTTTGCCAATGAGCGGAATATATTGGAAAAGAAAGCGCCGCACCCGGAATCGGACCACGGAAAACACGTTGAAGAACACGTTGTAGCCGATGCCGCCCGTAATGATCAGCCCCGCGATGATGATGTGCAGGGCGTAATTGTTCCGGAAACCGGGCTCATACAGCGAGTTGGTCAGCGTGGAAAAGCCGGCATTGCAAAAGGCCGACACGGAGTGGAAAATTGCAAAAAACAGGTCGGTGCCCGGCGCCGTTACCCAGATGGCCAGCACACCGAAAAATTCTATGACAAACACAAACCCCACGATCTTGGCCAGGTTGCGGAACGTCGTGCGCAGGTTGCCGGCGCTGATCAGGTCGGTCAGAAAAATGATATCCTTAAACGATTTTTCACCCCGGAAGAGCAGGCCGAACAGATTGGTAAAGGTCAGAACGCCGATACCGCCCATCTGGATGAGGAACAGGATGATCACCTGGCCCAAAAAGGTAAAATCCTTGCCGGTATCGAGTACGGCCAGGCCGGTGACACACACGGCGCTGGTGGCGGTAAAGAGGGCGTCGACGACGGAGATGCCGTTTTGGGTGGCATTTGGCAACACCAGCAAGCCGGTGCCCACTACGATGATGCCGAGAAAGGTGCTGACAAAAGCCAGCGCCGGATGCATGTTTTGGTAAAACTTCAGGAAGGTGTGCTCCGAAATGTCGATCACCAGCGTGAACCCCGCCAAAATATAAAAAGCACCGTTGGGCATCAGGCGAAACCCGAAAAGGCCCAGCGCGCTGTGTATCGCCAGCAGGGAGATCGTAATGATCAGGAAAAGGGCAAAGATCTTAGTGGTCGGCGGCCGGAACGATTGGGCCCGTTCGACGCTTTTCATAATGAGCAACGGCGTGTACACCAACATCCCGACCCACAAAACCGGCTCGCGCAACCCGTCGATAGATTCGACGCGAAGCACCAGCAATACCAGGAGCATAGCCTGCAGCCACCAGCCCTGTCGGAGCGATTGTAACCAACTAGAGTCCACGGTTGGGATCAAACTGTTCCAGGTAATCGGCTACCCGGCGCAGAAAGGAACCGCCCAGCATGCCGTCCACGATCCGGTGGTCGTACGAAAGCGACAGGAACATCATCTGACGTACGGCAATCACGTCGCCGTACTCGGTTTCCAGTACCGCCGGTTTTTTGCGGATGGCGCCCGTGGCCATGATCGCCACCTGCGGTTGGTTGATGATGGGCGTGCCCATCACGTTGCCGAAGGTACCCACATTGGTAAGGGTGAAGGTGCCGCCCTGGATCTCTTCGGGCCGCAATTGGTTCTGACGGGCGCGGCCGGCCAGGTCGTTTACCTGTTTGGTCAGGCCGGCCAGGTTGTAGAGGTCGGCGTTCCGGATGACCGGCACGATCAGGTTGCCCGAGGGCAATGCTGCGGCCATGCCGATGTTGATGTCTTTTTTGACCAGGATACGCGTGCCGTCCACCGACGAGTTAATCATGGGAAAGTCCCGGATAGCCCGCACCACGGCTTCGACAAAGATGGGGGTGAAGGTGATATTCTCGCCGTATTTGCGTTTGAATTCGTCTTTTATGCGGTTGCGCCAGTTGACCAGGTTGGTCACATCGGCCTCTACAAAGGAGGTGACGTGCGCGCTGGTTTGTTTGCTCATCACCATGTGATCGGCGATGAGTTTGCGCATGCGGTCCATTTCCACGATTTCCACATTCCCCGAAACCGAAGCCAGCGGCGCGGGCGCGGCGGGTGGTACAGGCGCGGCAGTTGGTGCCGGCGCTACCGGCTGCGCGCCGGCTGCCGGGCGGGTAGCCACGTAAGCCAGGATATCTTTTTTGGTAACGCGCCCCTCCAGGCCGCTGCCGGCGATCGCCTCCAGTTCGGCCATGCCGATGCCTTCCTGTTTGGCGATGGTGCGCACCAGCGGCGAATAAAACCGGCCGGTAGCGCCCGATTTGCCGGCTTCGGCCGTGCCGGCGGCCGGTACGTAGGGCACTGTTGCGGCCGTGGCCGGTTCGGGGGCGTTTTGGGCGCCGTTGCCGTTGGAGGCTGCTGTGGTGTGGCTCAGGGCCGGCGATGCCGCGGGTTGGGCGTTCGATGCCTCGGTTTCGATAATGGCGATCGTCTTGTTGATCGGGACCACGTCGTTTTCCTGAAAGAGGATCTCCACCACCACCCCTTCCACGGGCGACGGCACCTCGCTGTCGACTTTGTCGGTGGCGATATCGAGCACGGGCTCGTCCAATTCTACCCGGTCGCCCGCTTTTTTGCGCCACTTGAGGATGGTGGCCTCCATAATGCTCTCGCCCATTTTGGGCATCACAAGTTCTACGCGCGCCATAGTGTCGGTTGGATGTTGAGGCCGGGTTGCCGTCAACTGTTTTGTTTTCAAACCAGCAGCCCCGCCTGTAGTTTTATTTAATTTGGTTAAAGCCCCGCAAAGGTACGGTTTTGGCCAGGATTGGACCGTATATGTTGCGTTGTTTTGGAATTATATTTTGCCAAAATCGCACCTTTGCGGCCCTTCCAACGTCTTCGTTCTTATGCCGCCCATTCAAAACATCATTTTCGATTTCGGAAACGTGCTCTTCGACCTCGATCTGCCCGCAATCCAGCGCGAAATGCAGCGGCTTTTGGGCGAACAATACCCCACGGCAAAGGCCCGGCTCACCCAATACCGGGTGTTTGAGTTGTACGAAACGGGTGGCCTTTCCACCGATGAATTTATCGATACCCTGCGATCCACTGCCCGGCCGCCGCTCTCCGCAGTCCAGGTAACCGCCGCCTGGAACGCCATTTTCATCGGCATGCCCGCCGAACGCTTCGAACTCCTGCTCCAACTCCGCCGGCGCTACCAGGTTTTTCTGCTCAGCAATATCAACGAACTGCACGCGGCCTGGATCGATGCCTATATGCAGCGGGAACATGGGCTGACCGATTTTCTGCCGCGGTACTTCGACGCCGTTTATTATTCCCACCTGATCCGCTTGCGCAAGCCCGACCGGGAAATTTACGAATACGTGCTGGCCGATGCGGAGTTGGTGCCCGCTGAAACCCTCTTTATCGACGACCTCGAAGAAAATGTAGTCACCGCGCGTATGCTTGGCATTCAAGGGGTTGTAAAAACGCCTGAACTCGATATTGCCCAGTACATGCGCGGATTGTTGTCGGCCTGATCACAAACAATCCCAGTCGTAAAGCACGCGACTAAAATTGCGCGCAGCAAGGTCTTTTTCCCGGATAAAGAAATGCCCGACACCCATGTCGCCCCACATGAGGTCCATGTGCTCGTCGGAGTCGAGTTGAAACAGCAGCAGCATAGGGTCCTCCGGCCGGCGCGGGTCATCCTGCGTAAAGTAGGCGTAACCGCCCACTTTGTGGCCCTGGCTGCGCACGGCGCGATTGTACTCATCGAGCACATTCCATTCCTGGTCGCCGAATTGCTGAAAAAAATCCGCTCCAAAAGTTTCCCCGAACCGGTAATCCATCGAGGATGCGGCCTCTTCGGCCATTTCAAAGGCCAGCGGGTATGAAACGTCGGGGTGATGCGGGAGCAAATCGTAGTCGCGCAACGGCGGAAATTGAGTTTGAAGCGCCGACTCGTCGGTGACCACGTCCGGAAAATACAATACCCGGAAGGTGTCCGGATTTTCGCCGTCGTCGAAATCCATGCCATACAGATCGTCGTCGGAGATATAAAACTGCACGATGCCGCGCTCGGGAAAAGGCGCCAGCGGGGGCATGTCGGCAAAATTGAGTTGCGCGAGGAAGAAAAGCGGCCGGCCGTCGGGCGTTGTGGGATAGACGGTTCCTTTCGGCAGGTAAGGTGCGCCGCCCACTTTGCTTTCCCAATAGCGGGTGGCGCGCGACGCCTGGGGTTTTATCCGGATAAAAGGCTGCCGGGTACCGAGCAGTTTTTCCCGGTAGGGTTCAAGCGCTGCTGGGAGATCGAGTTGCATGCTGGGTCAGGCTGGTGGACAATTTTTCAAATAAAAATCTTCTTTGGCGCGCATCAGCCGGGTCTCGTCCGGGGTTTTGTCGCCGTAGCCGGCCAAATGCAGCACGCCGTGCGCCATGACGCGGCAGAGCTCCTGCCAAAATGGGATGCGGAGTGCGCCGGCATTTTCCGCCACACGTTCGGTGCTGATGAAAATATCGCCGTGCACCGCATTTGCCGTGTACGGAAAAGTAATAATATCCGTGTAATAATCGTGCTGCAGGTGCTCCACATTTACGGCCCGGAGGTATTCATCGGAGCAAAAGATGTAGGCCAGTTCGTACACCGGTTTGCCTTCCGCCTCCGCGATTCCCAACAACCACTCAACCAACGGTTTTTGGTTGGGAAGATCAAATTCGATGTCTTCCACATGAAACGACACAAAGGTTTCGGGTGCGTCGTCGTCGAAGGGCAGGTCAGGGAATTCCATAGAGCAGGGTAGCCGGTGTTTTAGACCATGTTTGGATCTTCATGCTGCGGCGAAATTGGGGAAATTTAATTTCAGACCAGGCAAATTTTATGGGCGTATGCAGGAAATCCGCCGAAAAATTTAGCGTCGTATGAAATGAAATTTTCCGTTTGCCGGCCGGCGGCAAAATTCCAAACATGGTCTTATGCAAAACGGAGGCACGAATACGCGGAGATGCACTATTTGAAAAAGGTGCATCGCCGTGCTTTCGTGCCTCCGTGGTGAAGAACGCAAAAAAGGGCAACCTTCAAAGTTTAAACCGCATTTCCACCGTGCTACCGCCGCGGATGAAGCGGCATCCGTCGCTCAGGTGGCGCATCAGGAAAAGGCCGCGGCCTCCGCATTTCTCCAAAAATTCGGCGCAGGTGGGATCCGGCACGTCGCCCGGATTGAACCCCGGCCCTTCGTCGGATACCCGGATGGACAATGCGTCTTTTTGGCGGCGCATGGATATGGAAACTTGTTTGGAACAATCACCCCGGTTGCCGTGTAGCATAGCATTGGTGACTGCTTCGGTCAGGCTAATGAGGATATTGCCGTGTAAATCGGGCGAAAGTTTGTAGCGTTCGGCTAGTTCATGTACGAAAGGTTCAACTTGAGAAACATTATCGGGGTTGGAAGGAAGGGTTAGGTTTGTGTGTAAATCGCTCATTCGCAAGGTGTAGAGTTAGAATCTGACTGCACTCTTTTAGAAATGACCTCAAACTGGTTTGCGCTGGGAAAATCGGTTGGGAGCAAAGTGTGTTTGAAGGATTCAGCCAAATTATTTCGTGTAGGCCAGGGCATACGGATTAATCGGAGAGATTAGGAGTGCTTGCGAAGGTTGTAAGGATATATTCCACTCAAAAACGCTGCAATTTAAGATTCTCTTAACGCGTCGCGCAAGGGGGCGTGCCAACTATTTTTACTTTTTCATCCAAAATGGGCCCGTTTGGACGCAATTTTGACACTTTAGTAACAAAAAAGTTTTTTTTCACCCGTCGTTATTTGCCTGATCGCAAAAAAACGTCGTTGCCCGCGACTGTACTTTTTATCCTGTCGTACTTAAACGAGAGCATCGCCCGGTTGGGGCGGCACGCTGGCTGGATTGCTTTGATAACAGGAACTGCGCAGGATTTTAACCTTTTACGATATATGCCGAAACAAGGACGCTGACAGGAGGAGTTGACTTGAGGCGGGGGCTGGCTTGGGTGCAGATTAGCATTGAACGGGCCACATAACCAGACAAAAGAGGACTTAAAACAAGAATAGAACGGAATTGTTCACCGGATAAACTGTTTTGCCCTAAAAAATTTTCATGGCTTTGCCTTGTCGAGTCATGCCAGCTCATTTCCGGTTTGCTCGCCGCCGGGTTCCATACCTGTTCCGATACATCACAATTCAAGCGGTACTTCCCATAGGATACCGTCCGGGTTGAGAACCGAAATCATGTATTTGCGCCGGGGTAATTTGGCCCGGCCCAACTCCTGAAGCGCAAGGGCGATCACCATTTCTTTTTTCGGGAGATCGATAAAACGGGGGATCAGCCGAACGGCGTAAGACTTGGCGTGCGGCTGGTTGTTGATGTCGCGGTAATCGGTTTGCAGGGTCAGGTACTGGCAAGTCGCGGCGAACTGGAGCAGGAGCTTGGAATATTGGCTTTTGTTCAGGTTCAGGCCGTGTCCGATCCGGATCAATACGTTGCACCACATTTCCAGGTAACTGTACGGCAGCGCCACGAGTACGGGTGTTTTTTCCGAGGTTACGGGCAGGCAGTATTCGACGAACGCTTCATTGTCTTCTTTCCGGTAGCAATTGTTGAACAGAAAGGCGTTGGCGTCGGCCACATAATGCGTGCCGGTCGGTACCTGAATGCCGCCGATCCGGACGGTATCGACCAACCGGCTGGCATCATACTGCCAGAGCAGGCGCAGGTCTTTTGCTGCGCCCAGGCCGAGGTTGGAGGCGGTCAGC
Source organism: Saprospiraceae bacterium (assembly GCA_044230315.1). GTDB lineage: Bacteria > Bacteroidota > Bacteroidia > Chitinophagales > Saprospiraceae > M3007. The sequence goes on from JBGARJ010000026.1 coordinate 33,157, forward strand.
AACAATTCGTGCACAACGGAATCGTGCTCCACGCGAAATTCGATATCGCCGCATTTGCTGGGCGATTCGGCATAAGCAACCGAGAAAAGCGACCGGTCGGGTGCAAAAACCAGATCGGGGCGGTAGGTGCGTTCGTTTTGCCGGATCAAAATGATCAGCGTCACAAAGGAAATGAGCGAAGCGACGATAGCGGTCGCGTTGCGGATCAGGCTTGCCCAGCCCGAGATTTTTTTGAAACGTTCTTTTTCCATTTCGGGTCGTATTTGTCCCGAAAAGATACGTCAAAATTCCGCGCTGCCGGGATACCGCGGGAAGGCAATCACATCGCGGATATTGCCCATTCCGGTGACAAACTGCACCAGCCGTTCGAAGCCCAGGCCAAAGCCGGCGTGTGGGCAGGAGCCGAAGCGGCGGGTGTCGAGATACCAGTAAAGTTCGGCTTCGGGAATGTGCATCTCGCGCATTTTTTGCAACAATACTTCGTAGCGTTCTTCGCGCTGCGACCCGCCCACGATCTCGCCGATGCCCGGAAAAAGGATATCCATGGCCGAAACCGTGGGCGCCGGCACGCCTTCCTTCGGCTCGTCGAGGCGCATGTAAAACGCTTTGATCGCCGCCGGGTAGTTGGTCAGGATCACCGGTTTTTTAAAGTGTTTCTCCACCAGGTACCGCTCGTGCTCGCTCTGCAGGTCGGCGCCCCAGGCGTCGATGGTGTATTGGAATTTCCCTTTTTTGTTGGGGTTGGAATTTTTCAGGATATCGATGGCTTCGGTATAGGTGAGCCGTTCGAAGCGGTTGTCGACCACGAAACGCAGTTTTTCGGTGAGCGCCATTTCGGAGCGCTGATCCTGCGGCTTGGCTTTTTCTTCCTCCAGGAGCCGCTCTTCCAGGATCTTCAGGTCGTCGGCGCAGTGTTCGAGCACATACCCGATGACCGATTGCAGCATGGCTTCTGCCAGGTCCATGTCGTCGTTCAGGTCGGCAAAGGCGACTTCCGGTTCGATCATCCAGAACTCGGCCAGGTGGCGCGTGGTGTTGGAGTTTTCGGCGCGGAAGGTAGGGCCGAACGTGTACACTTCTCCAAGGGCCATAGCGCCGAGTTCGGCTTCCAGCTGGCCGGAAACGGTGAGGTTGGTGGGGCGCTCGAAAAAGTCCTGGCTGAAATCTACTGCGCCGTCTGCCGTGCGCGGCACGTTTTCGAGGGGTAGCGTCGTCACGCGGAACATTTCGCCCGCGCCTTCGGCGTCGCTGGCGGTGATTACCGGGGTGTGGAGGTAAAAGAATCCGCGGTCGTTGAAAAACGAATGAATGGCAAACGCCAGCGCATGCCGCACGCGGAACAGGGCGCCGAACGTGTTGGTCCGGAACCGCAGGTGAGCGATCTCGCGGAGGAATTCCAGGGTCTGTTTTTTGGGTTGCAGCGGGAACTCCTCTGGGTTGCTATCGCCGTAGATCACGATCTCAGCGGCCTTCACTTCCACGGTCTGTCCCTTGCCCTGGCTCTCCACCAGGTGGCCGCGCGCGCCGATGGCCGCGCCGAATTTGATGCGGTCGATAATCGCGGGGTCGGTGCGTTCAAAGTCGACCACCACCTGCAGGTTTTGCGCGCAGGAGCCGTCGTTGAGGGCGATGAACTGATTGTTGCGGAAGGCTTTGACCCAGCCTTTGACCAGTACGTCGGCGCCGACCGGTTCGGTGCGGAGGATTTCGGCGATTTTGATGCGTTTCATATGTCGTTTCGAAAAAGAAGGCGCAAAGGTAAGCCAAGCGGCGCGATTTTATAACCGGAAGAAAAATCTACTTTTGCAACCGGAACGGTCGTAGCGCTGTTTTTAGAACAGGTTTGACGTTTTTTGCCAGCCATGCGACGAGCTCCAAACCTGTTCTCCGGTACACCATGCGTTGAAGGAACTGATCATGTTAATTGAAGTTTTTAAAAGCAAAATCCACCGCGTGCGCGTCACGCAAGCCGACTTGAACTATATCGGCAGTATCACGATCGATGAAGAATTGATGGAAGCGGCCAATATCATGGAAGGCGAAAAAGTCCAGATCGTCAACAACAACAATGGCGCCCGGCTGGAAACCTATACCATCCGGGGCGAGCGCGGCAGCGGAGTGATCTGCCTGAACGGCGCCGCGGCGCGCCTCGTGCAGGTGGGCGATGTGGTGATCATCATTTCATACGCCTGGATGACCCCCGAAGAGGCCAAGGCTTTCCGCCCGATCGCCATTTTCCCCGACGGCGACAACCGTCTGGTGGTCAACCCCTCCAAGTCCTGAAGTGTGGCGTTCCGGTCACTACACCCTTGGCCAGATACAAGGGCTGAACAGGTCAAAAAAAAATGACCAGGCGTAGGTTGTCTGTATTTACCACGGAGACATAGCAGCGCGGATAAAGTATTATAAATTAATTATTTACCTGCGCTGCCCTGGTGCAAAATAATGTCGAACCGCTCCCTGCGGCACTTTCGGGTTTGTCTCACATTCCTACCCGCCGCCCAACTGGCGCAGCCGGGCAAACACGGGGCAATCGGGATCGTGCGCCCCGGGCAGCCAGCCGGTACTCATCAGAAATTCGTTGACGATCTCGCCGCCGGTGAAGCGGAAGGTCTTTTTGAACAACCGCACCCAGGCGTCCTTGGGTTGCGGATGATGGTGCTCCAGCCAGCGGTAAAACGAACCGTATTCTGCCTGGAGGCGCTGAATGACCCGGGCGTTTTCAATGGCAGCATTCACCTTCAGCCGGTTGCGGATGATGCCTGCGTCTTGCAGCAAGCGCGCCACATCGGCCTCGGTATAGGCCGCAACCGCAGCAATATCGAACCCCTGGTAAGCCCGGCGAAAGTTTTCCTGTTTGTTTAAAATAGTCGTCCAACTCAGGCCGGCCTGATTGATTTCCAGCACCAGCCGGCAAAACAACTCATTGTCGTCGTACAATGGAAATCCATACTGGTGATCGTGGTAGTCGCGGTGGACATTCGGCTGGTCGGGGGGCAGGGCATTGACGTAAGTGCAGTAGCTCATAGATAATGTGGTCAATGTGGTCAATGGGAGCAATGTGGTCAATGTGGTCAATGTGGTCAATGTGATCAATGTGATCAATGTGATCAATGGGGGCAATGGGGGCAATGGGGGTCACAAAAGAACAAAAATCATATGGATTCGGGGGGCGCAGATGCCGGGCTGTTTGATTACATTACCTTTAACCCGCTAAAAAATCACGATATGTTGAACAGGCTCCTCCTCCCGTCGTTGCTCTTTATCATTATCGTTTTAACGCTGGCCTGCCGGACGCTGAAAACGACAGCCGCAGGCCAATATGAAAGTTATCCGGTTTACACGGGCTCGGATCTGGGCGTAACGTATTCGGCACGCCACACGTGGTTCAAACTCTGGGCGCCTTCGGCCTCGGCCGCGCGCTTGCACCTGTACAGCCAAAACGAAAGCCCGGACCCCGAACGAACGGTGCGGTTGGCAAGAAACGCCTCCGGCGTGTGGGAAACCGTGCTGAATGGCGACCAAAAAGGCAAGTTTTACACGGTTCAGGTGCAACATCAGGGCCAATGGCTGCCCGAAACACCCGATCCCTATGCCAAAGCCGTTGGTCTGAACGGCCACCGCGGACAGATCGTCGACCTCGCAACCACCAATCCGCCCGGCTGGGCACAGGACCGACGGCCGGAACTGAAAAACTTCACCGACATAGTCCTGTACGAACTGCATGTGCGCGACGCGTCGATCGCCGCCAATTCGGGAATCCAGCACAAAGGCAAATTCCTCGGGCTGGCCGAAACCGGCACGCGAAACCCCGACGGTGCGGCGACCGGCCTCGACCACCTGAAAGAACTGGGCATCACCCATGTGCACCTGCTGCCGGTATTCGATTTTCGTTCGATCGACGAGGGCCGCACCGCCCAACAGCGCTACAACTGGGGTTACGACCCTGAAAACTACAATGCCCTGGAGGGTACCTATTCCACCGACGCTGCCGATGGCGCCGTCCGCATCCGCGAGTTCAAACAACTGGTGCAGGCCCTGCACGCCGCCGGCATCCGGGTCGTGATGGATGTAGTGTACAACCACACCGGCGGCCCCAACGACCAATCGGTGTTCAACCGCGTGGAGCCGGGCTACTACTACCGCCAAACGGCTGCCGGCGACTACTCCAATGCTTCGGCCTGTGGCAACGAAACGGCCTCCGAACGCCCGATGATGCGGCAATTTATGCTCGAATCGCTCCGGTACTGGGTCCAGGAATACCATATCGACGGTTTTCGGTTCGACCTGATGGGTATCCACGATATCGAAACCATGAACCGGATCAGCGCCGAACTGCACGCCATCGACCCCACTATTTTTCTGTATGGCGAAGGCTGGACGGCCGGAAACAGCCCATTGCCCGACTCACTGCGCGCCCTCAAGGTCAATACCTGGAAACTGGATGGCGTTGCAGCCTTCAGCGACGATATGCGCGACGCTATCAGGGGGTATGTGTTCGACCCCAAACAAAAAGGCTTCGTGAGCGGAAACCCCGACGTCAAGGAAAGCCTGCAGTTTGGCATAGTCGCTTCGGTACAACACCGGCAAATCCACTACGACCGAGTCAATTACTCCAAAGCGCCCTGGGCCCGGGAGCCTTATCAAACCATCACGTACGCCGCCTGCCACGACAACCATACGCTGTGGGATCGACTCGCGCTTTCGGCCCCGGCGGCCAGTGAGGCCGACCGCATCCGGATGCAAAAACTCGCCGGCGCCATCATCCTGACCAGCCAGGGCGTACCCTTTTTGCATGCCGGCATGGAAATGCTGCGCAGCAAGCAGGGTGTCGAGAATTCCTTCGAATCGCCCGACAGCATCAACCAGATCGACTGGAGCCGGAAAACGCGCTATGCCGGGGTGTTCAATTATTTCAAAGGCCTCATCCGGTTGCGCAAGGACCACCCGGCGTTTCGCCTGCCCACGGCCGACCTGATTCGCCGCCACCTGGAATTCCACGATACGGCCGACCCCAATTTCGTGGCGTATCAACTCGGCGAATACGCCAACGGCGACCGCTGGCACAACATTCTTGTGCTGCTCAACGGTAGCGGCCAGGCCCAGCGCTTCAACCTGCCGCCCGGTATCTGGACGGTCGTACTCGACGACCGCGAGGTCAATGAAAAAGGCTTGCGCTCCATGCGTGCCGAAGCGGTCCAGGTGCCGCCCATCGCTGCTATGGTGCTGGTGCAGGAAGATTGACCGGATGCGGTAGCAGCAGGTGAAAAGCCACAGGGACAAAAAAATCACCACTCGGTGCAGCAGGAGGTCGTCAAAAAAGGACGTTTTCTGCACCGGGTGGTGAATATAAAATATTGAATACCAGGCGTCTTTCAGCAGCCACTTAATTCCCTACCACCACGTTATACTCTTTTTCCAGGTACGAGCGCACCCAAGCGGTAGTCACCGACTTAGGCCGTTCGAGCGGCAGGTGCAGGGCGCGGGCCCAGCATTGGGCGGCCAGCACGCCGAGGGCGCGGCTCACGGCGAAGAGCACGGTATAGTAGTTGTGCTCTTTCAGGCCGTAGTGCATGAGCAGGGCGCCGGAATGCGCGTCGACGTTGGGCCATGGGTTTTTCACTTTGCCCAGGCTGGTCAGGATCGGCGGCACCACATCGAATATCTTCCACACGATCTTGACCAGATCGCTGTCGTGCACATTATCTTCGGCAAACTGGCGCTGCGCCATAAACCGCGGGTCGGGCTTGCGCAACACGGCATGGCCGTAACCCGGGATCACGCGCCCGCTGGTGAGGGTGCTTTTCACATACTCGCCGATTTGCTCGCGGGTGGGCTTGGAAGTGCCGAGGGTATCCACCATTTTTTGTATCCAACGCACCACTTCCTGGTTGGCCAGGCCGTGCAGCGGGCCGGCGAGGGCGTTTACGGCTGCGCTGAGCGAGAGGTAGGGGTCGCTCAGGGTGGAGCCAACGAGGTGGGTAGTATGGGCCGAGGCGTTGCCGCCTTCATGGTCGGCGTGGATGGTCAGGAACAACCGCATGTATTCCTTGAAACCGTCGTTCTCGAAGCCGAGCATATGGGCAAAATTGCCGCCCCAGTCGAGCGAAATATCGGGCAGTGTTTGGTCGCCGCCGCGGTATACCCGGCGGTAGATGTAGGCGGCCACCCGCGGGAGGCGCGCGATGAGGTACATGGTGTCTTCGTAGGTCGCATCCCAGTATTCCGTTTTGTTCATGCCCGAAGTATAACGCTGGGCAAACACACTGGTGCTTTGCATGGCCATGATCCCTACCGACAGTTGCGTCATCGGGTGGGTATCCAGGGGCAGGGCGTCGATAGTGCGAAACACATGTTCGGGCACGTTGGCGCGACGTACCCAGTTTTCGGTCAGCCATTTGACCTGCTCTTTGGTGGGAATTTCACCCACGAGCATGAGCCAGAACAAGCCTTCCGGCAACGGCTCCTTGCCTTTTGGGGCACGAGGCAGTTTCTCCCGGAGTTCGGGGATGGAATAGCCGCGGAAACGAATGCCTTCTTCCGCGTCGAGGAGCGAGGGTTCCCAGATCATGCAAGTAATATCGCGCATACCGCCATATACCTGATCCAGCACCACATCGTCCACTTTCTTTTTCCCGTGCTCGTTCAGCAGTTCCTTGATCTCCTTGGCGAGCGCCTGTGATTTTTCCAGAAATGATTGTTTTAACGGATCCATAAATACTAGAGCGAGTAAGATGTAAGATGGTAGGGTTAAGTACAGTGTAATGTAAAACTTGTTGTTTCACCCTTCCTTCCCCAACAGGGAGGGAGCCGTAGATCAGACACAATACCCGATTCCTATAACAACTAATCTTTTTCTTGACGCTCCCCTTCCTGTTGGGAGAGGGCTGGGGGTGGGGTTGAAGCACCGTAGCGAAATGTCAAACAACTTAAAGTACCCTGCACTATAGGATAAATAAGGCAGGTTTTTGAAGATTCAGGGATGGCTCCCGGGGGCGCAAAAAATGCCTTTTAAGGGCATAACAATGATCTTCGGGTAAAGTTACGATTTTTGGATTTTCAGGTAAAAAAAGCCGGTTAATGTCAAAAAAGTGGCTGTTTTAAGGCTGCAAAAAAAACAAAACCAGGTTGAACCGGGGTGAAATACAAAAGCGAAGCTAATCCCAAAACAGGGACGCTTCGCTTTGATTTTATCGTCAACGGATCAACCGTTTGTTGAAAACCGGGTAAGCGCTGGCAGCGGCTACCAGGTCATTTCATCATCCTCCTTTGGCCGTTTCCCCTTAGCATTTTCTTCATCGCCGGGTTCCTCTTCGGCTTCCGCGGCATCGGTTTCATTGGCGTCGGCGGCGTCGATGTCATGGGCATCCGTGTCGTCCGCATCCTCGGCATCCCGGTTTTGCGCTTCCCACTCGGCCTGACGGCGGTCAAACTCCTCATAATCGAAGTCTGGCATCAGGTCGGTTTTCACATGGTTGACCACCTCGTTGAGCGAGGCGGCAAAGCGGTTGAAATCTTCTTTGTAGAGGAAAATTTTATGGCGCTTGTAGCCATACCCGTCTTCGCGGCGGGTGCTTTCGGTGATCGTGATAAAGAAGTCTTCGCCTTTGGTTTTGCGTACGTCGAAGAAATAAGTGCGGCGTTTGCCGGCTCGTACGCGCTTGGAAAATACACTCTCCTCATGATCGCGTTCGCTATCCCGCTCGCGGCTTCTGAAATCGCCGCGTTCCCGAAAGCCGCCACGGTCGCGATTGTCGCCACGGTCGCGGAAATCCCGGTTACGGTCTCGGTCTCGATCGCGGAAATCACCCCGGTCTCTCCGCTTAAAATGCCCGTATTCCACTTGTCTTACGTTTTGTGAAAAAAATTTGATGAACAGTTGTGAGCAAAGGTAGATTTTCCGATGAAACATCGGTTGTTTTTTTATAAAAACGTTAAAACGCTCAATCAGCGGGTATATCGCAATTGTCCGCCCACTATGGTTTTCAGCACTTTAGCAGCTAAAATATCGGTTGGCGGGCAGTGCAAAAGGTCTTTGGACAGCACCACAATATCGGCGCGTTTGCCCACCGCGAGTATGCCTTTTTCCGGCTCTTCGAATGCGGCGTAGGCGTTCCAGCGGGTGTACGAACAGAGGGCTTCCTGGCGGGTCATACACTGCTCGGGAAAGAACTCCAGTCCGGTGTCGGCCCGTTTGCGCGTGACGGCGGCGTAGAGGCAGGGCAGGGGGTCAACGTCTTCCACCGGCGCGTCGGTGCCGTTGGCGAGGTGGGCGCCGGCGTCGAGCAGGCTGCGCCAGGCATAGGCGCCGGCGCGGGCGCGTTGTTCGCCGAGGCGTTTCACTACAAATGGCGCATCGCTGGTGCAGTGTATGGCTTGCATGGAAGCGATCACGCCCAATTGCCCAAAACGCGGGATATCCTGCGGGTCGAGGTGTTGGGCGTGCTCGATGCGCCAGCGGCCTCCATCGGCTGCGCCGGGGCGGTGTTTTTCATAGATGTTCAACACCTCGCGGTTGGCGCGGTCGCCAATGGCGTGTACGCACAGTTGGAGGCCGTGGAGGCGGCATTGCTGCGCCAGGCCGATTATCTGTTCCACCGGGGTAGTGTTCTGGCCATAGTGGCCGGGTTTGTCGGCATAGGGTTCGAGCAACCACGCGCCGTAGGAGCCGAGGGCGCCGTCGAGGTAAGCCTTGACAGCCCGCACGGTGAGGTAGCCGTTGCCCAGGCCTATTTGCGGGAAAGCCGCCAGTTTGGGGTAGTCTTCGGGTTGGGGCTGGCCGATCATTACCCACAATCGCAGCGGCAATTGGCCGTTCTCGGCCAGGCGCCGGTACTGGTCGATTTCCCAAAAACTGCTGCCGGCATCCTGAAACGATGTGATGCCTTTGGCGAGGCATTCCCGGGCGGCCAGAGCGGTTGTTTTGTCGAAGGCTGCCTGTTTCTCTGCTGCACTGCGTTTGTTTTTCCAGGCTATATAGGGCTGTTCGATCAGGTCCATGGCGTTTTCTTCAAATACGCCCGTCAGGTTGCCCGATGCATCGCGCACGATGCGGCCGCCCACGGGATCAGGCGTTTCGCGGCTGATCCCCGCCAGTTGCATGGCATTGGCATTGGCGAAAAGGCTGTGCCCGCTGGCGTGTTTCAGCAATACGGGGTGGTTGGGCGACACAGCGCTCAGGGCATCGTGGTAGGGGTAACCGTTCACCGTTCGGCCGGGTGATTCGGTCCACTTTTCCTGGTGCCAGCCGCGGCCCTCGATCCATTCGCCGGCCGGGGTCGTTTTCACTTTTTCGGCCACCAGGCCCACGATTTCGTTCCAACTCCGGGTGTGCATCAGATTCAACTGTTGCAAACTCTGGCCGATCCCCTGAAAATGCCCGTGTCCTTCGATGAACCCCGGCATGGCAAAGGCGCCCTGCAAATCGAGCACTTGCGTGTTGGCGCCGACGAGGGCTTTAGCGTCCGCGTCGTTGCCGACAAAGAGAATGGAATCGCCCCGGATGGCTACGGCCGTGGCTTGAGCTTGGGTGCTGTCGGCGGTAAAAAAATTGCCGTTCAGCAGCACGAGTGTTGCGGGGCCCTTGGCGTTTGGGTCGGAACAGCCCAAGCCCAGGGCGAGCAAAGCAAAGAGGATATTTTTCATGCAGTATCTACGAATCGGGCGTTTGAAAGCGGGAGTTCATGATCCGGAACCAAAGCGGCGGTACCAGGGCCAGCAGCACACTGGTCGGGTAGCCAAAGGGCAATTGCGGGCTTTGATCGAGGTGGCGCAGGATCTGGTATTTTCGGGTGGCTTTGTAATGGTGGTCGCTGTGGCGGGTGAGTTCGTACAGGAAGATCCGGCCGATTTCATGGTTGCTGTTCCAGGAGTGCGCGGGGGTCACGGGCTCGGGGCGGCCCGAGGGTAAAAGCCGCCGGCGCAGGCCGTAATGCTCGATGTAGTTGATCGTTTCGAGCAGTAAAACCCCAATGAGTGCAATGGCGCAGGCGCCGAGCAAGGCCTTGAGCCCCAGGGCCCATCCTATAGCCAACAGCCAAAGCGTTTGCCAGGCCTGGAACTGCAACATTTCGTTGTGGTGGCTCCAAACGGGCAACCCGGCCTTTTGCAGGCGTTCGCATTCGATCTGCCAGGCGCTGCGCCAGCCACCGCCGATGGAGCGCGCCCAAAAGACGAATACCGGTTCGCCAAAACGCGCGCTGGCGGGGTCGAAGTCGGTGGCTACGTTTTTGTGGTGCCCCCGGTTGTGTTCGATAAAAAAGTGTTGGTACAAGGCCGTCAGGAGCATCCATTTGGCCATATACTGTTCAAAGGCGGCGGTGCGATGGCCCAGTTCGTGGGCTACATTGATACCGGTGGCGCCCACAATAATGCCGGCGCCAAGCGTGAGGCCCATCCACTCGAGCGGCAACAACGTCGTGTATTGCACGGTGTACAAGTACCAACCGACCAGGCCGAACAGGATCGGCAAATTGAGGTACAGCAGGCCGTCGAACAGCCGGCGCCGGGTGCGGTCGTCCTCTTGTTCGGGCGGTACATTCGCGGTGCTTTGCGGCGTCCAGCGTTCCAGTACCGGGATAATGCCAAACGCCAGTATCACCGTCGACCATGCCCAGGGCCCCCGCAACAGCAAGGCCAGTGCCCCGCTCAGGGGAAGGATATAGGCCAGGAGGTATTTTAAATCTTTCATCGTCAAACTATTGACCGCGGTTTGTGGTTTTGCTGCTGTAATTTTGCGGCCCCAAGATCATAAATCGTACAACAGCATGGATTTTCACGCGCTCAAAATTAATAAAATCACGCCGGAAACCCCGGATACGGTTACCCTGGAATTTGAAATACCGGATCAACTGCGCGACACCTTCACGTATAAACAAGGCCAACATGTGACCGTTCGCTGCCACCTGAATGGCCACGAAGTGCGGCGCTCGTATTCAATGTCGTCCAGCCCCCTCGAGCCGCGTTTCGCCGTCACGGTAAAAAAAGTACAGGGCGGCCAGATGTCGACTTTTTTGCACGACCAGGTGCAGGTGGGCGACACCCTGGACGTAGCGCCGCCCGACGGGCGATTTTTCGTGCCGCTCGATCCCGATAAACGCCGGACCTACTATGTGTTCGGCAGCGGAAGCGGGATCACCCCGCTGATGTCGATCTTGAAAACCACGCTCGAACACGAGCCGATGAGCACTGTTTTTCTGCTGTACGGCAGCCGGAATGAAGAGAGCATCATTTTCCGCGATGAACTGGAGCGCCTTAGCGAGCGATACGCCGGCCAACTATTCGTCGAACATATCCTCAGCCGGCCCAGGAAGGAAGCCGCGGGCAGTTTTCTCGGTATTTTTAAAAAATACAGCTCCAATTGGGCGGGCAAAACCGGCCGGATCGACGGGCGCGCCGCCACGGCCTACCTCGACGAAAATATGGCACATGGCCCCGAAGATGATTGCCAGTATTTTATTTGCGGCCCCGGCAACATGGCCGACACGGTAAAAGCTGCCCTGCTGGGCCGAGGGATTGGCTCGAAACAAATCCATACCGAACACTTCGTCAACTCCACCCATACGCCCGGCGAGTTCAGCGCCGCGCCCGGCGACGGCGGCGCCCGGCTGATTGTACACCTCAACGGTAAACGCATCGAAACCACCGTGCCTTCAGGGGCCACTATTCTCGATGTGATGGTCCGGGAAAATTACGACGCGCCGTATTCCTGCACGGCCGGCGCTTGTTCTACCTGCATGGCCAAAGTGCTGAACGGAAAGATCAAAATGGATGCCTGCTATGCGCTCGACGACGACGAGATCAAAGCCGGTTACTGCCTCACCTGCCAGTCGCATCCCGATGCCGATCTGGTGGAAATATCTTACGATCTTTGATGCAACCCCGGCGGTGCGGGGTATTCCGGCCATTGGCTTTACGTTGCTCCGATTCTAACTATGCTGAAAAAGCATGGTCGTAATATGCTTTTTTTGAGCGTATTGTAAAATTTATTTTTTTACATATAATTTCAAAAAATACGAAAAAGCGGTGCTGAAGATTTGCACCCAACGATGCGACGCGGCTATTTTCGGTGCTCGAAATATCCGCCTGCATGAATCCTCGCCATTTCCCGTTTCTGCGATTACTGCTCCCCTGGTCCGCCGGCATTGCCCTGGGGTCGCGATCAGGCTGGTCGCTGCCAGGGCTGGATTACGGTCTGCTTATCGCTGCTTTCGGGTTGATCCTGCTGGCCCCGAGGCGTTACGCATACCGCTTTCGCTGGGTTTTTGGCGGCCTGTTGTTGCTCTTTCTTTTCGGCGCCGGGTATTGGCGGGTAGTGCAATATGACGAACGGCGGCAGCCGTCGCATTTCAGCCGCTTGGGGCGGCCGGTTCGTTGGTTGGTGGGCACGGTGTATGACGCCCCGTCAAAGGGCGCGAAATGGAAACTCCCGATGCGCGTGGAGGCGGCCGGATCGTCGGCGGATTCGATGACCGCCTGCGCCGGCAATGTGCTGCTTTTGATCGATACGGATGCGCTCGCGGCGACGCTCCGGTACGGCGACCGGCTTTGGGTGCAGGCGGCTGTGCGCCCCACTGATCCACCCCGCAACCCTGAAGCCTTCGATTACCGGCAATACCTGCACTTTCAGAATATTCATTATCAGGCATTTGTAAAGGAAAGGTCATATGGGGTTATCGCCACCGGTTCCGGTCACCTGCTTTGGCGGGTGGCTTTCCGGTGGCGTGCGCGCCTGCTCCAGGTATTGCACCACTACTTTCCCGGAGTGGATGAATTTGCCGTGGCATCCGCCCTGCTCGTCGGTTACAAAGACGATTTGTCAGACGACCTGCGGGCCGCTTATGCCGAGACCGGTTCCATGCATGCCCTGGCCATTTCCGGCACGCATGTGGGCCTGTTGTATGTCGGCTTATTGTTCCTGTTGCGGCGTATTCCCTGGCCGGGGCAAAGCCGGCGCTGGGGTGAGACCGTGCTGATCCTGCTGGCTATCTGGGCTTTCACCTTGTTGACCGGCGCAACGGCTTCGGTGTTGCGGGCCTCCGTGATGTTTTCGGTGTACCTCATCGGCAAGACCATTCGCCGGCAGGGCTCCGTTTGGAATGTACTGGCCGCCTCGGCCTTCGGTTTGTTGTGGTACAATCCGTATCTGCTGTTCGATGCCGGTTTTCAGTTATCGTATGCAGCGGTGGCGGGGATGGTCTTTTTTTACCCACAGTTGAAATTTTGGTCACCGCCCTTGCCCAAATGGGCGGGAGAGGGATGGAAAATTCTGCTCATAGGCGTTGCGGCGCAATTGGGAACGCTGCCGCTGTCGCTTTACTATTTCCACCAGTTTCCGGTATACTTCTGGCTGGCCGGATGGGTGGTAGTGTTGGGTGGGGCGGTGTTTCTTTGGGGCGGCGCGGTGCTCGTGCTGCTCGACGCCTTAGCACTGGCGCCGGCCGCCTGGCTGGGCTGGGCGCTTCACGGGTTGGTGTGTGGCATGAACTACCTTATTCAGGCCATCCGGCACCTGCCCGGGAGCGTGGTGACGGGGATCTGGGTCGACGCCTGGGGGGCCCTGTGGCTCTACGGACTGGTGGGTCTGGGTGCAGCAGTGCTGATGTTCCGGCAAACGCGGCTTCTATTGGCAACCCTGCTGTTGCTGACCGGACTTGGCATCAGCCGGGCGGGCGCCCGTGTGGCACACATCCGGCAACGCGAGATGGTGCTTTACCACACAAACCGGCATTTTTTACTCGACTTTTTCGACGGCATACACCGGGTTACCTGGTCCGATTCACTCGATAGCCGGCAGGAACGGTTTGCAGCGCAGACCCATCGATGGGCGCGGGGTGTCTGCACGGGCGAGGCGTTAGCCCCCGGTCAGGCGCACTACCGTGGCACGCATCTGTTGATCGAGGGGCCCATTGTGCAGTTCTACGAACAAAAGATCCTCCTGCTCGACGGACTAGTACAGGCCGACCGGATGCTACGCCGCCCGGCGCCCGCAACCGTGGTTGTGCTGCGCAATAATCCGGTATTACACCTGCAGGATATGCTGCGCTGTTTTCCGGGGGCGCAATTCGTGTTTGACACGTCCAACAGCCGGCGCCGGGTAGACGGCTGGATTGCCGAGTGCCGCGCCGCAGGGAGGGTTTGCCACGATATGCAGGAAGCGGGCGCTTGGATCAGGCAGTTCTAATCAGCGATGCGGGTAACTCCATTTGCCGCAGGTGTGTGATCGCCTTATGCACATGGCTGGATTTTTATGCCGTGGCGAAAATATGAGCCATTCCAAACATGTGCTGACAGCCATTTATCCTCAATCTTTTAAATCGCTATGCGCCAACACTTACTCCGCCAATTTCATTTCAGCAAAGCCGAGCGACACGGCGCGGCCGCCTTACTCGTATTGGCGGTAGCCACATTTTTAGCGCCGGACATTTACGGGTTGTTCTATCGTCGTGATCCTGTCGATCCGGCGTGGTTCGCCGATCAGGTCAGGAACTATTCGGCCGGCAACGCCGCGCCGGAGTCCTCTGTATCTACGGCATTGTTTGTATTCGACCCGAATACAGCTACGGTGGAAACGTTCGTCCGTCTGGGCTTGCCGGAACGGGTAGCGGGTTCGATCGTAAAATACCGCGACCGGGGCGGCCGGTTCCGGGAGGCGGACGAGCTCCGGAAAATATATACCTTACAGGAGGCCGATTTTGAGCGCTTGCGCCCTTACATCCGCATCGCCACCAGCCCGACGACCCACCCGGCCCTGGTGACCCAAAATAACCCATCTGCTTTATTTCCATTCGATCCGAATACGGCCGGTGAATTCGAATTGCTCCGGCTGGGTTTACCCAAACCCTTGGTTACGCGCTTGCTGCACTATCGGGAAAAAGGCGGTGTTTTCGCCGACCCGGCGGGGTTTCGAAAATTATACGGGCTTTCCGACCGGGATTTCGAGCGCCTGGAACCGTATATTGCCATAGCCAAATCAGATCGCACAAAACTGCCGGCTGCAAACCCAAACGGCAAGGTCCCTCCCGCGGGGGGGCCCGTTGAACTCGATATCAATACCGCTTCCACAGACGATTGGCAGCGCTTGCCCGGTATCGGCGCCACCCGGGCACAGAAAATCGTACAATTCCGGGATAAACTCGGTGGATTTGTCCGGATAGAGCAAGTAGCGGAAACCTTCGGTCTGCCCGACAGCGTTTTTCAAACAATCCGGCTTCAACTGCACGTAAAGGCGCCGGTTTTTCGCAAGATCAACCTGAATGCCGCCACCGTTGATGACATTGCTGCCCACCCCTATTTTACGGCTAAACAAGCCAGGCTGATCGTGGCTTTCCGGGAGCAACACGGCCCTTTTAGCAGCGCGGAAGCGCTCGACCAAATTGCTGCATTCACGGACCGGCAATGGATACAAAAGGTGAAACCCTATCTGACCACGGATTCTTCACAAGCAGGGCGCGTTGCGGTGCAGTCAAGCGCCAATAAGTAACGATGAAAGGATAACCTGTGCATAATCAGTTGCGGGGATTCGCAACCTCAGGTGGTATATTTGTCTTTGGCGTTCCAATTAGGATATACTGTTGTGTAATCGGTTAAAAATCTGCTCCTCTTCCTGTGCAGCGCCCCTCTCTGCTCAAATATTGACCGCCGATGACAAAAATTACACCGTCGAAGAAAGGGTCATGGATTTTTTCAACGGTGCTTGTGTCGATGTTTTGCATGCAGACAGGGCGGGCAAGTCAGAAATCGTCTGAAAACCCCGTAAAATTCCGCACCTTTGCGCCGCTAAGTACACAAAGGGACGGATGGCGTGTGGCTTTTGACCAGCCAATACATCCGAGCGCTAAAAAAATATCCGATTGGAGTTTACTGAATTTGATTTCCACCCCGACCTGCTGGCCGGCATCGATACGCTTAATTTTAAAACGGCCACCCCTATCCAGGAGCAGGCGATTCCGCTGATTTTGCAAGGCCGGGACCTCATTGGCATCGCCCAAACCGGCACCGGTAAAACAGCCGCTTTTGTCCTGCCCATTCTGAACCAGATTTTATCCGAGGCCGAAAGCCACTACACACAGGCGTTGGTGGTGGTGCCCACGCGCGAACTGGCAATGCAGATCGACCAGGCCGTGGAGGCTTATGCCTATTTTACAGGCATTTCCTGCATTGCCGTTTATGGCGGTAGCGGCGGCAACGAATTCTCCCAGGAACGCAACGCGATTACCCGCGGCGTGGATATTATCATCGCCACCCCCGGCCGGCTGATCGCCCACATGAATATGGGTTATGTGGATTTTTCACGCCTTCGTTTTCTGGTGCTGGATGAAGCCGACCGAATGCTCGATATGGGCTTTCAACCCGATTTGCAACGGATCATCCAACGGCTGAATCCCAAGCGGCAAAATCTGCTTTTTTCCGCTACCATGCCCCACGGCGTGTTGAAACTGACGCGCAATATCCTGCACGACCCCGCTACCGTCAATATTGCCCTTTCCAAACCCGCCGAAGGCGTTAGCCAGGGCGCCTATGTGGTTCATGACGAGCAAAAACTTCCCTTGCTGGTCGAATTGCTGAAGGACCGGCCGGGTCAACGCGTACTGATCTTCAGTTCGACGAAACAGGCGGTCGCCAAACTTTTTCAAAAGCTGAAATCGCGTAACCTCAATGTTGGACAGATCAGCAGCGACCTGGAGCAGGCGCAGCGGGAGCAAATCATGCTCGCATTCCGCAACCGGCAGGTTGATATCCTCGTCGCCACTGATGTGCTCAGCCGCGGGATCGACATCGACGGGATCGACCTAGTGGTCAATTATGACGTGCCGCAAGATGCCGAAGACTATGTGCACCGGGTAGGGCGCACAGCCCGCGCCGCCCGAGAAGGCACCGCCCTCACCTTGATCGGTCCAGCCGACCAACGCCGCTTTCAACGCATCGAAGCGTTGATCGGCACGGAGGTAACTAAACTGCCGGTTCCCCCCCAATTAGGCGCCAGTCCGGCGTATTCGCCCGGCCGCCGCGAATCGCGCCATGGCAATCCGGACAGGGGTAAAAAACCGCCCTTTCACGGCCGCCGCAGGGGTGGACGCGGGAAGGCCAGACCCAAGGCCATTGAATAAGCCGGGCATTCCAAACGCTCCCGTTTCGTTGATCCAGCCGGCCGATTTTCCCCTCAAACGGTAATTGCTGACAATTTCTCTTCTACTACGAACGGGATACTTCCTGAAAAGAAATAGTCCTTTGTTGTCGTAAATTACTTTTTATTGTTTTCGTACCAACTGATTTATCCTGCCATGAACATTACTACCAAGATCTGGCTGCTTGGCCTGATACTCTCCATCCTTGCCTTTCACACAGGCTTTGCCCAACTGCCGGGCAGCCTGGACAGTCAATTCGGGACCAATGGTGTCGCCCAAGCCGCCTTTGTCACCAACCCTTCTGAATGCCGGGCCATGGCAATGCAAACCGACGGCAAAGTCATTTTGGGCGGCCAGTATCTCAGCGGCGGCCAAGGGTATATGGGTTTTGCCCGGTTCAACACCAACGGCACCCTCGACGCCGGTTTTGGCACTGGTGGAAAGTCCAGCCCTTTTCATGACACAACGGTAAACGTAGCCGCTATCCAGGTACTTTCCGATGGAAAAATTCTGGCAGCAGGCACGATCAACGGTCAACCGGGCATCCTGCGCATGACAGCCGCCGGCGTCGCCGACAATACCTTCGGGAGCGGCGGCGTGCTGAAGTTCGACGGCAGCCTGTCGGGTATTGTCGACCTAAAAGTATTGGCCAACGGAAAAATGGTTGGTTGCGGCATCGCCGACCAGGGCAACGGAAAATTATTTGCCGCGTTTCGCCTCAACGCCAACGGGACGCCTGACAACACCTTCGATAGCGATGGTTTTGCCTATGCCAATATCGGGGCGCAGCCAACCCTGACCCGCATGGCGATTCAATCTGACGGAAAAATTCTGCTTACCGGCACCGTTTTTTCCAACACCACCAAATACGACCTGGCTCTTTTCCGGATGAACGCCAACGGCGGGCCTGACAATACCTTTGGGACCAACGGTCTGGTAAAGACCTACGTGTCGGCAAACACCGCCTATGAACAGGGCAATGCCGTTGAAGTACAATGGGACGGCAAAATCGTAGTGGCCGGACGGATCACCAACGGAAGCGTGGTCTCTTTTTATGTAGTTCGGTACAATGCGAACGGCACGCCCGATAACGGCTTTGGCACCAACGGCGGGATCACTTTTTCATTCAACGCCACATTTGATGAGGCGAAAGCCGTCGCCATTCAATCCGATGGGAAGATTTTGGTAGGCGGCGTCACCCTAAATGGCGCAAACCGCGAATTTGCCCTGGCCCGGTTGACTAAAAACGGCGTGCTCGACAATTCGTTCGGCACCGGAGGAAAGGTTACCTCGGTCATCGGCACCAAGGCCTGGGGCGAGACGCTGGGCCTGCAGTCCAATGGCAAGATCATATTGGGTGGATACGCCACCGTTAGCAATTTGAGCCAGTTTGCCCTGGCGCGGTATAATGTTGGAACAGTAGTTGGCACGCAAGCCGCTGATGCCGGGCTAAACGATTTGCGGGTGTTTCCCAATCCAGCCCTCCCCGGAACGCCGGTTAACCTGCTCCTCGACCTGAGCCGGGCGCAAACCTGCCTATTCAGGTTAGTAGGCGCCGATGGCCGCCTGTTATACGCCTACCCGGCCCAACTTGTTGCTGCAGGCAGACAAACGCTGACCCTTGACTTGCCGGCCGGGCTGCCGGCTGGTCGGGTTATTTTACAGTTGGAAACCGGGGGTGGGATGCGTGCAACGGCAATTGTCATTCCCTAATTCATTTGGCGGCGTACCGGATTTTCCTGCCATGTTCTCATGGCAGGAAAATCCGGTACGCCTATCGGACTAAGCCCTCCAAAATCTGACGAACCAATCCTGGCCCCGCATACACCAGCCCGGTGTACACTTGTACTAAATTGGCCCCTGCCGCCAGTTTCTCTTGTGCAGTTGCAGCCGAATCGATCCCGCCAACGCCAATGATCACCGGCTCAGGTCCTAATTTCTCCCGCAAATATCGAATTACCGCTGTGGCGCGATCCCGCACGGGCGCGCCGCTGAGGCCACCGGCGCCGATCGCTTCCACGGTGTGGGCCGGTGTGCTCAACCCGGTCCGGCTCACCGTTGTATTGGTAGCGATTACGCCGCTGAGGCCGGTTGTGCCGATGATCCCGGCAATATCATCCAACTGGGCATCGCTGAGATCGGGGGCAATTTTGAGCAGCAGCGGTTTGGGCGCCGGGTGGCTGCGGTTTTTGGCCTGCAAGGCCAGCAGCAGCCGGGTGAGAGGCTCTTTTTCCTGGAGTTCGCGCAAACCGGGGGTGTTGGGCGAACTGACGTTGACCACAAAGTAATCCACGTACGGGTACAGCGCTTCGAAACACCGAAGGTAATCGGCCTGCGCTTGATCGTTGGGGGTGGTTTTGTTTTTACCGATGTTGCCTCCGATGAGCAACCCTTCGGGCAGGCCGTGTTGGCGCAGCCGTTTGAGTCGCAGCACCAGGGCGTCCAACCCTTCGTTGTTGAAGCCCATGCGGTTGATCAGGGCGCGGTCGGCCGGGAGCCGGAACAGGCGCGGGCGGGGATTGCCGGCCTGCGGTTGGGGGGTCACCGTGCCCACCTCAATGAATCCGAAGCCCAGGCAGGCAAGGCCTGCTATGTGCTTGCCATCTTTGTCGAAGCCCGCGGCCAAGCCGACCGGGTTGTTGAACGGTAAGCCCATAACGCTCCGCTCCAGGCGCTTGTCGGACATACCATACCAATGCCGGAGCAAGCGTCGGAGGGGTGCGACTCTCGCAGCCACATCCAGAAAAAAGACGGTAAAACGATGCGCGGCTTCGGGTGGGAGGAGAAAAATAACAGGCTTGAGTATATGGTACATGGCAGATCAATCGGCCGCAAAGATGGATATTTCACGGACGGATTTCTGCCACGAGCCCGTCTAAATCGCGCACCAGCAGGCGCGAGCGGTTGAACGTCAGGAGTTTTTTGAAACGCAGATCGTTGAGCGTGGTCGTGACGGTTTGACGGCTTGTAGCGGTCAGATTGGCTATTTCCTGGTGGGTGATGGGCTTCCGGATGACCCATTCGTAGCCGACGCGCTGCCCTTTTGCTTGCGTGAGTTGCACTAAAAATTCGACAATCCGGCTGCGGCTGTCACGAAACACCAGCGATTCCAGGCGGCGTTCCATTTCCAGCTGGCGAATGCCGAAAATGCGCATGAAGAACAGGTTCAGGTCGCTCCGTTCGCGCATGAGCTCGTGCAATTCATCGAGGGTGACCACGCACGCGGCAGTGTTTTCGAGGGCTGTGGCCCAGTCACGCCGGCGTTCTTCCCCGACGAGCGCCAGCTCGCCGAAAACCTCGCCTTTCCCCAAGATGGCCTTCGTGATCTCTTTGCCTTCTTCGTTCATGGTAGAGATCTTGACCCGGCCTTCGGTGATAAAAAAGATGCGGTCGGCCAGATCGTCCGGCACAAAAAACGTCTCGCCTTTGGCAAAACTGCGGTGCACGTGATGGGCCATCCGGTCTTTATCACCGAGCTTGTTTGGACAAAGAATATGCGTCACATCGATGTTTTCCAGGTGCCAGAGTGCTTGCATGAATGGATGGCGTGGTGTGGGCGGGTGACTTGTTGATGGAAGATGCAGGGTGGTTGTCATGCTTTTTTTGCCGGCAAAGTTGGCCGCAGCCTCCAGACTGAAATGTTACCGGGCGGACAGTTTCAAAATAAGTTTGAAGTTCGTATTCGGGAAATTCCCCAGGGAGCAGTACGATGCCGCTTCAAACTTCGAACTTTCACTCGTCCAGTTTCAAATCGAATCGTTGCAACAAATCATTGACCAGAGGGTTCAATTCGCGCATTTTATCCAGCTTTTCTTTGGTCGTGAGTGGCTTTTTGGGTTGGGCGGCCGCTTGCATTTCGGCCGCCTTAGCCTCATCGATTTCGATCCGGATTTTAAGCGCTGAGTCGTGGAGCCGGGCGCGCAGGGCGTCGAGCAGGCGGGTGAATTCTTCCTGGATCAGGCTCCGGTGCACGCTGAGTCCGACGGTTGCCACCAGGGTTTTGTCGTCGAGGCGCAGATCGGCGCCGGTCATGGCCTGTCGAAGCGTCGGAGAAGGGTGCAGTTCGGCAAAAGCCACCCATTCGGCCTGGGCATTTTCCAACGACAGTCGGCTTTCGCGTGCGGCTTTTTCCGCTTCTTCCACGGCCACAGCTTCTTCGAAATCTTCGAGCCGCAGCGATACTTTGTCGGCCCGCTTCAAGCCCAACCGCAGTTCGGTTTTGAGGCTGGCCATGGCTTCCTGGCTGAGTTCGGCGGCGTTGGATTCGGCGACGGCTGCCGGGCGTTGCGGGCTTGGCGGCAGTAGAGCGGGCACTTCGGTAGGTTGGGCGTTGCTGGCGCCAGGGCCGCTGGGCTTGGCCACCGGGCTACTGTTGCCGGGCGTTACGTTAGAAGTTTTTTTTTCCGGAATTCCTGCTGCGGAAACGGCCCGGTTGAGGTAACACATTTTCAGCAGGGCCATCTCGACGTGCAGGCGTTTGTAGCGCGCCATTTTGAAATGCACATCGCATTCGTTGGCGATATTCAGCGCTGAAAGCAGGAACGAGGCCGGCGCCAAAGCAGCCTGCCGCCGGTAGCGCTCGCGCAGGCTGTCGCCTACTTCGAGGAGGACCAGGGTGGCCTCGTCTTTGCACACCAGGATGTTGCGCAGGTGCTCGGCCAGGCCGGTCAAAAATACTTCGGGCTCGAAACCCTTGCGCAGGATCTGGTCGAACAGGTTCAGCACGGCCGGTGCGTCTTCGGCGAGCAGTGCATCGGTGAGTTGGAAATAGTAATCGTAATCGAGGACGTTCAGGTTTTCGATGACATCCTCGTAGCGGATCTTTTTATTGGCAAAACTGGTGATGCGGTCGAATATGGACAGGGCATCGCGCAGGGCGCCGTCGGCTTTTTGGGCGATGATGTGCAGCGCATCCTCTTCGGCTTCGATGCCTTCTTTTTCACAGATCTGTTTGAGATGCAGTACCATATCGGCTATCCCGATGCGCCGGAAGTCGAAGATCTGGCAACGCGACAAAATGGTGGGGATGATCTTGTGTTTTTCGGTGGTAGCCAGGATGAAAATGGCGTAGGGCGGCGGTTCTTCCAGGGTTTTCAGGAAGGCATTGAACGCGCCTTGCGAGAGCATGTGCACCTCGTCGATGATGTACACCTTGTATTTGCCGCGTTGCGGCGGTACGCGCACCTGATCGACGAGCGCCCGGATGTGGTCGACACCATTGTTGGAAGCGGCGTCGAGTTCGAAGATATTCCAGGAGGCGTCGTCATTGAAGGCTTTGCAGGAGCTACAGGTATTGCAGGCTTCGTGGTCTTTGGTGAGGTTTTCGCAGTTCAGGATTTTAGCCAGGATACGCGCGCAGGTGGTTTTGCCCACGCCACGCGGCCCGGTGAACAGGAACGCATGCGCCACATGGTCGGTGGCCAGGGCGTTTTTCAAGGTCAGGGCGACGTGCTGCTGGCCCACTACGTCCTCGAAACGTTGCGGGCGGTACTTGCGGGCAGAAACGATAAATTGGCTCATGCCTTGCAAAAGTACGATTGTTCGGCGGACTGTGCAGGGCGAAACCGGGTGAATTTATCCACAAACGGCGGCTGCGCGTCTGTTTGCGGTTAAGGCTTGAAAAACAGCGTGTTTTGAAATTGCCCCGGGTTTGGCCCTGCAACGTTAATTCAAAAAATAAATCACAGACAGGTTAGTTTCGGAAAACCGACCCGGGAAACTGGTCACGGGGAGTAGCGCAAACGAATTATCCGGTCCAAAGACGTGCTCAAACCGGATCTGGCTCAGAGGGGTAAAAAACCATTGCAGTCCCAGGATGATTTCGCCCTGTAGGTTGCGGTCGTACGCCGGCAGCGGAATGTTTACGGGAGTGAGTTCGCCGCTGGATTGCAGTTCCACGGCTTCGCGGCCGTAGCGCTGGCTGCCCGTCAGATTGATCATGCCAAACAGGCGAAATTGTTTGACCGGATACCAGTTGACGCCAAACCGGCCCTGGCCGAACATGGAAGTGTAGCGCTCAAACACCCATTGCCCGGGTACGGTGAGCAGGGCCAAGGTTTGGAAATAACCCTGCCAAACGGTACCGGCTTCGAGGCTGATCCGGGAACCGGGCACCCAGGTCGCCCCCACCGATGCCTGCCCGCCGGGATATTCGCCTTTGAGCGAAGTGGTACCAAACAGACTGCAATTCCAGATGAGCCGCTTGCGACTGTCGGCCGTAAATTGGAATGCCCCGCTGATTATCGGCGCCACTTCCTGGTCGATGTACGCGCCGCCAATGCCATAGCGCTTCAGGGAGGTGTAGGGCCTTGCCGACATCGAGAGGTAATACCGTCGGAAATGTCCATCCAACCCCGAAAAATCGGCGTTCAGATTCCAGTTATTCCGATAGGCCGGGGTTAGTCGCCAAACCACGTCGACCCCCGCGGCGGCCGTGATATTTTGAAATATCCAATACGGCCTGAAATCGCGGTAGTTGAGGTAGGCTTGTGAACTGGAGAATTGGGGCGCCGCCGGCTCGTTATCCGGCTGTGCAAGGGTCCGGTATCCCTGGTTGTGCGACAACGACCAGCCCCAGCGGTGGTTGATCCGGGCGATCGAGCAGTTGTACCGGTATCCGCTGTACGTATTGGTGTCTAGCTTCGTGTACTGGTACAGGGTACTGCCGGCCAGTTCATAGGTATTGGAAGCATCGCGCAACCGCAACCGGAGTTGAGGGCGCGCCGACGCTACCCCGGGCCCTGCCAGGGTACTGCCGTTCGAAATATGCACAAAACTATTGTTGGGCAGCACGTATTCGGCGGCGAGGAAGTTGTAATCGGACACTGCCTGAAGGGTCTCTTTGCGCACTTCCTGTTTATCCGGGTTGACGACTTCCTGCCCGACCGGCCCCAATAAGGCGTTGTACACCCCGAAGCGCCAGTTCCCCTTGGTTCGGGCGCTCAATTTGGTCGCTTGCAGCAATTTGGACGAGGTAAATTTCAGGATCAGCTCCCCGGTATCCACGGGTGCGCGCCAGGCAAACAGTCCGCCGTAGAGCTGCGGCGCATAGCTGATTCCGCCGTTTTTCTCAAACAAATCGCGCTCTTCCTCCAGCAGTTGCCGGGGCTCGGGGAGTTCAACATCTCCGCTGATTTCCGTCCGGATTGGTTGCAGGATCGAGCCCCAGTCTATTTCGAGTTGCCGGGCCGGCAGCAGCGTAAAATCGAGCGTGGCACTTTCATTCAGGCCGATCCGGGCATCGGCGCCGATCGATTGCACCAGCGAGGGATTGCCAAACGGGCCGGTTTCCACGTTAAACTTCGTGTTGGAATGCAGCGCCAGCGAACGGCGCCGCGCCTGGTGCAGGTCGTGTAAACCCGTGATAGCGCCGAATTGCAGCACGGCATCGCCGACAAGCGGGTTTTGGGGGCTCCACGTGGATAGCTCGCCGCTGCTGCGATCGAAACGAACGCATTGCAAGCCCCAGGTTTGATCCTGCCGGCGCGGAAAGCGCAACGCCGTGAATGGGATGCGGATTTCCAAACTCCAGCCATCGGATTGATCGGTTACCGCGCTTTGCCAGGCGGCGTCCCAGTTGGCGCCCAATTGCCGGGCATCCGATTGAACGCCTGCGGCAGTAACGGTGAAATCGAACGAGAGCTGATCGTCGTTCCAGGTATCGAGCCGGACCTGGAACCAGTCGCCGGTAAGTGCCCCGTCGCGCAGGCCCTGGTCACGGCGGATACTGGTCGCTTCAGGGTCATGGCAATAAGCGGCTATCCATAGTGCATCATCGGTATAAAACAGCCGAACCGTGGTACTGCATAGGGGCGACCGACCAAAAACCGGTGTGGATGTAATAAATGCTTCCAGCGGAGGCAAGCCTTGCCAGCAGGTATCCGTGAGTTGGCCGTCGAGGGTAGGGACGGTAGATTGCCGGTTGATTTCAACGGTGCGGGCATGCTGCGCAAAAAGCGGGCTAAGACTCGCCACGAACAGGGCCGTCAGGGTACATTTTTGCATAGGGTTACAGGCTTAGGCTTTACAATGGTTATTTTTCAGACGGTTGATATGGTTGGAATTTCATTACTGGACTCCAACCCTGTTCTTGTAACGTACCCCGGTAGCCGGAACGTTGATTCACTAACAAAATTTTAACGCTGAGCAGGCGTGTGGCTGCTGGCCGGGCAGGAGCCGGACGCTCGTTCATTTCAGCCTCCCGAACGTTAGGGTTGCGAATGCAGGTTTACCGTAGTTGAGGTCATGGTGCCGTCGTGGTCCAATTGTGCAAACACTTCCAGCACCAGATCGGCGTTACCCGGAACATTGTTGGACCAGGCCTCATCAATATGGAGCGACTGGCCGTGCGTGTGCAGGGATTTTTCATAAAGCACAGAGCCATCGGCTTTCTTACGGATTTCGATTGCCCAACCGTGCAGGTATTCTTTCCCCGTGAGGACAGCCTTAATGGACACCGTTTCACCCAAATGAACGAGCTGGCCTTCCAAGGGTGAGCTGATCGCAAAGCTGGCCTCGTTGACTGGTACGCTTTCTCTGGTGCAGGACTGGTAGGAGGTGACACCGAGCAGGACCAGCAGGATTGTTGAAAAGCCGGAGAGATATTTGAGCATAGTCATGTTTGTTTTGACAGGTATTTTGACCAAAGGTATTGTCGCGAGCATGACTGGTAAAGATCATATCTTTCAACCTTTTATGGTACTGCATGATAGCAAATGTCTTGCTCGTTTTTATCAAAAACCCGCGTTTAGGCGCGGTAAAAACCCGGATTGCGCGCACATTGGGCGATTCGGAAGCGCTGCGTATATACCTTATGTTGCTCCGCAAAACCCGGGCTGTCGCATTGGATACAGCCGTTGAACGGTGGTTGTTTTATTCCGATGCTGTTGTCGTCGATGATGACTGGCCTGAAACCGGATTCCGGAAGTTTGTACAATCGGGCGACGATCTCGGCAGCCGGATGGAAGACGCGTTTCGTCGGGCGTTTGCTGCCGGCGCCGGCCGGGTCGTGATCATTGGCAGCGACTGCCCGGCCTTGAGTGCTGCGGTATTGGACGATGCCTTCCGGCAGCTGGATTCGTTCGATTTTGTACTCGGCCCGGCTTCGGATGGCGGGTATTATTTGCTGGGAATGAGAAGCCTGGAGACTGCTGTGTTTCAGGAGATTGCCTGGAGTACGGCATCGGTACGGGAACAAACGGTAGCAGCGATGGAGGGACTTGGAAAAACCTGTTTTCTGCTGCCCGAATTGTCGGATGTGGATACGGAGGAAGATTGGGCGCGGTGGAATGGGGTGTAAAAGGTACTGGACAGGGTCAACAGGGGCTCCATGATCTTTAGCCCTTCCTTGCCAGGCAATCGAAGCCCCTTCAATTGTGTTGATCCTGTCCAGTCCAATTTTTGAAACGACCTTATTGGTAAAACAACCAGCGGCCGATTTCCTTAAAGGTTACTTTTTTGCCGTACAGCAATATGCCTACCCGGTAGATGCGCCCCGCCAGCCACACGAAGAAGAAGGCCGCGGCGATCACCAGGATGAGCGAGAGCGCTACCTGCCAGATGGGCGGGCTGAAGGCCATTCGGAATGGCATGACAATGGGAGAAAACAACGGGAACATAGAAGCAAATACCATCAGACCGCTGTCGGGGTTGCGGATACCCACGAAGGCAACGATGTAGAAGGCCAAAATGATGGGTATGGTAACCGGTAATACCAGCGCCTGCCCTTCGCCGTAATCGTCGCCCATAGCCGAGCCGATCGCTGCGAACAACGAGGAGTAAATGAAGTAGCCCCCCAGGAAAAAGATAATAAATGACCCGACCAGGAGGGTCCAGTTTTGCCGGCCGAGTTCGGAAAAGATGCGAAAAGCCTCTCCCTGGGCCATTTCGGGATCGATGGTCGCCTGACCAGCCGCAGCCATAGGCGGTTGCATTTGCTGGGGGTCTACATCGACCAAAAAGGGTAGCAAAAACATGACCGCGCCGCTCAGGATGATCCAGGCGATGACTTGTGTGAGCCCGACGGCTCCGGCGCCGATGATCTTGCCGAGCATGAGTTCGAAGGGGCGTACGCTCGACATCATGACTTCCACGATCCGGTTGGTCTTTTCTTCCATGACGGAGCGCATCACCATTTGGCCGTACATCATCACCATGAAAAACATGATAAACGCCATGATACCCCCAATGGCCAGGCCGACGCCGATGGTGTATTTGCTCTCATCTTCGCCCTTATCGGTAATGTTTTCCGGATCGATGGATACCGCGGTTTCCAGGTTTTCGAGGCTGGCCCGGTCGAGGTGCAGGGAGTCGATCTTAAAATCGCGCACCTTGCCGGCAATGCGGTGTTCGATCAGGTCGCGCTTCTCCGGGGCTATTTTTTTATCCGAGTAGTAGAAAATGGTCAGGTCTTTTTGTTTCAGGTTGGCCAGGACGGGTATTCGCAACACCCCGTCGTACTGGCCGTCGGTGACCGCCGTTTTGAGTTGATCCAGGGTCTTGTCGTTTACTGGCACGTAACGCACCCCTTTTTCATCGGGGATCGTGCCGACAATTTTGGCTTCGTCGAGCACGGCAACTTTCATTTCGCCACCGCCCTGGTATTTCGTGAGGCCAACGATGACCAGAAAATAGACCAGCAGTCCCACCGGCGCCAGAAGGGTTCCGATGATAAACGATTTCTTGCGAACGCGGGTCAGGTATTCGCGGCGAATGATGAGTTTTAATTTATGCATAAGACAATTGGGTTAGCAGTGAACACGGATTGGGGAGGTGGCTGTGGCGCTTACGCCTGGGTTTCGCCGACCCGGCGGATAAAAATCTCGTTGAAGGTGGGGAGGATCTCTTCGAATTTGGTGATGCGCACGTTGTGTTGGAGCAGATATCCCAGCAGGTCATTGCTGCGGCTGTCGTCTTCGAGTTGCACCGTGACTGCGCCGTCGGGGCGGCTGGCCACCTGGAATTTCTGGTCAAAATCGTCCGGCAATTTGCTGGATGTTTCGATCCGGAACAGGTTCTGTTTAAACTCGTTCTTGATCGCCTGTACCTCGCCGTACAGCACATTTTTGCCCCGGTTGATCAGTACGATATGGTCGCACATCTCCTCGACCTGTTCCATCCGGTGTGTGCTGAAGATGATACTTGTGCCGGCGGCGTTGAGTTGGCGGATCTCGTCTTTGATCAGCGTGGTATTGATGGGATCGAGCCCGCTGAAGGGCTCGTCGAGGATCAGCAGTTTGGGCTTGTGCACCACGGTGGTGATAAACTGGATTTTTTGCTGCATGCCTTTGGAGAGTTCCTCCACTTTTTTGTTCCACCAATCCATGATCTCAAACTTGGTGAACCAGTGCTTGATCTCTTTTCTGGCTTCGGCCTCCGACAGGCCCTTGAGTTGTGCGAGGTAGAGCAGGTGTTCGCCCACCTTCATTTTTTTGTACAAACCGCGTTCTTCGGGCATGTAGCCGATCTGTTCGGGCGTGCGCTCGTTGATCTTTTCGCCATCGAGGCGGATCGTGCCTTCGTCGGGGCCGGTGATGGTGGTGATCATCCGGATCAGGGAGGTTTTGCCGGCGCCATTGGGCCCCAACAATCCGAATACGCTGCCTTTTGGCACATCGAACGTCACGTGATCGACAGCCGTGTATTTGTCATACCGTTTGACCACATCTTGAATAGATAGAATCATGATTGGGTTCTTTTCGTTTAGCGGCCGGCAATTTCGCAACGATTACATGGGAAACTTTGCTTTAATCGGCGAAACGTCAAAAAAACTACTTTTCCAGGGCTAAAAATTCGCCTAACGGCAGGAACCGCTGCGCAACGTCGGCCGATCCGTACCTTTGCCGCCAAAAGACGGCGCCCGATCATGGTTATCCTTCAAAATTACATCAACGGCCAATTTGTTCCGCCTGCCGGCGGGCAATACCTCGACAATGTGAACCCCGCCACCGGGGAAGTGTACGGCAAAATCCCCGACTCCGGACCGGAGGATGTGGAGGCCGCCGTGCAGGCCGCTGCGGCTGCCTTTCCCGCCTGGGCGGCCATGCCGCCGGAGCAACGCCATGATATCCTGCGCGCTATCAGCGACGGCATAATGGCCAACCTCGACCGGCTGGCCGAAGCCGAAAGCCTCGATTCGGGCAAAACCATCGCCACGGCCCGCAGCGTCGATATTCCCCGTGCGGCGCTGAATTTCAAGTTTTTTGCCACGGCCTTGCTGCATTTTGCGTCTGAAAGCCACCACATGCCGGGCGCCCTGAGTTATACCCTCCGCCAACCGCTGGGCGTGGTAGGCGGCATTTCGCCCTGGAACCTGCCCTTGTATTTGTTTACCTGGAAAGTAGCGCCCGCCCTGGCCGCGGGAAACTGCGTGATCGGCAAACCCTCCGAAGTGACGCCGTATACCGCTTATTTGCTGGGCGAAATCTGCACAGCCGCCGGCCTCCCGCCCGGTGTGTTCAACATCGTACACGGCCTGGGGCCCCGCGCCGGCGAGGCCATCGTGCGGCACCCGCAGGTAAAAGCCGTATCGTTTACCGGCAGCACCCGGGCCGGGGCCGAGATCGCACGCATCGCCGCGCCGATGTTCAAAAAACTCTCGCTCGAACTCGGCGGTAAAAACCCCAACCTGATCTTCGCCGACTGTGACTATGACCTGATGCTGGAGACCACGCTCCGCTCCTCGTTCAACAACCAGGGGCAAATTTGCCTGTGCGGATCGCGGATCTACGTGGAGCGCCCGCTGTACGAAAAATTTAAAACCGATTTTGTATCGGCCGTAAAAGCCATGCGGGTGGGCGATCCCGCCGACCCCGCCAGCCGCCTGGGCGCGGTGGTATCGAACATGCATTTCGACAAAGTCCTGTCGTACATCGAACTGGCAAAGCAAGAAGGCGGGACCATCCTGTGCGGCGGTCATGCGCTGAACTTGCCCGGGCGGCTCGCCGGCGGCTGGTATATCGCGCCCACGGTGATCGAAGGCCTGCCGCTGGAGTGCCGCACCAACCAGGAGGAGATTTTCGGCCCCGTCGTCACGCTCCAGCCGTTCGATACCGACGATGAAGCGCTGGCCCTGGCCAACGGCGTGCCTTACGGCCTCAGCAGCACGCTCTGGACCAACAACCTGCGCCGCACACAGCGCTTCGCCGCCGAACTCCAGGCGGGTATCGTTTGGGTCAATTGCTGGCTGTTGCGCGATTTGCGGACGCCGTTTGGCGGGGTGAAGCAGTCGGGTGTGGGCCGCGAAGGCGGCTGGGAAGCCATGCGGTTTTTTACGGAGACAAAAAATGTGACGCTGGCCGGGTGAAGGAGAAAGGGGGTATTGGTGTAGAAATTTCAAAGACGCAACGGCTGAGCCGATCCGGCGGCTGGCATTTACCGGACGCCAAAATTTCGGTTGACCCCCGGGTCCGGTGTGCTCCGGGTGGGGCATTTCCTGCCACCGCAACCCTCCGCTGCAACGTATCAGTAAAACAGCGCATTGGCAAACAGCATCTTTCCCTGTTGCCAAAAGCACCGGAACAGCGGATTGTCTATCAGGTACACCACATCGCCGCTGCCTATTTTTTGAACAGTGGCCACAGGCGTGTTTTTCAGCTTCGGTTGCAGGCGGCTGCCGATAAAACCGATGGTGCGGAACTGGTCGCCCAACCAGATGGCGTTGGCGGCATTGGCCGGGATTTCAAACAAATTAGCCGTCGTTTTCAACGAAAAATAGACCCCCGACAGTCCGAAAGCCAGCGGATTAGTGCCGTCGATCTCCGCTTGCACGATGGCTCCCGGCACCAGATCGCTGATGGCGTCGCGTTCGCGCGATTGATAGGGTTTTGGCACTCCGGCGGTAGAGTCTTTTTTGGCTTCCGCTTTGCTTTTCAGGTCGAACCCCTCTTTATCGGCAAAGGCTTTTACCCCGCCATCGAATGCAATCAACCGGCCGCCCTGCCGCACCCATTCCTGCACTACCTTGACAGTGGGATCGGGGAGGTTATAATTACCGTTCGGGAAAATGAGCCTGGTATAATCACTCAGGCGCATCCGGCTGAGTTGCTCGAGCGAAACGGGCGTAAGCGGATACCCCAGTTCCTGTTCGAAGAAATACCAGGTATGGCCGAAGGAATTGTCGTCCACATCGTCGCCGTACACCAGGGCCACCTCCGGTTTGTTGATCGATACAAAGTTTTCAGACCCGAGGTCGCGCCCATTGCCCGCCCAGCCGCTGAAGATGGCGTAGAGCGGCACATTGGCGTCGTTGGCGGCGGCTTTCACAACCTCGTCGAGATCGGGGCTTAAGTCGCGGTTGTCGGCCCGGGTGATTGCGAGTGCGCCGGCTTCAAAGTGTTGATCGGCGAGGTTGAAGGCTTTCATAGCGTACCGCACCTTTACGCCTTTACTCAGCAAGATGGCTAAAAATCGCGCCTCGGCCATGGAGCGCCGGTGCACACACCAGGCATAAGTAGGGGCCGCCAGTTTCACTTCCTGCGCCTTGTAGGGTTCAAAAGGGCGTTTGGGTTCCAGCCGTTGTTTCAGGGCATAAGCTTCGAGGCCATACGCATAGGGCAACGCCCAGGCGGTGATATCGTAGGTCAGCGAATCGCTCAGGTGGTGCTCGGGTTCAAACAGCACTTGCGTCAGTACGGAATGCGGTTGGTAGGCGCTGATGACCAGGTCATTTTGTTGCAGGTCGAGGCTGGTTTCTTTGCCTTGCAAGTAATTGAACCCTTTCAGGCCGGGCACGTCGGCGCCGGCCCGGCCATAACGAATGTGGTGCCGGTCGAGCAAACGGCACAGCGCATTGATCTGGTTGGGATCATTGGCGCCGCGGATCACGAAGGCCAGGTAGGGTCCCTGTGGCTGCCGGGCGCTGCGCTCGAAATAGTTGTGGAAATTATCCACCAGCGCACGCGCATTTTTGCTGGCCATCTCAATGGTGGAGCGACTGGTGGTGAGGTGGTGTTGGATGCGGTCGCGGAGGGTGAGGGTGTCGCCGTTATTGGTCATAATGGCGCGCCCGGCAGTAGAATGGCCGGCCTGCTCATAGGTCATCCCGATAGCGCCGTTGAACATCGGATAAGTATCGCCATAGGACGGGTAGAAGAGGTCGAATACCTCTTTGGTGAAATAGAGCCAACCGTTCTGATCGAAATAATGGGCATGGTTTTGCCCGATCTGCGTCTGAAATTCGCGTTGCCAGGGCGTGATGTAGTCGTGCATTGGTTCGGCCGCCGGGGCGAAGTAATAGGGATTGTCTACATACTGTTCATGCAGGTCGGCGTGCACCTGCGGCAACCAGCGTTGATAAACTGCCAGGCGCTGCTGGGTTTCGACTTGCGTGGCCCAGGCCCAGTCGCGGTTGAGGTCGAAATAATAATGGTTGGCACGCCCGCCGGGCCAGGGCTCATGGTGTTCGCGGGCGTCGCCACGCGGGTTCTTCAACCGGTTGCTGACGCCGCGGTACCAATGGGTGTAGCGGTCGTACCCATCGGGGTTGAGGGAAGGATCGATGATGACTACGGTGTTTTTCAGCCAGTTTTGTACCTCCGGGTCGGTTTGGCTGGCCAATTGCCAGGCGAGCAGCATACTGCACTCCGAGCCGGAGGGCTCGTTGCCGTGTACGCTCATGCTCAGCCATACGATAGCGACCGGGGTGTTCTGGGCCGGCGCGGCGGGGTAGGCCGTGGGGTCGGACAGGCGCAGGTTATTTTGGCGGATTTGTTCCAGGCGCGCCATGTTTTCCGGCGCTGAAAAAAACGCCACCTGCAAGGGGCGCGCTTCGTTGGTCATTCCGTACCGCTCGAGCCGCATCGTAGCCGGGGAATTTGCGGCCAGGTATTCGAAGTAATCGGTGAGCAGATGATGCGGGGTGAATTGCTCGCCCAGCCGGTGCGGCAAAAATTCGTCGGGGCTCTTCAACGTCGTTTGGGCAGGCAGGAACCATGC
This sequence comes from Saprospiraceae bacterium, assembly GCA_044230315.1. GTDB lineage: Bacteria > Bacteroidota > Bacteroidia > Chitinophagales > Saprospiraceae > M3007. The sequence continues at coordinate 66,216 of JBGARJ010000026.1, forward strand.
CAGGCAGGTCATTGCCGTCAGCAGGACAGGGCGTAAAACGTTCATTGCAGTACTTTTCAGGAAAAATTGTGTGGGCTGTGTTTCGGACAAACATCCGTTTTTTTCCGGAAAAACCATCAAAATTGTGTGCTGCCGGTACCCCTTGCACCGGGCGATCCGCCGGCCGGCTGCGTTTTACCGCCGTTCGAGCAACATGATACGGACCCCCCGGATATAAATATCTTCCCCTGCGTTGGTTTCGGCCGATACCGTTAATTGCCCGCCGGCGAATGCGTCCGGAAGGCGGAAATAGTATTCCACCGTATTCCAGGCCTGCGGTACGGAGATGCCGTTTTCCATCCGGCAAGCCCTGCGTTTTTGCTGGCCGCCGAGGGTCAGCGTCGTGACCAGGTGTGTGTCGAAAGCGCCCCAGGCCGACTGCACTTCTGCCCGCAGGTGCAGCAGCTGCCCTCTGCCAGCGCGGTATCCTTCCAGTTGGTTCAACGCCCGGTCGAGTAGCACGGCCTTCGACCGGGTATTTTTGTTCAACACCAGCGTGGAATCGACCGAGAAAGCGGCCACGAGCTGGTAAGCGCTTTCGTCCCGGATGATTTCGTCGGTGTCGAGCAGCGACATGTCCAGCGGGCTGGGGTGCGCCTTCAGGAATATAGCCTGGTAGTAGCGGCGGTTCATGTCGTCGTAGTGCAGGATCGTTTGGTGGTACTGCCAGATTTGGAACAGGTTGAGGTAGATCAAAAAGCCCGACAGACCCAAAAACGCATATTTCAACCGGCTGTCCAGTATCTTTTGCAATGCGGCGGCAAAGGCAAGCGCCCACACCGGATAACTCTGCACCAGGGCCCGGCAGGAATAACTGGCGCCGTAGCGCCAATCAGCCCAGGCGAGCACGATCCATACGTTGAGCAGGGAAAAGGTGATTACGGCATTGCGGAACGGGTACCGCCGGAGCAAAAACAAGCCGGCAGCCATCAGGATGGTGATCGGTGTGTACACGAACCAGCCTTTTTCCCAGCCAAACAATACCTGCCAATGCGGCCGGAAAAACAAAAATTTAGACCCCACATCGTAAATCCAGCCGCCGGTCACGATTTTCCAGTATACCAATTGCGGCAGGATACCCAAAAAGCCGCCCGTCAGTGCCCAGCCCAGTTGGGCCGGTTGTTGCCGGAAAAGCGTTCCCTTGCGCAGCCCGTCGCCTTGCCACAGCAGCGCCAGAAACAGCATCACCCCCTCGGTCGGCCGGGTAATGCAGGCCAGGCCGATGGTCAGGCCGATAAAAAATGCCAACCACCGGGTGGGTTGCGTATGCCAGCGGATGATGAGCCACAACAACAGGGCGTACACACTGAACAGAAAACCGTGCGTCATGCCGGAACCAACAGCCGCATACTCGGGGTAATTGGTGGCCAGGCCCAGCAACAGCAGGGTAAGCGCGGTCACCCGTTCGGGAAAATACTGCAGCAGCACCCGTCGCAACAACAAAAGCCCCAGCAGGGCATACACCAGCGCCCCAAATGCGACGGCCGCGGCGTATGGCGCTGAAAACCCGTCCTGCGGAAACCCCGACCACCCGGCCGCCAGGTGCCCGAGGAAGAAAAACGGTGCGTACAAAATCGACAGCCCCAACAGGTATTTCATCACCCGGTTCCCGCTGGGCAGCTCCGATACCTGGTACAGGTTGCCGGTCGGTTGGTATTTTTCCAGCACCCCGGGCAGCCAGGCCAGTTTGGCGATATCGCGGTAAATGAACACCCCGGGAAGGTCCAGGTAATACCCGAAGGCATCCCAGGTGAGCACGTTGCCCGGCGAGGGCTGGCCGGGTTTCCAATAATTCAGCCGCATAGCCGTGAAAACGACAATTACCAGCAATACGGCGCCAAACGAGCGGTTTCTCATACTGTCACAGGGACTTGCAAAGCCCAAAGATAATTCTTGCCTGTTCCTGGAAACGCGGCTTATTTTTGCCCCCCCCTCATTTTACGAATCGTCTATGCGTATTGTTTTTAACCTGTATCCGGTTACCGAAACCTTGTATTTGCCATCGGCCAACCTCGTACAGGTGGATGCCACGGGTCAGTTGACCCACCTGGTGCAAAAAGCCACCCCGCTGACCATTGCCGCTTATGATATCAAACTGACCCCTGTCCTGCAGCGGCTGTTCGACTGGGTCGACGCGCTCACGCCAAAAAACCTCGAAGCCAAATTCAAGGCGCCCAAGGCCAAAGCCCCTACCGCGTTGTTGCAATTGCTCAGCCAGGCTGAAACCCGGCCGAGCGTCGAGGCTTATATCCATCGTGAACTCGATCTTTTTCTGGCCGAAATTGTCCGCCACCGTTGGCCCATCACCCTCGACGCCGAACGCCGCACCCTCGCCAAGGATGTGCTGCTGCAGCTGGCGACCGACGAATTGATCCCCCACCTTTCCTTCCACAAAACCGAAACCGGTATCGAATACCGCTTCCAGCTGGGCACGGAAACTGAAAAATGGAACATCCGCGAATACGACGTGCTGCCGCTGACCAATACCAGCCCGGCGTGGGTGGTGGCGCAATACACGCTGTTCCGGGTGTCCGGCATCAACGGCAACATGGTGCGGCCGTTCCGGAAAAAGGATACCCTACAAATCCCGCCCGACAAGGTGCGCGTCTATTTCCGGCAGTTCATCGCCAAAAACGCCGGCCGCACGCGCATCGAAGCCGATGGTTTTGCTGTACAAACGGCCGGTCAGCTCCTGTTCACCCGGCTCGAACCCACCGAAAATGTGTTGGAAAATACCTGGCTGCTCAAACCCGTATTTGGCTACGCCGGCGCCGAATTTGTCTATGGCGAACGCCGCGACCGGGTGACCAGCCTGGATATCCCCGCGGATGACACGGGTGAAATCACCGTCCACCTTGTTTGCCGCGACGGCAGCGCCGAACAAGCCCGCCTGGATACCCTCCGCCAGTACGACCTCAGCGAAGAACACCGGCTGTTCCGCCCCGGCAGCGGCAGCCTGGCCGATTGCCTGCAATGGCTGAACCGGCACCTCAAGGCGCTGCTCGAAGCGGGATTCACCGTTGGCGCGCCGCAGGTAGACGGCCGCACACTGGCCCTGCTGCCGGCCGATATTTCGGTGCGTTCCGAGGCAGCGGGCGACTGGTTCGATGTGCAGGGGCAGGTGCATATCGGCGAACACCGGTATCCGTTCAAGGCTTTCGTACCCTACCTGCGGCGGCACGATCCCTATTTCCCCTTGCCCGACGACACCTTTTTCCGGATTCCCGACGAGTGGTTTACGCGCTACAGCGAACTGGCCACCGCAGTCCGTACCGACGGCGAGTCCCTGCGGCTGCCCAAGGCCCTGTTTACCGTCTTGCAAAACGGGGCGCCCGAATCGGATGGTTTTCCGGTGATCGACCCCGAACAAATCGTTTACCAACCCCCGGCCAGCCTAAAGGCCAGCCTGCGGCCATACCAACTGCTCGGCGTCAAATGGCTGATCGGACACCAACAACATGGCTTCGGCGCCTGCCTGGCCGACGATATGGGTTTGGGAAAAACCCTGCAAACGATCGCCCTGTTGCTCCATGTGAAAGAGAACGAGGCCGCGCCGGCCGCAGGTGAACTGTCAGCCCCGGGCTCCGACCCCGTAGATCCCGGTGGCGCCCAACTCTCGCTGTTTCAGGCCTATCAGGCCGAACTGCGCCCGCTTCAGGCGCTGATCATTCTGCCGGCCTCGCTGGTGTTCAACTGGCAGCGCGAGCTGGCGCAATTTGCCCCTTCGCTGTTCGTGTACGCCCATACCGGACCCAAGCGCATGAAAGATATCCGCGCCATAGCCGGTCACGACGTAGTGCTTACCACCTACCATACCGCGCGCCAGGACCTCGATCTGCTCGGCAAAATGGAATGGCGCGTGATCGTGCTCGATGAAAGCCAGCAGATCAAAAACCGGGAATCGGAAGTGTCGCGCGTAGTGCGGGCGTTGCGCGGGCGCGGCAAGATTTCGCTTTCCGGCACGCCGATCGAGAATGCCCTGGCCGATTTGTGGACGCAGATGGAATTTATCAACCCCGATACGCTCGGGAGTTTCAATTCGTTTCGCGAACAATTTTTGGGGCCGATCGAAAAGCAAAACGACGCCGTGGCCAGGCAGCGCTTGTTTGCCCGCGTGCGGCCGTTTTTTTTGCGCCGCACGAAGGAAGAGGTAGCGCCCGATTTGCCCGCGCTCAGCGACCAGGTTTTTTATTCCGAAATGAGCGCCGCGCAGCGCAAACAATATGAAAAGGTAAAATCGGCGGTGCGCAACGAAATCCTGTCGCTCTTCGACGACCCCAAAACCCGCTTTCAAGCCTTGCAAGCCCTTACCCGGTTGCGCCAGTTGGCCAACCACCCGGTGCTCGCCGAGCCGGAGTACGCTGGCGACAGCGGCAAATTCGACGACGTGCTGGCGCAGTGGGACACTATCCGCCGCGCAGGCCACAAAGTGCTCTTTTTCAGTAGCTTTGAAAAACACCTGCAACTGTTCCGCAGGCAGTTTGAAACCAGCGGCCAGCCCTATGCCTGGCTCACGGGCGATACGGCTGCGGCCGACCGCGCCAAAGCGGTCGAACGCTTTCAGACCGCCGCCGACGTGCAGGCGTTTTTTATGACCGTCAAAGCAGGTGGCGTAGGGCTCAACCTGACGGCCGCCGATTATGTGTTTCTGCTCGATCCCTGGTGGAACCCCGCCGCCGAAGACCAGGCTATTGCCCGGGCTCACCGCATCGGCCAGACGCGCCCGGTAACAGCTTTGCGCTTTATCGCGCGCGACACCATTGAGGAAAAGATCCGGCAGTTGCAGGAGCGCAAAAAGCAGCTGGGGCTCGATTTTTTCGCCACGGGCGCGGACACGCCAACCCTCACCCGCGAAGAAATGGAGGTCTTGCTGAGCTAGTGGCTTGGGCACAGTGTTCCGTCGCTGCCCAGTTTGCCGTACGTTTGTCCCGTGCACCGCGAGTTTTTGCTCAATATCCTGTTCCTGGTCTTGATCAACCTGCTGATCAAGCCATTTTTCATTTTTGGCATCGACCTGACGGTACAAAACCGGCTGCCGCTGGGCGATTACGGGCTGTATTTCACCTTGTTGAATTTTACGTACCTGTTCCAAATCCTGAACGATTTCGGTATTCAGAATTTTAACAACCGGCACGTGAGCCAGCATCCGCACCTGTTGCCCAAGTATTTTCCCAACTTGCTGGCGCTCAAACTCTTGTTGAGCACCGGGTATATTTGTCTGTCGCTGGTGGCGGCATGGGGGCTGGCGGGTTACGGGTGGCGTGAGCTGCCGTTGTTGTTCATTTTACTCGGCAACCAGGTGCTGGCGCAAGGCATTCTTTTTTTGCGCTCCAACATTTCCGGGCTTGGACACTACCGGCTCGACAGCCTGCTTTCGTCGCTCGATAAGTTTTTGATGTTGCTCACCTGCGGCCTGTTGTTATGGGTACTGCCCCGTCAAATCCTCAGCGCCGAAACATTTGCCCTGGCACAAACCCTGGCCCTGGCCCTCACGGCTTTGACCGTATTCGCGGTACTGCGCCGTAAAACGACTCTTCCGGTCCGGCCCAGCTGGCTCCGCAACTGGCGCGCCGGGCGCCCTGCCCTGGTGTTCCTGTTCCGGAAAAGCTTCCCTTACGCGCTCGTCATCCTGCTGATGACGGCCTACACCCGGCTCGACGCCGTACTGCTCGAACGCCTGCTCCCCGATGGCAAGGTGCATGCCGACGTATATGCCGGCGCCTATCGCCTGCTCGATGCCTGCAACATGCTCGGGTATCTGTTTGCCTCCCTGTTGCTGCCTATGTTTGCCCGCCTGCTCAAAACCGGAGCGGAGATCCGGGCGCTGGTGTCGGTTAGTTTCAAACTGATTTGGGCAGGCAGTATCACGCTGGCGGCGACCGTGTTTTTTGCCCGTGTTGAACTTATTCACATCATGATGCCCGAACGCGCCTCGGCATACCGTTGGGACACGCTTGGCCTGTTGATCTGGACCTTTGTGCCGGTAAGTGCGACCTATATTTTCAGCACGCTGCTCACGGCCGACGAACGCCTGATGCAGATGAACCGGTTTTTTGTGGTCGGCATCCTGCTCGACGTCGTGCTTAATCTGGCACTCATTCCGCGGTATCAGGCCCTGGGCTCGGCCGCCGCTACCCTGGGCACGCAGGTTTTTATCGCCGTGGCCATGATCGCCTTGTGCGTGCGCTATTTTCGCCTGCGGCCATCTGCGCGCGGGCTGGCGCAAACGCTGGGCTTTGCAGCGGTAATCGTGCCGGCCGACTGGTTTATTTTCAACGGCCTGGCGTTGGCGTTGGCGGCAAAATTCGGGCTGGCTTTCGGTGCATCGCTCGCCGGCGTGCTGGTATTTCGATTGCTCGACCTGCGGCAACTGCGTCGGATGTTCGATCCGCCGCCAGTCAGTGTGACCTGAAGCTGCGCGGGCTTCCGGGCACTCCGACCCTGGGGGAACAGGCCGAAATGCGCGGCGAAAAGGCGACTTGATCGATATATTGAAATTTTTCCGTCAATTTTTTCCCGCATTCCCTAAAGCGGCCTACATTAACCGCCCGAACAATATTTTTCATCAAATTATAATATGGCAGCCTACGATACCAGTAAAATCCGGAATGTGGTCCTGGTAGGACACTCCGGATGCGGCAAGACCACCTTCGCCGAAACCATGCTCTACGAAGCAAAAGCCATTAGCCGGCGCGGGAGCGTCGGCGAAGGCAATACCCAGAGTGACTACTCCGCCCTGGAACAACAACGCGGCCACTCGCTCTTTGCCAGCCTGATGCACTGCAGCTGGAAAGACACCAAAATCAATATCCTCGACACCCCCGGGCTCGACGATTTCGTCGGCGAGGTGGTCACGGCACTAAAAGTCGCCGATACGGCTATTGTAATGCTCAATGCCCGCAGCGGTGTGGAAGTGGGTACCGAGCTCATCTGGGAATATGTCGATAAATTCGAAACGCCCACCCTTTTCGTCATCAACCAACTGGATCACGAAAAAGCGGATTTTGAAAAAACCCTGGAACAGGCTAAAAGTCGTTTCGGCAACCGGGTGCTGCCCATGCAGTTCCCGGTCAACCAGGGCACGGGCTTCAATGCCATTATCGACGCCCTGCGTATGGTAATGTATGTGTTTCCTGCCGAAGGCGGTAAGCCCGAAAAGAAACCCATCCCGGCTGAACACCAGGCGCGGGCCGAAGAAATGCACAATGCCCTCGTGGAAGCCGCTGCCGAAAATGAGGAGGGGCTCATGGAAAAATACTTCGAAAACGGCACCCTCGACGAAGAAGAACTGGCCAAAGGCCTCAGTATTGGCCTGGCACACCACCAGTTCTTTCCCGTGTTCTGCGCTTCCGCCCTCAAAGACATGGGCTCGGGCCGGATCATGGGCTTTATTCACGACATCTGCCCCAGCCCGGCCGAACGACCTGCCGCCGACCTCGAAGGCGGCGGCTCCAAGCCCTGCGACCCCAAAGCGCGCCCCTGCGTGTTTATCTTCAAAACCGTCAACGAACCCAAGGTGGGCAACGTGTCCTACTTTAAGGTGTACTCCGGCATCCTGAAAGCCGGCGACGAGCTGACCAACGCCGACAACAGCACCCTGGAGCGATTCTCCACCCTGTATGAAAGCGAGGGCAAAAACCGCGATCAGGTGAATGAATTGCACGCCGGCGACATCGGCTGTACCGTAAAACTCAAAAATTCGCACAGCAACCAAACCCTCAACCCGAAAGGCTCGGATGTCAAGATCGAGCGGATACACTTCCCCACGCCGCGTATCCGCATGGCGGTAGTGCCGCCCAGCAAGGCAGAGGTGGAAAAAATGGCCAACGCCCTGCACTCCATCCAGGAAGAAGACCCGACCTTGCTTGTCGAACAAAGCATGGAATTGAAACAAACGATTGTGCAGGGGCAAGGCGAATTGCACCTGGAAATTGTGCGGATCAAGTCGGAGCAAAATTTTGGGGTGCATATTGAATTTGAAGAACCGCGCATCCCGTACCGGGAAACGATCACCAAGGAAGCCAATCGCGATTACCGCCACAAAAAGCAATCGGGCGGCGCCGGCCAATTTGCCGAAGTGCACATGCGCATCGAGCCTTATTTCGACGGTATGCCCGCACCACATGGCCTGAACGCCAAAAATATTGAAGTGGAAGACCTGAAATGGGGCGGCAAGTTTTCATTTGTTTGGGCCATCGTCGGCGGCGTGATCGACGCCCGGTTTATCAATGCCATTAAAAAGGGCATTATGGCCAAAATGGAAGAAGGCCCGCTTACCGGTTCCTACTGCCGCGATATTCGCGTGAGTATCTACGACGGCAAAATGCACCCGGTAGACTCCAATGATATGGCCTTCCAGATCGCTTCCACTATGGCGTTCAAAGAGGCATTCCCGATGTCGGCGCCGCAAATTCTGGAGCCGATTTACAACCTGGAAGTCATGTGCGATGCCGAATTTATGGGCAATGTCATGGGCGATCTCCAAACGCGCCGCGCCATTATTATGGGGATGGATTCCGAAGGCCATTACCAGGTGATCCGCGCCCGGGTACCGCTGAAGGAATTGCACCGTTACTCCTCGACGTTGCGTTCCCTGACCCAGGGCAAAGCCAAATTCACCATCGCTTTCGCCGATTACGCTGCCGTTCCGGGCGATATCCAGGCCAAACTGACGGCCGATTATGCCGCGCACGCCACGGATGAAGAACATTGATCGGGTGCGATAACTATTTTGGGGGTGACCACTACTATTTGGGGCCCGGCAGTTGCTGCGTTTTGCGCGCATTGCCGGGCTCTTATATTGGGGTTTCCCTGTATTGTTTATAAACGTGCCGCCGCTCAGCTTCCGCTCGCTTCCCTGTGAACCGCCCTGTTTTGATCCTGCGCCCGCTGGGATGCAATCCCGCAATACGTTAAGGCGCACGTTGGAAAGGAATAGATTACCCGATTAATTATCGCCTCGGAGAGGCGTAATACATGTAGCATTTCCAGGATCAAGATCGATTGGAGCGAGAAGAGCCGCTCAAAGCCCTCCTGGCTTTTCTTCGCGCTGTCTAAGTGTTGCCTTCCGCTCGTCCGGTGAACCGCCCTGTTTTGATCCGGCGCCCACTGGGATGCTATCCCGCAATTCAAAATGGCGCACTTTCGTGAACTGAATTTTTGTCGCCCGGCATTTTGCTCCTTTGATCTGCTTCCAGGGTTATTGCACCAAAAACTAAACATGAGTCATCCCGAATTTTGGTGATCACCAAGATTCGGGATTTTTTTATGGGCAAAAAGAAACCTCCTGTAAATTTGGGTATCTCACCACACCAAAAAGACAGGAGGTCAAATGTTTAAAATTGTAGAGCAAAATTAC
>JBGARJ010000089.1:0-10700 GCA_044230315.1 Saprospiraceae bacterium
CAATATACCGAAGGCGAGATTGCCTGTATTAAAGCCCTGGAATTGTTGGAATCCGGCAAGGCGGAATATAGTAGATTAAGTCCGGCCGACCTTTACCAGAATTACGCCGACATTCTGGCGGCTATCGGGCGGAAGGAGGAAGCATTGACGTATTACCGCAAGGCTTTTCTGGTGTTTGCTCAGTACGCCGATTATGTAAAAGTCATCCAAACGGGGAAAAAATCACTGGCGCTCGACTCCACGCAGTTAGAGGCCTGGGAACAAACGGCATACGCCTTTCTTCAGACAAATGATCTTCAAACCGCTGCCCAATTTTATGATCATGCCGTTCAGCTGGATTCAAGTCGGGCAACAACGTGGATAAACCTGGGTTTTTGCCTGTCTGAAACCAATCATCTTGCGGAGGGCCGCAAGGCGTATTGGAAGGCCATCGCATTAGATTCAACCGGAGCGGTAGTCTGGAACAACCTGGGAAAGAATTATCTGTCAACCCTTGAATTTGCCGAAGCGGAACAGGCTCTGAAAAAGTCGATCGCACTGGATTCAACGTTTGCCAATCCGCGCAAGCACCTCGGAATGGTTTGTTATGAAACCAACCGGCTTGAAGAAGCCCGGCAAAATTTCCGTAAAGTTTTGAACCTGGAACCCAATTATACCGGCGCCCTGCTCGGCATGGCGTACGTGCTGGCCACTGAAAGCAAAACGGCCGACTTGTCGACCAAAGCCCAAGTCACCATGGAAGCCCTCGACTACGTCGAAAAAGCGATCCAAAGTGGGGCCACCTTCAAGCAATTGGATACCGATCAAAATATCGCTTCTTTGCGAGCATCGCCCGAGTGGAATGCGCTGATGAAAAAATACTTTCCGGAACAGGTAAAAGACTGAAAATCAATTCGGACTGCTTCCCAATCCGGCCGGCAGCAGTTCTTTGCTAAAACAGATGAAAATGAAAAATCTACCGATCCTTCTCGCCCTGCTGCTTGCAAGCGGGCTGTGTGCCCAGGAAAAGGGCGCCACGCCGGTTGTACCCTCCGCCCCCGGCCCTTCGCCTTCGGCCACTTACGCGGTGGTGGTGGGGATCTCCGACTACCAAGACCCTGAGATTCCCGACCTGCGATTTGCCGATCGCGACGCTTTAGCGTTTTCGAATTTCCTGCGCAACTCCGCGGGCGGTTCTTTGGACAACAAGCACCTCAAGGTGTTGATCAACGAGCAAGCCACCGCCGCGCAATTTGCCGTGGCCCTGGATTGGCTGTTGGAGTCGGCGCACGAAGGCGACCGGGTAATCATCTATTTTTCCGGTCACGGCGATCTGGAAAAGAAAACTTTGTCGCAACCCGGTTTCCTTTTGTGCTGGGATGCGCCTGCACATGTGTACATGGCGGGAGGCACCTTTGCCTTGCCGATGTTGGAGGAAGTAATTTCTACCCTGTCAATCCAGAATAAGGCAAAGACGCTGGTCATCACCGACGCCTGCCACTCCGGCGCGTTGGCGGGCCATTCTATCGGCGGCCCGCAGGCCACATCAGCCGCCTTGGCCAGGCAATTTGCCAACGAGACAAAGATACTGTCCTGCCAACCCACCGAGTTCAGCCTGGAGGGAGAACAATGGGGTGGCGGACGCGGGGTGTTCAGCTATTACCTGGTTAACGGATTATACGGGTTAGCAGACGCCAACGGCGATGGCTATGTGAGCTTGATGGAGCTGGGCCGTTACCTGGAAGACCGCGTGGGTGAGGATGTATCCCCGCAAAGGCAGTTGCCCATGATAACCGGTAATCGGGCGGATCTGCTCGCGCGGGTAGACTCAGGACTTCTGGCGCATGTCCGGAAAAGTATGTCGGACGCCCCGTTGACGATGGCGCCCATCGATAACCGCGGGCTGGAGGCGGAGGTGTTGAGCAGGGTCGACTCGTCGGTTCAAACCTTGTATGCTGCCTTCCTGGAGGCATTGAAGGGAAAGCGGTTTTTTGAACCCGCTGACCGCTCAGCCGACGCGTACTTCGAACGCCTGATGGCCGAGCCTCAACTGGAACCGCTTTATTCGGCTATGCGCCGCAGGTATGCCGCTGCCCTTCAGGACGAAGCGCAGCAGGCGTTGAACAGCCGGCTGAAATCGAATCTCAGTGAAATCGGATTGTCGCGCGTTAGGAAATTGAACAAATACCGCGACTATCCGCGCATGCTGGCGCGTGCAGCGGACCTGCTCGGCCCTCAGCACTATTTTTACCGGACGCTAAAAGCCCGCCAGCTGTTTTTTGAAGGGTACAATTGTCACCTGCAGGAAGAAGAGAATTACAACGAAACCATAGGGAATAAAGCGTTGGCACTCCTGCGCGAATCATTGAATTATCAAACCGACTGCCCACATATCTACTACATTATGGGCCTTGTATATGGTTTTAACCTCCACCAAATTGACAGCGCTCGTTATTATGCTGTGCTTGCTGGCGAGCTGGCTCCCAGTTGGATATTACCTTATACTGGATTAACAGATGCTCTGGTCAAACAAAAACAATTTGATTTGGCGCTGACCTTTTTGGCAATAGCTGATTCACTGCATCCTAACTCTTTTTTGGTCGATTTTGCGCTGGCTAAGGTATATCGAAACAAAGGCGACTACAAAACGGCTGAGGAAATTTTACTGCAGATCATTGCAGAACATCCCGACTTTCGTTGGGCCTATAATTCGTTGGGCTTTATTTATGAGTCAAAAGGCCGGATCGAGGAGGCACAAAGCAATTACTTGAAAGCCATTGCATTAGACTCGACCTGGGCTATCCCATACAGCAATTTGGGAAATATATATGTGAATCAAAACAAAAATGCCGAAGCAGAAAAATTATACTTAAAAGCCATTCAGGCCGATTCCGGTTTTGTAGCTTCCTATGATAACCTTGCCTATCTGTACATCACCGAACATCGTTTTACCGAAGCAGAAAAGTATTCAGACAAATCTTTGGCTGTCGACCCCTCCTACGATAATGCGTACTATAATCGGGCAGTATTGCGGAGTTTCCAACACCGCTTCTCTGAAGCATTTCAATACCTGGAACAAGCGTTTCAAAATGGCTTTAACGATTATGGGGTGGTCAGCGAAGATCCGGACTTAGAGGCTTTGCATGCATTTCCTGAATGGTTTGCTTTGCTAAAGAGATATTTCCCGGAACAGACGAAAAATTAAGCGGTGGCCACATTTGCGATAAACCGGCTGATCGATCATCCTGAACACCACATGCTGGAGCGACTAAAGCCCGGGAAAAGAGAAAGGTGTTCGGAAATCTGCTAATTTAAGCAATGGGAACACCTCCCCCTGCCCTTCACTTCGCCTTTCTCACTCCACGATCTTAAACGTCGTCCGGCGGTTGGCCTGGTGCTCGGCTTCGGTGCACCGCGAGCAGAGGCAGGTGACGGCCGGTTGTGTTTCGCCGTAGCCGATCGCCGAGAGCCGGTTGGGGTCGATGCCTTTGCCGATGAGGTAATTCACGGCGCTTTGGGCGCGTTTTTGCGACAGGTCCTGGTTGTAGTTGTCGTTGCCGCGGCAGTCGGTGTGGCTGCCGAGCTGGATACGGATCGCCGGGTTTTGGTGCAGTACGTCGGCCAGGCGGTTGAGCGTAGGTTCGGCGTCGGGGCGGATATCCCACTTGTCGTAGTCGTAGTAAATGTTTTCGAGCACGATTTCGCGGTTGCGGAAGATCTTGTCGAGCACGATCTCCAGCTCATAGGTTTGCACGGGGTTGGCGGGGTCACGGGCAATGCCTTTTGTGCTGAATTTGGCGCTGTTGGACAGGTAACCGTCGAGTGCGGCGGAGAAGGTATAATCGGTGTTTTCGGCCAGTTCAAGGTGGAACAAGCCGTCGTCGCCTACGGTTACGGTCTGTTTTTTGCCGCCGGCGTTGATCTGGACGGTTGCGCCGTTCAGCGGTTTACGGCCCAACACCTTGCTGTTGGGATCGTCGTTGTTTGCGCGGATCTTTTCGAGCACATAGCCGTCGAGCAATAATTTAAACGCCAATGGCCTGGCCGGTACGGTGTCCACTTTGGGTGGTGCGGGCGGCGGTACGCGTTGTTCGAAGCGGTAGATGTCGTCGCCGCCGCGGCTGTTGGCATGCACCCGGTTGGAGGTAAAAAATCCGGTGCGCAACAGGTCGCCCGGTTGGAGCGGGCCCTCGCGTTTGGGGCTGTCGGTGGCGATGAAGCCGAAGTCGTCGGCGCCGCTGTTTATGGGCGCTTTGAGGTTGTAGGGCGGTGCCCAGGCGTTGCGGTCGGATTTGTAAGTGCGGAAAATATCGAATCCGCCCATGCCCGGCAGACCGTCGGAGGCAAAAAACAACGAGTCGCCGCTAAAGGTCGGAAACACCTCGTTACCGGGGGTATTGATGTTCCGGCTGAGGAGTTTGGGCTCATCCCAGCCGCTTTCACTCTTTGGGTCGCGCAACACCGACCACAGGTCGTACCCGCCCCAGCCGTCGGGGTCGTTGCACGCGAAATAGAGTGTGGCGCCGTCGGGCGAGAGGCAGGGGTGTAGGTAATTGATCTTTTCTTTCTGGAACGGCAAGGGCCGGGCGGGTCCCCAGGAGTCGCCGGCCCGCTCAGCCCAGTAGATCTTGCAATACTGGTCGTCGCCCTTGTAGGCGCCTACCGCCCGGGCGAAGAAGATCTCGGTGAAATTGTGGTTAAAACACAGCGTGCCTTCATTGCCGGGTGTGTTGAGCCCGTTGTCGAACACCTGCGCACTGGCAGCCTCGGGGTCGACGATAAACAGGTCCATGAACTTATTGCCGGTCCATTTATAGGATTCATCGCCTTTGCCGAGGCTGCGGTCGCTGCTGAACACCAGTCGCCCGTCGGCGTAATACACGGGAGAAAAGTCGTTTTGGGGTGAATTGAACGGCGCGATCTCGACTTTCCACCCAGCGTCCGGCGCGATTTTAAGCCAGTCTTCGGCCACAGTGCAGGCGGTAAGTTCCTTGCGGAATTCGTAGGGGCTGCCGATCTCGATCCCGAGGTTTTTGAAGGCCTCCCGGGCTTCGGCGTAGCGTTCCATTTTTTTGAGGGCGTATGCGTAACCTTTCATGGCGTCGGCGCCGAAATTGTTTTCATAGGCCACCGAAAACCAATGCAGCGACAACGAATCCTGGCCGTTATGGCGGTACGAATCGGCAATCTGGTAGGCCAACTGGCCCTTTTCGCTGCGCACCTTGGCCCGGCCAAAATCCTTTTCCAGCATGGGGATGGCTGTGGCGTATTGCTTGCGGTCGTAAGCGGTGCGGCCGTCTTTGATCTTGATGGTATAGTTGCAGGCGCCAAAGGCGACAACGAAAAAGAAGAGCGTGGAGTAGGATATGTATTTGGGCATTGTCATGAGAATGTCGGTAAGCGATTCGGAAACGTGAAATTTTTTTTCAAAACTGATAACCCGGGCTCCAAATCCGCCATACATCAACGCATGACCCGGTTGCAGTGTTTTGGCGTAAATTCCACTTTTTTACTGAAGTAACCATACTGAATGATAAGTTGTCGTACTTTAAATCTTCCCCGTTCGCATGACGTACTTTCCAGTGATTAAGATGCTTCGAATTTGCATTTGAATATTGTTTAGTACGATTTTTGCAAATGGGGCGTTTACCATTTACCTGCACTTATTCGACCGGTATTCCAACCATTCATGAAAAATCAAATTGTTCTCCCGCAACTTTTGTCCGTTGCGTACTGCTTTTTTTGCCTGTCTGTCTTCTCCCTTCGCGCCCAGCATCCCGATTTGCAAGCCAGGGGCGTGGAATCAGACCTCGATGCTCCCGACCTGGAAGCTTTCCGGCCCAAACCGATCGATACCACCCAGGGACTGGCGGTGATTACCTTCGGTTCTTGCAACAAGATCGATAAACCGCAAAATATGTGGGGCGATATCGCCGCCAACAATCCCAATCTCTGGATTTGGCTGGGCGATATTATCTACGCCGACACCACCGACCTGCGCGCGCTTGCCGCGCATTACAAACGCCTGAAAACCAATCCGGAATACAAAAAATTGCGCGCCAAAGCCCAGATCATCGGCGTGTACGACGACCACGACTACGGCGCCAATGACGCCGGCAAGGGCCTGCCCAATAAAAAAGGGAGCAAGAAATGCCTCATGGATTTCCTCGATGTACCCGTCAATGCCCCGGTGCGCAAGCGCGACGGCGCCTACCAGTCGTACCTGTTCGGCAAAGGCGCCCAACGCATCAAGATCATTGTCATGGATACCCGCTACTTCCGGGATACCCTGATTCCCGACCCGACCAAACAGCGCCGGTATATTCCCAATATGGAAGGCGATATTTTGGGCGAGACCCAGTGGCATTGGCTGGAGCATGAGTTGAGCACCGACGAGGCCAGCCTAACCCTGTTGTGTTCGAGCATTCAGGTGTTGTCCGACGAGCACCCGCACGAGAAATGGGGCAACTTCCCCAATTCCCGCAAGCGCCTGCTGCAACTGATCGCCAAGACCAAACCCCACAACCTCATCATCCTGTCGGGCGACCGCCACATGGCCGAAATCTCCAAAATGGACTTGCAGGGCCTGCCGTATCCCCTCTACGACTTTACCTCCAGCGGCCTGACGCATATCCGCAGCGGCACCACCGAAGCCAACAAAATGCGTGTCGGCGATATGATAGTGAAGAAAAACTTCGGTCTGCTCCGGATCACCTGGGAAAACGAACATCCCATCGTGAATATGCAGGTGCGGGGATTGCAAAACGAGCTGTACGAGGAAATGACCGTGCGGTACTGAAAAGCGGTTCCTTGGCACATTTCCCGCTGGCGATTATTTCAATTTACTACAGAGACACGGCGGCGCGGAGTACCAGGCTCCGCGCCGCCATGTCTCGTATATTGCCGCCCTTTTTGCGCAGCAACCTCCTGAAACGGCTCCTTCCGGATCGTTTCACCGCTACCCTCCGGACTCAGTGCGCGCGGCGATTCCTGTTATCCATTTTCGTATCGTCGAAGAAAACATCCAGGCGCGTGGAATTGCCTGCGCTTACCGTCACCTTCACCCTTGTGGTATCCGGGGTTACGCCGCTTGCGTCGATATACCCGACATGGAACCAGGCCGTGCTGTTGGCAATTTTAAGGTTGTATATGCCATTCGTATCCGACCGGCAGGAGTCCGCAGGGTTGTTCAGGTTGAATATTTTCATGTTTTTAAAGGCCGTGGTGTGCTCGCCCGCCAGATAGACACTGCCATACAAGGTCTCACCCGTCAATGGCAAAACATTCGACTGCATGTACATATTGATCAGCTTGGCCGTCGCCAGTTGCTCTATGACGATGGTATCGGAAAACATTTGCACTTGAGACAGGATCAGCGAGTCATTGTTATTGATGATAATCGGCGCGGTATTGCCCTGATCATTGGTCAAATAGGTGAATGGCGAACCCGTATTCGGTTTGAGGGTTACGCGAATATCTTCCAGGGAAGTATTCGCTTCGTAACTGGCTACATGGACCTGAATAAAACTGGGCTCAGCGTCTTGCTGGCGCTGGCGGGTTGTCGTTTGGTTGTTGCATTTGGATTGCTGGAGCAGGAGGGCTGTCGCAACAAGGACAAGCAGGAGCATCATTTGCTTTTTCATGATCTTAAGTATATGTAATGAAAAAATACTATTTACTGGAGAGAAAAGGTATCAATCTTTGAACACATCAGGAAAAAATTTTTTCATTAAAGCTTGAAAACCCGTTGTTGAGCGCAAGGCTTCCAACCGGACATCTTGCCGGATTAGTTCGGGGTCCACGCTGCCGGCCTCCAGCGCTTTTTTCAGAAAATCGAGCGCCTCGTCCGTTCGCCCCGCAGGGGCAGCCAGGCATGCCAGTGCGTACCAGGCCGACGCCGAAGCGGGGTTGTAGCGGGTGATTTCCAGGTACTGCGCTTCCGCCGCTGCCGGGTTGTTTTGGGCCAGGTACAGCCGGGCCAGGCTGTCGCGGCTGGCTTCGTGCGTGGGGTTGATTTGGATCGCCTCTTCGTACCGTGTCTGCGCTTCCTGGGGCCGGCCGGTGCGGACGTACAGGCAGCCCAGGATATAGCGGCTGCTGAACTGCCGGGGGTTGACCCGGATAGCGGCCAACAGGACCGGTTCGGCTTTATCGTACTGCTGCGTTTCCACGTAGGCCACGGCGAGGTTGGTGTATGCCAGGGCGTTGGTCGAGTCGAGCGAAAGAAGGTGCTGATAGGCCTCAATAGCCGCCGGATATTGGTACTGGTAGTAGTGATACGCTCCCCAGCCTGTCCAAACCACTACGCTGTTCGAATCGATCTTCATCGCCTGGTCCAGCAGGTCTTTAGCCTGGTCGTACCGTTGGTAGTAGCGGCACAACTGGTACGCCAGGTGCGCATACGGCAGCACCCAGGTTTGGGCCAGCTGCGCGGCGGCCAGGGTATGCGCATACGCCGAGTCCGGCTGCCGCAATTTCAGGGCGAAACAATTGCTGATGTAATAATGGGCGAGGGGGGCGTCGGGTTGGTAGCGAAGGGATTGCCGGTATTTTTCGAGTGCTACCGAAACGCTTTCCGGGTCATCCGATGCGTAATTGGCAAAAAACGTGTACAAGCCTTCGAACAGCAACTCCCGCGCTTTCAGTGTGGCGTACAGGTAATGTTCCGGCCCGAGGAGCTCGGCGGCGCGGGCGAGTTGGGCGGGACAATCGCGGTAGCGGGCCACTTTTTCCACGTTGGAGCGGGTTACTTCCTGCACGTTGACTTTCAGCAAGGCGTTCACGGCTTGCTGGGCATCGTCCTGCAGCGTCGCCGCGTAGTTGCGCCGGAGGGCGTCGTGCAGCGGCGCCAACTCTGGTATGGCCAGCAAGCGGCCGAAATACGCCTCTGCGCAGGCGTCTGCCGGCGCAAAAAACCGTTTTTCGCGGAGGGCCGTTTGGAAGGCGAGGTACAAGGCCCTGGTAAGCGAGTCGGCAGATTCCAGGATGTCCGTTTCCAGTCCCTTTTGTTCCGTCGGCGAAAAGGTGGCCAGCTCGCCCGATTTGAATTTGCGCAGTTCGGCCAGCAGGGCCGGTACGACCGTTGCGACACGCTCGGTTTTGTTGCCCGTCACCATCGGTACCTGGTGGTGCGGGGCGGCCTCGGCGGTCACATGGTCTTCGAGGTAGCGGCCGATTTCGAGCAGGCTGACGCCGGCGTCGGCATTGGCATCGGCCAGGCCGTAGAGGCCGTCGATCAGGTGATACGAAAATACGCCGCGCCCGCCGCCCCATTGTTCGCCCTCGATACTGTACTCGTCGGGTTGACAAGACAGGATCTTTACTTCGTTGGCAAACTGCCGGGCCAGGGTGGCGGTGGTTGTTTGCGTACCCTGGACATCGCTGCCGGCGAGTTTGCCCGCCCGGCAGGCGTCGGCAATCAGGAGGACCTTGCATTTGTTTTTGACCGAAAGGGTGGCAATAACTTCCTGCAGGTAGTAAATGGAAAAGGCGCCGGCGGTATAGAGCCGAGCAGGGGTGTCCCAGGTGAGCAGGAAGCCCATTTGATTGAGGGTTTTGGTTTCCACATCGCCGTGGCCGGAGAAATAGATGATGATTTGGTCGCCGGGTTTGGATTGCACGAGGAGCCAATCGAGAGCGGCGGCAAACTGGGCGGTGGTAGCCCGTTCGTTGAGGAGGAGTTTCAGGTGGCTATCGTCGAGATTGCCCCCCGCCGCCGAACGCAGGTATTCGGCAAAAGCGGTGGCGTCGCGGTCGGCGAAACGCAGGTCGGGGATGTCGGGATCCTGATAATTGGAGATGCCGATAACAACCGCGCGGGTGGCGCCCGCCTTCGCTACGGCTGCGGCCGGCACGGGTGTAACGCCTTTCTCCTGGGCAAAGAGGCTAATGGCAAACAGTAAAAAGAAAGGAAGTGTGATCCAGGTTTTCATCAGGGCACAAGGCTAATCTTTAAATGACCCGGCCTGGGCAGTGGTATGTTTGATCAACGAGGTTTGCACCTGCGCATGCCGCAGGGAGTTGAACACGTCATCCAGCCAGTGGGCCGGGATCGTGCCACCCGCCATGAAAACGCGGTGCGGCGCATCATAAGCAATAAAATAATCCCCGTGTCCCTCCCTGGCCCAATAACCGCCGAGGTAGATCAGGGCGCGGTCGCCTGGTTGGCAACGGTCGAGCAGCCCATCCAGGGCAGCGGCAATTTGTGCGGCAGTAGCCTGCTGATCGGTCAACAGTATCATCTGCTCGCCAGTGATGCCGGCGCGTTGCAGCGAGTCGGCAAACCGGCGCGCGTCGTCGGCCACGCCGGGCAGCGAAGGAATATCGGGGCTATCGAAAGCGCCGACGCCGATCACCACGGCGCGGGTGGTGGCGCTGGCCGGCGCCAGTAGGGTAACGTCGATTTCCGGCCGCATGGGCCCAAAAGTGCGTTGCGACCATCCAAGGATTGTGCAGAGGCAGGACAAAAAGAGGAAGACGTATTTCATGGTATTGCGGATTTTAGTGTCAACGCGTTGGCCGGCAAGAATCTAGTGTCCAAGCCACTGGCCTGAATCAGGCATTTTTCCGGCAAATCACCCTTTCATCCTTTCGGGGTAAACAGGTAACTGATACCCACCCATTCTTCCGTGCCTACGCCCAGGATCGGGTCGCCCAGGTTGGAGGGGCCGCGCACGTTGTGGTAGGAGGTGCGCCCGGCCGTTTTACCGGTCGACCGGCCG
>JBGARJ010000090.1:0-10714 GCA_044230315.1 Saprospiraceae bacterium
CCCCCAACCGCTCCCTGTTGGGGGTGGGGTTGAAACGGCAGGACGCAATGCGACAAAACACGTAAATGTTTTACTTTAGAAATTGCTGCGAGGACACCAACAAGGGCGTTAAATCTTGATTTTCAACGAAATGCCGCTGTTGACGTCCTCGCCAACAGCAAAATGTACCGCACTGTTGCTGGTGATCCTCCGGAAAAATTAACCCTGTTGGACATGCATATCCCGTGTGCCGCCCGGCGATGAAAACCCAGGCATACGCTCAGCGACGGGGCGCCGTTATTTATGCCCAAAATTTGCAGAATTTAACCGAAATGTTACCCGCGTAACCTTCCGGCCGCTCCCCGCCCCCGCATCTTTGCCGTACCATTTGAATTAAAAACAACCACCCGCATGAAAAATACCGCTGAACGCGACCGTTTACAGGAACACTACGCCGGCCAGAAAAAATGGCTGCATTGGGGGCCGTACCTCTCCGAACGTCAATGGGGCACCGTCCGCGAAGACTATTCCCCCGGCGGCACTGCCTGGGACTATTTTCCGCACGACCATGCCCGCTCGCGCATCTACCGCTGGGGCGAAGACGGCATTGCCGGCATCAGCGACGAATGGCAGCGCCTCTGTTTTGCCGTCACCTTGTGGAACGGGAAAGACCCCATCCTCAAGGAACGCCTTTTCGGCCTCACCGGCAGCGAAGGCAACCACGGCGAAGACGTCAAGGAACTCTATTACTATCTCGACAACACGCCGACGCATTCGTACATGAAGCACCTGTACAAATACCCGCAGGCGGCTTTCCCCTATGCCCAACTGGTACACGAAAACGCCCGGCGCGGGCGCAACGAACCGGAATACGAACTGCTCGATACCGGGGTGTTCGACGACGACCGCTACTGGGACGTATTCACCGAATATGCCAAAGCCGATAAGAACGACATGCTCGTCCGGATCACGGTGCACAACCGCGGCCCGGAGGCGGCCGAACTGACGCTGCTGCCCACCCTTTGGTTCCGCAACCAATGGGCTTTCGGCCTGACGGATGACAAGCCTTTCATCAAAACCGCGAACAAGGGCGAGGTGGCGCTGTGGCACCCTAAAATGGCCGATTATCACTTTTACTTCGAACAGCCCGAGCGCCTGTTGTTCACCGAAAATGAAGACAACCGCGAACGGCTCTGGGGCCAGCCCAACGATACGCCTTTCGTCAAAGACGCCTTTCATACCGCCGTGGTCGGCCAACATTTCGAGTGGCTGGCCGGCAAAACGGAAGGCACCAAATTCGCCCCCATGTACCGGCTGCAAGTACCCGCCGGCGGCTCGGTTACCGTCCGGCTGCGGCTGTCCAAAGAAAGCCAGAAGAGCCCCTTCGGCAAAGCCTTCGATGCCTGTTTTGCCCAGCGCATCGCCGAAGCCGACGCGTTTTACGCCGAGCTCTCCCCCACCCCGGGCAAGGAGCGGTCGAACGTTCAGCGCCAGGCCCTGGCTGGCATGCTCTGGTCGAAACAATACTACAACATCGACATGCCGCGCTGGCTCGACGGCGACCCCGGCCAACCGCCGCCGCCCGAATCGCGCAAGACCGGCCGCAACAGCCGCTGGCGCACGCTCAACAACGAAGACATTATTTCGATGCCCGATAAGTGGGAGTACCCCTGGTACGCCGCCTGGGACCTGGCCTTCCACTGTGTGGCGCTGGCCATGGTGGATGCGCAGTTTGCCAAAGACCAACTCATCCTTTTCCTCCGCGAATGGTACATGCACCCCAACGGCCAGTTGCCCGCCTACGAATGGGCGTTTGGCGACGTCAACCCGCCCGTGCACGCCTGGTCGTGCCTGGAAGTGTACAAACGCGAAAAAGCGCTGACCGGGCGGGGCGATGTCGACTTCCTGAAACGCGTGTTCCAAAAACTGCTGCTCAACTTCACCTGGTGGGTCAACCGCAAAGACTACAAGGAAAACAACGTCTTCGAAGGCGGCTTCCTCGGGCTCGACAACATCGGCGTGTTCGACCGCTCCAACCAGATCCCCGGCGGCGGCTACCTCGAACAAGCCGACGGCACCGCGTGGATGGGCCTTTATTGCCTTAACATGCTCGAAATGGCGCTCGAAATCGCCCAGTACGACCCGACCTTCGAGGATGTGGCGACCAAGTTTTTCGAGCATTTCACCTACATCGCCGAAAGCCTCAACCGCATCAGCCACGACTGGACGGGCTCCTGGGACGAACAGGAAGGCTTCTTCTACGATATCCTGGGGTTGCCAAACGGCGACTACATCCCGATGAAAGTGCGCTCGCTGGTTGGCCTGACCACCCTCTTCGCCGTGTTCGTTCTGCCCAAAAACCAACTTGAAAAAGTGCCCGAATTCGCCAGCCGCCTGCGCTGGTTCCAGAAATACCGGCAAGACAACGGCGAGTACCTGGTGCTCGACGAGCACCCCATACACGGCGACCTGCACCTCTCGTTGATCCCGAAAGAGCGCCTGACCCGGCTGCTGCACGCCATGCTCGACGAGCGGGAGTTTCTGTCGGCCGGCGGCGTCCGGTCCCTGTCCAAGATCCACGAGGACGGCTATTCGGTCCGGATCGACGGCCAGGACTTTGGGCTCCGCTACGAACCTGCCGAGAGCAGCACCGGCCTTTTCGGCGGCAACTCCAACTGGCGCGGCCCGGTGTGGATGCCGATGAACTACATGCTCATCCGGGCCCTGCGCGAATACCACCTGTTCTTCGGCGACGACTGCCAGGTAGAATTCCCCACCGGCTCGGGCCGGATGCTGAACCTCGGCGATGTAGCCGACGCGCTGGCGCAACGCCTCGTATCGCTCTTCGAACCCGGCCCGGATGGCCGGCGGCCCGTCAACGGCGACGACCGCCGCTATGCCGACAACCCGCACTTCCGCGACCTGGTGTTGTTCTACGAATATTTCCACGGCGATAACGGCCGCGGCGTGGGCGCCAGCCACCAAACGGGCTGGACGGGAATTGTGGCAAAAATGATCGAAGAAATTTCCGGAATGTAACCTGGGTAAATTTTCGGGCGCCGGCAGACCCGGACCTTTGACCTGTCAATTGGAACTAATTACTGAAAACAATCGCCATTGCTATGAATGCCAAACAGGGAACAATCCTCCTCGCCGCCCAAATGACGGGCCTGCTCGAAGGCCTCGACAAAACCGTGATGACCCAGCCGCTGCCGCTGTTCAACGGCAGCACCATCGGTCAGCACGTCCGTCACATCCTCGAATGCTATGTCTGCCTGCTCGAAGGCGCCCGCTATGCACACGTTGATTACAGCAGCCGGCAGCGCAACCAGACGCTCAGCGAGTGCCCCGGCGCCGCGCTGGCTGTACTCGACTACATCGCTTCCACCGTGAAGCGCCAGGACGAACACCAGTGGATGCAGGTCGACGCCGAATTCCCGGAAGCGCCGGTGCGCGACGAACGCCCGGTGTATTTTTCCAGCATGGGCCGCGAACTCCAACACGCGTTCGACCACGCCGTGCACCACCTGGCCATGATCCGGATAGGGCTGGAAGTGTACTTCCCACACATTCGGGTAGCGGCCGATCTGGGCGTGGCGCCTTCGACGCAGAAATACCGGAGCGCCAACGCCGGCCCGGCCGGCGAGCGGCCTCGCGTGCAGGAGGACCCAACAGCCGCCATCCGGCAATATGCAGCCTAACACCCAACCAAATATCCACCACGATCATGTTAACTGTAAAACACAACCCGCCGGATTTCAACGAACTGTGCTCGAAAGAGTGGCTGGCAACCAATGGCATCGGCGGCTATGCTTCTTCGTCCATTGCCGGCGTCAACACCCGGCGGTACCACGGACTGCTGGTAGCGGCGCTCAACCCGCCCACGCAGCGCACCGTGCTGGTGTCGAAGATAGAAGAATGTATTTTCTTCAACCGCGACTGCGCCTTCGGCCTGTCGAGCAATCAATACCCCGGCGCCATCCATCCGCAAGGGTACCAGTATTTCAAGTTTTTCGAACGCAAGCCGTTCCCGCGCATGAAATTCGAAGCGCAGGGCAACCACCTGTTGAAAACGGTTTTCATGGTACACGGCTCCAACACGACGGTGGTGGAATACGAAAACACCGGCGAGTCGATGTTCAAACTCCGCCTCACGCCCCTGTTCGTCCACCGCGATTACCACGCACTGGCGCACCAGGACCCCTATTTCGACTACTGGATGAAAGCGGAAAACGGCTATTACACGCTGTATGCCCATTTCGGGGCGCCCCCGCTGTACTTCAATTTCAGTTCGGGCGAGTTTATTGAAAACCGCGACTGGTACAAGCACCTGGAGTACCCGCGCGAACAGGAACGCGGCCTCGATTACCAGGAAGACGCCTTTGCCGTAGCCAACATCGATGTGGTGCTGAAGCCTGGCGCCCGGGTGCACCTGGTGTTTTCTACCGATGAAAAAATGGTAAAAGCAGACCCGGAGACCCTTAAACGGCAGGAAATCGCACGGCTGGAAGGGCTCGTCCCGAAAAATACCGACGATCCGTTCCTGCGCGACCTGCAGCTGGCCGGCGACCAGTTTATCGTGCACCGCGACAGCACCGACGGTTATTCGCTGCTCGCCGGCTACCACTGGTTTACCGATTGGGGCCGCGACACCATGATCGCCATGCGCGGCCTGACCATCGCCACGGGCAAGCAGGAAGTATCGAAATCCATACTCGACACATTCTTCCGCTACGTCGACGGCGGCATGCTCCCCAACCGTTTCCCCGATCGGGGTGAAGCGCCGGAGTACAACACCATCGACGCTACACTCTGGCTCTTCGTGGCCTTGTACGAATACTACCAAAAGTTCCACGACCTGGATTTTATCCGCCGGCACTTCGACACGCTGACGGATATCCTGAACCAACACCTGGAAGGCGCCCGCTACGGCATCCACGCCACCCCGGAAGGTTTCCTTGCCGGCGGCGAAGGCGCCGTGCAACTCACCTGGATGGACGCCCGCGTAGGCGACTACGTGGTGACGCCCCGCCATGGTTGTCCGGTGGAGATCCAGGCGCTGTGGTTCAACGCGCTGCGCATCTATCAATACTTTGCCGGCACATTGAAACAGCCCTATGCCAGCTTCCAGGCCGTGGCCGACCGGCTCCAGGCCAACTTCAGGACCTTTTTCCTGCGCCCCGACGGCGGTCTGAACGACGTGGTGGCCTTTGCCGGCGGCCAGCCGGTAGCCGACGGCAGTATCCGCCCCAACCAGATTTACGTGGTGAGCCTCCCGTTTGCCCTGCTGGAACGCGCCGACGAAAAACGGGTGGTCGACACCGTGCGCCGGCACCTGCTCACCGACTACGGACTCCGCACCTTGTCGCCGGATCATCCCGACTTCAAACCCGCCTATGGCGGCGGTCCCTGGGAACGCGATACCGCTTACCACCAGGGCACGGTGTGGCCGTTTCTGCTGGGGGAATACCTGACAGCCTGGCTGAAGGTGGAAGACTGGTCGGAAGCGGCGCAAAAAACGGCGCATACCTTACTGGAACCCCTGAAACAACATTTTTACCAACACGAATGCCTGCTCGGCATCTCGGAAGTGTTCGACGGCCAGGCGCCCAAAGCGGGCAAAGGCACCATTCACCAGGCCTGGTCGGTCGGCGCTATCCTGAAGGCGCTGCTCGACCTGAAAGCACACCAGAAAAAGGGGAAGCGCCTGTTGGTCAAGCCGCATATGGAGTTGCGTTCCCTCATTTTTTAACCAAGCCATCTTTTAAACAACAACAACACAATGAAATTAGCACTCGTCCTCGTGCTCGGCACGGCCATGGTGGCCGCTTTTAACGCCGGCCAAAACCAACATTCCGCCGATCCGGCCCTGCAAAACGCCGCCGGCAACCCCCGAACCAAACATTTCCGGCTCAGCACCGACCGGCTGGCGATCGACGGTTACGACCCGGTATCGTACTTCCGCGGCGGCCCGAAAAAAGGCAACGCCAAACTGACATACGACTACAACGGGGTCGTTTACCACTTCGCCAACGCCCAAAACCTGGCCGATTTCAAAGCCAGTCCCGATCAGTACGAACCCGCCTGGGGCGGCTGGTGCGGCCACGCCATGGCCGTGCGCGGCGAAAAAGTGGAGATCAATCCCGAATGCTACAAGATCATCAACGGCCGCAACGTGCTGTTCTTCCGGACCTTCTACGCCAACGCTCTGACCAACTGGGAAAAGGAGATCAAAAAAACGCCCGAAAACACGCTCATGAAACAAGGCGATGACTTCTGGGCAAAAATCATCAAAGAGTGAAATTGGTGGCAGGGTTGCAGGGTTTCAAGGTTTCAAGAGGTTTCAAGGTTTCAAGTGGTTTCAGGGTTTCAGGTGGTTTCAGGGTTTCAGGGTTTCAAGGTTTCAAAAGGTTTCAGGGTTTCAGAGGTGTAGTTTGATTAGTTTGATAATTGGTCCCTCCCTTAAAACCCGAATGGTTTTTAAATCTGCTGAATTCCTGCTCCCTTTAAAACCCTGAAACCTCCTGAAACCCTGAAACCTCCTGAAACCCTGAAACCTCCTGAAACCCTGAAACCCTGAAACCTCTTGAAACCTCTTGAAACCTCCTGAAACCTCCTGAAACCTCCTGAAACCTCCTGAAACCCTGAAACCCTGAAACCCTGCAACTTGCATTAAATCGAAACACTATGTTCACCAGCCTTAAATTCAACTGGCGCAATTATCTCATCGAGGCCTGGGCGCTGGGGATGTTCATGTGGTCGGCCACCTTTTTTGCCGGCTTGTTGCAACTTCCGGGGTTGCCGTTGCGGCAAGCGATCCCCGACCCCTTGCTGCGGCGCTGGCTGATGGGCTGCGCAATGGGCCTGACGGCCGTCGGCCTGATCTATTCCGGTTGGGGGCGCCGCTCCGGCGCGCACATGAACCCGGCCCTCACGCTGACGTTTTTGTACCTGAAAAAAATCGGCCGCTACGATGCGGCCTGGTACATCCTGGCGCAATGCGCGGGCGGCGCCGCAGCCATGCTGCTGGCAAAAGCCTTGTTTCCGTCGTTTGCCGGCGCCCCGGAGGTCAATTACGTGCAAACCCTGCCTGGCATGGCGGGTGTGGCGGCCGCTTTTGCAGCCGAGTTCGCGATTTCCTTCGGGCTGCTGCTTACGGTGTTGTATTCCAGCAATTTCGTCCGCACAGCCTCCTTCACCGGCGTTTTTGCCGGCCTGCTGCTCATGTTGTACATCACCTTTGAAGACCCCTTTTCAGGCGTTTCCATGAACCCGGCGCGCACGCTGGCTTCCGCCGTAGCAGCCGGCAATTTTTCGTACTTTTGGCTGTATGCCCTCGCACCCGGACTCGGCATGTTCAGCGCCGGCCTGCTTTGGAAACGCTGGATCTGCAGCAAGCCGGAATTCCGGTGCAGTTATACCACGTAGGCCAGGCGTGAATTTTCAAAAATGTTACCCCGGTAACCATTTCCCGGAGCCGCGATCCTGAACTTTGCATCATCAATTTGATCATTCACCCATTATTCATTCAAGATGAAATCAATCATTGTTACCGGCGCCGCCGGAAATATGGGCAAGGCGGTTGTGAGCCGTTTCGCCCGCGATGGCCACACCGTGTACGCCGCACTGGGCCTGGGAGAAAACTCCCAATTGTTCAACGACAACGTGCACAGCGCCAACATTCGCACGCAGTTTCTCAACCTGACCGACGAAACCGTATCGGAGGGCTACGTCAAAGACGTGATCGCCAAAGACCCCGCCGTGGAGGCCGCTATTTGCATCGTGGGCGGCTGGCAACCGGGCAACATCTTCGAAACCACCGGCTATGAACTCGATAAGATGATCAAACTCAATTTCGCCACGGCGTTCAACATCGCGCGGCCTTTGCTGGAGTACTTCGAGCGTCAGGGGCGCGGGCAGTTCGTGTTTATCGGCGCCCGGCCGGCCATCAACCCCGCCGAAGCCAAAGGCCAGGTAGCGTACGCCCTGTCGAAATCGCTGCTGTTCCGTCTGGCGGAGATCATCAACGACCAGGGTAAATTCAAAAACATCCGCGCCAGCGTGGTGATCCCCTCGCTGCTCGATACGCCGCAAAACCGCGCGGCATTCCCCGATGCGGACACCGGCGAATGGGTGACGCCCGACGCCGCAGCCGACACCATCGCCTTCCTGCTCAGCGACACGGGTAATACCATGCGCGAAACGGTCATCAAACTGTACAACAAAGCCTGAGCCATGGAATACCGCGCCCTGTTGCTCCAACGACTGTCCAACGGCATCGAACTGCTGAGCGCCGTGGTTTTGCTGGTCGGCTTTGCCAAAGGCATGTGGGGTTTTCTGCTGCACGAATGGCAGGAGGCGCGCCACTCCTCGACAACGCCGTCGCTGGCAGGCATCGCCGCCCTGCGCCCGAAAGTGGGCAACTATATTCTGCTGGGGCTCGATTTCTATATCGTATCCGATATTCTGTCGTCGATGCTGCACCCCGAATGGCAGGAACTTATCAGCCTGGCGATCATCGGATTGCTGCGCACGGTGATCGGCTATTTTCTGGGTAAAGAAATTGGCGCGGCAGGCGCGGAATAGTTATTATATACTGGCAATCAATAGTTTATTAATTCAATAACCCGGTAGGTTCTTGGCAAATAATAGAAAAAGAAGCCTGGCGAATGTTGTCGGCGAAGGCGCCATCAACGGCCGTTGGGCCAGGTTTTCAACGAGATACCGCTGTTGGCTTCTAGCAAAATGTACCGGGGCATTGATAAAACACAACCTATGGAAACGGTCCGCTTGCTGCTCGATCTTTTTTACCTGTACGTACTTGCCGGTGTAGTATTCGCCGTATTGTTCCTCTGGCGCGGCGCGGGTCGCATCGACGAGGAAGCGCAAGGGATCTCGTGGAAAACCCGCGCCTTGCTCTTTCCGGGAACGGCCGCCCTTTGGCCCTTGCTGCTGCGCAAATGGCGCCGGGCAGGGCGGCAGCACGCGTGATCTTTTGTTTTCATCCGGTATAGCGCCGGCCAATGCTTTGCAACACATGACGCCACAGTTAAGAAGAGCCCACCGGTACATTTGGTACGCCCTGGCCGTTTTGCTCCCGCTGGGTTGGCTGGCCGCCATCCGGGCTATTCCGGATTCGGTCTGGCAAACGCCTATCCGAACGACCCAGCCCGAGCCCCTGCCCGTACTCGTACAATCCAAACAATCGGGCGACCTGGTGTTCAACCTCCGGGAAGACAGCACCGGCGCGCGCCGTCAGATCGAATGCTGGATCAATAAACCGCTCGATGAACCGAATGCCACCCTCATCCTGGAAGGCCAGCCCCCGGCAGCGCTGGGGCTGCTGGGCGCCCGCGGCGCCTGGCGCTTTACTCTCGACAGCCTGCACGCGCGGCAACACCCGCTGCGGCTTCGCCTCGAAGACCAGATCCAACACCGGGTGCTCCGGAAATTTCAATTCGAATAGCCGACCTGCGCTTTTCTTAAAACTTAAAACGATATCATGTCGCTCACGTACGATCCGGTCCACTGGACACCGCACAAAAAATACTACGACCGGCTGATGCTGGCTTTTGTGGCGGCCTACCTCGTGCTGTTTGGCGGCCTTCAACTGGCCGTGCACCCGCAGATCACCGCCGAAACCCTCGTGATCCGCGCCACCGGCACCCTGGCCTTTTTAATGCTCCACGTGATCCTGTCGATCGGGCCGTTGTGTCGGCTCGACCGGCGGTTTTTGCCGCTGCTCTACAACCGGCGGCACCTCGGCGTCACCATGTTCTCCATCGCCCTGGTGCACGGCGTCTTCAACCTGGTGCAGTTTCACAGCCAGGGAAATGTGGACCCGCTGATGTCGCTGTTTACCTCGAATACGCAATTCGGATCGCTGGCGCGCTTTCCATTTCAGGCACTGGGCTTTTTCGCCCTTCTGATCCTGTTCCTCATGGCGGCCACCAGTCACGATTTCTGGCTCAAAAACCTCACGCCGCCGGTGTGGAAAACCCTACACATGAGCGTTTACGCGGCCTATGCGCTGCTGGTCATGCACGTGATGCTGGGCGTGATCCAGTTGGAAAATTCGCCCGTGCTGATCGGGCTGACCGGATTGGGATTGTTCAGCGTCGCCGGCCTGCACGTAGCCGCCGCCCTTACGCAAATGCGCCGCGACCGCGCGGCACGGCGCCCGGCTGAACCGGTGGAGGACCCCTTCGTGTTCGCCTGCACGGTATCCGATATTCCCGACAACCGCGCGAAAATGCTGATCATCGGCGGCGAAAACATCGCGTTGTTCAAATACGACGGCAAATTGTCGGCCGTGCACAACCTGTGCAAACACCAAAACGGCCCGCTGAGCGAAGGCAAGATCATCGACGGTTGCATCACCTGCCCCTGGCACGGCTACCAATACCTGCCGGAAAACGGGCAATCGCCGCCGCCGTTCATGGAAAGAGTGTGCACCTACGATGTGCGCGTGGAAGGCCCGAACGTATTCGTCAACCCCAAACCCTACCCCGAAGGCACGTCCCGCCCACCGGCTGTGATCGGATCGGAATTGAACTAAGCAGTTGTTTGCGTTATGCTGCCGGAGGCAAAAACCTGCTCTTATGGCCTCCGCCAGCAAAACGCACACAACTGCTAAACCTGACACAAACGCCAGGCGCGAACAAGACAATGAATTCGACATCGGCTGGTCGGCCGAAATACCGCCGGGATTTGCCCGTCAGGTACGGCGCTACCT
>JBGARJ010000027.1:0-73553 GCA_044230315.1 Saprospiraceae bacterium
ACCCGCGGCTCGACCGGTGTGGCAGTCACCACCGGCGGTTTTTATGCGTTTACCGGATCGCCGCAATCGGTATCCAATCCCTGTTTGATGATTCAACCGGGCGGCACCGATTTCGCTCCCGGCACCCTAACGTTGCGGATTAAAAACACCGGGACATCGCCGATCACTAAACTTGATGTATCTTATAATATTTATGTAAGAAACGACCAGGCACGAGGCAATTCCTTCAATTTTTCGCATTCAACCGATAATAGCACCTATACCGCTGTTGCAGGGCTGGATTATACCACCCCACAAACGGCAGACGCTGCAGGTTGGGTACTGGTAGGTAGTGCGCCCTCCCGGAGTACTTCTATAACCGGATTATTGATCGCTCCAAACGCTTTTTTCTATATCCGTTGGAGCAGCAATGACGTAAACGGTACTGGCAGCAGGGACGAGATTGGCCTGGATGATATTTCCCTGACGGCAACATTTTGCCCGGTCATCACCTTCACCCCGACCCCCACCAATACCTGTCCCAGCAGCAGCAACGGCCAGATCGCTGTAACCGGCGTCACCGGCGGCACGGGGCCGTACATGTATTCGAGCGATAATGGCGCCAACTACCAGGCAGGCGCCACGTTCACCGGCCTGGCAGCGAACACGTACCAGGTCGTGGTGAAAGACGCCAATGGTTGCACCAGCGGGGCAACATCCGTAATGGTCGGCACCTTCACACCACCGAGCTGCACGGTGAGCGGCCCCGATTTTGTTTGCAACAACACTACCGATATCGTTTACTCCGCTCCGGGTGGCATGAGTGCTTACAGCTGGGGCGTTAGCGCCAACGGCTCGATCCCGGGTTCTACCACAGGCTCGTCAGTATCGGTTACCTCCGGGAATTTTCTCAATGACTACACCGTTTCAGTAACCGTCACCGACGCCAACGGCTGCACCAACAACTGTTCGAAACAAAGCTTTATTTATTTGTTGACCCCACCGGCAAACATAACCGTTACGCCCAATCCGGTTTGTTTGGGCGCTACCCTGGATCTGTCCATTGCGGCTGCCGCCAGCAGCACGGTGTCCTGGACGGGTGAAGGCGTTGTCAGTCCCTCCGGCAACCCCTCCACCAGCGCCGTACCCACTAGCTCCGGCCCGCACACCTACAGCGTCACGGTGACGACCGACTCCGGTTGCTCGAACACCGGCACGGCAAGCGCGACCGTCTATCCTGCGCCCCCGGCGTGTTCGATTACCGGCCCCTTGTCGGCCTGCGCCAACTCCACCGGAAATGTGTATTCCGCACCAGGCGGCTTAAGCGCTTACAGCTGGGGGGTCAGCGGTGGCACCATTGTGGGCTCCACCACCGGCTCCTCCGTGACGATAACCGCCGGCGCTTCGGGCACCTACACCGTGAGTGTAACGCTCTCGGACGCCAACGGCTGCACCTCCACGTGTTCCCAACCGGTAACCATTAACCCCTTGCCAACCGGTGTGATCATCGGTCCGCCCCCCAGCCCCGGCCCTAGCAACGACACGCTTTGCACGAGTTTGCAATACGGGTTCACGGGTCCTGCCGGCATGAGTGCCCACAAATGGTGGGTCACTCCTAACGGCACCATAGACGGCAGCGCTACGGGTTCTTCCGTACTGATTACGGTGAACTCCGGCCTCTTTTTGGCTGTGCGCGACACCATCACCGATGCCAACGGCTGCACGAATGTACTGTTCCTGAACCGCCCGGTCCAAGCCGCGCCCACCTGCTCCTTGAGCGGGCCGCCCACGGTATGCGGCGGCTCTACGGGCAACGTATACACCGTAACCTCCAACGCAGGGACATTCGGTTACTACATTTGGAGCATTAGCGGCGACGGGATGATTACCACTCCAACCATTGGTTATAACGTCACTTCCGTTACGGTAACCGCCGGCGCCTCCGGCACGTACACGGTTACCGTGGCAATAAAGTTCGACTTCAATACCTGCCTGAAGACCTGCTCGCAAATGGTGACGATAAACAGCACGCCGCAGCCCAATATCACCGGCCCCAGTTCGGTGTGCAACAACGGTAGCGCCCTGCTCGACGCCGGGGCGGGTTATAACTCGTACGCCTGGTCGAACGGCGGCGGCAGCGGCCAAACTGCCAATTACACGAACCTCCTTTCGTCCGCGACCTACACGGTAACCGTGACGGACGGCGCCGGTTGTGTGGGCACCGGCACCCACACGGTGTCGGTTCAGTCGTGCACCATCGACTTCAGCGGCAAGATCATCTGGGAAAACGACGACATCTCGGGTGTGAAAGACGCCACCGTCAAACTCACCGGCTCGGCCACCGGCTCGGCCACGACGGACGTCAACGGCAACTTTATGATCAGTACCCTGCTCAGCAGCGGTAGTTTCACGCTCAAGCCGACTAAAAACCTGAACAAATTCAACGGCGTGAACTCCGGCGACGCCACCGCCATCCAGCAACACGTGGCCAATACCAACGTGATCACCGATCCCTACAAGCTGGTGTGCGCCGACGTCAACAAGAGCAACTCCATCACCACGCTCGACGCCTCGCTCATCACGCAGGCACTGGCCAACAACCCGCAAGCCAACGCCATCTTCAATACCTCCTGGCGTTTTGTGCCCGCCGACTATCTTATGTCAAACCCGCCCTGGTTTTTCCCCGAGCAGCGGACCTACACGGCTATCACGGCCGCCCAAACCAACCAGAATTTTATCGGTATGAAAATCGGCGACGTGACCGGCGATGCCAACCCCGCCAATTTCGGCGCCGGCACGCCTATGGTGCTGCGCGCTGACGACCAGGTGCTGACCGCCGGCCAGGCACTCGAGGTTGAGGTGCGCGCCGACCGGCTCGACGACGTGGCTGCCTTCCAATTCGGGCTGCGGTTCGACCCCGCCCAGTTGCAGTTCGTGGCCGTCGAGCCCCTCGCTGCCTTACCGCTCACCAAGGATAACTTCGGCACTTACGACATCGCCGATGGCGAAATCCGCGCCGTTTGGGCACAAGCCACGGGCCTGCGCCTGGAAGAAACCGCAGCGGTATTCCGCCTGCGCTTCAATGCCCTGCAAAGCGGAACGAAACTGAGCCATGTGTTGTACCTGGACCCCGAAACCCCGAACCTGCCGCCCATGGCCTTCACCAGCAAACTGGCCGAGTCAGCCGTGGAATTGGTGTACAGCGCCGCCACGGGAACCAATGACCCGGTTTCGGATTCGGCCCTGCGGCTCGAGGTTCGGCCCAACCCGTTCCGCGATGCCACTACCGTGTCGTTCGTGTTACCCGAGGCCTGCGATGCACAATTACGGGTGTTGGATGTTAACGGCCGGGAATTGCTGC
This sequence comes from Saprospiraceae bacterium, assembly GCA_044230315.1. Classification (GTDB taxonomy): domain Bacteria; phylum Bacteroidota; class Bacteroidia; order Chitinophagales; family Saprospiraceae; genus M3007. Next base: position 3,341 of record JBGARJ010000027.1, read on the forward strand.
GCATCAGCAAAGCCTTTCCGGCAGGGGCCAATAGCGAAATGCTGCGGCTGGAGGGCGCGACGGCTTCCGGTGTGCTGACCTGCGAGTTGGTGACGCCCTTCGGCGTGGCAAGCCGGAAGATGGTGTTGACACACTAGAAAAATCGAAATTTCAATAAAGGCCGGGGGGCGTTCGCTAAATCTGTGGATTGGCAGAGCCCCCCGGCTTTTTTTGTTTTCTTCCGAATGGCGCGAAGGACCCTGTTCGCCGTTTTTTCCTGCAATGCACTACCCTGAGGCGGGGGTTCCCGCGTTTCGGATAAGTGCCTCCGCACCGCTGGGGGGAAGAAACCGGCCCGGGTAACATGGCGGAATCGGGTGAAGGTAACACACAATCAAACTTTCGTATTCCTTCAATTTTGCCAATTCGAAATTGAAGGTTACCTGGCAGCGCAACACCGGCGCGGAGGAAGACCGCCAAGCGGCGAATGGACGGGAAGACTATGATAGCAGTGCGTGTGCGTTTCCTGCACACCAAACGGCTGCAATCCGGCAGAGGTTATCGTTGGGCAAGCGGAATTCCAATTATATTCGCAGGGATAATCAATTAGGCTATGAATATCCTGTACGTCCGGAAATGCACCTTGGCGGCGTTGCTGCTCCCCATCCAGTCGATCGTTGTTCTCGCGCAGCAAACGCCTGCCCCGCCCGCTTCTGCGGCTTCTTCCCAGTTGGTAAACGACGTCGCGCTGGTTTGCCTCTCCGGGTGCAGCGGTTGTGCGCCGTTGCAAACCACGTTCCAGGTCAATTTCAATTTGCCGGCCGCTTGCGCACCGTACGATGTCACGGTAAGCGACGGCAACCAGACGCAAACGTTCACCGGCGTTTCAAGCAGCCAAACGTTCACCGTCAGCAACGCTGCTTCCGGCTCCTGGTCCATCACCGGATTTACAGCATCCGGCAGCTGCCCGGTCACACCGGTTATCGGCCCTCCGGTAGCCATCACGGTTTATCCAAAACCGGAATTCGACGACTTCTTCATAGAATTTTGCGCCAACCATGTGCTGACCCTGAATACCCTGCCCTATACCGGCCAGAACACGGCCGGTTGCACCTATGTGTTTTATTCCGGTTTGCCGCCGGGGCCGGCCAACCAGATCGCGCCGCAAGTCGTTCCGGAAGCCGATACGGTCTATTATGCTGTCGGGACCTCCTCTCATGGGTGTAAAGACACCTTTCAGATACAGGTCGATACGTTGTATTCGCCGTTTGCCGGCAACTCCATGGTGACGTATTTGTGTCAGGGCACGTCCGGCATGCCGGTCATTATTCTGGCCGATTTGCTGAGCGGCGAAGGGCCCGGGGGCGTGTGGTCGGTGGCGTCGGGCAGCGCGAACCCAGGCGCCAACTTCGATCCCATCGCCGGCACGCTCGATCCGAATGGCCTGGCGACGGGGACCTATATTTTCGCCTATAAGATCACGACACCCACCTGCGGCATCAACTCGTCCAACACGGAAGTACATATCCTGAACCACCCAAACGCTACCGCCACCACCACGCCCGTATCCTGCACCAACCCGAACGGCGGAACGGTCAACGTGATCGCCACATCGGGTACCACGCCCTATCAGTTCAATATTGGCAACGGCAACGTGCCCGGCGGCTTTTTTAGCGGGCTCGCCGAAGGGACGTATGCCGTCACCGTAACCGACGCCAACGGCTGCTCGGTGGTGGTCAATGCCACGGTGGGGCCGCCGCCAAACCCGCTGAATGTTAACTGTGCCGAACTGAATCCGGCGTTTCAGGGCCAAAACAACGGCCAGGCAGGCATCACCATTTCCAACGGCCCCCCGAATTTTGTGATCAACTGGTCGGGGCCATCTTCCGGGGCGAAGGTGGCTACCTCGGCTGGGCTGACCGCGCTGAACAACCTCGGCGCCGGCACCTACCAGGTAACCGTCACGGCCTCCAACGGCTGTTCGGCAACCTGTAGTTTTGATATTATCGCTATCGTGTGTGCACTGGGGGTATCGGCGCAAGCTACCCCCGTAAGTTGCACCGGCGGCAACAACGGCGCCATCAGCCTCGACATCAGCAACGCGGTATTACCACCGCAAATCACCTGGAGCAACTCCGCCTGGAACGGGCAGCAAAACCCCGGCAACGCGACGGCAGGCACCTACACCGTTACTGTCACTATCGCAGCAGGCTGTACCACCAGCACGTCGGTGGTGGTGTCACAACCGCAACCGATGGCGATAAATGCCACCATAACGCCGATCAGCTGTGCCGGCAGCAGCAACGGGACCATCCAGATCGACCCTGTAGGTGGTGTTGGGCCCTACACAACGGCCTGGACGCCGGCGCAATACAACGGCGCGACGTTGTTGACGCCGCTGCCACCCGGTAATTATGCCCTGACCCTGACCGATGCCAATGGATGCACCAAAACACAGGCCTTTACCCTCGCCGATCCGCCGGGCCTCCAGCTGGGTTTTATTGCGACCAGTCCGCCTTGCGCCGGTCAGGCAACTGGCAGCATACTGACGAACGTATCCGGCGGGTTGCCCGGATACACCTATGCCTGGGCGCCGGCAGCGTATTCCGGCCTGAGTGATTTATATAACCTGACGGCAGGAACCTATGCGCTCACGGTCACCGACCAACATGGCTGTACCAAAAACGGTAGCGTGACCCTCAGCCCGGGCGCGAGCCCGGTGACGACCATGGTCACCCAAACCACCTGCGACCCACTGCAAGCCGGCACCACCCAAGCCACGCTGACCGGCAGCAACGGCTGCGATTCGATCGTGGTCCTGACGCGGGTGCTGGCGCCTTCCGACACGACTGTGCTGTCGGCTGTAACCTGCAACCCCGCACAGGCCGGAGTATTTACACAAATACTTCAAAACCAGTATGGTTGCGATTCAACGTTGATCATAAACGTATCGTATGATCCCACGCAACTGGACACGACCTATTTGGCCGCTACAACCTGTAATCCGCAACAGGCGGGCGTGCAGCTGGCTACCATGGTCGGTTCGGACGGCTGTGACTCGACGATCATCACGACCACTTCCCTGCTGCCGGCCGATACGGTTGCCGTTCAGGTGTTGACCTGTCATACTGCCCAGGCGGGCGTGTTCACCCAGGTTTATCCCAACCAGTTCGGCTGTGATTCCATTGTGACCACCACCGTGGTGTACGACCCCACTCAACTCGACACCACCTTGTTGGCCATCACCACCTGCGATCCGCAACAAGCCGGCGTAGCCTTCGCAACGCTCACCGGCGTGGACGGTTGCGACTCCACCGTCGTCACCACTACTACGTTTCTTCCGCCCGACACCACACTGTTGTTCGCCGTGACCTGCCAGCCAGCCCAGGCGGGTGTGTTCACCCAGGTGTATCCCAACCAGGCCGGCTGCGATTCCATGGTGACCACCACCGTGGTGTACGACCCCACTCAACTCGACACCACCCTGCAAAGCGTCGTCACCTGCGATCCGCAGCAAGCCGGCGTTGCCTTCGCAACGCTCACCGGCGTGAACGGTTGCGACTCCACCGTCGTCACCACCACTACGTTCCTTCCGCCCGACACCACGCTGTTGTTCGCCGTAACCTGCCAGCCGGCCCAGGCGGGCGTGTTCACTCAAGTGTATCCCAATCAGGCCGGCTGCGATTCCATGGTGACCACCACCGTGGTGTACGACCCCACTCAACTCGACACCACCCTGTTGGCCATAACCACCTGCGATCCGCAACAAGCCAGCGTAGCCTTCGCAACGCTCACCGGCGTGGACGGCTGCGATTCCACCGTCATTACCACTACCACGTTTCTTCCACCCGACACCACGCTGTTGTTCGCCGTAACCTGCCAGCCGGCCCAGGCGGGCGTGTTCACCCAGGTTTATCACAACCTGGCCGGTTGTGATTCTACCGTGACTACCATTGTGGTGTACGACCCCAGCCAACTCGATACTACCTATTTGGCCATAACCACCTGCGATCTGCAACAAGCCGGTGTAGCCTTTGCAACGCTCACGGGCGTGAACGGCTGCGACTCCACCGTCGTCACCACCACCACCTTCCTGCCACCCGACACCACGCTGTTGTTCGCCGTGACCTGCCAGCCGGCCCAGGCGGGTGTGTTCACCCAGGTGTATCACAACCAGGCCGGCTGCGATTCCACCGTGATTAACACCGTCGTTTACAATCCCGGCCAACTCGATACTACGGTTCTGTTTGTCGTTACCTGCGACCCGCAGCAAGCCGGCGTGACCCCGGTAACGCTCACGGGAACGGATGGCTGTGATTCCACCGTCATCACAACGACCATTTATTCGCCCCTGATCCTGAAAACCTCGGCATCGCCGCCGTTGTGTTACGGCGATGCGAATGGTTCGATCGTTTTGGAAAACAGCTCCGTTGGAAAATCTCCGTTTCAGGTGTCGTTAAACGGCCAGCCGTATGCTCCGGTGGCTTTTCCATACCAATTGGATGGGTTGGGGCCAGGCCAGTATATCATCAGCATCCTCGACGGTTGGGGATGTGTGACTACGGATACCGTGCAGTTTTTGCCTCCCCCGGCGTTAATCGTCAGCCTGGGACCCGACATCGAGATCAATCTGGGTGATAGCGCGCTCCTGAATCCTGTGCTCAGTTTTGTTCCGGCCAGTTTCAGTTGGGCATCGGGACAAGCGATTCCGTGTCCGGCATGTCTTCAGCAATATGTCGCCCCGCTGGAAACGGCCGGATATGAACTGCTGGCCTTCGATAGCCTGGGGTGTTCGGCTTCCGGTGCGCTTACGGTGCGCGTCATCCTCCGGCACGATCGTTATTTCCCAAACGTGATCAAAGCTGGCAGTTCGGGCCTGAACGACCGGTTTACGATCTATGCCGACCCCTCGGTGCGGAGCATCCGGCAGCTGCGGATATACGACCGTTGGGGCGGGCTCGTGTTTTCCCGCGAGGGCTTTCCGCCTAACGACCCGGGTTGGGGTTGGGACGGGCGGGTGCACGGGCAAATGGCGGGGCCGGGCGTATATGCCTGGTGGGCGGAGCTGGAGCTGCAAACCGGCGAAACGGAGATTGTCAGCGGCGATGTTACGGTGTTGCGCGAGTAAGGCGGCTTTTACTGCGACTGCTCGCATTGAAGGTCGTTTCAAAAAAAGGTTACCTTGGTCGTTACCTTTGTTCCAGTTATACCGCTGCCTATGTCCACTGCCAACCGGGTATCCTCGCTCGATGTCCTGCGCGGATTCGTCATCGTTTTGATGGCCCTCGATCATATCCGCGATTTTTTCGCACCCACGGCATTTGCCCCGGAAGACGTTGCCCATACCACGCCTGCCTGGTTTTTCACCCGTTGGATTACGCATTTTTGCGCGCCCACCTTCGTATTCCTAGCGGGAACCGGCGCTTTTCTGTACGGTAGCAAGCTTGGCGCGCCCAAACTGAGCCGGTTTTTGCTGACGCGGGGCTTATGGCTGGTGGCCCTCGAGTTTCTGGTTATCAATCCGAGCTGGATGTTCGATTGGCCGTGGCGGGAAGGATTCATCTTCGTGCAGGTGATCTGGGCCATTGGCATTTCAATGATTGCACTGGCTGCGCTGGTGCATCTGCCGTTCCGTTGGGTGGCTGTAATCGGGCTGGCGATGGTGGTTGGGCACAATTTGCTGGACGGCATCCGCCCGGAATTGTTGGGTAGCCTGGGTGGGCTTTGGAAAATTTTACACATTGGCTTTGGCTTTGTGCCGTTCAATGCAAACGGAACATTCGGGTTGTTGGTCATTTACCCACTGATTCCGTGGATCGGGGTAATGGCGTTGGGGTATGCGTTCGGCCCGGTTATGCGCTGGGAGCCGGCGCGCCGGCAGCTGTGGCTGTGGCAGGTCGGCCTCGCGGTGATGTTCGTATTTGTGGCGCTGCGCAGTTTCAACCTGTACGGCGACCCGTCGCCGTGGGGCCCGCAGGAAAACGGACCGGTTTATTCCCTGCTGTCCTTTCTGAACGCCACCAAATACCCGCCCTCCCTGCTGTTTCTGTGCATGACGCTCGGGCCGGGGCTCCTGCTGTTGCTACTATTTGAACGCTGGACCGGACGCATTCCCGCCTTTTTCCAGGTATTCGGCCGGGTGCCGTTTTTCTTTTACCTGATCCATTTTTCCATCCTCAACGCCGTCTCCAGGCTTTATTTTTATGTAACGAACGGTTGGTCGGTTGATTTCTTCTCCAATCCGCCGGCCAAATGGCCGGCCGGGTATATGCCGCAGCTGGCCTTAGCCTATGTGGTTTGGCTGACGTTTATTCCGGTCATGTATTTTTTATGCCGCTGGTACGGGCGGTACAAATTCGGCCACACTTATTGGTGGTTGAAGTATATTTAAGCATTGCTGTGTCCAATGGCAGATATAACAACGGCAACCTCAAACTGATAACCAATCGGAAGATCCAGGATAAATGAACTCAAATTCCGGTTCGCATGAAAACACTTCCCGGCAATGTCCTTCCATCCGATGAAAAGAAAGACGAACGTTCCACGCCCCTTCGTCTGCCCGAAAATACCCCTTCCACCCGCACGTTTTACTTCATTGTTTCACTAAATCATCCAATTCTTATGAAAATAACGATTCGTTGCGCCATGTTACTGGCCGCTTTCTCTGTTGCGACGTTTTCAGCGCCGTTGAGGGCCCAGGATCTGATCCAAAAAATGAACGGGTTCGCCCAAGCCTGGCAGGATGCCTACAACCGGGGCGACTTTACGGCCCTGACGGCTATGTACACCGAGCAGGTCTTGTCGGTGAACCCCAAGGACGGCTCCACCGTTACCGCCACCAAAGACCAAATAGGCAGCGATTTTGAGCGCAATTTCAGCGAGAATACCCTGCATATTGAGATCAAACTTACAGATGCCGTTGCCCAGCCCGACGGACGGGTAAAAATCACCGGCTCATTTACCAGAACCAGTACCGATCAAAAAAGCGGAGAAAAAACGGCCTTTTCCGGAACATTTGAACACTTGGTGCAATTGGATAACGGCCAGTGGAAACTCTGTCAACTCAAGGTTACGCCGATTGATTAGCCCCGGGCGACAAGTAGTGGCTTGGGCACAATAGGTAGTAAATAGGTATAAGGAACGTGCTTAAATCGAAATGGGCCATTCCGGTTTTCACCGGCGTGGCCCTATTCGTGTGCAAATGTGTATCTTAATACGGGAAACCGCCTGTACGATAGAATGAGTGTGTCGGGCGGGGCTGTCCGTGGGATTAAAATTGAACGCATCAAATTTCGCTATAATTGGCGCAGAAATCCCCCCCCCGAAAAGCAGTATTTCCCTCCCTGGTTTCCGGTATTTTTGTCCCTGAAGTGTTCCCTGGTATCGACGATCGTCTTCCCACATTACCGCTATTTTTGAGAATTTCAGTGGAATTGACCTCATTTTTGCGTTTACTGCGTCAATTTTGTTGCGCCCGCGCAAAGCGGTTTGTTATCATGAAATTCCGGTGGTTGCTTTTGGCGGTAGGAGTGGCTTTTTTTCAAGGAAATGCCGGCGTTTTCGCGCAATCTGCTATCGAGGTAGACTCTGTCCTTTGGGTGCCGTACCCGGAGGAGTACATGGAATATGTGGAGCAACCCCGCAAAGTGAATTGGCAGCTGAGCGATGTACAGGCATTACCCGATTCTGCGTGGAGCCCATTGCCTGAGCAATCGGGTGTGTACTTCGGCATTTCCACCCGCGGCTACTGGTTGCGGTTTCGAATGCGCAACAAGCTCGACCACAGCGTTCCGCTGCTTCTGGAATGCAACAACCCCAACCTGGACACCCTGATCTGGTACCGGGTGAGTCCCGATGGGGCCACCCTGGCCGACACTACGGGTGCGCGGTTTCCGCCGAAATCACGCCTGCTCAATTACCACAACCTGTTGTTTCGCTGGAAAGAACCCGCCAATGTTTCGGCTACGGTATATCTCTACACCCGGGCCCTGTACTACCCCGCCAACTTTACTTTTTCGCTCTGGGCGGAGGAGCGCTGGCAACTCGATTTCAAGCAAATCGAGATCGGTTTAAGTTTGTTTTTTTTCGCGCTGGTGTTCGTCTACCTGTTTACGCTCACGCTGTTGTTCGCCATCGTGGATGAGCGGCATTTGTGGTTATTTTATTGTTATGTGCTGCTGGGCGCTATATTTATTGCCAACGATCTGGGCCTCTGGTACTGGATCGCGCCGGATTGGGACTACCGCCTGCTCACCCCGACTATCCTCAACCTTGGCACGATCTGCGGCATTTTATTTGTTCGCTACCAATTCCAAACACACCGCCGTTACCGGTATTTCGACTGGGTGTTGATGTTCCTCAGCGCCATGGCGCTGGCCACCTCCGGGCTTAGTTTACTGTTGCACAATCCGGTAGCCTTCATGGGATTGAACAAGGTGCTCATCATCAACCTGCTGGCCACTTGCGCTGCGATCATGGGTCTGGTAGCCTACAGTTATTACACGCTGCGAAAACCCGAAAAGATCTGGTTTGTCATCGGCTTTACCCCGCACGGGTTGGCCATCGTGCTGACCTGCCTCCACCAGTTAGGCTTGGCGCATCCCGACCTGCCCGGCTTGTTGCAATTTTCACCGACGCCGTCGCCGTTCTTCGTGCAACTCAACACCCCCTGGTTGTTGCTGGGCGGCATGCTGTGGGAAATGGTGATCGTATCCATCCTGATCGTGCTCCGGATCAAGGATTTTTACACCACCAGCAACAAAATCCTGGCCGAGCGCCGCAATGCCCTGGTGCTCGGTGTGGAAAAGGAGCGCCACCGCGTGGCTCAGGAGATCCACGATGGCATCGGGGTGCTGCTCTCCTCCACCAAAATGAAACTGGCGGCTCTGCGCGAACGTATAAAGGCCCAGACCGACCTGTACCGCGAAACGGGCGAACTAATGGGCAGCCTCGACCAGGCCCACGAAGAAATGCGCGACCTTGCCTACAACCTCATGCCGAAATCGCTGGAAAAACTAGGCCTCTCTCAAGCCATCGAAGGGATGCTGAGCCGCTTACGCCGCGCCAACCCATCCATTCAGTGGCACTTCCATTGTAATTTCAAGAACGGTCAACTCGACGACCTTACCAAAATCAACCTCTTTCGCATCGCGCAGGAGATGCTGCACAACGTCCTTCAGCACGCCCAGGCTACCGAGGCTCACCTTCAATTGCTGCGCCAGGACAACCACATTCTCTTGTCGATCGAGGATAATGGAGTCGGTTTTCAGCCCAAAACGCATACCCTCCGCACCGGTATCGGCCTGAGTAACATCCGGTACCGGGCCGAAGATGTGCTGAAAGGATACGTCACCATTGAATCCAGTCCGGGTAAGGGAACATTTATGGCCGTGGAAATTCCGGTGTGATGTTTCATTCGAGGGGGGCAGGGTTTCAAGGTTTCAGAGGTTTCAAGGGGTTTCAAGGGGTTTCAAGGGGTTTCAAGGGGTTTCAGGAGGTTTCAAGAGGGTTTCAGGAGGTTTCATACTGCAATGACTTAATTGCCATTTTCCTGAAACCTTTTGAAACCCTGGGTTTCATACTGCAATGACTTAATTGCCATTTTTCTGAAACCTTTTGAAACCCTGAAACCTCCTGAAACCTTGAAACCTCCTGAAACCCTCTTGAAACCCTGAAACCTCCTGAAACCCTGAAACCCTCTTGAAACCCTGAAACCCTCTTGAAACCCTGAAACCCTCTTGAAACCCTGAAACCTCCTGCCCTCTACAGCACCCCGATTTTCTGTGAATACCGGATGAGCTCCACCTTATTGGAAGCATCGCATTTGCTGTACATGTTTTTGATATGGGTTTCCACGGTGTGCAGGCTCACAAAAAGGGCTTCCCCGATTTGCTTATTGGTTTTGCCTTCTGCCATCAGGCGCAGGACGTCGAGTTCCCGGCGGGTAAAAGGGTGCACGGCAGCACTGGCGGTTGCATTTCCAAACGAGGAGGATTCCGGCTGATCGAGCATCTGTTCGATGAGCTCGTCGCCGAGGATGCGTTTGCCGGAAGCTACTTTCCGGATGGCATCGATGAGTTCTTCCCGGTCGACGTTTTTGGTGAGGTAGCCGCGCGCGCCCCGGCGGATAGCATCGCGCACCATATGCAGATCGTCGTCGACGCTCAGGACGAGGATATTCGTATCGGGGTGCAGCGCCAAAAGGCGTGTTGTGGTTTCCAGCCCGTCGATGCCGGGCAGTTTGATATCCATCAGCACCACATCGGGTCTTCGTTCGGCAAAATACTCCAGCGCCTGTTCGCCGCTGCGGGCATGGCCGGCTACTGCGATATCGTCGCAGCCTTGCAGCAGAGCGAGAATACCCTCGTAATTGAGGGTGTGGTCTTCCACGATAAACAGGCAAATACTGGGCTGTGGCATAGGGCTGGGCAGTTGGCGAATCGGTTTTGACCAATAAAAAATCCCGCTGAACCGCAGTTCGCAGCGAAAATCGGCTGCGAAATCTACGCATTCAGCGGGAAATATAGCAATAATGCTTGTTAATGGCGTCCTATGCCGTCTGGTAGCGGCGGAAGTATTCGCGGAACGAGATCATCCGTTGTTGTTCTTCGTCCCAAAGTTTGTTGAAAATGCATTTCAGGCTCTGCCAGAAGGTGATCTTGTTGGCCACTTGCTCGAATACGGGATTTTCGTGGTGGCAGCGGGCCAATTCGTAATTCGGCACCAGCGGGTTGAGGTGGTGAATATGGTGGTATCCGATATTGCCGGTCAGCCAGTGGAACAACCGCGGCAGTTTGTAATAGGTGCTGCCCTGAATGGCCGCGCGAATGTACTCCCACTTGTCTTTCCAGGCTTTATACGTGGTTTCGTGCTGGTGCTGCACATAGAAAAACCACACAGCGATTATCCCGAACATGACCAGTATGGGCAGGTGCACAAGCAACAGCGTTTCATAGCCGAGCAGCAAGCCGAGCACTACATAAAGGGCAACCAACAGCAGGTTGTGCCGCATCAGCGCTTTGCGCGCCTGTTCCCAGCCTTTCATCTTGATCAGCGGAAGACGGCTGTTGATAAAAATATACCACACCGGCCCCAGCACAAACAAAACGGGCGCGCTGCGAAACAACATATAATGCATTTTTCGCCAAAGGCTCAGTTGCTTGAACTCGGTAACAGTCAACAGGTTAATATCGCCGATATCGCGGTGTTCCCACAAGATACCATTGTGGCCGTGGTGAAAATTATGGCTTTTGGCCCAGTACCGGTACGGCAAAAAACTCACCAGGCTGCACACCGTTCCAATAATGTCGTTGGCCTTGCGGTTGGCCGTGAACGACTGGTGCCCACAGTCGTGCTGAATGATAAAAATACGCACCAGAAAAAAGGCATTCACAGCCGCCAACGCCAGCGTAAGCCCGATGGAAACATCCTTCAGGAAAAACATGGCGACCCAGATACCGATAAATGGAAGAAATGACGTCAGGATTTGGAGGGTGGCTTTTTTAGGATTGGGAAGTTGGTAGGCTTTGACGATAGTGGGGAGTTCCTGCAAAACGGCAGGAGGAAGCGTCAATTGTTGCATATTGTATGTTAAATAATTGGTATTCAAAAAATTAATCCCGGCACAGAAGTACCGGGACGACCGCCTTTGCGGCCCACAAAGGTGCTACTTTTTGCTGGAAGGAGTCTCCTTTTGGTGTAATATTTCCAGCCACCCCCGGACAATTTGAACGGATTCCAGATTAACCGACCGAAAAGACACCCACCTCTATTGGCCCAAACAACGGCTTTTAATGGAATTACCGGGTAGCGGCTGTACTTTTATCGCCAAATCATGCCGCCTGTTTTTTATCGGATACTGGCCGCTTTTCGCCGCCTGCGCTACCCCGGCAGCACCGCTTACTGGGAAAAACGCTATGCCCGCGGCGGCCACTCCGGCGCCGGTTCCTCCGGCCGGCTGGCGGCCTACAAAGCCGCGTGGCTCAACGCTTTTGTGCGGGAGCACGCCATCCAATCGGTCGTGGAACTCGGTTGCGGCGACGGCCGGCAACTCCAACTGGCCGATTACCCGGCTTACCAGGGGCTCGACATAGCCCCATCGGCCGTGGCGCGTTGCCGGCGCTTGTTTGCCGCCGATTCATCCAAACAATTTGCCGTGTACGATCCGTACCGGTTCGACCCCTCGGCGTACCAGGCCGGGCTGGCGCTTTCGCTGGAAGTACTCTTTCACCTGACCGAAGACGAATTGTACCACCTCCACCTCCAACACCTCTTCGGCTGCGCCCGGCACTGGGTGGTGGTGTTTGCAGCCAATACGGCCGATGCGACCGGCGGCCGGTACCCGCATTTCCGGCCGCGGCCGTTCCTGGCCGATATACCCGCCGGTTGGGCGCTCCGCGAACAGGTGAAAAACCCACATCGCGATATCAGCATTTCAGATTTTTTTATTTTTGAAAACATTTCCCGCCCGAATTTGTAATGCGCTGCGGGGCATACCGGACCTTCGCCCAACCGAATTTTGTCATGACCAACGAGCAATTCAAAGACTTCTCCCCGACGATCCCAACCGACCCGGGCATCTACAAATTCCTCGACGCCGGCGGGACCATCCTGTACGTCGGCAAAGCCAAAAACCTGCGCAACCGCCTGAACTCCTATTTTGGCGACAAAAAATACACGACCGCCAAGACCAAGGCCCTGGTCAAACACGCCGACCATATCGAATTCACGATGGTCGAAACCGAAACCGACGCCCTGCTCCTGGAAAATACCCTGATCAAGCAGCACCAGCCGCGGTACAATGTGATGCTGAAAGACGAAAAGTCGCCCCTGGTGTACATCTGCATCAAAAACGAGCGCTTCCCGCGCGTGTTCCTTACCCGCAAAACCTTTCGCGACGGTTCGGCATATTTCGGCCCCTATTTGTCCAAAATGCGCGTGGGACAGATCATCGAACTCATCCGCAAGTTGTTCCAGTTGCGCACCTGTACGCTCCATTTATCCGTCGACAACATTGAAAAAGGGAAATTCAAACCCTGCCTGGAATACCACATCAAGAACTGTGCGGCGCCCTGCGTCGGCTACGAAGACGAAGTCTCGTACGAACGCAAGATCGAGCAGATCAAAAACATGCTCAAAGGCAACTTTGCCGCCGTAAAGGCCCACCTGAAAGAGGAGATGCAACGCCTGGCCGAAAATCTCCAGTTTGAACAGGCCCAGATGATGAAGGACAAACTCGCCCTGTTTGAAGACTACCAGGGCAAAAGCACCGTGGTGAACCCCAGCATCCACGACGTGGACGTGTTTGCCATTGCCGGCGATGAAAAGGAAGCCTACGTCAACTACCTCAAGGTAGTGAGCGGAGCCGTGATCCACACCTATACGCTCACCCTGACCAAAAACCTCGATGAAGACCAGGAAACCTTGCTGGTGTACGCTGTGCAGGCGCTCCGCGAAAAATTCAACAGCAGTGCCGATGAGATCATAGCGCCTTTTGAAATCGCGCTGCCGGGTATCACGGTGACAGTACCCAAGATCGGCGACAAGAAAAAACTGCTCGAACTCTCCGAAAAGAACGTCCAGTACCACCTGCTGCAGCAAAAACGCGACGCCGCCAGCAAAACCGGTCGCCAAACTTCCGCCGAACGCGTGCTGCGCACCCTCCAGGCCGACCTTCACATGACGGATGTGCCGCTGCACATCGAGTGTTTCGACAACTCCAACATACAGGGCACCAACCCCGTGTCGAGCTGCGTGGTGTTTCGCAATGCCAAACCCGCTAAACGCGATTACCGCCACTACAACGTCAAAAGCGTGGAAGGCCCCAACGATTTCGCCTCCATGGAAGAAGTGGTGTTGCGGCGCTACAAACGCCTCCTCGCCGAAGGCCAGGGGCTTCCTCAACTGATCATTATCGACGGAGGCAAAGGCCAGTTGAGCGCCGCGATGAAAAGCCTGCGCGCCCTCGACCTCGAGGGCAAGGTAACCGTGGTCGGGATCGCCAAACGCCTCGAAGAATTGTATTTCCCCGACGACCCGGTACCGCTGCACATCAACAAAAAGTCGGAATCGCTCAAACTGATCCAGCAGGCACGCAACGAAGCGCACCGCTTTGCCATAACGTTCCACCGCGACCAGCGCAGCCGCCATTTTCTGCAGACCGAGTTGACCGAAATCCCAGGCATCGGCGCCAAAACGGCCGAAAAACTGCTCCAAAACTTCGGCTCCGTGACACGCCTGCGCGAGGCCGCGCCCGAGGCCATAGAAGCCGTCGCGGGAAAAGCCGCCGCCGAAAAGATCGCTGCCTATTTTTCAAAGGAAGACGACGGAACGCCTCATTTGACGTAAGCCGCCAGCCACTTGCATTCCCGAACAATCTGCTGATAAAAAGCCGTGTTCTGGTAGCGCCCCAGCCGGTCGTAATACCCGCGGTACGCCTCCGGCAAAATAGGGATCAGTTTGCTGCCGGGCCTGTATTTGCAGTCGGGCTGGCAAAACCACTGTTTTTGCTGGCAGCGAGCCGCCATGAAAGCCGCCCGGGCGGCGAGTTCCGGGTTTGGCGCCTCGGCGAGCGCTTTTTCAAAAAAATTCAGCGCCAGGCTCAGATCGGTGTTTTCACGGTTGCCTTTGGGTGAATTGGCAAGCGGAAAAACCGGCCCCTGCGGCAAGCGTAACCAATTGTAGCCGCTGCGGTAAAAATCCATGGCCTCCCATTCGTAGCCGAAATACGACATGTTGTAGTACCCCAGCCCGATCAGGTAAAAATACGTGGCGCCCGCGGGATCGTGCATCGCAACGGCAGCCTTGGCCTTAAACTCGTAATCCAGGATCTTTTTTACGATTTGCTGCCGGTTGAGCAACAAGGTATCGGTGACGGGGCGGTTTATCTTCTCATCGAAAACTTCCTTGAACGGGCTGAATTTCGGCATGTTGTCAATTTCGGCTCCCGGTATTTGCTGCAACACCGACAGGGCGGCCTCGGGCTGCCCAACGCTGAACAAATAAGCCCCCTTGATTTCCAACAGTTTTGCCCGGATTTGCGCGGGATTGGTGTCGATCTGCATAGCGTGTTCCAGCAAGACCGGGTTGTTGCCCGAAGCCTCCGCCAACAGATCGTCAAGCACATCGAGGCTGGGGTTGAGCATGATGGCCCCGGGGTCGTACGCCGCCAGGATGGCCTTGCCGGGGTGTGCGCTCTCGGCATAGCGATCCGACAAAAAATCCTGCAGGAACGGTTCGAAACTGGGCACCGTCTTGAATAGGTCGTAGCTCCGGATGCGGAACGAAGCCTGGTCGGCCGAAGCGGACGAACCGTCGAGATTGAGGATTTCCAACAGCAGTTCCCAAACGTCGATCTGGCGGACCAGGTGCTGCTCGTAGGCATCCTTTTTTTTCAACTCCGGTTTCAGCCGTTCAAACAATTGCTCTGCGGCATAGCGGTCGCCGGCCAGCAACTCGAGGTACCCGGTGATGGCCCGCCACAACTTTGGGTTGGGCGTTTTCGCTTCCTTGGCCACGCGCCGCGCAAACCTCAACAGGCTCAACAAGTGCTGCGCCGCCACCGTGCGTTGCTGCGCGGCGCGGTTGACGCCGTGTTTGCGATCGGTCACCGGCGTGCGCAGGAAGATGCGTTCGAGTTGCTGCACATCGCTTACGAGCAACAGTTCGAGTTGCGGGTTGGCCGGATCGAGGCTGTAGACGGTTTCCAGGTCGGCCACCGTGAACGTATGGGCGGTGCCGCTGCGCAGGATGTACAGCGTAGCCCGCTCGGCATCCGACTGGCAGAGCCGCAGCGTTTGCGTCCAATCCTGATCGTTCCGCAAATGGAAACTGCGAAAGGCCTGGGTGCGCTTGGAGGGGCAATACCGGAAAATAATGGAATAGCGGTAGGCTGCATCGGCGTATTTGCCGAGTTGTTGCAATGCGCCGGCCAGGTGGCCCAGCGTCCAGTAGTACACGATGCTGGGGCGTTTGCGGTCGATCTTGGGCAGCAGGAAATTGTACAGGTCGATCGTTTGCTGCCATTGCCGGGCGTAATGGGCCAGCCGCACGACCTGATAGGCATACCGCTGCCGGAAAAAATGCGATTCCGTGTACAAAAACCGCCCTTTGCCCTCTTCAATCAGCTCCTGCATGGCATCCGGGTCGCGTTCAGGCACCGTCCAGCCGTCGCTCCTGGCGATCACATAGGGCTCGCACTTTTTGGCATACATCAGGTAATCGATCGCTTCGGTGCAGCCGTTCACCGCCAGGAGCTCTGCGAAGGTGTTGCCTGCCAGCGAATACGGCAGCAGCGCTCCCCCACCCTTTTCGAGGGCCGCCGAGCGCAGTCCGATGAGTTCGTTAATGCTGGCTTTGTACACCACGTATTCCACATCGGCCGGAAGCGGTTGGTTGCAAAACCGTCCGATCCATTCCTCGATGTTTTCATCCCGCTGAATATCGCGGTTGAAATAAAACCGCTGATAGTAGTCATCCCAACGGACAAAAAACGGTGCATAAGCAGCATTTTTATTGATGATATCGGGCAACAGAAATGAATAACCGCTGAAAGGCCGGGCATTGGGATCGCAGGCATCGACCCGGGCCGGCGCGGGGGGCTCGGTAAGGGTGTAGGGCAAAAAAGCCGACAGGAGCAGAAGCAGCACGGGCCAGGTGGCGCGCGCCCCGCTCCGGGCGAGTGAATACGGCCGGGTATGTTGCATGCGGTTTAATGCAAATGCTGGCGGCAAATCACGCAGCGCCAGCTGCTTCGGGCGAAGATAAGCGCATGTTGGGGATTTCATCGCCGGGCTTCAAACGGAAAATTTCAGTTCATGCGGCGTTCAATTTTGGGTGGATTAGTTGCATTCGCGTGCAAAATTTGCCTGGGCTGGACTAACAGCCTATACGAAAACCTAGCTGGAGCATTAAAATCCAACCCTGCGCTAAACACGAAGACGTGCACTGCTGTCCAAACTGCTTTTGATCGCAGTCAACACAGCAGGCACGCCTTCGCAAAAAGCTCGTCACAGCGGCTTGTTCATAGTGCTGCAGAGCAATTCACCGCATCACCCATCAGGGGATGGCATATAAGAAATTCCAATTGTGGTCGAATACCAGGATATGCCGGCCGTCGCCAGCGATGACGCCGATAACGATCCGGTCGCCCCGGTGGCACACCCGTTTGATCTCAGCGCCGGGGAAATGGGTTTGAATCTGTGCCACAACATCGGCGGGGATGTGGTCGACGCCCACCGCCGTGCAGGGCCGGCAATCGATCCATTGCTGAGCGTCGACCTCAAACACGCCGTCTTCGGTAAACACCAGCAAAATATGCCCGGTCAGCAGCACAATAATGCGGTTGCCCTGTTTTTTAGCCCGCAGGATCTCTGCATCCGGGTAGTGGCTGCTTACATAATTGACGATAGCCGGCCGGAGTGAATCAACCGGGATAGGCCGGCCGCCCAGCAACCGCGCGCAGGGGCCCAGGTGATCATTAAGGTGGTGGAACAACGCCCGCCGGGCCAGATTAAAAAAGACGCGTTCCTCCGATGCCAGCAGCACTTCGTAGCCTTTGCCCCTGGCAAAATAAGCAGCATCGATGTAGGAGTCAAATTCATTTTCCGACATGTAGGTCAGCACTTCGGCCGGCAGGGTCGAAGGGTCGATTTCCTCCCGGGAAGGATCGTCGGCAATGGCAGCCACCAGCGACACATCGTCCAGCTGCTGAAAATCTGTCACGGCATCCTTTTTGCAGGCAGCCAGCCAAACAGCCAGGGCCCCGCCGATTAAAACAATTGCTATCTTTTTCATTTTCTGTGTTTTAACTTGTTAACGTAGATATAAACATAAAAGCGCTTTTTGTGCTATGGCCAGCCCCAATACACCCCAAATTGAAAACCGCCAGACACCGCCAGCGACCGGAACGGGCCGCCCTGATACATCGAATTCAAGCCGTACCGGAATTCGGGCGCCATACGGAACGACCATTGCGACGCCAACCGAACCCTTAACCCAGCATCGATTTGGGCATCTACCATCAGCGGCGCCAGTCCTGCGGCGCGGTTGCGCAGCCGGCGGACGGTTATGTTGCGCAGGCCGGGGCGGTTGGCCCGCGCAGCGGTAAGCCGCAGCGCGTAGCCTTGTTCAAAATTTAACCCCACTCCACCGCCCGCAGACCATTGCCAACGCCCGGCCCCGCCCTGCCAGTGCAGGGTCAGCGGCGCGCGGAGGTAGCGCACCTGTTCGTCGGTGTTCAGCGTGATCTCCACCACGGCCTGATCGGCGATCGGCCGGTTGGGTTCGCGGCTGACGTTCATGCGCATCTCCACCTGCCCGAAGGAGGTCTCGATGTTTTGGTCGGTTGAACTCCGGTAGGCAAAATTCTGGGCGTCGTATTGTTCCAGGTTAGTCCGGTAATTAAACCGCACGGTTCGCCGAGCCAGCAAATGCATACCCGCCGATTGGAGGCCGGTTTCCAACGTCCATTGACGGCTGAGCGGCAGGCCGATTTTCAGGCCAAACTCCGGCGCCCAGGCCCCGGACTCCTGCCCGTTGGGCACTTTGCCATTTTGGGTTTTCAACACCCGGGACGTGTAGAACGCGCCATATTCCAGGCCGGCATACCAATGGCGATTGCTGCGATGCGGCTCGATGGGCGGCGCTGCCGGCCATCGAAGCGGCCGCGGCAGAGTCGTCACCGCGGGCCAGGCTACTGGCAAAACCGCCGTAATGTGCATAGGCTGCACGGCTGATTCCGCCGCAGGAGCGGTTGACACAGGCGCCGGGGTAGCGGCATCTTCGGGTTCCTGTCCCGATCCATGCCCGGGTATTTGCATTTCCAAACCGGCGGCGCTCGTAGCCATCCTGTGCTGCGCTGCTGGCATCACGTCGTTTACACCTGAAAAATTGGGACCGGCGTTTGGATGCCGGGCGGGCGATTGCGCAAACGGGTCGCCCGCTCGTACGGATCGCACTGCCGACGCCGGTCCCGGGTAAGCCGTTTTTGTGTTTGTTGTTTGCTTCGTTGAAGGACCTGCCGTTGCGGTCAATTGCAGGATCGGGGCGCTTGGTTCGGCAGTCGGTTGGCCGCTATCCGGAATATGCCGCGCCTGCTCCGTTGCTTCGCCGGCCGCCGTGTTCTCCATTGGCCGGATCAGGGTATTTGGCGTGAAATACCAAAAGGCGCCGCCGCTGAAGATGGCTAGAAGCATCAACCACAGCCCCAACAGGCGGCGGCGTTTTTTCCGCTGGTCCAACCCGTTCCGAAGCCCTTGCCAAACGGCCTCCGATGGCGTATCCCAACCATCGGGCGCCGGTGCGGCAGCCTTGCGGTCGGCGTTTTCACGCAGCCAGCGATCGAGATCGGTATCGTTGAAAAACTCGTCGTTCATACGTATTTCATTTTTCGGTTTCCAGGGGTTGTACGGTAGCGCAAGCCCGGAGCATTTTTCGCATCATAGCCCTGGCCTTGCTCAACTGGCTGCGCGAGGTGCCCACGTGGATGCCCAGCAAGGCAGCGATCTCTTCGTGGTTGTATCCCTCTATGGCATACAGGTTGAGCACCGTGCGGTATCCGGGCGGCAATTTTTGCAGGAGAAAAGTGACCTGTTTGGACTCGTCGCCATTCCAGGCCGCGGGATCAACCGGATCGGCCTGCCCGGCGTATTGCGTTTCGATCTGGTCATCCAGGAGCTCGAACGAGCGCCGTTGACGTAGCCAGCGCAAAGCGGCCCGGACCATGACGCGACGTATCCATCCTTCCAGACTGCCTTCGCCGCGGTATTCCGGCAAATCGGCATACACCCGCATGAACCCTTCCTGCAGCATATCCTCGGCTTCGTGGCGATTGGCTGCATAGCGCAGGCAAACCCGGAACATCGCCGCACTGAACCTGCGATATAAGGCTGCTTCGCTCGCCGCGTCGCCACGTAAAACGCCTTGAACCAGTTGAAAGTCAGTTGGATTGTTCATGTTTGCTGCGTCTGCGGACAAGCGTCTCGCTTTCGGTGCTGTTCTGTTGTTAAGGGACAGAGTTTTGCCAAACGTTGCCTGTAGCCTATTTTTTTTCAAAAAACTAGTGTCTAAACGCCAATTTCGCCCATCTGAATTTTGCCACTATTCTCGATCTGTCATGCGCACGCTCTTCTGCCGGTTTGCGGCCTTCCTACTTGTAGCCGGACCCCTGGCGGCCCAAACGGCTCTCATTCCGGAAAAAGTAGACTCCAATTTATGGGTAAAAGTTAAAACGGGTGGCCATTCGGAGTTTCTCGTCATTCTCGCCGAGCAAGCCGATGTGCGCGCCGCTGCCCGGTTCCGGTCGAAAGCCGACAAGGGCCGCTATGTGTACGAGACCCTCCTGGAAACAGCCGAACGCACCCAGACGCCTGTTCGCGAAGTGCTGCGCCGGGCCGGGGCGCCGGTTCAATCGTTCTGGATCGTCAATG
Organism: Saprospiraceae bacterium; assembly: GCA_044230315.1. Taxonomy (GTDB): domain Bacteria; phylum Bacteroidota; class Bacteroidia; order Chitinophagales; family Saprospiraceae; genus M3007. The sequence continues at coordinate 23,746 of JBGARJ010000027.1, forward strand.
CAGTGTGGTCGGTCGGTTCGGCCGACCTCATTCTCCGGCTGGCCGATATGCCCGAGGTGGCCCGGGTGGAAGATAACCCGGTATGGCACCTCAGCCTGCCGCCTCAACCCGAAATCACCGCTACCCAGCGGCTGTTAACGCCCATGTCCTGGGGGCTTTCCAAGATCAATGCCGACGATGTCTGGAACATGGGTTACACCGGCACCGGCGTAGTGGTGGGCGGCCACGATACCGGCTACGAATGGCAGCACCCTGCCCTCAAGGAAAAATACCGCGGCTGGGATGGCAGCACCGCCGATCACAACTACAACTGGCACGACGCCATCCACGACACCATCAATCAGGGCGCCAATTCCTGCGGCCTCAACCTGATGGCCCCCTGCGACGATAATTTCCACGGCACCCACACCATGGGCACTATGGCAGGCGGTGTAAGCAACGACAGCGTGATCGGCGTAGCACCGGACGCAAAATGGATCGGTTGCCGCAACATGGAAGAAGGCGATGGCAAGCCTTCCACATATATCGAATGTTTTCAGTGGTTTGTGGCGCCCACCAACCTCGCAAATACCGGCGCCGACCCGGCTATGTCGCCCGATGTGATCAACAACTCCTGGGGTTGCCCGCTTTCCGAAGGCTGCAACAGCACCAACTTCGCCACCATGGATGCCGTGGTGACCAACGTTCGCGCTTCCGGAATTCTGGTGGTCACGTCGGCGGGCAACAACGGGTCGTTGGGCTGCAGCAGCGTGAACGACCCGCCATCGATCTATGGCGCCAGTTTCGCCGTAGGCGCCACCAACAGCAGCGACAACATCGCCGGCTTCAGCAGCCGCGGGCCGGTCAATGTATACGGCAATCTCATGAAGCCCAACATCAGCGCGCCCGGCGTCAGTATCTTATCCTGTTACGGCTACAACAACAACCCGGCGTCGTACACCTACGTCAACCTGCAGGGCACCAGCATGGCCGGGCCGCATGTGGCCGGCGTGGCTGCCCTGATCATGTCGGCCCGACCCGACCTCAAAGGCCAGGTCGATGTCCTGGAGACACTGCTGAAAAACACCGCGGTGCCGCGGTATGCCACTCCGCCGTTCTGCGGCACAGACACCGGCACCTCCCACCCGAACAACGTATACGGTTGGGGCCGCGTGGATGCCCTGGCCGCTGTAGCCGCTGCCCTGGCGCTGCCGGTCGAACTGACGGCTTTTACCGCGGAAGCGTACCGCAACGACGCGCTCCTGCACTGGACCACCGCATCGGAAAGCGGTTGCTCTTATTTCGAAGTGCAGCGCAGCGACGACGGCTCCTCCTGGACGCCTGTCGGATCAGTGCCGTGTTCGGTTGCCAGCCACGGTGTAAAAAACTACGATTTTACCGATGTTGCCCCCGGCCAAGGCCTGCATTATTACCGCCTGAAACAGGTAGACTTCTCCGGTGCGTTTGCCTTCAGCGCCATCGTAGCCATCCGTTTTGGCGATACCCGGGTACGGCTCCACGTATCGGCGCATCCGGCGCTACAAACGGCATTCCTTGAAGTAGATGGCGGAGCCAGCGGCGAACAATGGCAGGTTACAGTATTGTCCGCCGACGGCCGCACCATGCAAACGGCTGCCATGGAACAAATGCTGTCGCTACGCCTGCCCAACCTGGCCCACGGTGTGTATGCGGTGCTCCTGCGCGATGGACGCGGGCGCGTTGTGGCGGTGGAAAAAATGGTATGGTAGCGCTACCGGCCGAATCAGACCAGCATCCGGAACAACCAATAAAAGACAGCGGCCATTACAAACGTGACCGGCAGGGTAAGCACCCATGCCAATGCGATATTTTTTATGGTCTTCTTCCGCAGGTTCTTGATCCCGCCCGTGGCGACCATCGTTCCGGCCACACCCGACGACAGCACGTGGGTGGTGGATACCGGCAGCCCGAACCAGGTGCTCAGTCCGATCGTCATGCTGGCGATAATTTCGGCCGAAGCGCCCTGTGCATACGTCAGGTGCGACTTACCGATCTTTTCACCGATCGTGACGACAATGCGTTTCCAGCCGATCATCGTGCCGATGCCCAACGAAAAAGCGATGAGCAGCATCACCCAGATCGGAGCAAATTCGTACGTTTTTTTCAGGTTGGAGATTTCGGCTTTCACCGTACTGGCGCCGGCTGCCGTAAATTCATCGTGAGCCACGCCGGTTTCCAAATCTTTGACAAAATGTTGAATGTCTTTCCGCAACTCCAGCAGCGCAACCTTATTGCCGGCGGCTTTAGCTTTTTCAAGACCGGTACGTACCGTACCCGCCGAAGCCATGATCGCTTTGGCGCGCGCATCCAGCAGGCTGTCGGGAGCGGCGCTATACACGACTTGTTCTACTTTCGTCACTGAATTGCCAACCGAATCCAGCGGTATACGGCTGTCTAGGGCAAATTGCATGGGCAAAAAGGAGATCAGCACCACGAGCATGAGCCCCACGCCTTTTTGGCCGTCGTTGGAGCCGTGAAAAAAACTGACCAGGGTACACGTCACTACCAGGATGGCTCGAATCCAAAGCGGCGGCGATTTTTTCGCATCCGGTTCTTTAAAAATTGCCTTGTTTTTCACATACGTTCGCAGAATATACATCAAAATGATGGCCATGGAAAAACCGAAAAACGGGGAGATCAGCAGCGACAAGCCGATGTCTTTGGCCTTCATCCAATTGATCCCGGCGCCACTGTGAATAGTCCAGAAAGCAAAGCCACCACCCAACAGAGCGCCGATCATGGTGTGCGAGGATGAACAGGGGATGCCCAGATACCAGGTGCCGATATTCCAAACAATTGCCGCCACGAGGATCGACATTACCAGCACGATGTTTTCGCCCAGGCCGTGCGCCATCAGGTCGTTGAGCGGGAGCATTTTGATCAACCCCATGGCTACGGCGATACCGCCGGCCCATACGCCGAGAAAATTCCAAACCCCCGACCAAACTACCGCAAACCCGGGTTTCATGGTTTTGGTATAGATCACCGTCGCTACCGCGTTGGCAGTGTCGTGAAAACCGTTGATGGCTTCATAAAAGCAAACGGCTGCGATGCAAAAGATCAGAAAAACGGATCCGGCTGCGCCCAGATCGCTGATAAATCCTAAAATCATTTGTAGTTGGTTGGTACTGCTTTGAAAAAGCGAAAGCAGGTTAAAATTTTACCTGCATACGCAGGGTGAACACATTGTCGGATAAATCGCCTTCAAATCCGGAGAGATTTGGCGCCTTTTCGTTGCGAACCAGATCGTAATACCCTGTCAACGTCAGGTTCTGCCACAGATAGCTCAACCCGATGCCCCAGGTTGTGTAGCGCACGTCTGCAGCGCCTAAGTTGGCGCTGTTTTGACCGATTTCAGCGCCCCTGACATTCGTATTTGGGTCAAACCAATCGAACTTAAGTACGGCCTGGAACGGCGCTTTCCCAAGCATTTGGACCAGGTAAAAGGTGCCGCCGGCTACTTCCCGGATATACAAATCGCCCACCAGCCCGTCTTTCGTCCGGGCGCTTTCGTTTGATTTCTGTAGCCCCGGTTGGGTGCCGAATGCCGTTTCCGCCCGAAGCGTTGTTTTACCGATCACCGAGGTAATCATATACTGAGCGTCAAATCCCCAATACTGCCGGTGGGCATAATGACCCAATTGAGGGCTGCTTGCGGTATCTTTGAGGAACATACCCGACAGGTGCTCGTTGTTGCGCGGGGCAAACTCAAAAACATGATTGGTGCTCTGCCGGACATTGCCGGCATAATACGAAACGCCCGCGCCGAACTGTCTGTTTTTCACCGTTTTAGAATAGGAAACCCGCCCGATGAAATCTTTCCGGCCATCGTTATCCGGGGCAATCGCGTTGCCGTTGAACAGCCCGCCCTCGACTTTCAAATCTTTCCATTTCCAGCTCAGCATGGCGCCGGTTTCGCGCTCATTGGGCAACAGAATTTGAGAAAACCGGGCCCGCTCGGGCGACTCCCTCAAACCGGAGGAATAGATATTTTCGAAGGAAAAGGGTCGGTTAAACACACCCGCGGTGAGGCTGAATTGACCCAGCCAGGGCTCCGTGATCATACCGTAGGCGTCTTTCAGGACGATGCCCTTTTCGGTAATCTCCGGTTGATACACCAGGTGGAAATACGGATTGCTGAACGTGAACTTCAGCCGGCCGCGACGCACCATGAAACGGTTATTGGCATCTGTGGGAAAATCGCCTCCAGCGTAAGAATGAATACCGGCGGCCGATGCGAGCTGCCATTCGCCCTGTAAATACCCGCTGATCTTCAGGTTTTTGAATGGCGCCAGGCTTTTTTCGAGGGTCTTTAAACGGGTGTCGAGCGAATCAGGTGAAACCTGCTGCCCGTAAAGCCCCGCAGCCACCAGCCATGGCAAGGCCACGGCGAAGTAAAATTTGCGCATGAATGTTCTTTAATTAAGTGGAAACAAGGATTAAAAGGACCGCACAAAATTCCGCTGCTCCCGACAACCAAAGACGTTTTCAAGTTTAAGTTAACGTTAAGTTTTTGCACTTAACCTAAACTTAAACTTGCGGTAACATGAATTTTAAATGGCTTCCTGACCTTTACAGACGTTCTTTAATTAAGATGTTCCTGGCTTCAGGAACGGGCGCTGCCGATGGGCGGCGCCTTTTTTATACCCGCCAAAATAGTCATCACCGGCGCTTTACACGCAAAAAATCGGGCACAAACCGAGGCACCCGCTGCTGGTACTCCCGGTATGCCGGATACTTCCCGGCCGATATTTTTTCGCTGAAATCCGAACTGCCCAAAAACAACAGAAGCAACAGCACCGCCCCGGTAAGCGACCAGTTGAGCCAGCGCCCGGTAGCCGCCACACTGAACAGGTAAAAACTCAACCAGATGGCCTGCTCGGCGGCATAATTCGGATGGCGCACCAGGGCCCAAAGGCCGGTATCGCAAAAACCCTTGGCATCACTCGCCTGCCCCAGGCGCTTGCGCCGGTGAAAATCCCACTGTTGCTGATCGGCCACCGTTTCTACTGCCACGAAGCCAAGCATAAGGCCCGCAGCCAGGCCGTCCAGCCAGCCTAACGGCGTCGCCTGCCCCTGCCAGGCCACCACAATGGGCAGGGTAAAGAGCAGGATCAGGGTATTTTGGTACAGGGAGATAAAAAACAGGTTGAATGCCGCCCACGGAAGCCGTTTGGTCAATACCGGGTTTTGGCGCAACACCCCCCAGCGGTAGTCCTCCTCGCCGCGCCAGGGGATCCAGTGGTACCCGCCCCGGCGGCCGAAATTGTACGACAACCGGAGCCCCCACACCGCCACCAACACCGCCATCAACGTGGTGCGCGCATCAAATCCGGCCTCGGCGGCCACGTAGCCGGCGTAACCGATCGGCAGGAGGCTCCATAGTTTGTCGACCTGACTGTAATTACCGGTCAGTTCGCTTACGGTGAAACACAACAGGGCGACAAACAGCATAGCCCGAAACAGGTTTTGCACCGCAGCCCACTGCGCAGGACTCAGGGGTTGGTCGTAATAAAACGCCACAACGGGCAAGGCGATCAGGGTTGCGATCAGGATCAGGATCGTACGAAGCATGGTTGTCGTTTTGCGGCGGTAAAACTACAATTCACCGGTAGATTTCCGTTGTTTTCGCATCAATACCCGATCGCGCAGCCGTCTTTGCGGCTCTCGCTGGCGCCGTAATATACTTTCTGGACTGGGTCGTACCGGATAGCCTGGTATCCGCCGTATCCGCCGAGGCCGAAACCCACCTTGTGGCCCATTTGCATCAGTTGTCGCACCACCTCATACGCAATGCCGCTTTCCAACAGGATTTGGCCGCCGTCGCTGCTTTTTCCCGTAGCCGGGCCGGTGGGGTCGCTGTTGCCGCCCTGGTGGTCGATCCTCGGCGCATCGCCGGCTTCCTGGATATTCATTTGAAAATCCAGAATATCCATCACGATTTGCACATGCCCCAGGGGCTGAAAATCGCCGCCCATGACGCCGAAACTGAGAAACGGCTGGCCGTCCTTGGTGATAAAGGCGGGAATGATGGTGTGAAACGGCCGTTTGCCGGGGGCAAACACGTTGGCGTGCAGGGAATCAAGGCTGAACAATTCGCCGCGGTCCTGCAACATAAAACCCAGCCCGGGCGGCACCATGCCGCTGCCCATGCCGCGGTAGTTGCTCTGGATCAGGCTGACCATATTGCCCTCCTGGTCGGCAACGGTGAGGTAAACGGTGTTGTTGGCGAAGGGATCGCCGGCCGGAATGTCGTTGTTCGCGCGGTTGGGGTTGATGAGGGCCCGGCGGCGTGCTGCATAGTCTTTGCTGAGCAATTCAGTGACAGGCACCCGGGCAAACGCCGGATCGGCGTAGTATTTGGCGCGGTCTTCAAACACCAGTTTTTTTGCTTCCGTGAACAGGTGAATATGCCGGGCGGTGCCATAATCCTCGGGTTTAAAGGAAAAACCTTCCAAAATATTCAGCATCTGCAGCGCCGCAATACCCTGACCGTTAGGCGGCAACTCCCAAACGTCGTAACCGCGGTAATTGGTATGCACCGGCTCCACCCATTCGCTTTGGTGCGCGGCGAAATCTTCGTAGCGCAGAAACCCGTGTTGCTCGCGCATAAACTGGTCGATCGTGCGGGCGATGCTGCCCCGGTAGTACGCATCGCGCCCTTTCTCAGCCAGCAGGCGATAGGTTTTGGCCAATGCCGGATTGCGAAATATGTCCCCCTTCTCCGGCGCCTTGCCGCCCGGGGCGTAGGTGTCCATAAAATTCGGATAGTCCTTGAAACGCCGGGCGCTGGCCTGCAGGTAATAGGCGATCAACTCGGTCTCCGGAAACCCGTCTTCTGCATACCGGATAGCCGGCTGCAAAATATCGGCCATCGGCAAGCGCCCAAACCGCTGGTGCAATTCAAACCAGCCGTCGACGCAGCCCGGTACCGTGACCGGGAGCGGACCATAAGAGGGAATGCTTTGAAAGCCGTTTTCCAGAAAATACGCCAGCGTGAGTGCCTGGGGACTGCGTCCGCTGGCATTGAGGCCGTACAATTTGTGCGTCTTAGCATCCCATACGATAGCAAACAAATCGCCGCCAATGCCGCTGCCGGTGGGCTCCATAAGCCCCAGGCAAGCGTCGGCCGCGATAGCGGCATCGATGGCGGTGCCGCCTTTTTTCAAAATATCGATAGCCACCTGACTGGCCAAGGGGTGACTGGTACAGGCCATGCCGTGTTGGGCCAGCACCTCGCTGCGGGTAGCCCAGGGGCGCCCGGTGATCCGGTCCTGACCGGTGGCAAAGCAGGCAAAAAAACAGCAGGCAAACAAGAATACAGTCCGGCGCATAATACAAATGACATATTGGTCTGCCCAATATCGGGCAGGCAAATATGTCATTTTTTAACCGGAAGGCTGCACAATGCGGGCGTGATCAGCGCACCACGGTAACATTCCCCGTCAACTCGACGGACGTGTCGTCGGCCATTTCCACCACCAGGTGAAAAACATACACTCCCGGGCCGACCGTTTGGCCGCGGTAGGTGCCGTCCCAGCCGAGCTCCGGATCGTTGGGGGCAAAGCCCTTCCGTTCGAACAGGAGCTCGCCCCAGCGGTCGTAAATACGCATCAACCGCACCAACCGCACATCAGTGCCGCCAAACACCGTGAAGGCGTGGTTCCCCGGACTATCGGGCTGCAGGGCGTTGGGCAGGTAAATATTTTTCCGGATTACGCGAACGTCCGCATCGGCAGCCGCCATACAGCCGTTCGCCGTTTGAATAAAAATACCAAAAAGCGTCGGCGTTTCCGGGCGCACCGTTTGAGTGAGTTTGGCTTGCGACGGGAACAGTTCGAGCGGCGTCCACTCGATCACACTGAGCGCAGCATTCGGCGGCTTCACCAGCGCTTTCAGCAACACGGTTTCACCCTGCGTCACCAGCGTGTCGGATACTACCAGCGACACCGACAGGGAGTCGGGTTGCCCCACCGACACCGATCCTTGCCAAAGACAACCCAAACTATCGCGTACGGACAACGGGTAGGTGCCCGCCGGCAAATGGGTGAACATAAAATCCGTGCTGAAATGCACCTTGTCGATAGAATACGCATAAGGCGCCGTACCGCCTTCCACGCCTTCCACACGGATGGCGCCGTCGCTCAAACCGTAACAAGAAACGGAATCGGTGAAAAAGAATGCCGCATCGATCCGGTCGGCCGCGGCCACCAGGGTAGTATCGTATGCAACACAGCCGTTGCGGGCGTCGGTCACCTGCAAGACGTAGGCGCCGGCCTGCCCGGCTTGTGCCACGCGGGCCAGGGTATCCCACACGGTTTGCCCCGCTGCGCGCAGGAACCAGTGGGTCAAAATAGACGGGCCGGCCGAGGACCCGGATCCGTCCAACGAAATCGTCGGCAGGTCGCAGGGTAAAATCAGTTCTCCTGCGGCGGCTACCGCGGCCGGATGCAGGGTATCGACCAGGATGCTGAGGGTTTGGACGGCGGTGCAGCCAAAATTATTGGTTGCCGTCACCGCATAGTCGCCACCGCTGTTCAGCACTTGCTGGGCGCCGTTCAGGATCGTACCGCCGGGCGTTTTCCAAACAAAGACCCAGTTGGCCGGCGCCGGCGCTGGGCCTGCCATCGCAGCTGGATGCGCGCAGGTTATGGTATCGCCCGTCAAGTTGAATACCGGAATAATTTCGACAGTCGGCACCTCGGCCTGTTGCAAAACGGTGCAACCCTTGGCGTCCGTCACCGTGAGCAGCCAAGGCCCGGCAGACAAGCCGACCACGTCGGGCTTTGTTTGATTGTTGCTCCATACAAATTGGTACGGTAGCACGCCGCCCCCCGGAATGGCGTGCAAAGCGCCGGTTTTTTGCCCGCAGGTATCGGCCGCCGCCTGCAAAGCAACCTCGAGTAACGGCGGTTCCGGCACCGAAAACACGGCCGTCAGGCTGCACCCTATGGCATCGCTGACGGTGAGGGCATAATTGCCGGCCAGGACGTCCGGCAGGAGGTTATTGCCCGGGCCAGACGACCACATAAAGGTATAGGGCGGTCGTCCCGATGTGATGTCCACTGCGATCTGGCCGTTGTTTTCGCCAAAACAACGCACTGGCGTCACCCCGCTGCTGTTCAACACCGGCGACCGGCCCGGCAACACAGCATACGATTGCACCGCAGTACAACCCTGCGCATCTGTCAGTTGAACGGTGTAAAGACCCGGTAGGAGGCCGGTTAAGGCCGGGGTGTTTGGCCCGTTGGTCCAGTGGTAAACGTATGGACTGGTTCCACCCGAACCACTGGCTGTGATGTTCGCTGTCGTATTGGCGCAGGTAGTGGAATCGATAGAGGCTGAAAGCAGGAGTGCAGGCGGTTCTGTGACATCAAATTGTTCGGTCACCGTACAGCCATTGGCATCGCTAGCCGTCAGGGCGTATGCGCCGGCACCGAGGTTCCCGAGTATATTGCTGCCGGGCCCGGCCGACCAGACATACTGATATGGCGAGACGCCGCCCGCAAGGGTTACGGCGATTTGCCCCGTTTTCCCGCCAAAACAAGCAACGGGTGTGAGCACAACATCCACGACTTTTGGTGAACCGCCGGGCGCAAAGGCAAACATCTGTTCCACGCTGCATCCGTTGGCGTCGGTAACCACAACCGTGTATATTCCCGGCGATAAACCGGTTCGTGCAGGCGTAACTTGCCCGCCATCCCAGGCATACGAATACGGCAAAACGCCTCCCGCGCCGGTCACCACTATGCTGGCCGTCGTATCGGTGCAGTTGGTGGGAATTACAGCAGAACTTACAGACAAAGGCAAGGGCTCAGGCACAACAAAACCGGCAATAGTGGAGCAGCCATGCACATCGGTAACGGTCAGGGTGTAATTGCCGGCCGGGAGTCCGGCCACAGTATTGCCGCCGGGGCCGGTGGTCCAATCATACTGGTATGGCGCTACCCCACCGGCTATGTCCACCGCAACTGCTCCGTCTTTGCCGCCAAAACAGCCGACCGGTGTCAGCACACTGGCTGCAACTGCAGGCGAACCGCCCGGAGTAATGATAAACGACCGGCTGGCTGTGCATCCATTGGCGTCGGTAATTTCAACAGAATAATTGCCCGGAGACAAACCCGTCAGGTTCTGATCGGCAGGGCCGTGATCCCAGGCAAAGGTGTAGCCCGGCGTACCGCCGCTGGCCGTCAGGGTAATGCTGCCCGTGGTATCGGTACAGGAAGTCGGGTCGATCTCCCCGGAAAGGGTCAGCGATTCGGGTTCCGTCAGGTTCAGGGTTTGAACAATCGTACAGCCGTGGGTATCGGTCGCCGTCACCGTGTACGTCCCTGCCGGGAGGCCGGTGATATGGGCCCCCGCGGCGAAGTTGGACCAATTATATACATACGGCGCCGTGCCGCCGCCGAGATCGACATCAATCGCGCCGTCGTTGCCGGCAAAGCAAGTCACGGGCGTTGGGAGCGCGCTCGTCCAGGCCAGCGTATCGACGGCCGGTATTGCCAGGGTCTCTTCGGAACGGCAACCCGCCGAATTTGTGATCGTCACAGAATAGCTGCCTGCAGCGAGCCCGGAGATATGGGCGCCGGTAGCGAGGTTGGACCAGTCGAATGTAAAGGGGCCCTCCCCACCGTTTGCTGTCAGCAGGATCGCCCCATCCGAGCGGCCGCAGGGCGGCTCCTCGATTTGCACGGTTTCCACCACCGGTACCGGGATCACCGTAATCCGTACAGAATCGCTTACCAGGCAAACCCCCGCTTGACCGGTCGCCCGGAGCACCAGGCTGGTATCCGGCAAGAGCGACACTGCAGGGCAATCGGTACAGTTCAACGCTGCTACCGGCGACCAAGTAAGGGTGGCATAACCCGGAATGCTAAATTTCAGGGAATCGCCCACACACACCGTCCGGTCGGGTCCGAGTTCAAACCCGGGTATATTTTGAAGGGTAATGGTGATACTGTCCGTGTATTTATTGCCGCAAATATCCCACACATCCACCCAGTATTTCCCTGCATCGGCAGCCGTAAAGGTGCTGTCCACCGAGCCATCCTGCCACCGGTATTGTACAAACCCGGGCCCTGCGTGGAGCACCTCCGTACTGCTGTTGCACAGGGTTTTGTTTGGGCCCAGGTTGGGCGCCTGGATGGAATAAGACACGGGCAGCGAGAACAGGTTATTGGAGAAATCACACTCGGGCAGGCTCGTGGACGGGAAATCGGCGGCAAGATTAAACGGCGTGACCTTTGAACCATTGTCGTTGATCACCCCCCAAAGCGTAGTGCCCGCGGGCGGCATGTTGATCTTGATCGTCCAACTCAAACATGAGTCGATGGCCACTACCTGGGGCAGCAATACCGGGAGACCCAGTTTGGGGGCGGGTCCGGCCGTCGGGTCGGCACTGTAAAATTGCAGGGGGGTGTTGGCCGGCAGGTTGCTGCTGCCTCCGTTACAAACGGTAACGCGCAAACCGAGTTTAGTTTGTTCGCAAAAAACCGAATCCACGAACACATAAGCATCGGGCACCGGGTAACCCGGCTTATAATCGTCGTTGAGCGAGGGCAGCTGGGCCAGGTTCATATTCAGCGGATATTTCCCGCCTCCCGGCCCCGGGAATTCCTTCCACTGCTGTTGCGGGTGAGCGGGAATGCTCAGGTCGTCGTTTACGTTGACGATATTATAGTTGAACTGATTCCACATCGGGCGGCACGGCATCCAGGGTGCGCCAGCGGTCTCGAATACATTGAGATAGCCGCCATACGAGTAATTGGATCCGTTGGGCGGCACACCGGTCACGGCAATTTCAGCCTGCCCGTCATTATCCAGATCGGCAATTACAGGATATTCTTCCATCGTGGCGCTTTTCACCACGCTTCTGGACCAGTTGCGCTGATTATCCACACCGACCGGGAACGGCGCAGGCCCGCCATACACGATCCGCAAATAATCCTGATCGCGGTATACGATTTCCAATAAGCCGTCGCCATTGAAATCGAAGACCGTACAGCCGGTGTTGCCGGAGAGGTCGGTGGTGGGCAGGTTCCACCACGAAGCAAAGGTTGGAGCGCCCGGCGTCAGGTGAAGATTGAAGCAATTCAACAGCGAGGCGCTGGTTACAATGATCTCCGGATAATCCTTGGTATAGCCGGCTTGGGTATCGTCGTACACATTAGCGATCGTGGGGAAACTGCCGCAGTATTGCGTCGCTACCGGGTAGGGCATGAATGTGATCAACCCGTTTTTCGCCGCCCGGTGACGGCGATATCGGGCGTGCCGTCCAGGTCCAGATCCGCTACGGCGGTATAGCCTTCCCCGTAGGTAAAGCCCGGTGTCATTTGATTCAGATCGCGCTGGATCTTGATTTGATACCCGTCTCCGTCGTTCGGGTCCAGGTCAAGGGAATAGATCGCCGTACCGGCTACCAATTCCAGTCCGTTGCAGTCGGGGTCGCCGCCACAATCGTTCGGCGTCAGCACATCGGCCGCTACCGGGCCCGTCGACAGCCACAGGTAATTGGCATAAACCGCCCTGCCCGTAGGGCCATTGTTCCCATCCAGCACTTTTTTCAGGATAGGGATGGCCGGATTGGAAAAATCAAACTGAAAAATTTCATTTCCGGCAATCACTTCGGGCGTGCCGTCGCCATCCATGTCGGCCAGCATCGGACGAAAACTGGTACTGCCGGCCACCACATCGGAAGTGATCCACAGGCTCATGGCCGGGTTCTTTCCAGGTTGAAAATTGTGATATACCCGGATATACCCGTCCAGTTCGGTCAGGATCAGTTCCGTAGACCCGTCGTGGTCGATATCGCCCGCCACCGGGGGAATATGCGAATAGGTCGTGAATCCTTTCAGTATTGGCAATACATCCGGGTTGGCGGTATTGGAGCCGTCACCCTGATAAATGAACAGTTTGTATGATTTCGGGTACTTGCCCGATTCGCCTACCGAGACAATGATCTCCGGCATGTCATTTTTGGCCGGGTCGAGGTTAGCCACAATCGGGATCGACATCCCCGGAATATAGGGCGAAGCCGATTGCCAGGCTGGTTTCATGCTAAAGTTATTTTGCGGCGGCACAATGGAACAATCCGCCCCGCCGAAACAATGGCAGTCAGAATCGTAGCAGTCGACATAACCATCCTGGTCATCGTCTATGCCGTTGTCGCAAAGCTCCGGACAGGGACATTTGGACTTGACCTTTATCTGTGCTTCATACTGCTTTTCACAAATCCCGTTCGAAGCGACCAGCACCACGGTATAGGCACCGGGGCTTGGGAAGGCGTAGTTCAGATTAATGCCGTTGCCTACGGCGGTACCATTGACATACCAGGTATATGACGTAGCCGCCGTGCCGCTGCCCGTGAATGCGACCATTACGCCGGGGTCCACTTCCGTTTGACTGGCCGTGAACCCCACCGTGACCGGGCAAATCACCTGGTAGGGCAGGGAAAACGAATCCACGCAATTGGCATCATTGCCCGTGATGATCAACTTAAGCAGGTATTGACCCGGCGTATTGAAGGTGTATGCCGGGTTTACTGCCATGGAAAACGGCACGTCGTTGATCCACCACTGGTAGGTTGCGGCCCCGGTTGACAAGTTGGTGAAAACTACCGGCACGCCTGCTGTCCCGCTCCCGGGGCTGACACTGAACGCAGCCACCGGAGCGGGTACGCAGGGGTCGAGGCACACATCGGAGTCGAGCAGGCTTTTGCGGGTCGTCTCTAAAAACTGGTGCGCGCGGTCGGCCTGCCCCTGCGTAAACCGGTAGTAGCATTCGAAAGGCGAATAATCCATAAAATTTTCCGTCATATCGTCCACATCCGCGGTCAAGGGGTTGTTGGACGCCGGGGCGTCGGTATCGGTGGAGCAAGAGTTGAACGGGCAGGCAGTGTGCCGGGCCTGATCGGGCGGGGTGTCGCACACCCGGTCGCCGTCGGCCAGGCAATCGTCGTTTTTACAACCGCCTTCGAAGGTGTGGTACAACCCGAAATAATGCCCCATTTCATGGATCAATACGGCGTCGCTGGCCGGGTCGGCGCCAAAAAATTGCGCTTCGCACACCATACCGTCTTCCGGCTGGCCGTGCGAGGACGGGAAATAGGCGTAGCCCGCCACCCCCGGACCCGAGGAGAGACTGGTAATAGAGCCCACTACCCAGATGTTCACATAGCGTTCGGGATCCCAACGCACCAGGTTTTTCAAGGAGAGGTCGTCCAGTTCCCGGGTCATCACAGTCAGCGGCGATTGCGTTCGGGTTATCCCTGTGGTGTACTGGCCGGATGGCGTGCGGTGGGCCAGGCAGAAGCGGATGCCCATATCCACGCCCGGACCGGCCTGGTTAAAGTAGCCCGTATGCGCGTACGCGTCGTTGAGGTGTTGGAGGGCGGCTATCACCTGGGCGTCCGGGATATTTTCAGTCCCGCCGTTGTGCACGATGTGCACCACAACGGGCACCGTGTACACCGGCCCCTGACCATCCGCCCGCGGAAATTTTTTGTTGCGCAGGCGAAGCGCCAGCGCCTGATCCAGGGCATTTTGGCGCAGGGCACGGTCGGGGAATTTTACAAACAGCTCTTGCCGCGCTTCATCGGCGCCACACGTGAGCATGGGGATTGTGTTTTGGGAAAAAAGCCGTGCCAGGGAAATAAGCAACATGCAGACGAGCAGCATTCGGAGGTTACAGGCCATTGGACAATATTTTTTGGCCAATAGATACTAAACCCGGTAAATGACGCTGCTTTGTTACCGAAAATTAAAATACCCGCTTGATCAACTCCTCGCGATAACTGGCCCCGACAGGAAGTTTTTCCTTGCCTACCTGAACGGTGTTGCCATCCAGGGTATCGATTTTGTCGATGGCAACGATGTACGATTTGTGGATCCGGATAAACCGTTCGGGCGGAAGTTGTTCTTCCAGACTTTTTAACGAATTCAGGGAAATCACGCGACCGGCCAGGGTGTGGAACGCCACGTATTCACGCATGCTTTGGATATACTGAATCTCGTCGAACTTCAACCGGTGCACTTTATGGTCGGCTTTTACCAGCAGGTAATCTTTCCCGGGCTGTGCGCCCTGGTCTGACGTAGGCGGATCAGGAGCAGCTTTTGACCGCAAACGCCCGATGGCCTTGTTGACAGCCTGTACAAAGCGCTCAAATGAAAACGGCTTGAGCAAATAATCGGTTACATCGAGGGCATATCCTTCCAGCGCATACTCGGCGTAGGCGGTAGTAAACACCACCGCAGGCTTTTGTGTCAGCGTGCGCAAAAGCGCTATTCCGGTCAGTTCCGGCATTTGGATATCGAGGAAAAGGAGATCGACCGGTTGCTGTTGCAACACCGCGAAGGCATCGAGCGGATTGGCGCAGGCCGCAACCAATTGCAAATTGGGCAACCGCCCGATATAATTTTCCAGCAGCGTACGGGCCAGCTCTTCATCGTCGACCACCAGGCAGCGAATTGGTTTCATGACACATACACTTTTAGCCGGATCGCAAAACGGTCGGGGTTGGCGTCGATAACCAGTTCATGCCGTCCCGGATATAAGAGTTCGAGTTGACGGCGGACATTGCTGAGACCAATCCCACCCACCTGATCCTTCATAAATTGGCTCTCCGGAATACTGTTTTGCACCAGAAACAGGATATGATCATCTGCTGTTTGCAGGTCTATTTTGATCCAGCCATGCGTCCGGTCTTCCACCTTGCTGTGCTTGAACGCATTTTCGACAAAAGGAATAAGCAGCATCGGCGCGATCAGCAGCTGGGGGCGCGACTCGTCCACTTCAGCTTCTACATTCAATCCGCGGCTGTCTTTTAGCAGGTTGAGATCAATATAGTGCCGCAGGTATTCAATTTCCTTGCCCAATGGCACCCGATCGGCTTTGCAATCATACAACATATACCGCAGCATACCCGAAAGCTTGAGCAAATGGTCGGGGGCCTGATCCGATTTGAGCACGGTCAGCGTATAGATGTTGTGCAGTGCATTAAACAGAAAGTGCGGGTTGATTTGCGATTTGAGAAATTTCAACTCTGCCTCCAGTTTTTCACTGCGAAACTCGGTGGCTTCCTTTTCCTTGCGGTTGGCGTAGCCAGCCACCTCGAATAAGGCGCTGCCGATCAGTGCGGTGAAATAAGGCATGGCGAAACCCATGAACCGGATCCAGTGCCAACCGGGGTTGGGTTTGGCGCCGGTACGCACGCCGCCGCCCGGACGGGTAAAATAAACGGCCCAGGGAGCGCCGTCCCAATCGATCAGCAGGGTGATCACGAAGACGATGGAAAAACCCGCCAGGATGTAGGCCACCTGTTTTTTATTGAAATACAAGCGGGGCAGCAACACTTCCATATTGGCCCATACCGTCAGCGCTATGCCGGTGAGCACCACCACGCTGCGCCAGGCCAGGCGTTCCGGGTTTTCCCAGCTTCCCAACAGAAGCACCGGTATCAGAACCCACAAGCAGCCCCAGAATAAGATTTGTAACCAAGTGTTACGCCGCGGTAAATACATGGCTGCAAAAGTGCACAATGTGCCGTTCTCCCCCAATTATTCTCAATGAACTCCTCTTTTTTGCCAGCCAACCCCGCGCAACAGCCAATGAAGCCATAAAACATAGATTCATGGGTAAATTACCAGTGTTCATTGAATTTATTTTCTGGCGCATCATCCCGGGTGCATCTTTGCCCGGCTTAGGGCCTATCCGGAAACCTAGCGTGAGTCGAAAGGCCTGATTTTGAAAAACTGCCCAGGCAAATTTGAGGTTCGTAGCCGGGCGCCTACGGGCCGAAAATTTAACGCCGACAGCTTTTCAAAAGCAGGCCTGGCAGGCCAAGGGAGGTTTCCGGATTGGCTCTTTAAACGGCCGCTCCATCTTTTAAACACTTCATGCATATGCGCACAACGATTCAGTTATTTGTCTTTTTTCTGGCGGCAATGGCCGGCTTGACCCTGCAGGCGCAACCCGGCGGCGGCAGAGCCCAGAACCCGGAACAACGCGCCGAACAGCAAACGGCCACGATGACCGAGAAACTCTCCCTGTCGGAAGCACAGGCCGGCAAAGTCAAAGAGATCAACCTTAAGTACGCGAAGAAAATGCAAGAGGCCCGCGATCAGGCCAACGGCGACTGGGAAGCCATGCGCGGCACGATGGGTACCATGCGGACCGAGCAAGATTCCGAACTGCAGACTGTGCTCACAGAAGAGCAATGGCAACAATGGATCAAATACCGCGAAGAAATGCGCGCTAACCGGGGGAATTGGGGCAACGGAAATGCCCCTTCCGGCGACAAACCCGCTCCACCACCCGACGGCGCCGACCAAAAGCCGAAGAAAAACAAGAATAAGAATAAGAACAAGAGCACGAACACGGACACTTCGAACAAACAGTAAACACAAAAACGACGCAGTAGTAGAGGCCGTCCCTGTCAGGAAACGGCCTCTTTATTTTCGTTCCACCCATTTCTTTTTTGCCATGAAACATCTCGCCGGGGTCATATTCCTCTTATTCAGCCAGTTGCTCAGTGCCCAAACATTCTCCATAAAAGGCAAAATTGCCGACGAAAACAACAACCCGCTCCCCGGAGTTACCGTCGCCCTCCAGCATCCCTGGGGCGACCCGGTGATGGGTACTGCAAGCAAGGCCGACGGCACGTTCGAACTGAATGGCGTGGGCAAGGGCGGCTACAACCTCGTTTTTTCCACCCTCAGCTATAAAACCCTGAAAAAACAGGTCACCCTTTCCAATGCCGACGTACGGCTGGACCCTATAAACCTGGAGCCCGATGCCCTCGTGCTCAGCGGTGTAGATATTAAAAGCACCGTGCCGCTGGCACAGCAAAAAAATGACACGACCGAATTCAACGCCGCCGCCGTCAAGGTCATGAAAGACGCCAGCGCCAGTGAACTGATCGAGAAGCTGCCGACCGTGACGGTGGAAAACGGCACACTCAAAGCCCAGGGTGAAAATGTAGGGCAAGTGCTGGTGGATGGCAAGCAATTCTTCGGCAGCGACCCCACTGCAGCGCTCAAAAACCTGCCGGCGGAGGTCATCGAGAAAGTTCAAATCTTCGACCAGCAAAGCGAACAATCGCAATTCACGGGCTTTCAGGACGGCAATACGACCAAAACGATCAATATCGTGACCAAAACCGGCATGCGCAACGGCCAGTTTGGCAAAGTGTACGCCGGATATGGATACGAGGATAAATACCAGGCTGGCGGCAATATCAACTTCTTCGACGGCGATCGACGCGTTTCTCTCATTGGCATGACCAACAACATCAATATTCAGAATTTCTCTATCGACGATATTCTGGGCGTGATGGGCGGCGGCGGAGGTGGCGGAGGTGGCCGCGGCGGGGGCGCCCGGGGCTGCGGCGGGGGCATGCCCCGCGGCGGGGGCGGGGGCGCAGGCGCAGGCGACTTTCTGATCCGGCCGCAGGGTGGCATCGCCACAACTACCGCAACCGGTATCAATTATACCGACAAATGGGGCCAAAAAACCGAAGTCAACCTGAGCTATTTCTTTAACATCGGAAATAATGATTCCGAATCCAGGACCAACCGGCAGTTTCTGAACAACGGCGAATTCGCGCAGTTTTACAACGAGAACAGCCAGAGCCAAACCGACAACCAGAACCACCGGGTGAATGCCCGCATCGAGTTCAAACTGGACAGCATGAACACGCTGCTGCTGCGGCCGCGGTTTACCCTGCAGCGAAACAACGGAAATACATCCACCTTTGGCCAAACCACTTTCAACGGCGACCTCCTCAGCGAATCCAATAACGGCTACCGCTCCAATCTCACCGGCGTTAATTTCAACAACTCGTTGTTGTGGCGCCACCGGTTCAACAAAAAAGGCCGCACCGTTTCGCTCGACTTCAGTTCCGGCTACGCGCCGAAAAACGGCAGCAGTACCCTTTTATCGAATGACGCATATTTCAAGGGCGCCAACCCGGTATACGATAGCCTGGATCAACAATCCAGGTTGGACATCAACAGCTGGAATCTGGCCGGCAACCTGGAATACACCGAACCGCTGGGCCAATACAGCCAATTGTTGCTAAACTACCGCGCCAGTTACCAGCAGGAAGCCTCCGACAAAAAAACCTATGATTTCTTCGCCCCCGATCAGGCGTACACGCAACTCAATGAAAACCTGAGCAATGTGTTTTCCAACGATTACATCACGCATCAAACCGGCGCCGGGTACAATTTCAGCAAAGGCCGGGAGCTGAATTTCAACGTCCGCGCCAATGCGCAATGGGCCAAACTCAACAACGAGAAAACCTACCCCAAAGCCGGTCAGTTTGACCATACCTTTTTCAATGTGCTGCCCTCTGCCATGTTGCGCTACACCATCGACAAACAACGCAACATCCGAGTGTTTTACCGCACCAACACACAATTGCCCTCGGTAGAGCAGCTGCAGGATGTCATCAACAATACCAATCCGCTTCAACTCAGTGTCGGTAATCCCAACCTGAAACAATCTTTCCAACAAAATCTTTTCGTCCGGTATCAGTCTTCCAACCCGGAAAAGTCTTCCACCTTTTTTGGCATGATCGGCGGCGGCGCCACCAACAATTATATTGCCAACGCGACTTACCTGGCCAGCAGCGACGACCCTATTTTCCAACAATACGCGGTACAGCCCGGCGCCCAACTCACCCGCCCCGTCAACCTCGACGGCTATTGGAACATCCGGTCCTTCCTGTCCTATGGCCGGCCGGTAAAGTGGATCAAAACCAACATCAATATTGACCTGTCGTACAACTATACCCGGTCGCCCGGTCAAATCAACAATGTCCTGAATTACGCCAACAACAATTCCATCGGCGTGGGCCTGACCTTCGCCAGCAATATCAGCGACAAGGTGGATTTTACCGTCTCGGCACGGCCGAGCTGGAATAAGATCAATAACTCGCTCCTGACAGGAAGCAATACGGAGTATATCAGCGAGAGCTCGCGACTCAAATTCAACTGGATCATTGTGGAGGGTTTTGTCCTGCGCACCGACCTGACCCATACCTTGTATTCGGGCCTCACCGACGGGTATAACCAGAACTACTGGTTATGGAACCTGGGCATTGGAAAAAAGATCCTGAAAAACGATCGCGGCGAAATCACATTGGCCGTGAATGACCTGCTGAAGCAAAACCGGAACATCACCCGCAATATTACAGAAACGTATATTGAAGACCTGCAAACCAATGCGTTGCAACAATTCGTGATGCTCTCGTTCACTTATAACCTGCGGAATTTCAATTCCGGCAAACAAAGCAGCCGGCAACCCGAAGAATTTGGCGGATTCGGTCCGCCGCCGGACCGCTGGCGGAATTGAAAACGGGCGTTGCCTGTCTGGCACAATTTATTTTCGGAATTGCAAATTTTAGACGGAACCGCTGTTTGTGAAAACCCTTTACAGGCCTCAGCATACCTTGTCATGCACCTGCAGCAGATTTGCTGCAACGAACTACCAACACTCTACCTGACGCATCTACCCTTACTGTTAATCCATGTCCCATTTGCAACTTAATACATCCGGCAAAGGCAAAGCTAGGATTTTCCTTGGCCTTGCCTTTTTTACAGGCTGCCTTTGCACTTATTTGCTTCTCCCAAACCCCTGGCTGCAAACTCCGGCTCCGGAGATTGTCCGCCAAGACCTGACCTGCGATTATATTATCAATCGGGTCAATGGTTTTGATCGGGTAAAACCCGTATTATCAGTGGAACGGCAGGTAGAATCGCCCCAATTTAATGTGCTGAAGATGGCGTTATCCGAACTGATTGACAGTCTGCGGCGAACCGGAATGACCAGCCAGGCATCGGTTTATTTGCGGGAGTTTGACCAGGGCGAATGGTTCAGCGTCAACAAAGAAGAAGAATACCACCCGGCTTCCCTGATGAAGGTGGCATTGCTCCTTTGCTACCTGAAAGTTGCCGAAAGTAACCCGGCCATGCTTCAACAAAAATGGCTGTATGCCAAAAACAAGAACCAGGATACAACACCGCAGTTCTATACGGCACCCTCCATCCAGGCCGGCAAAAAATATAGCCTGCACGAGTTGCTCTATTATATGATTGCTTATTCGGATAATAATGCAACTGAGCTGCTGGCCAGCCGGAGCGACAAAAATCAACTGGAAAAATTGTTTGCCAGTTTCGGGCTGAGCCCACCGGTGGAGGATAAAGCCAGGTTCACCTTGAATGCCGATACGTATTCCGTTTTTATCAAAGCCATATACAACTCAGCATACCTCAGCCCGGAATTTTCCGAATATGCCGCCGAATTGCTGAGTAATTGCACCTTTAAGGAAGGATTTGTAAAGGGCATTCCGGATGACACCAAAATATGGCATAAATTCGGTGAATGGCGCAGCGCGGGGCATGACTATGAGTTGCATGAGGCCGGCGTGTTTTTTGTGAAGGAAAAACCGTTCCTCCTGACCGTCATGACCCGGGGAAAAGACACCCCTAAATTGGCCGAAACGATCAGCGCTATTGCCCGGAAAGTGTATGAAAAGGTATCGCCGCCGTAGGGGCTGTGCGAGATCTTGGATCAAGTTTGGATATTCATTGCCGGGTTCCAAACCTGTGTTAGGGTTTATTGGGGTTTGCTGCCCCGGAAGCGCGAGATTGTGCGTTCTGCGCTTCCGGAGCAAGTAGAGAGGCTTAACGCCTGCCGGCAGGCGGCGTTACAACCCAAAGATGGAGCGGCCGAGATAAGTGGCCGCATCGCCCAGTTCTTCTTCGATACGAAGCAATTGATTGTATTTGGCCACCCGGTCGGAACGGGATGCCGACCCGGTTTTGATTTGTCCGGTGTTGAGTGCTACGGCAAGGTCAGCGATCGTGGTATCTTCCGTTTCGCCGGAGCGGTGACTGATGACCGAGGTATAAGCGTGCCGTGTGGCCAGGTTGACGGCCTCGATCGTTTCGGTGAGCGTACCGATTTGATTAACTTTGACGAGGATCGAGTTGGCGATTTTTTCGTCGATCCCCCGTTGGAGGCGTTCGACATTGGTTACAAAAATATCGTCGCCTACGAGTTGGATGCGGTGGCCGAGGGTCTCGGTCAGCGATTTCCAGCCGTCCCAGTCGTCTTCTGCGCAGCCGTCTTCGATCGAATGGATGGGATATCGGTTGCACCAGTCTTTCCAGAACCCCACCATGTCGTTGCGGCTCAAGCGGTCGCCGGACGATTTTTTGAACACATATTCGCCTTTTTCTGCGTCGTAGAATTCGGAGGCGGCGGCGTCAAGCGCGATGACGACATCGTCGAGCGGGCGGTAACCGGCTGCCTGGATAGCCGTCATGACCATTTGGATCGCTTCTTCATTGTTTTTGATACCGGGAGCGAAGCCGCCTTCATCGCCCACATTGGTCGCGTAGCCCTTGCTCTTGAGCACCTTTTTGAGGTGGTGGAAAATCTCGACGCCCATGCGCAGACCTTCGCTAAAAGACTCGGCTCCTACGGGCATGACCATGAATTCCTGGAAGTCGATTCCGTTGTCGGCATGTGCGCCACCGTTGAGAATATTCATCATCGGCACGGGCAGGATGTGCGCGTTTACGCCGCCGAGGTAGCGGTACAGCGGTTGGCCGAATTCCTCGGCCGCAGCTTTGGCCACCGCCAGGGACACTGCGAGGATCGCATTGGCGCCAATTTTACTCTTATTTCGGGTGCCATCCCGGTCGATCATCATGCGGTCGATCTTGATTTGATCGGTCACTTCGCAGCCCATGAGTTCTTCGCGCAGCAATTTTTCCACATTTTTGACGGCTTGTTTGACGCCCTTGCCCAGGTAACGGTTTTCTTCGTTGTCGCGGAGTTCGACGGCCTCGTGCACACCCGTGCTGGCGCCAGAAGGCACTGCGGCGCGGCCCATGAAGCCGGTTTCCGTCCATATTTCCACTTCTACCGTGGGGTTCCCACGCGAGTCGAGAATTTCACGGGCGATGATATCGCGGATAGCGCTCATAAATTATTCGGTATGTTTGAAAAGTTTGAAGTTGTACTATTATTGATAATAAGCGCGCAAAAGTAGCCAAATTCTGGAAGCGGATCAGGGTTTACACAAACAAAACCGCATGCTCCGTTCACCGGATTGTTTGGCAATCGTCGGACAAAAAATATATTTGTGCACAAAATAAGCATCCGTCCAAAACAACGCTTCCCTTTGCCAAATGACAAAGCACGATCCGCCTGCCGCCGCTTCCAAACCACCCGCCAAGCCCTTCGACCCGCAATTGCCGCACAGCTACGTGGAACGTTCGCACCAGATCTCGGCTGTCGAACGGGAAAAATACCTGAAGCGCCGCCGGCAAGCCAATCAATTACAACCGCCGGCCGACGACAACCTCACCGGCCTGTGCATTTCCGGCGGAGGCGTTCGCTCCGCCACGCTTGGCCTGGGCATGCTGCAAGCATTTCTCGCCAAGGGTATTCTAAAGCATTTCGACTACCTGAGCACCGTGTCGGGTGGCGGCTATATCGGCGCCTGTCTGAGTTCGTTGCTGAGCCGGGAGCCCAACAACGCCGTAAAATACAGCCAGGCAACCAACCCCAACCGGCGTTATAACGCAGAAGAAACCGGGGTCGACGAAGCGAACTGCCCGCTCAGTTTGAAATATGATTACGAATACAAGCCCTTGCAGGATACGAAACTGACCGCCAAGCACCAGCTCCTGCACCTGCGGCGTTACGGCGAATACCTGACGCCGCGCAAAAGTCTCCTGGGTTGGGATGTTAGCCGGGCCGTCGGCGCCTTGTTCAGCGGCATTTTTATACACGGAGTGCTGTTTTTGCTCTTGTTGGCGGCGATTGTGCTGCTCCACCATGTTTTGTTTGCCGGCATGTCGCACGGCCATTTTATGAACGATTTGCAGCACCCGCAGGGGCTGTATAATGCTGAGCATCCGGCCGATACCGTAGCGGCCAACTATTTCGAACCGGAAGTGGCCTGGGCACAAAAAAACAAACTCGAACAATTCAACGACTGGTACCGGTGCCAGTTGCAGCCGCAATTTTACCTTATTATCCGGGCCGTTTGGCATCAATGGCGATTGGTGCTGGCCTTCCTGGGTTCGGGCAGCCTCCTGGGTTGGTGGTTCATCCGCGTGTCGCGGCGCATTCCGAAGCGGGTGGCGAACATGGAACAAGACGAAGCGCGGTATGCCAACCCGGGGCAGGACAAACTCTACGAACGGCCCGGCGGAGAGGATCTCCTGTGGTTTGCTTCGCAGCCATTCATAAAGTGGTTTACGTTCGTGACCTATGTGCTGGGGCCGGTTTTAGCCTATGGAATTACAATTGGCCTGGTGGGACTCAACCTGATCCGGGGCCAGGATTATTTTGTGATGCTGGCCCTGCCGGTCAGTTTTGCCCTGGGGTTGTTTTTGTCTTCAAACCTGTTTATTTCCCTGTATTTCATCAACAACGCCCCCGAACAAGTGAGCGGGCGCTTGTACCGTTCGTTCTATACCGGCATGCAGGGCGCCACTTTTATGGGCGTGCTGCTGGCCTTTCTATTCCCCGTTATAACCGTTTTGCTGTTTGGCAAACACGGTTTGGTGGTCGGGTTGCTCGTATCGTTCGTGCCGGTGGCTGTGGCTTATTATTTTACCATGCAAAGCCTGGGCGGCAAATCGGGCAGCAGCTGGTTGAGCAGCCTGTTGCAGCAGGTTCAAATGCCTTTGCTCAACCTGTCGATCTTCCTGTTCAGCGGCCTGGCATTGGCCTGGGTCTCCAACTTGTTGTTCGAACTGGAAACCTGGTTCAACCCTGACGATCAACACCGGCTCCTGACAGCCGGCTTGCTCCTGCTGGGTACCGTCATTTTGGTAGTATTTCTGGGGCACGCCGCCAACTCCAATGATATTTCCCTGCACTATTTCTACCGCGATCGCTTATCCGAAGCCTATTTGCGCACTGACGGACGGGTGGAACGCCCCGAGCAAACAGAAACCGCCGGAAGCCGGGGCACTGAAAAACCGCCGCATTCCAAGGAACTCTTCGACGTCACCTTGCGCAACCACGAAAACCTGCGGCTCTGCGAATTGGGTGACGACAATTTCAAGGGACCCTATCATATCATTGTCGCTGCGCTGAACCTTCAGGGGTCGCAGGACCTGGCCAAAAAGGCGTTGAAAAGCGACCACTTTATTTTTTCCAAATATTTCATCGGTTCGCGCACAACCGGCTATTTCCGCTCCGATTACTACCGCGGGGGCGGCACCAAACTCGGTACTGCGATGGCCATTTCCGCGGCTGCGGTGGCCAGCGGGATGGGGTTGATGAGTTTCGCGGCATCGAATTTTTATATGACCCTGCTCAACCTGCGCACAGGATACTGGATCGAAAACCCCTGGTATCTGTACAAGGCAAACGAAGAAAAAAAAGCCCGCAGAACACGCCGAAAAGGGCGGCGGAATGCCATTGCCACTGCAATCCGGCTATTCCGGCGCATTGGCTGGCGCAAGCCCGGATATGCCTGGCGGAACCTGAAAAGACGGCGATTCCCTTTCTGGCTCCGGTATTTATTGCGCGAACTTTCGGGCTCGCTCAGTGCCAACAGCCGCCTGGTGTACGTTTCCGATGGAGGGCACACAGGCGACAACAACGGACTGCTCCCTTTGGTCCAGCGCCGCTGCAAAACAATCGTTATTGCCGACTTCGAAGAGGATGGGAAATACTCGTTTGGTTCTTTCAGTCAGGGCATCCGGCTCGCCAAAGCCATTTACAATGCCGATATTAAGGTCAACCTGATGCCCTTGTTGCCCAAACCAACAGACGATGGCTTGCCGATCAGCCCAACCAGCGTGGTGGAAGGGACGATCCATTACCCCGCCATGCACGGGCAGCCGGAGATGGAAGGCAAAATCGTGTACCTGAAATCGTCGGTCAGCCTGCTGCACGCACCCTCCGGCGCCCACCGGCGGGGTGCGCAACCCACCCAGACTGAAACCGCGCCGGTGTTCATGCTCAATTATTACAAGAGCAACCCGGCGTTCCCGCACCAGTCGACAGCCGATCAGTACTTTGACGAGATACAATTTGAAGCCTACCGGATGTTGGGTGAGCACATTGGGCGGCAAGCCGCCGACCGGCTGACGGAGTTTCAGCCGTAACCGTTATACCATCCAGCGTTTTAGCGCGTCCTGGTAGCTGCGGCTTACTTTTTGCCGCACGCCGTTGCTGAGTACGACAATCGGGCCGTTCGGGTCTTTGATCACTTCGCGGATGTGTTCCAGGTTAATGATGGCCGAGCGGTGAATACGCAAAAACTGCGCGGGATGCAGGCGCAATTCCAGTTCGCCGATGCCAAGGCTGCTCAGGTAAAACCGCTCGCGGGTGTGGAGCCGGGTGTAATCGTCGTCGGCCTGGAGCCAGATGATTTGATTGAGCGGCAGGGCTACTAGGTGGCGCCCCTGTTCCACCAGCAGCCGGTCGGGGTAATTGGCCGGGGCAAATTCGCGTTGCAAATGTTCGCTCAGGGCGCGCACCTGATCGAGGTTGCGCGAGGGGTGGCTGCGCAGCACTTTGCTGATAGCCTGCACAAAGCGGTCGCGGGTGTACGGTTTTAGTAAATAGTCGATGGCATTGTGATCGAATGCCTTGAGGGCGTACCGGTCATAAGCAGTAGAAAAGATCACCTGGGGTACATGCACGATCTGTTGCAGCACCTGAAAGCCGCTCAACCCCGGCATTTGGATGTCGAGAAAGATCAGGTCGGGTTCGAGGCGGTCGATAGCCGATACAGCCTCCAGGCCGTTGGTACATTCACCGGCGATGGCCAGCTCGGGGAAAGCGCCCAGATATTCGCGGAGCAATTTGCGGGCGTCCGCTTCGTCGTCGATCAACAGTATCTTCATGTCGAAAGGGCTGGTATATACTGTGGTTCAAACCGTTACGGCGGCCGGGGTCCGGAAGGATATGCGAATACCCCGGGGCGCATTGGCCTGTATCAACAGCGGTTCGCCAAATTGTTTTTCCAGCCGCATACGGGTATTGTACAGGCCGGTACCGCTGCCCGAGCGGGTCAGCATTTCCGGAATTCCCATGCCCGTATCGGCCACTTCAAAGGACAGGAAGCCATCGCCGGCCTGCACCGAAATGCGGACGCTGACCGGTTTTACACTGGGCCCGACCGCGTGTTTGACCGCGTTTTCCACCAAAGGCTGCAACAGCATCGGGGGGATTTCCGTATCGAGCAACGCCTCAGGCACCTCAATTTGAATCGACAACCGGTCGCCAAACCGCTGTTTTTCCAGGTCGAGGTAGTTTTTTAGAAAGGCTATTTCGTCGCGCAGCGGCACTGTGTCGGTCCGGCTGGCCATCAGGCCGAACCGGAAAACATCGGCCAGTTTGGCGATCAGTTCCCGGGTATGTTCCAGTTGGGGCGGTACGGAAGCGCTGATACTATTTAGGGTATTGAATAAAAAATGCGGTTGTATCTGGGCTTTCAACGCGTTGATTTCGCTTTGGAAAACCAGTCGCTGCAGTTCCTGCGCCAGCCGGTTCATCCGTCGTTCGCGCAACAGGTATTCATAGGAGTGAAATACCCCGAACTGGACGAGGTAAAACAACGACGGGATGTAGATATCCCAAACGGCTTCGTTGCCCGTGAGGTACCGTTCCCCAAACCAGTCGCAGCACAGGCGGAACAACCACCGCCAGGCCACCACATATGCAGCCCCCAACGGAATATGCAACAGCAGGCGGCGCCAGGCCGGCCAATGGCCCAGGCGCCGGAAGATCAGCCACCAGATCGGCAGGGTGAGCGCCGCTTTTAAACTGTAATCCAGCACAATACGTTGCCACAAACTAAAGCGAAAGCCGCTGCTGATGTGCAAGGTCAGCCAGTATAAGGCGCCGAACCCGAAATAAAAAAATACCATGACCAGCATCTGCCAGCCCTGGATCCCCCAAACCAAGGGCCGGTGCAGCCAGGAAGGAGCCTCGTTATCCAATTGCATCGCGCGACTTTTTTTTCACAACATGCAAGTTTACAACTTTCCCATCCAAGCAGCTTTCGCCCAATTGCAGTATGCGTCGGTGAACAACCAGCCAGCCATTCACCGACGCATACTGCAACCTATCGAACCGCACTTTGTCTGCTCGCTTGTAAAGCCTCATTTTTGTTCCACAACTACCCTACCTCTTATGCGTACCTTTCTACTGCTGTTCTGTCTCGCACCCCTGTCCTTGCTGGCGCAAAACATCGCTTTTCAGATCACCGACTCCGGCGGCCAACCCCTTGAAGGCGCAGTGGCCAGCCTGTTTCAATCGGCCGATTCAACCCTGCTCAAAACCGAACTCAGCGACCGGAATGGCGCGGTCGTTTTTGAGAAAAAGCCGGTACAGGCCACTTTTATCTATATTGAAGCGCTCGGTTATCGCCCAATTTATGTCGGCGCCGAACAGGCGGGCGGGCAAGTGCTGGCCCTGGAAGAAATTTCGGTGGGGCTCAAAGAAGTGACCGTTTCGGCCAGGAAGAACCTGTTCGAAGTTCAGGCCGACAAGCTGGTGGTCAACGTCGAGAATTCGGTGCTCGCCACCGGCAACAGCGCTTTCGAAATTCTGCGCAAAAGCCCGGGCGTGATCATCGATCAGAACGACAACCTCTCGCTGCGCGGCAAAAACGGCGTGCGCATCCTGATTGACGGCAAACCGTCGCCGCTTGGCGCCGCCGACCTGGCTGCCCTGTTGCAAGGCATGCAGGCCTCCGATATCGAAAGTATCGAGATCATCGCCAACCCATCGGCGCGATACGACGCGGCAGGCAATGCGGGCATTATTAATATCCGGCTGAAAAAGAACAAAAACTTCGGGGCCAACGGATCCCTTGGGTTGGGTTACGCGCAGGCGCTGCATGCCAGGGCCAATACCAACGGCAACATCAACTACCGAAACAAAAACATCAACCTGTTTGCCAACTACGGCAACAATTGGGGCAACAACTGGAGTTTCTTTAATTTTTACCGGGAACAAAACGACACCGTGTTCGACCAGAAAACCCAAAGCAATTACCATGGCCTGAAACAAAACTTCAAAGCCGGCGCCGACCTTTTCCTGCCCGGCCAGCAGACGCTTGGTTTGTTGGTGAGCGGCTTTGCCAACCAAAACATCGGTTCCTCCTTAACCAGGGCGCCCATCGCGCCGAAAAACAACCCCGAGGCTATCAGCGAACTGCTTCTCGCCAACGGCGAACGCAACAACCAGCGTTGGAACACCAACCTGAACCTCAACTATGTTTGGAACCCCCGGAAAGACCGCAGCCTCAGCGCCGACGTCGATTACGGTTATTTCAACCTGCGGGGTACGGAACGCATCCCCAACCGGTATGTATCGGTGGATGACGAATCCGCGACCCTTAGCGAAGAAGTGTTCTACTCCGAGACGCCTACGCTGATCCACCTGATGTCGGTAAAGGCCGACTGGGAGCAACCATTGGCAGCCGGCAAACTGGAGGCCGGATTCAAATCGGCGCGGGTCGCCACCGATAATACCTTTGATTTTTACAATGAAGAAAACGGCCTCAACGTGTACGACCCACTGCGGAGCAACCAATTTGTGTACACCGAATGGATCCATGCCGCTTACCTGCAATGGGGCCGGGAATGGAAAACCTGGGGCCTGCAGGCCGGCTTGCGCGCCGAACAAACCGCCAGCGAGGGCGATTTGCGCACCGCCAACGATATCGCCGATAAAAACGTCAAACGCGCGTACACCGACCTGTTTCCGAGCGCGAGCATATCATGGTCGGCCAATGCTAAAAATCGTTTCGCTCTGAGCTACAGTCGCCGGATCGACCGGCCGGTGTACGCCGATCTGAATCCTTTTGAATTCCGGCTCAACGACCTCACTTATTCCAAAGGTAACCCCTTTCTCAAGCCGCAGTACACAGACAATATTGCCCTGAACCACACCTGGAACTGGAAACTCAATACGGCCTTGTCGTACAGTTATGTAAGCGGTTTTTTTGCCAACGTATCGGATACCACCGAAGGGCGGCGCAGTTTTCTCCGCAAAGAGAATTTCCGCCGGCAGGATGTGTGGAGCCTGTCTTCCAGTTATCCCTTCCAGATTACCGGCTGGTGGAGCGGGTACGCCACGGCCACGGCGGCGCTTAATCAGTTCCGGGCCGAATTTGCCCCGGGGAAAAGCATCCGGATCGACAACTACGCGGTGAGCACATTCCTTCAAAACGCCTTTACATTGGGGCAGGGCATCACGCTCGAACTGAGCGGCAGCTTCAACACGCCCAGCGTTTGGGGCGGCACCTACCGGACCCGCGCCTTTTGGTTTATGGACGCGGGCCTCCAAAAGAAATTCGATCAGTTGACCCTCCGGATAGCCGTGAGCGATATTTTCCTGTCGATGCGCTGGCGCGGCGTGGCCGAGTTCGGCGGCTTGTATGCCGTGGCTTCGGGGGGCTGGGAAAGCCGGCAGTTTCGTTTGAATGCCACGTATAGCTTTGGCAAATCGACGGTTAAAAAAGCCCGCCAGCGCAAATCAGGATTGGACGACCTGAACAAACGCGTGGAATGAGCGGTTGCTCGGTTCTACTTTGTTAAATTAGGGAAATAGGCAATGTTATTTAACCAAGGTTCGACATAGTTTGCTGGTAGCGAGGACGACAACAGGGGCATTTTATTGAAAATCAAGCCCTAACGCCGTCGTTGACGTCCTCGCCAACAACATGCGTAGTCGTCTGATCTTTTTTTATGATGATCGCCTTCCTATTTCTTTAATTTGACAAAGTAGAATCAGCGTCGATCCCGAAGCCCCGCCCGGCCGCTCATTTTTTCACTTTATCCGGATTGCCCTTTACAAACGCTCCCCAGCCGCTGTACGACTTTTGTCCTTTCATTGGTCCCGACGATTGGAACCAATGGCACACTGCAGCCGCCAGTGCATCGGTGGCATCGAAGTATTTTTCCTGAAAAGGGCGTTTAAGGATATTTTCGAGCATGCCGGCCACTTGCTCTTTGGAAGCGTTGCCGTTGCCGGTTATGGCGCGCTTGATCTTCTTGGGCATATATTCCGTGATTACGAGGCCATTGACCATGCCGGCCGCGATGGCTACTCCCTGCGCCCGGCCCAGTTTGAGCATCGATTGCGGATTTTTGGCATAAAACGGCGCTTCAATAGCCATCTCGGTAGGATGATATTGCCGGACCAGGTCCTGCACCTGTTCGAAAATATACCGCAGTTTTACGGTGTGGTCCGCTCCGAGGTGGGCAAAGGTGACCACCCCGATCTCCAACACCTGAATGGCGCGTTTGTCGGCGTCGATAAGGGCAAAGCCCAGGACGTTGGTGCCGGGGTCTATGCCGAGAATGCGGGTTACTGCGGGTTCTGTCATGGTATTTCGCCTCCGGAATCCGGGTCAAAATGGTCTTTTTAAAATTTTATCCACCAAATGTACGGCCCTTGTCTTGGCCCACCCGGGCATTTTCTACATTTGCGCCGCAAAAATATTCCAGGCCCTGTTTCGTAAGTGACCCGCCAACCGGTTTTAGTCTAAACAGCAATTTTGTTCTCCCCTCACTTACGATGCAAGACTCACGACGCACGATTCAACAGATATGGAAATCATTGGCATACTCGGTGCCGGCGCAATGGGCAGCGGAATTGCCCAGGTAGCCGCCGCCTGCGGACACGAAGTAGTGGTGTGCGACAACCTCACTCCGGCGCTCACCAAGGCGGGTAAAAAAATCCAGGCCACGCTCAAGACCCTGGTGGAGAAAGACAAAATCACCGACGGTGATGCATATTCCCTGTTCAGCAGGATCCGTTTCACCGACCATATGAGCGATTTTCGCGATTGCTCGATCGTCATAGAAGCCATCGTAGAAGAAATAGAGCCGAAACAAATCGCTTTCAAAAGTATCGAGGCGATCGTGGACACCGAAACTATTATCGCCAGCAATACCTCCTCGCTGTCTATTTCGGCCATGGGCGCCCAAATGAAACACCCCGAACGAACCATGGGCATCCACTTCTTCAACCCCGCCCCCCTGATGCGGTTGGTGGAGATCATCCCGGCCCTGCAAACCGATTTTGCGTATATCGAACGCGCCCGGCAACTGATCGGCAGTTGGGGAAAAACGACCGTACTGGCCAAAGACACGCCGGGGTTTATCGTCAACCGCGTTGCCCGGCCCTATTACGGCGAATCGCTGCGCATTCTCGAGGAAGGCATAGCCGATGCGGCAACGATCGATTGGGCGTTGCGCGAGTTGGGCGGCTTCCGCATGGGCCCGTTCGAACTGATGGATTATATCGGCAACGACATCAATTACACCGTCACGGAAACCGTTTTCCGGTCGTTTTACTTCGACCCCCGGTACAAACCTTCTTTTACCCAAAAACGGCTCGTGGATGCGCACTATTTCGGACGCAAAGTCGGGCGCGGTTTCTACGATTACAGCGAGGGGGTTGAAATGCCGCAACCAAACCAGGACATCACTCTGGGCAAACAAATCCTGACCCGCGTGTTGTCGATGCTGATCAACGAGGCCGCCGATGCGCTCTACCTGAATGTCGCCAGCCGTGACGACATCGACCTGGCCATGACCCAGGGCGTCAACTACCCAAAAGGGTTGTTGCTTTGGGCCGACGACCTGGGGATCGGGAATATCGTATCGCAACTCGACTGGCTCCATGCCGAATATTGCGACGACCGGTACCGTTGTTGCCGCCTGCTGCGGATCATGGCCCGCGAAAAGCGCACATTTTATTAGTATCGTACTGTCAACCGTCATGACGCCATTGGAAATATTTCACCGTATGTTCGACCACGACCCGTTCAGCCAATGGATGGGCATGGAACTGGTATCGGTCGGACCGGGCGTCTGCACCCTGCAGATGAGGGTACGGGCGGAAATGCTCAATGGATTTGGCGTGGCGCACGGCGGCATCACCTTTTCACTGGCCGACAGCGCCTTTGCTTTCGCCTGCAATTCGCGCGGGCGCCATACGGTATCGATCCATTGTACGATTGAGCATGTTTCCCCGGTACGCGAAGGCGACGTGCTGACGGCCACGGCAACAGAGGAAAACCTGGGCAACAGTTTGTCAAATTATGCCATCCGGGTCGAGAAGGCCGACGGCACCCCGGTCGCTTTTTTTCGCGGCGTAGCGTACCGGAAACAACGGGAATGGGAGTGAGGAGAATACAGAGCCTCCGGCGTGAATTTCCAATGTCCAACAAGGAAATTCACGCCGGACACGCCTGATGGGGAATGCGAAATGGCGTGGCGTACCGGAGCATAGTGGGAGGGGCGTTGGATATTGTGTTTGCATGCGCTGGATCGTGCCATTTGTTTTGATGTGTTTGGACAGGATTTACAAGATTCTTAATTTGAGCGACGATTTGGGATTGCGGCTGGTTAACCCCGCTTATTCGAACGATTTAAGACTGGCGGGTCAGCCCCTGAACATACTAAAGAAAATGAAACGTTTACTGCCAATACTCGGCTGGCTACTGGCAATCGGCTTGCCTGCGCAGAACGTTGCGCCGGTGGTACAGATCGCCGTCACCGACATTTCCTGCGCCGGCCAATCCGATGGCCAGATGGAACTCACCCTGCTGAGCGGCACTACGCCGGCACCCTTTCAATGGACCAATCTCAATACGGCGGCGCAGGGTGCGGGTCAGTTTGCAGCGCTGAATCAACCGATCGTATTATCCAACCTGAAGGCCGGTTTGTACCGCTTTAAGTTTGCCAGCGCCGACGGCGTCGACACCGTCATTCAACGCCTGTTGAACGAGCCGTTTCCGCTGCACGCCAAGTTATTTCTGCTCACCGATTTTTCGGGTTTCCAGGTGCCCTGCGCCGACGGCGCCGACGGCAAAGTGCTACTGGATGTGACCGGTGGAACGCTGCCGCTGACGTATCAATGGTCAAACGGCGACAAGGGTGCGCGTGCCGACAGCCTCCCGGCCGGGCCGGTATCGGTGACGGTAAGCGATGCAAACGGATGCACCCTGACGGCCGATACGACCCTGACGGCGCCTCCGCCCATTACCGCTATGCTGGAGGTGGTCGGTGAAACCTGCTTCGGACAAAACACAGGCCGGATTGGTGTTCAGGCTGTTTCCGGCGGCGTGCCGCCCTACCAGTTTGCGCTCAACAACGACCCGCCCGGCAACCAGCTGCTTTGGACCGACCAACCCCACGGGCAGTACTTTCTGCATATCACCGACGCTGCCGGCTGCGTCCATACGGAGGGCGTAATTCTGCCCAGCGGCCTGGAATTCACCCTGAAATTAGGCAACGATACCACCATGTTATCGGGCGATTCGCTGCTGCTTCAACTGCAGATCAGTCCGCCCGCCGACACGCTCATTTGGCAACCCAGCGCCGGTGTGCATATGCTGACCCCGGATTTGGTATTGCTCACGCCGTTTCTGAGCACTACCTACCGGGTGATCGCGCGGAGTGCCGACGGGTGCCTGGCGCAGGACGATCTGCGCGTGTCGGTGAACCGCGACCGATCCACATACGCGCCCAACGCTTTTGCGCCGGATGCGCAAAACAGCGAAAACCGATCGTTTACGCTCTTTGGCGGCGCGGGCATCCGTACGATTGCCTGGCTTCAGGTATACGACCGGTTCGGAAGGTTGTGGTTTGAAAACCGCAATTTCCCGATCAACGACCCGGCATCCGGCTGGAACGGCTCCGGCGGTGGCGACGACGCCCCGCCGGGGGTTTACCTCTGGCGCGCCCTGTTGCGCTATACCGACGGGCGGGAAGTCCGGCTTCAGGGCGATTTGACCTTAATTCGCTGATTTTAGCGCGGGTTTTGCGCCTGTATTGCAAAACGAAGTCCTTGAAAAACGCAATACGATCTACCTTTGCGGGATGAAACATTTAGTCCTTCCGGTTTGCTGGGCCATGGCCGTTGCCTTGTGTGCCCAACCATCTGCCCGTTCGGTTTCTTTGGGTGAAACCCTGGATCTCGCTCTAGCCAACAGCGCCCAACTGAAAAAGGCCCGCCTTGACCGACAGGGGCTCGAATTGCGTATCAAAGAAGGCCGAAGCGCAATGGCCCCGCAGATCAACGCGGGCGCCAGTATGGACTACTACCCTGTGCTCCCCACACAATTCTTGCCGGGTTCGCTCTTTGGCGGTCCCGACGGGAGCTATGTCCCGGTTACGCTGGGGCAGCCCTGGCAGCTGGTGGGGTCGGTGAGCATCCAACAACAGATCTATAATGAAGCCGGCCGGCGGATGGCGCCGGCGGCCAATATCAGCCGGGCTATTTACGACCTGCTGACCACGCGTGGTGAAGAGGAGGTTATTTACAATACGGCCACCGTTTTTTACCAAACGCTGCAAACCGAACAATTGCTGCGCTCGGCGAACGCCAATTTGGACAAACTGGACTCCCTCAAACGGATGGCCGATTTGCAGTTGGCCAATGGCTATGCGATCCCCACCGATGTCAAGCGCATTCAGGTGGCGCACACCAACCTGGAAACGCAGCGCCACAACCTCGTTTACGGTATCCAGGCGCTGCACCAGACGCTGCAATTTTTGTGCGGCATCCCCTTCGACGACCCGTTCGACCCGGTAGAAGAAATGGCCAGCCCCGCCTCCGATTCCTTGCGCTGGCAACGGCTGGACCTCGAATTGGAGTCGACCACCGAATACCGGCTGCTGCAACGCCAATTGGAGCTGAACCGCATCCAAACCCGCAGCCTGCGTGCCGAAGGCGCGCCCAGTCTTAGCGCCTATGCCTTCGGCTCCTTTCAAAACCAGCGCACCGACGTCAATTTTTTTGACCCGGTCCGGCGTTGGTATACCATGGCTGCGGTAGGCTTCAAACTCAATGTGCCGCTGTTCGACGGCTTCCGGCGTCGCCGTAAAGCGGGGCAGATGGCTATCGAGCGTTTGAAAATCGAGGAGGACCGCCGCCAGCTCAGCCAGGCCAAACAACTGGAATTTTACCAGGCGCACGACCAGTTTCAGGGCGCGTTGCAAATGCTGCGCACCCAGGAAGACAATGTTGCGCTGGCCCGCGATATTACGGACAAACTCATGCTTCAATACAAGGAAGGAGTAGCGCCGCTCACCGACCTGCTTACGGCCCAAACCGCGCTTACCGAAGCCGAAACGAACTATTGGCAGCAGGTTTTCAATTACAAACTGGCGGTGCTCAAACTGCTCAAAGCCGCAGGCCGGCTCAATATCCTGGTGATGAATGACAAATAAGCGGGGAAAACCCTTCCGTTATTCAAGGAAATAGGCGCCCAGAAAGGCCCCGACCGTCGCTATGAAACCCATCATGAAAATGGTGTAGGAAAAGGTAAGCAGGCGGTATTTTTTATCCAGCACCTGGCCCAGATAGTACAAGTCGCGCGCCATATTTCCGAAGAGCAGGACGCCGTCGCGCAACATGGCATCTATTGCTGCCTCGTATTGATCGAGGGAAAGGTGGACGAAATTGCCAAAAAAGACCGGATTCGGAGGGACATCCGGCAGCGGGACAAAACTGGTAACGCGGGGGCGCGACGACAGAACGGCAAAAATGAGCGAGGTCAGGCTGGTCACCAAAAACATGATGATGGGCAGGATGAGCAACGGGTTTTTGTTCGATACCGTCTGATAGGTCAGCATCGAGATGGCCACCGACATCAGGATCGAATTGACGCTGATCATGATGTGGGCCTTGTTGTCGGCGATTGCGCTAAGACGGATGTGGTTGGCGTAATTGGCGCGGAAGAACGTTTGAATGCTCGATCGCAGCGGCCGGCGGGCGAGCCGTTCGAAGCGCGCCGGCGGTTGGTTTTTAGGAGCGGTTTCCTTTTCCCCCGCAGCGGGCTTTGCGGCAGTATAGCCGCGGAGCATGTGTTCGGCCAGGGCGGGTTCATAGTGTGCTTTCCCATATGCGGTATAGAACCGCACCTGCTGCATTTGTTCGAGGAGGCTTTGTTGCCAATCGGCTTCATTTTGTGGCGGCAGCCCATTCAAAAGCGCCTGTTCGAGCCGCAACAACGGGGCGCGGTGCTCCATGGTCTGCACCCAGTCGTAAGCCTGCACGGCATCGTTGAGTATCCGGGCCGCTGTCGATTTCGGAATCGCTTCGGAGTAGCAGGACAGGATGCAATCGTGCACTTGTTGGATTTTATCCGCCGGGCAGTGTTGTTCGGCCAGAAAAAATTCGGCCCGGATGGCGCCTGTTTCTGCAACGGGCTGCTTGGCATACAAGTAGCCGGTATTGTAAAACCACGCAGCCAACTGCACAATTTCCGCCGTTTCTTCCGCCGCCTGTTCCCGCTGCGCTATATGTCCGGCCAGTTGTGCGGTAGCCGCTGCCTGGGCAAAATTGTGGTACACCAGACGGACGTCGTGCTGTTCGTTCCACAACTGTAAAACGTGGTGGCGCGTAGCCGCCAGCAGCGGCGTGGAGGGGATGTCGGTAAAATGCAGATCGGAAGTTGCCATGCGCCAGGTAGTTGCGCGACAAAAGTAGGTATCTTGAAATAAAAACACCCGACCAGAATAAGCTGGTCAGGTGCCATTGGATTTCTTGTTGTGACCACGACTGGAGTCGAACCAGCACATCCGAAAGGACACTACCCCCTCAAAGTAGCGCGTCTACCAATTCCGCCACGTGGCCATACTAAAAAGGCTTTCGCCAAAAACGGGTGCAAAGATAATGGCATCCATTGAAAACCCCACCCGGCCATTAAAAATATTTACCCGCTATTTGCATCGCCAGGACGTCAGGCAGTATGCCCTTTATCCATGCTCAACCGAATATATCGCGGACTTTGTCAAAAAAGCTGCGGTCTTCTTTGCCGGGGTTCGGCTGGAAATTGGGCATGGTGCGCAGTTGTTCCAGCATACGGCGTTCCTCATCGGTAACTTTTTTAGGGGTCCAGACATTGACATGGATGAGTTGGTCGCCGCGGTGGTAGCTTTGCAGGGCGGGCAGGCCTTTTTCGCGCAGCCGGAATATTTTGCCCGACTGGGTTCCGGCCGGGATCTTGATCCGGGCCCGGCCGTCGAGGGTCGGCACTTCTATCTGGGCGCCCAGGGCGGCATCGGCAATATTGACGAAGAGTTCGTACATGATGTTGTTCCCTTCGCGGGTGAAGTCGTCGTGCGGCGCTTCTTCGATCGTGATGATCAGGTCGCCCGGAGGGCCGCCCTTGGCGCCGGAATTGCCTTTGCCCGACATCGATAATTGGATGCCTTCGTGCACGCCGGCTGGAATATCCACATCGAGGGTTTCTTCCCCAAACACCCGGCCGTCGCCCTTGCATACGTTGCAGGCGGCGCGGATCGATTGGCCGCTTCCGTTGCAGGTGGGGCACGTGGCGGTAGTCTGCATCGCGCCAAAGGGTGTTTGCGTGATCCGGCCCACCATACCGGAGCCCCGGCAGGTGGCACAGGTTTCGACCGAGCTGCTGTCGCGCGCGCCGGTCCCACCGCAGGTGTTGCAGGTTACCTGTTTGCGCACTTTGATTTTCTTGTTGACGCCGGTTGCGATCTCTTCCAGGGTCATTTTGACCTTGATGCGCAGGTTGGAGCCGCGTTCGCCGCGGGGGCGTCCACCGCCCCGGAAGCCGCCGCCGGCGCGCCGTCCGCCGCCGAAAAATTCGGAGAAGATATCCTCGGTATCAAAGCCGAAGCGCCGCAGGATGTCGTCCATCGACATTCCCTCAAAACTCGGTCCGCCGCCGCTCATGCCGTCGACGCCGGCATGGCCATAGCGGTCGTACCGGGCGCGCTTATCCGCGTCGCTGAGCACTTCATAGGCTTCGGCCGCTTCCTTGAACTTGTCTTCCGCCACTTTATCCCCCTGATTCTTATCCGGGTGAAACTCGAGGGCCTTCTTGCGGTAAGCCTTTTTTATGTCGTCGGCGCTGGCGTTTTTGGCGACGCCCAGCACCTCGTAATAATCCCGTTTTGCCATATTTAATTATTCATCTATTCGGGGGTTTCAAGAGGTTTCAGGAGGTTTCAGGGTTTCAGAAGGTTTCAGGAGGTTTCAGGAGGTTTCAGGGTTTCGGGAGGTTTCAGGAGGTTTCAGGAGGTTTCAGGGTTTCAGGAGGTTTCAGAAGGTTTCAGGGTTTCAGAAGGTTTCAGGGTTTCGGGAGGTTTCAGGGTTTCGGCAGGTTTCTAGGTTTAAAGAGATTGCGGGGGGGTAGAGCCGGGGGTATTAAAAAATTATCTAAGTGTGACTTGCCCCTCTGCAATCTTGCGACCTCTTGAAACCTCTTGAAACCTCTTGAAACCTTGAAACCCTCTGAAACCTTGAAACCTCCTGAAACCTTGAAACCCTCTGAAACCCTAACCTGTGAAACCTTGAAACCCTCTGAAACCCTGAAACCTCCTGAAACCCTGAAACCTCTTGAAACCCTCTGAAACCTTGAAACCTCCTGAAACCTTGAAACCCTCTGAAACCCTGAAACCTCCTGAAACCCTGAAACCTCTTGAAACCCTCTGAAACCTTTGAACCTCCTGATCTCCCTATCGCCCCACGACCACTTTGGCAAAACGGATGATCCGGTCGCCAAGTTGGTAGCCTTGTTCAATAACGTCTACAATTTTGCCTTTGAGCGCTTCTGATGCGGCAGGTATTTCGGCGACGGCTTCCTGGAAATCCGGGTTAAAATCATCGCCAGTTTTGCTCTCCAGTATCAACAGGCCTTTGCCGAGCAGTGTCTGAAAAAATTTGTGGTAAATCAGCGCCGTGCCTTCGCTCAGGGCGTTGTTTTTGGCGGCCCTGTCAAAATCGTCCAAAACTGGCAGCAAGGCTGTCACGATGTCACGGCCCGCTGTTTGCTGCAGTTCGAGGCGTTCTTTGGCGACGTTGCGTTTAAAGTTTTCAAAATCGGCCAAAAGGTATTTGAACTTATTCTGCGATGCCTCGAGCTGTTGTTGCAAGTCCTGCAATTGGGCCTCCAAATTGGCATTTGCCGCAGCATTTTCGGTACTTTCGACCGGCTCGGCGGAATTTTCCAGCACTTCTTCTTCCGTGTTGAGCGGGCGTTTATGCTTCATATTCAGGTGGTTCTGCTATGGTTTGATCGTAAAAACGGTCTAATCAACGGGCATTTGTACAATTATTATGCCCTGTGTTGCAAGGTGTCAAATTGTCAGCGGCTGTTAAGGGCAGTGCTGAGCATCCGGTCGAGTGCATCCACCGTCAGGTTATTCCCCATGATCACCCCCTGAGGGTTGATGAGAAAAGTGGCCGGAATAGAGTGAATGTTGTAAAGTTTGGCGATCGGACCATGAAACCGGTCGAACTCCGCAGCATGATACGGCCAGACCATGTCGTCATTTTCAATGGCCCGCTTCCAGGCCAGCGGGTTTTGCTCGATGCCTATGCTGAAAATCTCAAACCCTTTATCATGGTACTTGTGGTACATCAATGCCAGAAAGGGGTTTTCTGTACGACAGGGGCCGCACCAGCTGCCCCAAAATTGGAGCACAACATACTTCCCCCGCAGGTCATACAGGCTGGCTTGCCGGCCGTCGGCGAGCGTAGTGGAAAAATTGGGCGCCGTTTCGCCGGCAATAAACCGCGGTTGTCGGTGGCGGTAAAACAGGAAGACGGCCAGTACACCGAGTGTCGCCAAGCCAATTCGAAAATATCCGGATTTCATGTATGAAAATTAATTTCAGAACGATGGGGCAAATATCCGGCGTTCTGCTGAAGCGTTTTGGTAACTAAAGTTTAATGACACAGGAAATTGCATTGTTTTTTTGCGCCGCCCGCCTACCTTACGGCCTTGAAAACACTTTAACCGTTCTGCATGTTTGCTAAACTATTTTTGGAATTAACCGAGTACGCATTTTTCCGCCGCCTGGTGTGGAAACCGATCTATGAAATGCTGGCCCGGGTGCTGCCGCTGTCGGAGTGGCAATTTATGAATTACGGGTATGTACCGTTTCCCGATGAAGCCCCTCTGGAGTTGGAACCTGCCGACGAGACACAGCGCTACCCCTTACAGTTGTACCATTATCTGGCCACCCGTACGGCCGTATCCGGACTCCAAATGCTGGAAGTCGGCAGCGGGCGGGGCGGCGGGGCGCATTACATCGCCCGCTACCTCAAACCCGCCAAAATGACCGGCATGGACCTCGCCGGCAATGCCGTCCGGTTTGCCGCCAAAACCTTCCGGCAACCCAACCTCGAATATGTACAAGGCAATGCCGAGGCGCTTCCCTTCCCGGATGCCAGCTTCGATGTGGTGATCAACGTAGAATCTTGCCATGCCTATGGGTCGGTGCCAAATTTCCTGCAGGAAGTGCGCCGGGTACTGCGCCCGGGCGGGGTGCTGGTACTGACCGACATGCGCGGCGAACCCGGCCTTAAACTGCTCCAACAGCATCTGCACGACTCCGGCATGCAGGTATTGGAGGAAACTGACATCACACAAAACGTAGTGCGGGCCATAGAAACCGAAGAACCGGTGAAAAAAGAGCGGATCCGGCGGCTGGTGCCCAAATGGCTGGTGCCGGCCTTTGAGGAATTCGCCGGTGTAAAAGACTCGGCCATCCACCGCGATCTGAGCAACCGCGATCTGATTTACTACCGCTGGAAATTGCAAAAAACAGCCTGATAAAAATGCATGGCCACCTGTCAGGCTGTTTTTGTGCGCAAATAGCATATTTCCCAAAAACTTTCCGTTATCAGCGTTTGATTCTGGAATAATATGCATCGATTACTGCACCGAATTTTGTCGGACAGGCTGCTGCGGAGTGGAAGCCCGGCCGGATTTGACGCGCTGAGCCGCTACCGTGTGGCCAAAGCCTTTTACCTGCTGCGGCTCACATTTGTGCACCGGTTGCGCGCCCTCATCCTGATGGGCCTGGGCGTGTTGTCGGCGGGTTTTGGCCTGGAGAGTTTTTTGTTGCCCAGTGGATTTATCGACGGGGGAGTTACCGGTATTTCCCTGCTGGTGGCCAAACTGACCGGCATGCCGCTGGGGGTGTTGATCGCCGCCATCAACGTGCCGTTTATTGTACTGGGCTACAGTCAGATCGGTCGGTCGTTTGCCTTGCGCAGCATCCTGGCCATTGCCGGCCTGGCTGTAGTGATCAGTGTGGTGCACTACCCGGTCATTACCTACGATAAATTGCTGGTGGCCGCCTTCGGCGGCTTTTTCCTCGGGCTGGGGATCGGCCTGGCCGTCCGGGGTGGCGCGGTGCTCGACGGCACTGAAGTGCTGG
Source organism: Saprospiraceae bacterium (assembly GCA_044230315.1). Taxonomy (GTDB): domain Bacteria; phylum Bacteroidota; class Bacteroidia; order Chitinophagales; family Saprospiraceae; genus M3007. The sequence goes on from JBGARJ010000027.1 coordinate 65,982, forward strand.
CGATCTTTCTGAGCCGGAAAACCGGTCTGACGATCGGCGATGTGGTATTGTTGTTTAATATCGTGATTTTCAGCGTGGCCGCCCACCTGCTCGGCATCGACGTGGCCCTGTACGCCATTCTGACCTACCTGGCCGCCTCTAAAACGGTGGATTTCGTGATCGAGGGCGTGGAAGAATACATCGGGGTGACGATCGTGTCGCCGCATCACGAGACGATCCGGCTGATGATCGTGGAAAAATTGGGCCGGGGCGTAACGGTCTATTCCGGTTTGCGGGGCCATGGCAAACGGGGTGAATTGCAACAGACGGAGATCATCTTCACCGTCATCACCCGCCTGGAGATCGCGCGCCTGCACAACGAGGTGCAAAAGATCGACCCCAATGCCTTCGTGGCCATGCACAGCGTAAAAGACACCCGGGGCGGGATCATCAAAAAACGGCCGATGGCCGAGCATTGAATCAGGCGGCCCCGCGCGGACATTATTCGTCGTCGTCTACCGGGATAGGATTGCTTTGCCACATCAGGTAAGCCTTCAGGAAGTTGTCGATATCGCCATCCAGCACGGCGTCTGGGTTGTGCACTTTGTAGCCGCTGCGGAGGTCCTTGACCCAGCGGTCGTCGAGTACATACGACCGGATCTGGCTACCCCATTCGATCTTCGATTTGCCGGCCTCCACTTTGTCCTTTTCTTCCTGCCGTTTGCGCAATTCGAGTTCGTAGAGCCGGCTGCGCAGCATTTGCATGGCGCGGTCGCGGTTTTGGTGCTGGCTGCGCTCGGCCTGGCATTCGACCACTACGCCCGAGGGCAGGTGCCGCAGCCGTACGGCCGATTCGGTACGGTTTACGTGCTGGCCGCCGGCGCCGGAGGCCCGGAACACGTCCATCTCGATATCGTCGGGCCGGATATTGATCTCTATACTGTCGTCTTCCACCAGCGGATACACGAATACCGAAGCGAAGGAGGTTTGGCGCTTGCCCTGCGCGTTGAACGGGCTGATGCGCACGAGGCGGTGGACACCGTTCTCGCCTTTGAGCCAGCCATAGGCGTAATCGCCCACGATTTCGATGCTGGCCGACTTGATGCCGGCTACGTCGCCGTCTTGTTCGAAGAGTTCGATGACTTTAAAACCGGAGCGTTCGGCCCACATCTTGTACATGCGGAGCAGCATGGCCGACCAGTCGCAGGCTTCGGTGCCGCCGGCGCCGGCGTTGATGGTAAGCACGGCCGGCATTTCGTCTTCTTTTTTGTTCAGGGTGCTGCGAAATTCGGCGTCGGCCAATATTTCAGCCGTTCGGGCGTACTGCCCGTCTACCTCTGCTTCGGAGGCAAGGCCTTCTTTTTGGAATTCGAAAAGCCCTTCGAGGTCGTCCACCTCGCGGGCGATGGTGTTGAATTCATCCACCCATTTTTGGTTCAGGCCGATTTTGCGCTGGATGCCTTCGGCGCATTTGGGGTCGTTCCAGAAATTGGGGTCGAGGGTTTGGCTGGTCAGGTCTTCAATTTCGCGGAGCCGGTTGTCCACGTCAAAGATACCTCCTTAAGACCGCCAGTTTATCCTTCAACTCTTTGAGTTGTTCGATCGTCATGGCACAACTTTTATACTGTGTAAAAAATAGGGATACTGCCTGCTATGGAGCATCGATCCCCGCAGCGGCGGGCAAAACAACGCGCTGCTGCGGGGATTGATGTGTTTCTTCTTTTGAAGCGGGTGCTTTGGCCGGCCCGGCAATCCCGTTTATTTCAGGATTTCAACGTAAAAAACCAGCTCAGAGTTCGCCGGAATTTCACCCGTGGGCTGATCGCCGTACCCCAGTTTGGCTGGAATAAAGAAGAAGGCTTTGCCACCGTGGTTGAGCAGCATGACGCCTTCGTCGTAACCGGGGATCATTTGCCCCACGCCGGCCGGGAAGGAGAATGCTTCGCCGCGCTGGTAGGAGTTGTCAAACATTTTGCCGTTGGTGAGGCAGCCGTAATAGTGCGTTTTGATGCCTTCGCCGGTCTTGACGGCCGGGCCGTCGCCTTTGTCGACAATGAGCACTTTCAAGCCCGAAGCCGTGGTCGTCAGCTGACCGCTGAGTTTGCCGGCCACGTAATCCTGTACGGTGCTTTGGGTCTTGTTTTGCACGGCCTGATAACTCGCTTCCGCTTCGGCTTTCGCTTTGTCTTTTTCGGCCTGCGTGATCACGTCCACCAGCACGAGTTCATAGCGCACCTCTTTGGCGTCTTTGAGGGAGGCCGGTACGAATTTCCGCAGGAAGGTGTCGATGGGTTCGTAAATCGTAGCGCTGTCGCCTTCACCCATCAGCAACACGGCGTCGTACAGGGCCGGAACGCGCTTGGGCAGGTTTTCTTTCGGGAACAGGTTGTATTCACGGGGCCCGCCAAAGCTCTTTTGGGAGCTGGCCATGAGGGAGTCGCCAATGTAGGTGTAGGTTTGGACCGATACGGTTTCGCCGGGTTGCGGCTTTACACCGCCCTTGTTGGTGTGGTTGAAAAACCGGAAGCCGTGTTCGGTTTTGATACCATCTGAATTACAGGCCGCAAGGAACAAGGTGCCGGCGGCGATGGCAAAGAACAAAATGTTACGCATGATCGTGTGAAAATGTATGAATTTGCTACGTTTTAACCAGTTCCGCCTTGTATAGCGGCAACAAGTCTTTGAATTTTTGAATAGTGGCCTTCAGACTCTCGTGGGAGTATGCGCCCGCGGCATTCCGGTGGCCGCCGCCGTTGAAATGGGCGCGGCAGATCTCCTGCACATCCAAATCGCCTTTGGAGCGGAGGCTGAGTTTGACGATCGTGGGTTGATTGTGGATAAACGCCGCCAGTTTTACATCCCGTATGGTCAACAGGTAATTAACAATGCCTTCCGTGTCGCCGCGCTGGATCTCAAACTCCTCGTAATCCTTGCGCGACAGCCAGATCAGCGCCGCGTGGAATTCGGGATAGTATTCCATCCGGTTGGACAGGCAATGTCCGAGCAGGCGCAGGTTTTTAACCTTCTGGGAATTAAAAATCCGGTCTTGCACCGCCGTATCGTCCACGCCCCGCTCCACCAGATCGGCCGCAATTTTGAACACCATGCTGTTGGTGGCATGCCGGAACGAACCGGTATCGGTCACAATACCCGTGAAGATGCAGGTGCCGACGGTGGGGTTAATCTTTTGCCCGTCGCCCATGCCGGTAATGAACCGGTACACCAGTTCGCAGGTACTGCTGGCCGTGGGTTCGGAGTAGGTGTAATCGGCTATTTCGTCGGGGTACAAATGATGATCGATCAGAATACGGGTGCCCGGCAGGGGTTTGATGTAATCGCCCAATTTGTCGATGCGGCTGATCGAGTTGAAATCGAGAAAAATGAAGACATTTTTCTTGTTCAGCACCTGCTTGCATTCCTCGGTGTGAATATCCCAGATCAGGATATCTTCCGCATTGGGCAAAAACTCGAATTCCTCGGGGTATTCGGAAGGAAACAACACGTGCACCGTATGTCCATATTGCTCCAGGTAGTGGCGCATCGCCAGGGAACTGCCAATCGCGTCGCCGTCGGGGTTGCGATGCGAGAAAACGGCAATATTCTGTGGGTAATGCAGTAACTGCTTAAGGTCAGAAGGAAATTCCATGACAAGACGCCTGATCGATTTTTCAGGTTCCGGCAATTTGGCCGAAGCGGCCGCAAAACTACGTCGTTCACGCGGGTTTTGTTGGGCCGCCGCATATTATTTTTTAGAAAAGCCTTCAGGTGGGGGCTTTTTAAAATAAAATCTCGCTCTACCTTTGCGCGCCCTATTAAGGTTTGAAGTTTGGCCGTTGCATTTTGACATGTAAAATCCGAACGATCAAACGCCAGATTTCAAACGTCAGACTTCAAACATCTTACTTCAAACTTCAAACTATAAGTCATATGGCAGGTAACAGAACCTTTACGATGATCAAGCCCGACGCTGTCCGGGCAGGCAACATTGGCAATATCCTTCAAATGATCAACGCGGCCGGTTTCCGTATTGTGGCGATGAAGCTCACCCAAATGAGCAAAGCGCGCGCCGAGCAGTTTTATGCCGTGCACGCCGAGCGGCCGTTTTACGGCGAGCTGTGCGATTTTATGAGCAGCGGCCCGATCGTATCGGCTATCCTGGAAAAAAACAATGCGGTGGAAGACTTTCGCACCCTGATCGGCGCCACCAACCCGGCGAACGCCGAGCCCGGTACGATCCGCAAGCTGTACGCCAGCAGTGTCGGTGAAAACGCCATTCACGGTTCCGACAGCGACGAAAACGCCGCCATAGAAGGCGCTTTCCATTTCGGCGGCGTCGACATGTTTTAAAGCCCGTCTTGAGGCGCCGCTATAGCCATGCAGAAAATAGGACGGACGAGTAGTTCCCGGGTGTTCTACCCGGGGTAGCCTGTCCGCCGCTTTCCGCCGGATTGTTTTACGGCCAGATCATACCGCTGGAGTGGTCGGATTCATAGCAACCGTATTGGGAAAATCCGACCAATTGGCTCTGGCCGTAAACCGAAACCAGACCAAGCCACGGAACACAAAACAGGCATAACAAAGAGAACCAGCGCAGAGTGGAGTTACGTTTTGTTAAAAAAACAGGCGAATCCAATAGAAAACGAATGGAACAGCCAATTTGCCGTTTCAGGCCGTCCGCTAAAGGAGCGGCTTCAAACGGGTTTTCCTGCTTTCTGGCGGATCAGGTCAAATGTTGGTCTAAAGCCGTAGGCCCCGGCAACCAAAGCCGTACTTTTGTCGTTTCGTACGGGCGCTCCCACTGGAGCGCCTTTTTTGCGTTCTTATCAATTTAAATTTTCACGCTACTATGAATTTCAAACAACGTGTGGCAGTTCTTCTGTTCTGCCTGCCCGTAATGTTCCTCTCCGCGCAAACCAAGGCCCCTCAAAACTGGTTCACGCTCGACCAGGGCAAAGACGGCGTCCAAGGCACCAGCGCCGACGCCGCTCTGGCAGCCCTCAAGGCTAAGGGCAAAAAAGGCCAAACCATTATCGTGGCCGTACTCGATTCGGGTGTGGACTACAACCACGAGGACCTCAAAGACATCATGTGGACCAACCCGGGCGAAATTCCGGGCAACGGCAAAGACGACGATGGCAACGGCTATATCGACGATATCCACGGCTGGAACTTCCTCGGCGGCCCCAACGGCGAAAACGTCAGCCACGAAACGCTCGAGATGACCCGCGAATACGTGCGGCTCAGCAAAAAATTTGCCGGCACCAATGGCGCCAACCTCTACGGCGACGCCAAGAAAGAATACGAGTACTACCAGAAAGTTAAAGAGGCCTATGAAGATGCCCGCAAAGAGGCCGAAGGCTCGCAAGCACAGGTTGCCGCCCAGATCGCCAAAATTGAAAAGGCATTCGATTCGGTGAAAAAAGCAATCGGGAAAGAAACCTTCACGGAGGATGACCTGGCGAAAATGGACGCCGGCACCAACACGGAGTTGAAAGAAGCCATCGGAATCAGCCAACGCGTGATGGCGCAAGGCCTTACACCCGACAATATTGCCGAGCAAAAAGACGAGTTGTCGGGTGAACTGAAATACAACCTCAACCCCGAATTCAATCCCCGCTCGATCGTGGGCGACGATCCCAGCGACCTGAGCAACCGCATTTACGGCAACAACGACTACCGTGGCCCTAATGCCAGCCACGGCACACACGTATCGGGGATCATCGCCGCCATCCGCAACAACGGTATCGGGATGAACGGCATCGCCGACAACGTCCGGATCATGAGCGTGCGCTGCGTACCCGACGGCGACGAGCGCGACAAAGACGTGGCCAACGCCATCCGGTATGCCGTGGACAACGGGGCCAGCATCATCAACATGTCCTTCGGCAAGAGCTTCAGCCCCGACAAAGCCTATGTGGACGAGGCCGTAAAATACGCAGCCGAGCACGATGTGCTGCTTGTGCATGCCGCCGGAAACGACGGTGAAAACAACGACACCGGCAATAATTTCCCCAACGACAACTACCTCCAGCCCGTAAAAAAAGGCCTGTTTAAAAAGGAAAAAACGGCTCCTAACTGGCTCGAAGTCGGCGCTTTATCTTGGCGCACTGGCGAAAAACGAGTGGCTAGCTTCTCCAATTACGGCAAGAAGAACGTAGACATCTTTTCGCCCGGCTACCAGTTGTACTCCACTGTGCCCGACAACAAGTACGCCGCTTTCAGCGGCACCAGCATGGCTTCTCCGGCAGCTGCCGGCGTAGCGGCTATTCTGCGTTCCTACTACCCCGGGTTGTCGGCCAAACAAGTGCGCGAGGTGATGATCAAGTCGGTGGCCAAACAGGACGGTGAAGTAACCAAACCCGGCTCGACGGAAAAAGTAAAATTCAGCGAATTATGCGCCAGCGGCGGCGTAGTGAGCGCCACCAACGCCGTGGAATTGGCAGACCACACCAAACCGGCCAAGCCGAGCAAGAAAGCCACCTGGCGCGATGCGGGCATGGGCAAGGTGGTCAAAAAAGCAAAAACGGTGACGCCGTAATAACAAAACAGCGTTGCACGCCTGAAACGGCCGTCCCTTGAGCGCGACTTATGGGACGGTCGTTTTTTGTGCCCCTGCCAGTCGATCGCCTGACCTTTTTCTTGATTAATCAAATCATTTGAACCAACATATTACGTACCCATGAAAAGCCTCTGCCTCAACCGAACGAGGCCGTTTTTACCGTCCCTTCCCATCGGGTAAGCGTGCCCGCTAACGATGCCGGCCGGCACAGCGGGGCCGCCGCCGCCTTCCGGGAAGGGCGTATCGGGCAAACTGGTCAAAGCGAAAACGACCTGCCAGGTTGTTCTAAGCCGCCGGCTCCGGGAATTTCTTAAAGATCGCTTGTATCGCTTGCTCGATGCGCTTTTGGATGGCATCGGGCGGAATTTGCTCCAGTACGCCCACCGCCACGCCGCGCCATACCTGGTTGCCGTTTTGGGTTTCGATCATATCGATGATAAGCGTTCCTTCCTGGTAATTGATTTTCCGGATACGCTGGCAACGGCCGTATTTGTGCCAGGCCTCGTCGTCGCACCACCAATCCTGGAAGTAAAGTTCCTGGTCTTTGATGAGCACGTGATAATGCAGCATCAGGTCGGGCTCGTTGTCGCAACGCTTGTAGCCTCTTCCCGTCATTTGCCCGTCTGTCGCCGCCCGGATCGCATGTTCCGTTCCGGCGCTCAGCAAGACGGGGATATCGTCTTTTTCCAGGGTCGCATTATCCAGCCACTCGTAAGTGCGAAACCGGCGCAGGTTGACGCCCGGTTCTTCTTCCGAATAAACCCGCAACAAGGGGCTGCATTGCAGCGCAAAAAGGGCTGCCAGGAAAATCAAACTCAACCAATAAACCGAACGCATAGCCTTGGCATTTAGAACCTGTTTGGGTGTACTTGACAATAGTCCGGTACATTTTGCTGTTGGCGAGGACGCCATAGCCGTCAGGCTAAAGTCAAATTAAGTTCGTAGATTGAGCAAAAACACATGCGAAGCATACGTTTTCCGCAAAAAATGATAAAAGAAAGTGGCCTTTTGGACCAATTTATGGCTTTTTTCGC
>JBGARJ010000028.1:0-74112 GCA_044230315.1 Saprospiraceae bacterium
CAACGTGCCCACGATCGCCAGGAGCGTTCCCTGCTATATGTGGCAATGACCCGGGCGATTCAGCATTTGTTGCTGACAGGGACGGAGCCGGGGAATGGGGAGTTGGGGTATATGGGGGCATAGAAACTTTGGGAAGATCTTGGGTAAAATAGTATTTAGGTTAATGCAGTTATATATAAGTAATAATTCATATTTATATACGGCTTCACTTAAAAATACTATATATATGCGTCGTAAGAAGAAGAAAGTTACGCTCCCGCCTCATATCCCATCTACCAATGACATGGTGTTTGATATTGTACAAATGCCTTCTCGTGCCAGAAAATTGCTGGGGCGCAATGCACGATATGAGCGTTTGCTTCAATATCTGATCGATTTGAACTACCCCGAAATCGGAAACTGTCACGTACCGTCGCTAAAAGAGATCGCTGCAGATTTGGATATTAAATACGACCATATTCGGAAGGGTGTCGCTATGATCTATCACGACCTAAACTTGAATTACGATCAACCAACCATTCCGTTCGAATTCAATCAGATTTTATATGAATTCACAGTGAAAGGATACCAGAACATCATTGGAATGCAGGTAACATCCCTACCAGTCATTCCACGTGTTGGAGAAAATATTGATCTACCCTTTTTCAGAGCCTACCTTGATACGACAAGTTTTTATGTTGAATCCGTCCAACATGAATTTAGGGACAATCAACAAATCATCTACATCAAGTTATTGAACGGTCACTACAACCTATACTGGCATTTTCGTAAAGACAAGGCGTGGGAGGAACAGGAAATTCCGTTTCATGAAATGATCCATATGGATGAATGGGAATTGAAACGGCGTTTGAAGGTGGGGAGACATTTTTAGTATATTGTATCACAGGCCCTTATGAGGTGGTTTAATTTTGCCGGACACGAAAAATTCATAAATGCGTGTCCGGTTTTTAGACCAGCTCATGTTACGCCTGGCCTGACCATTAAACACCTTCGAGTACTGCAACCCAACACTGCAACCCAACGACCCCGACATCTACTATGTCAGCCTTGCACGCGCCCCAAATGATCCCCATGAAAAAACCCCGTTCCGAACATTCGAAACGGGGCCATTCATTTGTGGCGTTAGCAGCAGGTGTGCACCGGGCGATCACACCGGGCCGATGTGTCTATTTGGCTGCGCAGGCCTATAATTTACTCCATTTGTCTTTTGACGGTTGGAAATTGGGGTTGATCTTCAGGGCCATTTCAAAGCATTGTTTTGCTTTTGCCTGGTTGCCGGCCGCCAGGTAACCGTCGCCGAGGCTGTCCCAGGCATTCCAGGATTTGGGGTTGTTTTTTTGGTTCAATTCAAAAAGATAGATGGCCGCTTCGGTATTGCCGCCTTGCATGAGCTCATACCCCGTAACATTCATATCGTTTTCCCGGAAATGATACCCCGTCGGATTGTCGGTTTGCAAGGCCTGGTACCTGGCTTTCGCGGCAGCGAGGCCCTCCTTTTCAATGATCCCTTTGAGCAGTTTGGCGCCATTGGGTTTCGGCGCACCGAAGTCGAGCAGATCGACGGTAACGATCAAATCCTGGCCGCCAAACTGTGTTTTGATCGAATTGTCCTGGACGCTTAGGGGAACGGTTATTTTCATCGTTCCGCCTTTTTTCATTTTCAGGACGCCGCGCTCAAAAAAAACGTCGGAGATGCTTTCACCCAAAACCGCGTAAGGGTCGTAGCCGAGGGAGTCCGTCCGGAAAAGCGCTTTACCCTTCAGGTCGCTTACGACGAGCCGGAACCTTACTTCCTGGCCATTCACCGGGTTGGGGCCGCTCCCTTCTTTTACCACCTCATACGAGGCATCCGCGGCGGGCGAACCGACAAAATAAACCACTTCCCACATTTCGGACGTGTGGAGTTCGCGCAGGCTGTCCATTTTTGCCCACGTAGCAGCGGCGTTCATGTCGGGGTGTACCTTTTTGAACAGGTCGCCGGTGGGGGCAACCATATCGCCCCAGGCGCTATAGATATCGAAGGTGAGGAAATCATCGTCGCCGGCCGAACCATAAGGCAATATCCGCTGGAGCAGGACCCAGTCGAACAGATTGCCGGCTTTGGCATTCGTCTGGTGCATCGGTTTGAAGACCTCGCTTTCCATCGCAGCATAAGCGTAAGCATTGGCTCCGGGTACGTCCATGTGGTTGACCTTGATAAAGTGGGGTTCCTTGTCGTTGCCGCCGCGCGGCCCGGGAAACGCCTCGTCGCGAACGACAAACACCACGGAGCCCATGTTCTTTTCCGCGGCGTTGTACCGCTCGACCATTTTCGGAATATCGCCATTCGGGAAAGCGGCGCGGGCGATTTCCATCCGCTTGGTCTCATCCAGTTGTAGGTGATTGTAATTGTTGTAGATACTCAGGGCGACGTAGTCGTACGGTTGGTCGGCGCCATTGGGATACAAGACTTTGAACAATCCATACCCCATTAAATTGCCTTGTTTGATGCGTTCCTGTATATAAGGCTTCACGATCTCGTCTTCCACGCGCATCATGTCGTCGCTGGACTTTTTGATCTTTTGGATCTCGAAATAAATGCCGGAGGCTGGATCCTGTGCCCGCAGGCCGGGGGCGGCCATAAAAAGAAGCAGGAGGGCAAATAAAATGGAGGTGCGGGCAAAAAAGGCTACTGTTTTCATTTGTCAAATGGTTTGATGAAAAAATGGAACAACAGGTGGCGGTGATTGGGGTGTATAGAATCAAGAAATATACAGACTGCTTTCTGCGCTACTCGCTGAAATACTCGTTTGGTCTGGTTCTTGGGCTGTGCGCCGTTCAGGGAAAAATTGTCTTTTGCCAGCGAGCAGCCTTGTAAAGGTAGAAAAATTTGGCAATAGCAAAAACGCCTTCCGGTTTGTGGCGAAAAATTAATATTCCAAATTTATTTATTTGGCAATCCCGGGCAGTTCCAATCAGGCCCTGGTTGAAAGTGTAAAAAGGCCCTGTTCTAAAAGCATGTTGGGGGTTTTCGCTTTGTGGCGGGTTTAAGAACTTGCATTGTCTTGGCGTGCTGGAAACGTCGTATGGCGGGCCCCACATGGTCGAAATACCCTTATCTTTGCATGGGATTTTCGAAATCTGATCATGAAAGAAATTACCAGAGCGGATATCATTAACTATCTGAGAGAGAACAAGCGCTTTCTCTTTTCGGAGTACCATCTTACAAAAATTGGACTGTTCGGTTCTTTTGCTACAGGTGAAGATTCCGAAAACAGCGATATTGATTTGCTGGTAGAATTTGAACCCAATACCGAAGATCTCCTGGAAAAGAAAAACCAGATCAGAACCATGATTAAGAGGCGGTTCAATGTCGAGGTAGATATCTGCCGGGAGAAGTATGTCAAGCCTTATTTCAAATCCCAAATCCTAAAATCTGTCATCTATGTCTGAAAAGGACGAGGGAAATCTTTTGGCCATCTTGGATAGTTGTGCTAAGATTCAACGGTTTACGGAGGATATGAATGATGCAGATGCATTCTATGCGGACGAAAAAACCTTTGATGCGGTGCTCATGAACTTTGTAGTGATTGGAGAGTCCGTATCCAAACTATCTGAAGCGCTAATGTTGCGAGCACCTCAAATTCCCTGGTTAAAAATCAAAGGCTTCCGGAATATAGTTGCACACGACTATTTTGGCGTTGACGCAGAGGAGGTATGGCAGATCATAAAGAATAATTTACCTGCACTTGAGGCGTCCATCAACCAAATTTTGGGTGCTGACCAGTAAGGAAGTATGTCTAAATTTCGCTCCGCCACCGAAACTTTAATACGCTCCTATAGCCCTGCAAACAAATCATCCATCGTCAGCGAAGCATCCACCAGACCAAGGCTGTATTGGTTTTGTTTCACGCCAAAGGTGGTTATCATGGTCAGAAAAACTTGTTTCCGGGTTCGGGCGGCTTCTTTAAAGGCAGCCATTTTATTCCGGTAGTCCATTGCCGTGGTTTTGTCTATGGTGACTTCGGCGCCATAGAATTTGATCTCGCAGATATTGATCACATGGTCGTTGCGGTCAATCAGCAGGTCGAACTGAATACCTTCTTCTTCCTCATTTCCTTTTTTAAAAAAAGACGATGCCGTGGAGTAGACACCGGAAATGCCGAGCGCTTTTTTAATTTGAGGGATGTGCTTGAGGCAGATGTTCTCAAAGGCATAGCCGGCCCATGTGATATAGGCCTGCGTTTTGCTCAATTGTTGCCAAATGCCGGCGCCTTCCTGCCGGTTATTTTCCATGAATTGCAGGTAAAAAAGGGAAAATTCATCCGTCAGGCGGTACAAAGTGTCCTTTTTCTTCTTGCCAAAGGGTTGGTAGGTTGAAATAAACCCGGAGTGCAGCAGTTCGCCTACAACCGTTGATACGCCGCCGCCTTCCGGAAGACGGCTGTTTTGCACAATCTCCGAACGGGTCAGGCCCTTTTGCTTACCCGCCAGCGCCCGGATAATTTTGACGTGCGCCTCCGAATTTTCAAATAGGGAAGCGTATAGTTTGGGAAATTCATCCCACAGCAATCCGTTTTCAGAAAAGCAGATGGCGTCTATGTTTTGGGCGGCGCTTTTCCCGGCTTCGATCTCATCCAAATAATGCGGTATGCCGCCCATCGCCATATAAAGATGGAGGATTTGGTAACGGTCGAAGTTGAGGCTTTTTGCCTTGAAAAAATGTTCCGTTTCTGCCAGGTCGAAGGGTTTCAGATAGATACGTTTCGTGATGCGGTTGTGCAGCCCGCCTTTATCGTGCACCACGTTTTTTATCATCCACGATGCCGCTGAGCCACAAATCACGACTACAATGGACTGATTTGTGGCCCAGCTATTCCAGAACCAACTCAGGCCTTTCAGAAAGCCGGACTTGTGGGTGGCCAGCCAGGGAAGTTCATCGAGAAATACGATCTTTTTCCCCGGCTTTTTTTTCAATTCCAGGTATTTGGACAACAGGTAAAAGGCTTCGAGCCAGTCTTTCGGCTCTGTCAGCGGAAAACTTCCCCCGGAGAATTTGGAAATCTGGAGCATGAAGTTCCGCAACTGCTCCCGGCGGGTGGCGTGCTGAATGCCGGTAATCTCGAAGTCAATCTTCTCCTGATAAACCGATTTTACCAAAAAGGTCTTTCCAACCCGCCGCCTGCCGATGACGGAAACCATTTCCGCCTTGGGCGATTGCAAAGCATTTTCCAATAGCCGCTTTTCTTCGATCCTGCCAACGAAAGGAGCGCGTTTCATGTAAGAATAGGATTGGTCGCGAAATCAAGGTAAAATCAGGCATTTTTCGCGACCGATCAAAATTAATCACCCGCGAAATCTGTGTAAAGATAAGCACTTTTCGCGGGCAATCAGAATTTAAAAATTTTGAAAATCCCCCTTCGTGGCAGCTCCACCTTCAAATCCCGTATCTTTTCATTCACCACGCCCTGGCGCTTTATATCCCGTTGGAAGATACCAAGTGCACCGGAAGTGCCGCGTTGTGCGCTCTACATCAACGCCGTTTTCCAGCAGGCAGAGCGCGAACGTATTGCAAATCAGTTGTAGACCCAACTTAAGATTTGCCGTACGTGCGTGAATACAAAAGATAAACGGTACATATTTCCAGCTAAAAAGCCTCATCCTGCCAGTTCGAAAAGAGGCTTTTCTCTTTGGTGGAGGTAAGACCTGAACCTGCGGCCGCGAGCGGGCGGAACACACCCATTTCCGGTCAAAAACAAAGCCCCGTCCCAAATAAATGGAACAGGGCTTCTTTGTGGCGGAGGCAGGACTTGAACCTACGTCCGCCGCGGCGGATATGCCCCCATTTCCGGTCAAAAACAAAGCCCCGTCCCAAATAAATGGAACAGGGCTTCTTTGTGGCGGAGGCAGGACTTGAACCTACGACCTTCGGGCTTACCACTACAACTTTGCTTCGCTCCCGGATTCCCGGAGGTTTTGTGGTCTGGACTGTACCTTCACCCTCGACTTTACGTTAGGGTGTCCCATTACCAGTCTCTACACCTGCCCTCTAAAGGGCTCGGCTCGGTATCACCATCACTAGAGGCTTCACCGAATTTAAGGGATAAACACATAACCGTTTCCGGCTATGCCGCCCATTGCTCAATTAATTCCCAAGCGTTGCGAAAGGCAGATGAGGCCGGTTTTCGCTGCCGCCTGACGGCTTGACAAGTGAATTTCGGAACCGTATTGAATGAACACCGCACAAGGAAACACATAAAACAAATCCAGATCAGGGATGAAAACAATGGCAAAATCAAAATCCGAATGATGATAAGCCGTCCTCAACATTTTGCGGCGATTCGTCTTTGTTCGACGATTGTCCACCACATAGTTGCCTTTTGCTACATCAAACCAAGCTGACTTTACCTGAACCCGCACCAATTTTTGATCGACATCCAAGATCAAATCATACGGAAGCCGGTCGCCAACAGGTTTGGAAACGCCCCAACCTTTTTTTAATGCGAAAAGAATCACCGATTGCTCGGCAATATCGCCTGTAAGTTTGGTATCCATAAAATCAAAGAACTATTGAACAGACTTGAGCCCGACGAGCTACCAACTGCTCCACTCCGCGATTTAGCGGCTGCAAAGGTACGGCCAAGCCCGGCCACTTTCCAAACATATTTCAATTATTTTCAAAAAAACAGACCTTTGCGCCCATGCAGCAATGGCTCTCCTACCATATTCATCCCCTCGAAACACTGGACGTTTTTCTAACCCGCGCCCTGCGCCCTTTCCTGGATCAACACGTCTGGCCCGCGCCCGGCGCCCGGGCTTTCTTTATCCGGTACGACGACGAACAGGGCCCGCACATCCGCTTGCGGCTGCGGGGTGAGCCCGATTGGCTGGAGGAAAAATTGCGACCCGCCGTAACCGAATGGTTCGCCGAACGCGGAACGGTGGAAGAAATGCCCTATCTGCCGGAACCCGAGCGCTTCGGCGGACCCGAAGCGCTGGACTGGGCCGAAGAATATTTCCACCTCTCCACCCGGGTGGTGCTCGACCGACTCAACCGCCCCTCCACCACCTACGGCGACGCCCTCTTTGATGCCCTGCGCCTCCATGTGGTGACGGCCTTTGCCGCCGGCTGGGACCGCGCACGCAGCGCCTGGTACTTCGGTCAACTGTGCGACCAATGGATCGACCTGTTTTTTCAACCGGCGAATGCCGGAGCGGCCGGCACTTCCGACTGGCAGGGGAAATTAAAAGCCGATTTTGAACGCAGCTTTGACCCCCAACGCGACGCCCTGCGACTGGCCGTAGCGGAATTGTGGACGGCCCTGGAGAAAGAATCGTTTGACCCCGACCAGCCCGAGTGGCTCCGCTGGCTCCGCGGCAACCAGATGATCCTGCGCGAATTGGGCGAACACCTGGAAAAAGCCCTGCCCAGCCTGCTGCACCTGACCAACAACCGCCTGGGCATTGGGAACCCCGATGAAGTATATTTGAATTATTTGCTTGCGCACGCGCTCGTGGCGCCGGAGGCGTAAGCCCGTGCGATGTCGGTATTTCTTCACGCCGCAGGTCCTGCGCCGTTACTCAAACCGGCGCTTGTAGAACCAGGAATTGTCGTTCAGCGTAAACCCGAAGGTCAAGCGGAAATACGTTTCCTCGATCGGTGAGTTGGCGCCCAGTTTCCCGATCTCGAGGGCTGCGTTGACAAAAGACGTCTGCTGCCGCGGCAACACGATCGGAAAGCCGAAACCCAGGGTTACGCCGAGGTCGTTCAAGCCTTCGCGGTTGACCACCCGGGGGTCCTGCCGGTAATAGCCGCCGGCACGCAAGCGGATGCGTTTGGCGTAATTGTTATACGACGAATAGTCGGGAATGTATTCGATCCCTACCGATACGGAAGAGGTATTCCGGAATTCGGCATCCACCGGCCGGGCCGCATTTTTAAACGACGACCATCCTTCAAAGATGTACTGGCCGCCGATGCGGAGTTTGTTGGCCACCACATACTGAAGCCCGATTCCAAAGGAGGCGGGCAGGGTTATGGTTCGCCGTTCGCCTGACTCGAACAACAAGGTGTCGGCGCTGTCGTACTGGCCGTTGGACAACCGCCCGCGGCTCCGCAGGAAAATCCGGTCGGAAGTGCTCCGCACATCGTGACTGCCTTCGCCGGTAATGCCGACCGTGACCCATCGCGTGGGCAGGGTGTTGTCGTTTTCCGAATATTTCAGCACGAAATCGTGTTGCAGGCCGAGGTTCCACAACAAGCCGCTGATCCGGATGTCATCCCGGCTGGTATTGGCGAACGTGGGCAGGGAATCGTAAAAATAGGTGGTATTCTCGTAGGTATTTTTCCCGAACACCCAGCCGAGGTTGAGGCCCAAGGCGGTGTTTTTGTACTTGGCTGCGCTACTCCAGGTGAAGCGGTACGTGCCGCCGTTGCCTTCGTACGAACTCTGGATGTCGCCCAGATTGGTCAGCGTGTCGCGGGTTTCAACATTGTATCCCACCACGGAATACGGCGTCAGCGCGATGCCCATCCCATACTGCCAGGGTGATTTTTTCTTGTCCAGCACTTCGTTGATCGGGCTGCGCAGCGGAAAACCCAGCGCCAGGTAGGCCAGGTTGCCGCTCCAGTTGTTCAGCGAAGTGGTATCCGACTGATAAGCGCTGTGTTTGGCAAACAACCCGCCTTCCAGGGTAGTGGCCCGCAGGAAAGCATAGGACGCGGGGTTAACAAGGTTGAGGTGAAACGGGTCGTGAAAGCCCAGGACCTGCCCGCCGGCGCCGGCTTGCGCGGCAAAAAACTGGTTGACCGGGTCGCCGATCCCATAGCGCGAATAAGGCGAATTTTGTTTGGGTTGGGCAAACGCTGCAAGGGCTGCGAGCAGAAAAAGGGCACTGAGTGAAATCTTCATCGATAGGATGTTTAACAGGGCTTGGGGGCGTTTAGTATAACGATTCATTGTATTTCAAAATATGGTTCAGGCCATGCAGGGTCAAATCCGGTTCCACGGCCATTTGGGGCAAGGAAAGATGCGGCGCCAGAAACCCGGCGTCGCCGCCGCTGAGCACCACGAGCAGGGGGCTGGCCTGCTGCTCGAACAGTCCGGCAAAGCCCGTTATTTCGAGCACGGCGCCCCGCAAGGCGCCGTTTTGAAGGGCTGTCTCGGTACTGTACCCCACTCCATCCTCCGGCATGCGCATTTCCACTTCGGGCAATCGCGCCGTGAAGGCGTGCATGGCCCGAATGCGCATGGCGGCGCCCGGTGCGATGTTGCCGCCGCGGTACACGCCGTCGGCCGTCAGCAGATCGTACTTGATGCAGGTGCCGCAGTCCACCACCAGGCAGTTTTGACCCGGAAACCGCACCTGTGCCCCTGCAACAGCCGCCAACCGGTCTTTCCCGAGGGTTTCCGGCGTGCGGTACGTGTTGCGAAAAGGCAAGGGCGTTTCATGGGTCAGTTCCACCACCAACGGGAACAGCGCTGACAGGCGCCGGTACGTAGCCGGGTCGTAGCCCGCCACCGATGAAACGATGACGCGATCCGCTCCGGCCTGGTTGCCAAATGCCGACAGTTCCTCTAACGTCCAGTCGGTCCAATTCGCTTGCTCGACCAAACGATTGCCGTCAAAAAGCCCGGATTTCAACCGGGTGTTGCCGATATCAAGCACAAGATTCACCGGGCCGAACCGATCGTTTTTGTACAAATGCGTGAATAAAACATGAGCGCCTCTAAATCGAGGCGCGAAGGTACGCCGGTGCGGGAGAAGTTTTGCGTCCGGGCAATTATTTCCTGGGCCAAACCGTCAATCAGGCTGCCGGGAGGCGGGAAAGGCGCCGCGACGGCCGGTTTCAAAAAAAATCGCCCGAAGTAATTGTCAACCAATCACTTCGGGCTTCCTTTATAAAACAAGTCCTTAAGTCCTTAAAGTCAGGTTCGGGCCCTTCGTCTTCCCGGATCAACCGAGGTACGATTTCAGGGCGTTCCGGTTGTAGGCTTTGCGCAGTCGGCGAATGGCGCGTTCCTTGATCTGGCGAACCCGCTCGCGCGTGAGGCCGTACAATTCGCCGATCTCTTCCAACGTCAGGGGCTTGTACCCGTTCAGACCATAGTAGGAAGCGATCACTTCCACTTCGCGGGGCGACAGGATCGAGAGGCCTTGCGCCACCTCTTCGCGGAGCGATTCGGCCATGAGTTCGAGGTCGGGCTCCTGCGAGTCCTCGGGCATGAACACATCGAGCATGGTGGCCTCGCCTTCTTCGGTATTGGACAACGGCGCATCGAACGATACGTGGCGGATCGTGCTGCGCATCATCGTTTGCACCTCGCGCGGGCTCATGTCGAGCAATTCAGCCAGTTCCTCATCCGTCGGTTCGCGTTCAAACTCCTGCACAAAAGAAATATAGGCTTCGTTCACCTTGTTATACGAGCCCACTTTATTGAGCGGCATCCGCACAATCCGGCTGTTTTCGACAATCGCTTGCAGGATACTCTGGCGAATCCACCATACCGCATAGGAGATGAACTTAAAGCCTTTCGTCTCGTCGAAGCGTTTGGCGGCTTTCATCAGGCCGACATTGCCTTCGTTGATCAGATCGGACAGGGAAAGCCCCTGGTTTTGGTATTGTTTGGCCACCGAAACCACGAAGCGCAGGTTCGAACGGGTCAGTTTGTCCAACGCTTCCTGGTCGCCTTCGCGGATGCGGCGGGCGAGTACGGCCTCCTCGTCCCCGGCCAACATCGGGATCTTGCCGATATCGGTCAGGTACTTGTCCAACGCGAGGCTTTCGCGTGTGGTAATTTTGTGGGTGATCTTTAATTGGCGCATGTGGACAAAACAGTGTTAGTATTTTCTTCAGTTACTATAACGAAATAACAGCGAAAGGTTTCTAATTTTTTGCAAAATTTTTGTCAAAAAAATTGACTTTTTACAAAAATCAGGCTATAAGCGCCCTTCCTGCCTGTTTCATACAATTTTGCGGCCAAAAAAGTTCAAAGCATCGAGACTGGCGGGGTTGATCTATACGCCTTACCTTGTTCCCGGGTAGTGCTATCGC
Organism: Saprospiraceae bacterium; assembly: GCA_044230315.1. GTDB lineage: Bacteria > Bacteroidota > Bacteroidia > Chitinophagales > Saprospiraceae > M3007. The sequence goes on from JBGARJ010000028.1 coordinate 11,036, forward strand.
ACAAGGATTGTTCCAAAAACACATGCAAACAAAGTCTAAGGTTAAACCCCTGGTGCGCAGGAGCCTGGAATTGGCTCAGGCCTGGGTGCTCGCGGCATACCGGTTCGCGGTCGAACGAGCCGTCCGGTATCCAAAGACGTTTGCCATCGGCATGGGGTTGGCCCTGATCTGGATTTTCTGCCTGCCAAGCCCGCTTTTTCACGCGCCGGTATCGGTTATCCTGGAAGACAACCAGGGCGAGCTCCTCGGCGCCCGGATCGCAGCCGACGGCCAGTGGCGGTTTCCTTTTCAGCCCAAAACGCCGGAAAAATACGCCGCCTGCGTGGTAGCGTTTGAAGACAAACGCTTTTGGTGGCATCCGGGGGTCGACCCCTTCAGCCTCGTCCGCGCCATTTGGCTCAACCTGCGGCGCGGCCAGGTGGTGAGCGGCGGCAGTACCCTGACCATGCAGGTGATCCGGATGGCGCGCAGCAACCCGTCGCGTACCGTATGGGAGAAGGTGGTGGAGGTGTTTATGGCCACCCGTCTCGAACTGGGGTATTCCAAACGCCATATTCTGGCATTGTATGCCTCCAATGCCCCGTTCGGCGGCAATGTGGTGGGCCTGGAAGCCGCCTCGTGGCGGTATTACGGCAAACGCCCCGACCTGCTCAGTTGGGCCGAAGCAGCCACTTTGGCGGTGCTGCCCAACAGCCCTGCCCTCATTCATCCCGGGCGCAACCGCTCGGCGTTGCTCCAAAAACGCAACAGCCTGCTCGACCGCCTGTCGAAAACGGGTCAGCTCAGCGAGACCGATTGCGCGCTGGCCAAGTCGGAGCCCTTGCCGGATGCGCCGGTAGCGCTGCCTCAACTGGCGCCCCAATTGCTCGATCGCCTGGCCGCCGCTGCCCCAGCCGCAGCCAGCCGCATCGGTACCACGCTCAACCGGAACTTGCAACAGCGCATCACAGACATCCTCGCCCGCCGGCAAGCACTCTATCGCGGCAACGACGTGCACAACCTCGCGGCATTGGTGCTCGAAGTCGCCACCGGAAAGGTATTGGCCTACGTGGGCAATGTGGCGGGCGCCGGCGCTGAGCACAACGAACAAGTGGATATTATCGCCGCACCGCGCAGCACGGGCAGTATCCTCAAGCCTTACTTGTACGCACTGGCGCTCCAGAGCGGCGATATTCTGCCCGGCAGCCTGCTGCACGACGTACCTACCCAACTCGGCCAGTACAAGCCGGAGAATTACTACGAAACCTACGACGGCGCCGTGCCCGCCCGGCGCGCGCTTATCCGGTCGCTCAACGTGCCGTTTGTGCTGCTGTTGCAACAATATGGCCTGGAGAAATTTCACTTCGAGCTCCAGCGCCTGGGCATTTCCACGCTGAACCACCCGCCGGCGCACTACGGGCTTTCGCTCATCCTCGGCGGGGCGGAAGCCAATCTGCTCGATATTACGAACGTCTACGCTTGCATGGCGCGGCGCCTGGAGGCCTTCTACCCCCGCAACGGGAAATACGGCGTCCTCGACTTTCGGCCGCCGCAGTTTCTGGCCGGCGCAGCGCCGCCGCGCACGACGCTGACCGACTCGGAGGTTCCGCTGGGCGCTGCTGCCATCTGGTACACCTTCGAGGCCATGCAGCAAGTCGAACGCCCCACCAGCGCAGGCGATTGGGAATTATTCGAGGCCAGCCGCCGCATCGCCTGGAAAACGGGCACGAGTTTCGGCTTCCGCGACGCCTGGGCTGCCGGCGTAACCCCGCAATATGCCGTGGGCGTTTGGGTGGGCAATGCCGACGGGGAGGGCCGCCCGGGTTTGATCGGGGTGGAAATGGCGGCGCCGGTGCTGTTCGAAATATTTGAACAATTGCCCGGCGGCAACAGCTGGTTTGATCCGCCGTACGACGATATGGTGCAGGCGCCGGTTTGCCGGCAGAGTGGCTACCGGGCGGGTCAATACTGCGAAGCCGATACGATTTGGATCCCGAAAATGGGGCTGAACACCCGCACCTGCCCCTACCACCAACTGCTGCACCTCGACGCGTCGGGCCAATGGCAGGTGAGCAGTGCCTGCGAATCGCCCGCTACCATGCAGCACCGGCCCTGGTTTGTGCTTTCGCCGCTCGAAGAATTTTATTTCCGCAGCAAAAACCCGGGGTATGCGCCTCCCCCACCCTTTCGGCCCGATTGTATTGCCGCACAGGCATCACCCGGCCAGGCGCCCATGCAGTTGATTTACCCGAAAAATCCCACCAAAATTTACGTCCCCGTCGATCTCGACGGGCGCCTGAGCAGCACGGTATTCCAGGTGGCCCACCGGGCGCCGGAGACTGAAATTTATTGGCACCTCGACGGCGCCTACCTTGGCAGCACCAAAACCTTTCACCAATTGGCGCTCCAACCGCCGGTAGGCAAACACCGCCTGACCTTGGTAGATGCCAACGGGTACCGGCTGGAGCAAACCTTTGAGATCATCGGAAAATAGGGCTCCCGCGTTCCGCCGCTGCGCGGAATCCCACCTATGTTCTACAAACGCAGCATTTTGCGCACGGCCCGGTCGGTATCCGTTTCCAATTGATAGTACAGCAATCCGGTTGCGTCGCCGAATACGCCGTTGTTCAGTTCAACCGACTGGAAACCGGCCGTGTAATCCCGGGTTTGCGAAAACAACAAGCGCCCCGCGGCATCGTAAAGCGTCAGGTGCACGGTTTTGGCCTGCGGCAAATAAAACCCGACGGTGGTTGCTCCGCTGAACGGGTTGGGCCGGTTCTGGAACACCTCAAACCCGGCTGCATGCACCGCGTTCCCATCGTACCGCAACGCCACCGGCATCGGCAGCAGGGCGCCGTCGTAGGCTTCGGCCCGGGTAATCCGGCTCGACAAGTCGAGCATTTGGCTGAGCCGGCCGCTTTGTAAGGCCCTGAAACGCAGGGTGAACCCGGGCCGGCCATCGCCGTCCCAACTGGCGGTCATGGCATGCTCGTTGGCAAACACCGCAAAATTCTGCGCCGACAACCCCGGACCCGGGATTAAATCGAGCATCTCGAGGCCGGTAAACGACAGGGTCCATTGGAACCCCGCCAAAACGCCGGCCGCTTCTACCGGCACCGATATTAGGTCGCCGGCCCGCACCGTTTGATCCGGGAGGTCGAAATAGGCCGTCGTGCCGCTGCGGTCATCCGGCACCTGGCTGATCAAGCCGGGGTTGACGTTGCCGTTCACGTCGCCGATCTTGATGCCAATGAAGTTGTGCACGGGCAAATTGCCCGGAAGCAAGTTCGTTACCGCCTCCAATTCCGGAAAGCCGTTGAGGAACGGATTGTCCGGATCGGCGAACAGGTAATCCTTCGGCACAAACCGCCAGGATGTGTTGCTCGGCAATTGCTGGTACAGCCCCAGGATCAGTTTGCGGAATTCAACGATATCGAACGTAGTCACCGAATTGGAGTGGTTGGCGTCGGCGGCAATGATCTTGTACGGGGAGTTCAGGTGTTGCAGGCCCAGCACGTGTTTGTTGATCAGCAGGAGGTCGAAAGTGGAAACGCCGTTGAGGTCGTCGTCATCGCGCAGGGGCGTCACGGTGTATGAAGCGTTGGTGGGCACCATAAAATCAAAGGCGCCCGACGCATCGGTCAGGTCGAAATAGTTAAAAGTCGGCAGATTGGGGTGTGTCCCGTCGAGGCTTACCGCCACGTTGGCCACGGGGGCGTTCGACTCGGTCTCTATGACGCCGCCCACCGTCAGTTCTGTCGGAGCACAGGTGCCGGTGGAGCTTTCCACGCGGAAATCGTACACGCAGGTGCTTTCATTGCCGCAGCCGTCGTACACGGTCCATTGTATCCGATGGTTGCCCAGCGGCAGTTGGGGCAGCACGTTATTGGATGGCGCAGCAGGCGTATTCCAAACTACCTGTGCCGAAATGCGCCGGTTACCGGTGGAAGACACAATAGCAAACTGGTATTTTTCATTTGCGGCCACCGGGCGGTTGTCAAACGACCGCGGAACACCCCCGCTGTAGTTCGGCGTATTGGCATTGTTAAAATAGACGGTTCCGGCCGAAGGCAGATCGGTACTGCTCACCACCGTTTCCTGGGAGCCGTCGTCGTCCAGGTCGAGGAACAGGATAAAATCGACTCCAAGGTCGGCGCCGAAGCAGGCATCCGTTGCGGTCATACCCAGTGTGACCGAGCCTTCACAAAGGTCCTGGTCGGGGTTGCCGGTCGAAACGGAATAATTGGCATTCCAGAGGGAAAAGTCGTTCATGCTGGAATCGACAAAAACCAGCTGGCCGGCCGGGCAATCTTCGATCACCGGGATCTCCAGGTCGATGACTTTGATCACTTGTTTGTACTGGTATCCATTGGCGTCCGCCATCCAGAACACGCTGTAATCGGTGGGCGCGGGATCGGCCGCACTGATTTTCACCACAGTCGGGTTCCAGGGGGCGTCGGTGCCCGGTGCGGAGACGACCGGTCCGGGCAGGTTGTCCGGGTGCGTGCTTACGGGATTGGGGTTGGGGTTGGGCACGATCACCAGTGGTTTGTTCGGATCATAGGTGCACCAATTGAAGATAGTCCAGGTGCGCTCGATCTGGAAGCAGGCATCCGGTACCATCGTAAAGACCTGTTCCTGGTAATCGATGGCCATTTTTTCGCAACCGATACCGTAGAGTTCCGGCGTACCGTAATTCCCGGAGGTGTCGCACATATTCACGACCAGGTCATCCGGAAAACGCACAAAATAATTTTGTACATTCTGGACGATGATATGCTGCACGCACTGGCCGGTTTGGCCGGCCGTATCAAATACGCTGAACGTCCGGATGATCGTCCCCTGCCGGCAAAGTGTGTCGAACAACTCGTAGTCTGTTTCGGTCGCCATCGAGTCGACGTTGCACGAGGGCAGAATCGAGCCGTATGCAGCCAGTGTCGAGTCGAAAGCCTCGCAGAACACGGTCACATCGTCCGGAGCCTCGCAGTGCGGCGGGTTGTCGTCGAGCACCCGTACCGGCACTGCGCAGGCGCTGAAATGTCCGGCGGCAAACGTGTCTGCTACCATCCCCGCGGGCACCGGAACATCATAGACGCGCAGGATAGCCAGGAGCGTGTCCCCGACGTCGGCACAGCAAATATTCACCAGATCATTGGGCAAATTGGGCAGGGTATCGCATTGGCCCGTCTCCGCCCGCAACACTTTAAAATACACATCGCTGCAGGCATCGGAAGAGCCGTTGTTCAACAGGCCGGCCGAAAGCGAGGCAACTCCCTTGACATCTACATATACCGTTTGAAAACTGTCGCAAAGCGCTTCGGGCGGCATATCATCCAACACACGCAGGGTCAGTTCACAGGAGGCCGTATTGCCGCAAGCATCGGTGGCCACATAGAGAATACTGGTGGTGCCCACCGGGAAGTTGGGTACGGTGTCGAATACGGCCAGGGTATCCGGCTGGGCCAGATCATTTCCGGGAAAATCTGCCAGGGTGGCTGTCAGGCTGTCCGGCTCGCCGTCGATCGTCCAGTACGCCACCACCTGGGTGACATAGGAACAGGAATCGGTCACCAGAATATCCGGCAAATCGATGGTACCCCGGCAATCGCTGGCGCTGATGGTAAGGGTGGTGTCCAGGGCACATTGGAATCCGGGGCCCTGGCTATCTTCCACATCGATCAATTGCGTGCCGGTAACGGGTGTGGAATCCGGGCGGCACATATCCTCGATGATCCAGCTGCGGTGAATGCGGTAGGTCCCGTCGCAATCCAGTGTTTCGATCGAATCGCTGTAGGTGGCTGTTATTTCGCACAGCGGCGCCGCCAGCAGGCTGTACTGGCGCATGCCAATTTCCACGTACGGCGCACCGGCAGAAGCCGGCTGCTCCCGGCCTGCCCCGCAGGATACCGTGATGTCGGCCGGCAGCAATACGTCATCGAGCGAGCGGTGCCGGTTGATCGTTTGAACACAGGTGGCCACGTTGTTGGAGGCATCCACGGCCGTCCAGAACCGCAGGAGCGTGCCGGTAACCGTACCGGGCGAGTCACAGGGCAGGTCGTTTTCCACGTCAACGAAGGTGAGGGATCCGTTGCCCGGGCAATTTTCGATCAGCGTGGGCATACCGGCGGCGATACCGAGCGTATCTTTAAGAAAGTCCGGCTGCAGGTGTTCTGTCGGAAGCGCGCAGGGCACATTGATTTCCGGGCATTCCAGCGTCGGAGGAATCGTGTCCGATATCCGGACCTTGGCCCAGCAGCGGCTGTTCGAAACCGGGTTGGTAACACGCACTTCGTAGAGCTTATCCCGGTCGGCGTCGTCGAAAAACGCGGGCACCCAGGGGCCGTTGCCGAGGGGCAGGGTTTGGTCGGATTCCACCGTGTAACCTTCCGTACAACCATAAGGCAGCGACAACAATTCAGCCGCAGCCGGCGAAACCCAGCAATCCACCCCCAGGTACAACTCCACCGTGTCGAGACAGATCAGCTCATTGGTTGCCGGCAACACCGTCACCGTGAAGGAGCAACCCGCCGTATTGCCGGCGGTATCCAGCGCAACGAAGGTGTTGATGGTGGTCCCGACATGGAAGGTATCGCCCGAGGCCTGCCCCAGCAGCTGGAGCGGCGTAATTTCCGTAAGGCTGTCAAAAGCAGTCACCGAATACGAATACACCGTGTCGCATCCGCCCGGCCCCAATGTGATCGTATCGTTGGGGGGGCAGGTGATGACCGGCGGAATGGTGTCGTTCAGAACCGCCGGCGGGACGGTGATATACTCCTCCGATTGGGCAGGAGCGACGGGGACAAAAGGCAACGCCGGCAAAGTTGCCTTTGCGACAATAAAGGAACCCAGCAGCAAGAGCAGCGTAACGAACCGGTTCATAGGAAAGGCGGGTTGTTTTTACTTATCCTATAGCGAAAACTACACCAACTTTTAACCTGAACCGGGTATTTCCGGGTAAAATGGATTTGAATGTCGAAAATTGGATGCCTGCCCCCGGGCTGGCGCGGAGCCGTTGGCCCGCCCTTGCGGTTACTTCATTTTTTTGGATATTTTTTTAGGGAACAATCCGGATTTTCCTTTTCGCGAGGATTTGATTTCGCCTTTCTTGTTCACCGGCGCGCGCAGGCTTTCATTGGCCGGGCAACCACTTTTTTGGCTGCAAGCGGGCGCCACCAGGGCCAGTGAAAAAAGCATTGCAGCGAAAAGCAACAGGAAGCGGTATTTTTTCATCGATAACTGTTTATGCTCGAGAGCAGATTAATTTTATTATTTCCACACATTCCCCCCATTGACCACATTAACCCCATTGACTACATTGACCACATTAACCACATTGACCACATTGACCACATTAATCACATTGACCACATTAACCACATTGACCAAATTGACCCCATTAACCACTTTAATTTTTCACCTCAATCCACTGCCCATCCGAGGGGTAAATAATCGCGGCGTTCGGGTGTTTGCCTTTTAGTTCCATCTCCACGTACCATTCTTTTTTCCGGAAGATGTAACGATCATTTTCATAGTCTGTTGCACCGATACCGTTGCGCCACCACCAGTTTCCGTATTGGCGGAAGCTGACTTTGTAGAGCAGGCCGGTGGTGTCGGTTTCTACTTTAGTGCCGTCGGCGGGATCGGCTATATTGAATTGGGCGACTTCCCACATTTTTCCCGGGTAGCGTTGGCCGCGGCGCAGCTCGAGCGCCTCGTTGAACCCGTTGTCCTGGCCGATGATGCGAAACATGAATACGCCGTGGTAATTGTCGGGCGACGCCAAAATAATCACTTCATCGCGGTCGTACCAACGGAAACGGCGTACGAGGTCGGCGTATAATTTTTCCGAATCGGCCCAGGTTTGATTGATACCGGTCAGCAGGTGCAGGGAAATGCCGATCACGGTCACTGCGATCAGGCGTGCCGGGATCTTGGGTAAATACGACAGCAGCAGCGCGGCGCCCAGCCAGCCGAAGCCCGTGGCAAAATAGCCGTAACGGTCGTTTTCGGAGAGCATTAAATAGCAAAAATACAGGTTGGAAACCGGGAGCAGGGCGATAAAAAACCACAGGAAGGAAGCCCCGGCCCATTGCACCCGCGGGGCGGCGCGCCGGAAAAAGGTCAGCCAAACGCCCAGGGCCAACACCACGATGCCGACACCCAGCCAGAACGGCCAACCCGCGTCCAGACTGTCGAACACGCGGGTTTTCACCGGGTGGTCCCAATGACGGGCGAAACCAAAGTTTTTGAGGGTGTACTTGAGCATGGTGGCCAGCATAGGTTGGGGCTGTATGTGGAGGTGCGTTTTGGCGCCGTAGTGACCCACCCAGTCGCCGATGCTGAGTTTATTGAGCAAAAAATAAACGGCCCAAAGCCCGACTTGCGGCGCAAACAGCTGGAGGAACAAGGGCCGAAGTGCGGTGGCCGGTTTTTGAACAAAATGGTACGTCAATACGAGCGTTCCCAACAGCAGCGGAATGACCAGCGACCATTCAAAGGCAAACAAGGCCAGGAGGAAAAAAACCTGAATCTGCCACCAACTGCGCCGGGCGCCGGTTTCCAGGTAATCCAGCGTGCGGAGCAGGGCCAACTGGGCGAACAACAACGCCAACAGATAGTGCAGGCACACCCGCCATACCACTACTTCGGCCGCATAGGGAGAAAACAGGAACAGGAGGCCGGCCGTCCAGGCCACAAATTGAGTTTGTGTACGGGTGGCTTGCAGCGGAAGCCGCATAGCCAACCGGTATAGCAACCAGGCATTCAGCCCGTGGAGTATGGCAAAAACACCGTACCACACCGGTGAATTGGCCCCAAAAAGCCAATACAGCAAGTAGTTGCCCAGGTGCAGCACCGGGTGCAGGCCGGGATACCCGAAACTTACCGGTATGCCGGCCCAACCGTCGCGGTTGTAGGCATATTGCCAACCGTACCAGTCCATGACAAAGCCGGCCTGCCGCGTCGGCCAATACGCCAGCAACGCGGCCAGCAGGAAGGCGCCTGCGGCAGCCCAGGGGTAACGCGTCGTCCACCCTGCCGGACCGGTTTCGTTTGCAGTTTGCAACATGATACAAGAAAATTGATCAGCACTTGCGGTTCGGGCTGCTGCAATGGCCCTTATCATTTTGAGCCTGCAATATCCTCCAATTTTGGTTCCCGCAATACATGGACTTCACCGCGGGCGCCATTTTGCTCCTGGATAAAGATACCTTGCCACGACTGGCCACAACTGTTGTGCAGGCGGCAGCCGTCGAGCCACAACCGCCCGCCGGGCTGCACGGTGATGCGCCCGCCCGGCGGCATCGACACCCGGCACGACAAGCGCAGGGCGCCGCCGGGGGCAATGGTGAGATGGCCCTCCAGGTCGCGCGCGCCGGTCCAGGCGACGGAGTCGGTCACCACGATCGCGCGGTCTTCCCGGAGCGTACACCATACCGGCAGCTCGCAGGCCCGCAAGGGGCTGAATTCGTTGGCCAGGGTGGCGTGGATGCGTCCGATCTGGCAGGGCGTGAGCGCTACCTGGTAGGCATTGTAATCCATCATGTTGTTGGTGGCCAATTTATTGCACGGCGGTTCCGGGGTCCATTGCCAGCATTTGTTGGGGTGGTCGTTGGTATCGGGGCAGCCGTCTTCCATCCAGGCATGGTTGAGGCCGAGGAGGTGGCCCACCTCGTGGTTGAGCAGGCCGTCGAAACTGTCGGGGCCTTCCCGGCTTTCCAGCACGCCGGCCATTTTCAGCGCGGTACCGAGGGCGATGCCCTGGCCGTTGGCGTGGTAGGTTCTGGAGGCAAAACTGTCGCGGGGGTGCACCTGCAGGAAGATGTTCAAAATCGTGTCGCCGCCGATCCCGTATTGTTGAATGACCCGGCGGTCGTAATTGTTCTGGTACCGGCCCGACGAGACATAGTAATACAGGCTGTCGTCGTAGTGAAAGTAGATACCCTCGTCGTCGGGGCTACCCGGCTGCGGAGTGAGCACGTAGCGATAGCGTTTGGGCAGTGTCGGCGTGCCGTCGGGCGATTGCCAGTTGCGGATGTTGGTGTCCAGTTCGACGTTGGCCAGTTCGAGCAGGCGACGGAGAAACACGCGGACGGAATCGACCGGCCGGTGGGCGTTGCCGGCGGCATTGTCCATCACGTGAAAATTGACCCGGAGATAGCGCACCGGCAAATACTCCGGGTGCTGTACGTCGGGAACGTAACCCTCCCAGTTGTTACAGGCAGATGGAACGGAAAGGTTGCGCGCCGCGGCGGGTTGGTCGGCGGGCGGTGTCCAGCGGAAGCGCTCGGTGCGGAGCCTGTGGGTGCAGCCGCCCAGGAGCAAGACCCCCAAGAGCAGGATGGCGCTGCGCACGCGCCTCAGGGTTTAAAATTGCCAAAAGCATCTTTCCAGGCGATCAAGCCGCCCGTGAGGTTCCGCACATTGGCAAAACCCTGGGCCTGCAGGAGGGCTTGCGCCATGCCGCTGCGGGCGCCCGAGCGGCAATACAGCACGATCTCGTCATTCATATGGTCTTTCAATTCCCAACTGCGGTTCATCAGTTCGCCCACGGGGATCAGTTGACCGCCCAAATTGAATTCCTGGTGTTCCCAGGGCTCGCGCACATCGATGAAGAGGAAATTTTCACCGGCTTCCAGTTTTTTACGGAGTTCCTGAACGTTAATATCCATGTATGTTATGCGTTTGAAGTTCGGTGTTTGATGGTTGAAGTTCGGTAAATTGACCCTACCGTTTACGTCAACGTCAAACGTCAAACTTATTTGTTTCCGCAGGCGGTTGGCCGTTCCTGGGTGAGATAGAGATCGATTTGTTCGCCGACGCGCATCGTGCCGTCGGGCTCGTATTTGGGGGTTTGGCGCCAGACATAGGCGGTTTGTTCGTTTTCCACGGTGCCGTCGTGGATGACGGCTCCGACGCTGAGGTTGCTGCTGGCAATGAGGAATTTGGCTGCGTCGTACGTCTGGCAAACACAATCGGGAATAACAACGGTGAGCGTCACTTGTTCGCTGACAAGGAAGTCGAGCGTGGCGCCCATCTCCACCTGGTAGCCCTGCCGGATCTTTTGGGTGATCGTATCGCCCCGGTACAGCACGGCCACAATCGTGTTGGGCGCCAGTTTGGGGTCGGCCACGCGGGCCGCGATGCGGGGTTTCAGTCCCAGGCGACTGCACTTCCGGCTGTACAGGTCATAATCGTCGCTGCCGACCAGTTCGGGCAATTTGATAATGTCGGGGTTGTTTTTGGTCACGGTGAAATAGATCGTCCGGCCTTCCTTCACCCGGCTTTGCGGCGCCGGGTTTTGGTTGACCACTTCGCCCGGCGGCTTGCCGGGGATATAGAGCGAGTCGTTGACCAGCACCCCGAAATCGCGGGAATGGGCTTTTTTGGTGGCTTCGCGCAGGTTCATGCCTACATAACTGGGCACCTGCAGGCTTTCGCCATGGTTGGTGTAGCATTTGAGCCACCAAAACGTGAGCAGGAACAACCCGCCGCAAACCGAGAGCAGGCCCAAACAGTTTTTCACGACAAACGGGGCCGTAAAAAAGCAGTAGAGTTCGATGCCCAGGCGGCGGATCTTCAGCCAGATATTTTGCATCATAGAACGGAAAGCGATTGATAAGGGATCGAAAGCCGGGCGCTGCAAGGTGCGAGCGGCCCGGCAAAAGTAGGATAGTAACGCGAAACAGCGGCCAGGATTTTCTGCAGCTTTGCTTTCCTTTGCGGCGACACTCCTGCTGCGGCAGCATTCCGGCGTCGCAGCAGCAACCGGAAATCCACACACCAATAATCGACACGCCATGTTCGAAAACCAACGACTCCTGCTCGATTCTTCCAATCCGCCCGAACCCGGTCAGGTCATCTGGCGCAGTCCCAGCAACCTGGCCATCATCAAATACTGGGGTAAATACGGACTCCAGTTGCCCCGCAACCCCTCGCTGAGCCTGACGCTCACGGCGTCGTGTACCGACACCTCGCTCGGATACGCGTTTAAAGAAACGGCTGACAATCAGATCGACCTGGAATTCTTTTTTCACGGCGAACCCAACGAGGCCTTTCGCGCCAAAACCCTGGCCTTCCTGGAAAGCCTGACGCCGCAATTCCCGTTTTTACGGCAGTTGCACCTGACGGTCCATACCGGCAATTCGTTCCCCCACTCCGCCGGCATCGCTTCGTCGGCCTCGGGCATGTCGGCCCTGGCGCTGTGTCTGTGCTCGCTGGAAGACGCGCTGTTCGGCACGCTGCAAGACGCCGCGGCATTCGACCGCAAAGCGTCTTACCTGGCCCGCCTGGGCAGCGGCAGCGCCTGCCGTTCTATTTTCCCCTACGCGGCGGTGTGGGGCGCCACGCCGGTAGTGCCCGATTCCTCCGATGAGTATGCCGTGCCCGCCGAAGGCCTGCTCCACCCCAGTTTCAAAGATTTTCACGACGACATTCTGATTGTGAGCACCGAAGAAAAATCGGTGAGCAGCCGCGCCGGCCACGCCCTCATGGAAGGCAACCCGTATGCGGAAGCCCGCTATGCACAGGCCCGGTCGCGCTTGTCGGCCCTCGTGCAGGCGCTCCGCAGCGGCGACCTGGAGATCTTCGGCAAAATCGCCGAAGACGAAGCGCTCACCTTGCATGCCCTAATGATGTGCAGCAACCCGTCTTATATGCTGCTCCAGCCCGGCACGGTGGCGCTGATAGAGAAAATCCGGGCCTACCGCGCCGAAACGAAGCATCCCGTATTCTTTAGCCTCGATGCGGGCCCGAATATTCACCTGCTGTACCCCGGCGAGATCGTTTCCGACGTGCGCGGCTGGATTGAGGAGGAATTGAAGCAGCACTGCGCAGGCGAATGGTTTATCCAGGATTGGGTAGGTGAAGGGCCGGAAGAATTGTAAGCGTTTGTCTACATTTCGGTTACCGGGCTGCAAGCGGCCAATTTTATTTCATGCTGCGTTAAAATTTTCGCCTTAGAAAAACTCTAACAAACGCCGGTTTTGAACGGCACGAACAGGAATACCACTTGCCTGTCCGGTCTTTTGGCCCTACTTTTGCAACCGGTTTCAGGTTTACTTTCATGCAATTCAACTGTTCCCACCTTGTCTGCCCGCATTAAAACACTGTTCCTGTGGTTTTGGATGGCCTCTCTGCTGACGGCAACCGTTGGCGTGAGCGTACAGCAGATGTATTGCTATTGTGCGGGCAAGACCACCTTTTCGTTTTTTCATGAAGCCGAGGACGCCTGCGCTGCGCAAACAGCCCAGGCAAAGGACGCATGCTGCAAGATCGACCCGCCGTCCTGTTGCCGCGATGAAGCGGGGGCCGACGATGCGCACGGCTGCACGAAAGAATCGGTGCAGTATTTTCAGTTGAAGGCCGAATACCTGGTGGTGCAGCCGTTGGACAAATCGTTTGACTTTCCGGTTTGGGCCGATGAATATCCCGCATACCTCCGGTTGTTCCGCCCGGTTATGTGCGAAGCCTGCCAACCCTATGAGGCTGTACCCGACGGCCCGCCACCGCTCTCAGGGCGCGTCATTTGCCTGCGTCACGCCGTTTTCCGCTGTTAGACCGCTGTTTTTCAATAGTTTACCGCCCTGGGATTGCCCCGGGGGATTTTCGTACGTATTTGAAAAACAGTTTATAATGAAAAACCTTTTCTATCTCCTGTTCTGTATCTGCCCCGCCCTGGCTTTTGCCCAGCAAAACAACCGCCTGCTTTACGGCATCGTCACCAACGAAAAAGAAGAATTGCTGATCGGCGCTACCGTACAATGGGCCGGCACATCGCAAGGCACGATCACCGACACCCTGGGGCGCTTCTGGCTGCCGCGTCACGCGAAGACCGACACCCTGGTGATCCGGTATGTAGGCTACGGCCCCGCCGAGGTGCAAGTTTTACCGAACGAAGACAGCCTTTGGGTGGAGGTGTCGGGTATCACCCAATTGCAGGAAGTGACCGTGTCGGAACACGGTTTCGACAACCACCTTTCCACATTGGAGACCCGCAACATTGAAAGTATCCACCGCAATGAATTGCGCAAGGCGCCCTGCTGCAATTTGTCGGAAAGTTTTGAAACCAACGGTGCCGCCGACGTTACCTACCCCAACGCCCTCACCGGCGTCAAAGAGATCCAGATGTTGGGCCTGCGCGGCATTTACAGCCAGTTTCTCGTGGAAAACCGGCCCACGATGACCGGCATCGCCACGCCTTTTGCGCTCGAATACCTTCCGGGCACCTGGCTCGACGGCATCCAACTGGCCAAAGGCGCGAGTACGGTGAAAAACGGCTATACCGGTATCACCGGTCAGATCAATGCCGATATCGTAAAACCGCACCTCGACCGGCCGGTGTTTGTCAACGGGTTCGGGTCCAGCGAGGGCCGCGGCGAATTGAACGTCCACCTCAACCGGAAAGCGAAAGGCCATTTTTCCAACGGCCTGCTGCTGCACGGCAGTTTCGTGGAAAACCGCTGGGACATGAACGACGACAATTTCTACGACGCCCCCAACCGGCGCCAGTTGAACGGCTTGTACCGCCTGTTTTACGAAAGCCCGGAAATGTGTGCGCAAGTGAATGTGCATGCGCTGACCGACCGGCGGCAGAGCGGCCAGATCAATCCGACTGCTTTGGCGCCCGATCTGTTTCGGGTGGATCAAAAAAACGACCGGGTGGAAGTATGGGGCAAACTGGGCCGCGAAGGACTCGGCGGCAAGCCGTACAAACAATTGGGCAACATCTTCTCCGGCAGTTGGCACCGCGCAGCGTCGTCGTTCGGCCGCAATACCTACAATGCTACCCAGGAATCGCTGTACGGTCAAACGCTGTATCAAACGATCATCGGAACGACCGACCACACGATCGTGATCGCCCCGTCGGTGCAATACGACCATATCGCCGAAACGGTGCTGCAGCACGACAGCACCGCCGAAGTGATCCGGCGCTATGAGCTCGGCCGCGAAGAGGGCGTGGTCGGCGCCATGATGGAATACACCTTCAGCCGTCCCAACCTGGCCCTCGACATGCCCGACCTGGTGGTGGTGCTCGGTACCCGGCTCGACTGGAACAGCCGGTTCGGCTGGCTGTTCACCCCCCGGATGAGCGCCAAATACAACTTCAGCGCCAGTAGCCTGGTGCGCGTTTCCGCCGGTCGCGGGTACCGCTCACCCAATCTTATTGCCGAAAATATCAGTGTACTGGCCAGCAACCGCGCCCTCGATTTCGCCGGCGACATCGGCCTCGAAGCCGCCTGGAACTACGGCGTCAACTACACCCAAAGCTTCAAAGCCGGCGGCCGCAGCGGCAGTTTCAGCCTCGATGTGTACCGCACCGATTTTACCCGGCAAGTGTTGGTGGATGTGGACCAATCGCCGACCACCGTGTTTTTTTATACCACCACCGGACCGTCTTTTTCCAACAGCCTGCTGACCACCCTGCAGTACAATCCTGTGCCGGGGTTGGATGTAAAACTGGCGTACAAATGGAACGACGTGCGCGCCACCTTTGCCGACGGCCGGCTCAACACGCAGCCCCTCGTGGCCCGGCACCGCGGCCTCGTGACGCTCGACTACACCACGCCGAAAAAAACCTGGATGTTCAACACCAATATCCAGATCGTGGGTCCGCAGCGCCTGCCCGACAACTTGAAGGTGCCGCACGACTACGTCCACGATTTTCCGCCGACCAGCCCTACTTTTGCACTGTGGAACATGCAGGTTACGCGCAGTTGGAAAAAATGGGAAGTGTACATCGGCGCCGAAAATCTGACCGGCTATCAGCAACACCACGCGATCATCGCCGCCAACGAACCCTGGAGCCCATACTTCAACGGCTCGCAAATCTGGGCGCCGATGATGGGGACAGTCGCCTACCTTGGGCTGCGGTTTGCGCCCTTCGGCTTGTAATCACTCCTGCCCGCCATCAAAATCAGTGGTCCCTGATTTTGATGGCGGGTAAGGAAGATCGCGGTGTTCGGGATAATTTTACGAGCGCAGGCTGAGTACCTGCTCAAACACTCGTTGCAACAAACTTCGTTTGTGCGTGATGATGTGCCCCACCCCGCGCGCTTCGGGCTGGAAGGGCAATACCTTGCGGGTTGAACTGCGCAAATCCTGCGGCAGTTCGATCCGGACGAAGTAGCGGTCGCCGGCCGGCACCGGGGCTACCGACAAAACGCGGCCTTCGAGCACGCCGTATTCCTGGTACGGGTAAGCGTCGAGGCGGATCCGAACGCTTTGACCGGGCGCCACCTTGCCCGAACTGGCTTGCTCCAAATAACCCAGCGCCACGATGGCTGCGGGGCCCTGCGGCAGGATAGAAAACAATTCCTGATCCGGGCGGACAAATTGTTGTTCCGCCAGCGGCTGCGCAAACACTACCTGACCGGCCACCGGGGCCTTGATCTGGTACTGCAATGCCCACTGGTTCAGTTCACCGCGCAGGTTGAGGCCGATCTGGCGCAAGGTTTCCCAACGCGCCTGCACATCTTGCCGGCGGCTCTGGCCGAGTTGGCTTTGCTGGGTTTCCAACTGGCGGATCTTGACCCGCTGCGTACTGGTAGTGGCTGTAAAACTCTCCAGTTGTTGTTTTTGGCGGAGGTAAGCCGAATTGGATGCTTCAAACTCCTGCGCGCTGATCAGCCCTTCTTTCAGCAGTTCGCGCTGGCGATCGAGTTGTTTTTCCGCCAGGGCAAAATCCTGTCGCAGCAGGCCGGTTTGGCGTTCGAGCGATTCGATCAGTTGGCGGGTTTCGCCGATTTCATTTTCGAGCGCGCTGATCTGCCGGAACACGTAGTCCTGCTGCATTTGCCCCTGCAACAATTGTTGGGCATTCACGAGGGCGGCGTATGAATTTTGCAGGGGTCCCAATTGCAGGTTGGCCGGCGGCGGCTGGGCGACAAACCCCTCGGGGGTATTGGTTTGTTCCAGTTTTGTCAGAAATGCAAGCAGGGTGGCCATATCGGCACTCCGGGCGCCGCTTTCCAATTCGGCCAGCAATTGGCCGGCTGTAACCTGTTCGCCGTCGCGCACTGCCAAGCGCCGGAGTTGGCCGGCGCTGCGGGCCGGCACCCGGATGGGCGGGTGTTCCGAGCTGATCGTGACGGGTACCTGCACCACGTCAGGGTATTGCACGTACCAACCAAGGGCGATCAATACCGCAAAGAGCGCCAGCAGCACAGGAATACCGAACTGCACCCAGCATCCCGGGTTGTTTCCGAGCATCGCCTGGATCTCGTCCCGTTCGGTGAGGGCTATTTCTTCAGGTTCCAAGTTCTAGCTGATTTTTGACCAGGTTAAAATAAATACCCCGTTTGTCTACCAGTTCGGCATGCGTGCCGGTCTCGGCCAACCGGCCGTTGTCCAAAACGGCGATCTGGTCGGCATGGCGCACGGTGCTGAGCCGGTGGGCGATCACCACGACGGTTTTGTCGCGAAAAAAGGCGTTCAGCCGGTCTAAAATGACGTGTTCGTTTTCGGCGTCGAGGGCGTTGGTGGCTTCGTCCAGGAAGATGAACGCGGGGTCTTTGTACACCGCCCGTGCGATCAGGATGCGCTGCCGCTGTCCCTGGCTGATACCGTTGCCTTTGGCCCCGATCATGGTGTTGTAGCCCAGCGGCAGGGCTTCGATGAACGCGCGGATATTGGCCAGATTGACGGCCCGAAACAATTTTTCGAGGTTCACTTTTTCGCTGCTTTCCGCGATGTTGTTGGCAATGGTGTCGGAAAAAATAAACCCGTCCTGCATGACTGCCCCGCATTGCCGGCGCCAGGTTCGCTTCCGGATGGCGTCGAGGTGCATGCCGCCGATCAGGATATGCCCTTTTTGGGGCCGGTAGAAGCCGAGCAGGAGTTTGACCAGCGTCGTTTTTCCGCTGCCGCTAGCGCCCACAATGGCCGTTACCTTGCCGCGTGGGATCACAAGGTTGATCGCTTTCAACACGTCTTCTTCCAGGGCATTGTAACGGAACGTAAGGTTTTCCAGTACAAGATCGCCCGATTCGGGGATCTGGTCGAGCGCCTGTTCCGATTCTTCTTCTTCCAGGCGATATATTTCGTCGAGGCGCTCGAGGCTGATGCGCGCGTCTTGCCAGGCGCGGATAAAGCCGAGCAGCAGTTGGAGCGGCACGTTGAGCTGGCCCACGATATACTGGGCCGCCACCATCATGCCGAGGGTCATGTCGCCGGCAATCACCGCGCGGGCGGCCAGGAACGAGATCAGGATATTTTTGACCTGGTTGATCAGGTCGCCGCCGGCATCCTGGTATTGGGCGATGACAAGCGAGCGGGTGCTCACGCGGAAGAGTTTGGCCTGCAAATGCGCCCATTGCCAGCGCCGTTTTTTATCGCTGCCCTGCAACTTGATCTCCTGCATGCCCTGGATCAACTCGATGAGGCTGCTTTGTTGCTCGGCCATTTGCTGAAACGCCAGGTAATCGACTGCCTTGCGCTTGCGCAAAAAAAGCGCCACCCAGACCAGGTAAAGCAGGCTACCCAGCGCAAACACGAGGAACAACAGCCCGTTGTACCACAGAAGTACCAGGCTGAAAATGAGAATGTTGACGGCAGCAAAACCGATTTGCAAAACCGAGCCGGTGAGAAAGTGCTCGATACGCCGTTGGTCGCCGATGCGCTGCAGGAGGTCGCCGGCGGTTTTGGCGTCGAAAAAGCCCAGCGGCAGCTTCATCAGCTTGATCAGAAAATCGCTGACGAGCGCCACATTGACCCGGGTGCCCACGAACAACAACAGCCACGACTGGATAAATCCCACCACAGCCTGGCTGCCAAACAAGACCAACTGGGCGATCAGGATCAGGTAGATGAATCCGATATCCTGGTTCTGAATACCCACGTCCACGATGGCCTGGGTGAGAAAGGGGAAAACCAGTTGGAATAAACTGCCAAGCAGGAGGGCCAGGGCCAGTAGCAGGAAGGAACGCCGGAACGGCCCGAGGTATTCGAGCAGGACGCTCATGCCTTTGCCCGGCCTGTCTTCGCCCGGCAATTGCCCGAAATCCGGCCCGGGTTCGAGCAACAGCATAATGCCCCGTTCGCCATCTTGCCGAAACCCTGCCTCGAATGCGGCGCGGGTGAGTTTGAATTTTCCTTCAACCGGGTCGGCAATCCACACCTGGCGCCGGTTGATCTTGTACACCACCACAAAATGCCGTTGCCGCCAATGCACGATACAGGGGAGGGGTGCATCCACCAGTCCTGCTTCCTCGCCCGCGAAGGGCGCCTTGACCGCCAGCGTGCGAAAACCGATGCTTTCGGCCGCCTCGCTGATGCCCAGCAACGACACCCCTTCCCGACTGATGTGCGACAAATCGCGCAGCGCCTGCAGGGAATAGCGACGGCCATAGTGCGCTGCGATCATGCGCAGGCAGGCGGGGCCGCAGTCCATAGCGTCGAGTTGACGGTAAAAGGGGAATCTTTTCAATGCGCGGTGGTTTTGCAAAAACGCAATAGTTTCCGGATGTACTGACACAGGGGCCGGTCAAAGATAAGATGCACGGTGTAAGTGGAGAAAGAGAAACCACACCATCCGGAAGCCGCCGGAAAAACGCCAAAAATCGTAGGTGCGCGGGTGGTGGCCAAACCTCCATCTTTGTTTCGACAAGGCAATAGTCTGGCAGGTGTTTGCAAACCGTTGAAAATGATGCCTCGTGCAGGTTGTTAGCGAGGACGCCAACAACGGCATTAAGGCTTGATTTTCAACGAGATGCCGCTATTGGCGTCCTCGCCAACAGCAAATTGACCGGACTATTGTCAAGAAAAAAACCGTCAGAAATTGTCCCCGCAGAGCGAAGCCGGTGAATACGACGAATTGCCTACTCCAGTTAGCAACGGCGTATTCCCGGCGGGCTCGGAGGAAACCGAAGCTGGTTTTACATCGAAAAGATAATGTTGAACCCTATTGCCGGCAAACAAAAAACAAACCACGCCTCATCAACTACCCCGTCTGATCACGCAAAACGGCCCGGCGCGTATGAAACGCGTCGGGCCGCCTGCTGTGTAGAAAAACCGGTAAGGGCTATTAATTCCCTTCCAGCGCCGCTGCGCCGCCTACGATCTCACCCAGCTCGGTGGTGATCGCTTCCTGGCGGGCTTTGTTGTAGTTGATGCGCAGCATTTTCAGGATCTCTTCAGCGTTCTCGGAAGCCTTGTCCATCGACGTCATCCGGGCGCCATGCTCGCTGGCGCTGGTGTCGAGCAGGGTTTTGTGAAACTGGAGCTGGAGGATGCTCGGCACCAGGGTTTCGAGCAGTTGTTGCTGGTCGGGCTCGAAGATGTAGTCGGCTTTCATCCTGGAATGGCCTTTTGCCTCCATTTTCGGCACGGGCAGCCACTGCTCCACGGTCGGGAACTGGGTGGCGGCGTTTTTGAACCGGCCGTACACGATGTCGATGGCGTCGTATTTGCCGCTGCTGAATTCATCCATCAGCTGGCGGGCCACCGGGCTGGTATGATCGTATTCGATATTGTTAAACAGTGCGATATGCTCTGTATTGTATTGCAAGTCGCGGAAGCGGCGGCGAAAATAGTCGAAGCCTTTTTTCCCGATAAACAACACCGTCACTTTCCCGTCCTGGCGCTGTTTGGCGTATTTTGCGTTGATGTGCGCCACGGCTTCCTTGTTGATATTGGTGTTGAATGCACCGCACAATCCGCGGTTGGACGTTACCACGACCACCAGGGCATGCTTTACCTCCCTGGCCTTCCCGAACGAAGTCGTCGCATCGCCGTCGAGGTTCGACAGGATGTTGGACAGCATCCGGTTCAGGCGCTCGGCATACGGGCGCATCTGCACGATGGCATTCTGGGCCTTGCGGAGTTTGGCCGCCGACACCATTTTCATGGCCTTCGTGATCTGCTGCGTCGAAATGACCGACTTGATCCGTTCGCGAACTTCTTTTAAACCACCCGCCATAATGTTTATTTAAATGTGGTCAATGTGATTAATGTGGTCAATGTGGTCAATGTGGTCAATGTGGTCAATGTGGTCAATGTGGGCAATGTGGGCAATGTGGGCAATGTGGGCAATGTGGGCAATGTGGGCAATGTGGGCAATGTGGGCAATGTGGGCAATGTGGTCAATGTGGGCAATGTGGGCAATGTGGGCAATGTGGGCAATGTGATTAATGTGGGCAATGTGGGCAATGTTTGGAAATATCTCGTACCGGCATCGCCAACATCCCTTTACCCCCCATTGATCAAATTGACCACATTAATCACATTGACCCCATTGATCACATTGACCACATTAAAACACATTATTTTTTATATTGTCCGGTTAGCCCGGCAGCCAGTTCTTTCAGTTTGGCCAGGCTGTTGTCATCGAGTTTGCCATTGCGGAATTCCTCCAGCACGGCAGGCAGTTCCTGTTCCATCTTCATGAGGAAGATTTCTTCGAACTCGCGCACTTTGTCGAGCGGTACGTCGCGGAGCAGGTTGTTGGTGCCGAGGTAAATGATGGCGACCTGTTTTTCCACGGTGACCGGGCTGTATTGCGGCTGTTTGAGTACTTCCACGTTGCGGGCGCCTTTGGCCAGCACGGCCTGGGTAGCGGCATCGAGATCGGAGCCGAATTTGGAAAAGGCTTCGAGTTCGCGGTATTGCGCCTGGTCGAGTTTCAGCGTGCCGGCTACCTTCTTCATGGATTTGATCTGGGCGTTACCGCCTACGCGGCTCACGGAGATACCCACGTTGATGGCGGGGCGCACACCGGCGTTAAACAGGTTGGATTCGAGGAAGATCTGCCCGTCGGTGATCGAGATCACGTTGGTCGGGATATACGCGGACACGTCGCCTGCCTGGGTTTCGATGATCGGCAGAGCGGTCAGCGAACCGCCGCCTTTGATCAGGCCTGCCTGCACGAGGCTGGCCGGCAGGTCGTTCATCTGACGGGCCACTTTGTCATCGTCGATGACTTTGGCGGCGCGCTCCAGCAGGCGGCTGTGCAGGTAAAACACGTCGCCCGGGTAGGCCTCGCGGCCCGGCGGGCGGCGCAGCAGCAGCGATACTTCGCGATAGGCCACGGCTTGCTTCGACAGGTCGTCGTAAATGATCAGGGCCGGCCGGCCGGTATCCCGGAAAAACTCGCCGATGGCGGCGCCGGCAAACGGCGCGTAGAACTGCAGCGGCGCCGGGTCGGAGGCCGAAGCCGACACGATTACCGTGTACGCCATGGCGCCGTATTCTTCGAGCGTGCGCGCTACCTGAGCCACCGTGGAGGCCTTCTGCCCGCAGGCGACGTAGATGCAATACACCGGTTCGCCGCGCTCGTAAAATTCTTTCTGGTTGATGATCGTATCGATAGCGATGGCCGACTTGCCGGTTTGGCGGTCGCCGATGATCAGCTCGCGCTGGCCGCGGCCGATGGGGATCATCGCGTCGATGGCTTTGACGCCGGTTTGGAGCGGCTCGTTCACCGGGCGGCGGTAGATCACGCCGGGGGCTTTGCGCTCCAGCGGCATTTCGTATTTTTTGCCGCCGATGGGGCCTTTACCGTCGATCGGCTGGCCCAGCGTGTTCACCACCCGGCCAGTGAATTCTTCGCCAACTTCGATGGAGGCGATCTTGCCGGTGCGTTTCACGATGGCGCCTTCCCGGATACCCTCGGAGGAGCCCATGAGCACCACGCCCACGTTGTCTTCTTCAAGGTTGAGCACGATAGCGCGGGTGCCGTTTTCAAATTCAACGAGCTCGCCCGATTGCGCGCGGTTGAGGCCGTACACACGGGCGATACCGTCGCCGACTTGCAACACCGAGCCTACTTCTTCCAGGTTCGTTTCGGCGCCGAAGCCGGACAATTGTTGTTTTAGAATTGCCGAGATTTCTTCCGGTCTGACGTCTGCCATATCTCCGATTTGAGTAATTAAGTTTGAAGTTGTTGTGCGGTTATGGGGTGCGGTTAAAATTCGCGGATATACTGGTTTTTCATGAAGTCGGCTTTCAGCTCGGCCAGTTTATTGGCTACGCTGGCGTCGTATCGTTTGTTGTCGAACTCCAGGATAAAACCGCCGACGAGGGTCGGGTTTACCTGCGTTACGAGGTCAAGGGTGGCGCTGGTAATGCCGCTGGCCAGGATGCGCTTGCGCAGGTCGTCGAGCACGGCGTCGCTCAGGGGGGCGGCGCTGGTGACGCGCACGGTGGTGATGCCCATCATGATTTTGTACTGTTCGACAAAAGCGGCTGCGATTTCCGGCAGGTACATCTCCCGGCCTTTGTTCACCAGGAGTTGCAGATAGGCCAGGGTGAGCGTGTCCATGCGGTCTTTGAACAAGGCGTTGAGCACGGCCATTTTCTTGTCGGCGTGCACGATCGGGCTTTTCAACAGCAGGTACAAGTCGCGGTTGGCGGCCGCAGTCGCCAGCGCCTTGATATCGGTGTATACCGGCTCCAGTTTTTTCTGCTCGAGGGCCAGATCGATCAGCGATTTGGCATAGCGGGTGGCAATCCTGGTTACAGACATCCTCAGTTCAGTTTAATGTTATCGGCCAGCGATTTGGCGTAGGCTTCCTGATCGGCTTTGTTGCCCAGCTCTTTCTGCAGGATTTTCTCTGCGATCTCGATCGCCAGGCGGCCGGCGTTGTTTTTCAACTCCACGAGCGCGGCCATTTTCTGGTTTTCAATATCCTGGATTGCGCTTTCCACCTTGCGTTTATATTCGATGTTGGCGCGCTCTTTGGCCTCTGCAATGATCTCGTCTTTCGCCTCTTTGGCCTCCTTCAGGATATTGGCGCGCTCCTCCCGCGCTTGCGCCAGCAGTTTTTCATTTTCGGTCTGCAGGTTGGCCATTTCCTCGCGGGCTTTTTTCGCCTGATCGAGGGCATCCTGGATATCGTTTTCTCGTTTTTTCAACGACTCCGCGATCGGTTTGAAAGCGAAGCGGCTCATCAGGAACCAGAAAATCAGAAAAATAATGGTCGTCCAGAAGAGCAAACCCGGTTCGGGCCGGATGACGGAAAAATCGCCGAGGAACAACATATTTTGCGTTACGGTTTTGATTTTACAATGTTCAAACATGCAGCCGGAAAGGTTCCGGGCCGTTGCGTCGCCAACCGCTTCGCGCCGGCCCGGAAAAACATTTCTTAGCCGGCGGCTTTCACGAAGAACGCGAACACCATGGCCACCAGAGCGGCGCCCTCCACAAGAGCGGCCGTCAGAATCATGTTGGCACGGATATCACCTACTGCTTCGGGCTGACGGGCGATGGCTTCCATCGCCTTACCACCGATTTGACCGATACCGATACCTGCGCCAATTACGGCAAGACCGGCACCAAGAGCTGCATAAGACATGGTATATGATTGAGTTGATGAAAAATGCTATTTGAATGTGATCAATGTGGTCAATGTGGTCAATGTGGTCAATGTGGTCAATGTGATTAATGGGGTCAATGGGGTCAATGGGGTCAATGGGGTCAATGGGGTCAATGGGGTCAATGGGGTCAATGGGGTCAATGGTGGTGCGGTTCTTCAACGGCCGAACCGAAATATACGGCCGACAGCATCGTGAAGATGAAGGCCTGGATGAAGGCGACGAGCAGCTCGAGGGTCATCATAAACAGCGTGAGCGGGATAGAAGCCGCTACGCCGGCGATCGATCCGTTCATGCTCTGGCCGGCGTTGCCGAAAATGAAAATAAGGCTGACAAAACTGAGGATCACCATGTGGCCCGCCGTGATGTTGGCAAAAAGACGCAGCATCAGGGTGAAGGGCTTGAGGACCAGGCCCAGCACTTCGATCGGGGTGATGATGATCACTTTCAGGGCCACAGGCACGCCGGGCATCCACAGGACGTGCTGCCAGTAGTGTTTGTTGCCGCTGAAAGATGTGATCAGGAAGGTCAGGACAGCCAGGGCAAGGGTGACCGAAATGTTGCCGGTCACGTTGCCGCTGCCGGGGAAAAAGGGAATTTGGCCGATCAGGTTCAGGCCGAGGATGAAGAAAAACACCGCCAACAAGTAGGGCAGGTATTTTTCATATTTCGGGCCGATATTCGGGATGGCCACCTCGTCGCGGATAAACGTCACGAAGGGCTCTACAAAGTTTTGCAATCCTTTCGGCGCCTGGCCGTCGCGACGCATCGCGCCTTTAGCCGCCGCCCGGAAAAACAGGAACAGCAACACCGCCGTAAGCAACATGGTAAACACGTTGCGGGTGATGGAGAAGTCGTAAAAACTGGTAATTCCGCCCCCCATAATACCGCCGTCGAAGGTGGAACGGGCTTCGAGCGGTTCGCATACGCCGTTGACCTGGGCGCTGTACCGTGTGGTGGTTTTGCCGTCGGCGGTAGTGTCGCGGTGGAAATAGTCGCTAACCTCATATTCGCCGGCAGCCAGTCCGGGGTTGGTGAGGCGCATGATATTGCCATGCACGAGCACATAGCCGTCTTTGCTCCGGGTGCCGTTGCCGTGGTGATGCGGTTCGAATGCGGCGGTAGTCGCTACCGTCCAACCGTGACCGGGTGCAAACAGGAAGCAGGGCAGGTGAAAATAGGTGTCGCCGATCACGTGGATGGCGTTGGCGTCGGCAATATGGTGCACCGCATTATCGCCGGCGTTGAACTCCTCTTCTTCGGACAGCGAATGCCCGCAAGGGTTGTGTTCTGCTTCCGACAGGGGAGCGGCTTCGCCGGCGGGCCCCTGCGGCGGATCTTCATGCCCTTGCTGGGCGCAAACGGCCAAACTCAAGGTGCTGAAAATCAATAGAATCCAAAACTTTCGATAGGCTGTCATATCCACGTCTGGGAAGGCTCTGTTCAAATCGGCGGCAAAAGTACGACGTGGATTTGGTTTTAAAAAACCCGAAAAATTATTTTTCCGAAAAAAATGAGGAATCGCAGCAATTTAACAGGACTCTGCGAAATTTAATTTGGAAACACGTGGCGAGCCAGGACAAACGACAAAAAAGAGTGCGGTTTTTTTCGTCTTTCGTTCCCTTCAACTGTCGGGTATGGCAGGGAACTGAAAAGCAGAAGGGTTTACGCAGATGTTACGCGAAAAAATGCGGTGTAACATGTGTGTAAACCCCTCTGCATCTGCCTGAAACAGTATCCGGTTGCGCATTCAGCGCCTGCTCAGTACATCATCAGTTTGCGGCTGGCGATGCCGTATTCGCTCTCCAGCTGGTAGGAATACAGACCCGGCTCGGACAAGTCGGAGCGGCGCAAAATAATGTGATTTTCACCTTTTTCGAAGGCGCCGGCTTTGGTGCAAATTTCCTGGCCATTGCCGTTGAATACCCGAAGCGTGACGTCGGTACCGGCCGGCAGGTTAAACCAAAGCAGGGTCATTTCAATAAACGGATTCGGTGCATTTGGCAACAATTCCAGCGCCGCATCGGCGATCGGCTGGCCTTGGTACGTGTGCATGGGTCGACTGCTCATGAGATTAGAATAAAACAGATTAAGATTTTGGGATTCGGTTCAAAACCTGTGCCAGTTGTTGTGTTTTGTTGTTAACCATTTGAAAATACCGGGAATTCCCTGAAAAAAAGATTTCATCCCGAACCCGCTCTGCATACCTGCCGCACCATTTCGGGCATCAACACGGCTGCGAACAAACGGAAAATGTGTCCGGCGACTTAGTGGTTAACCAATTTAGTATTTGCAAATGCGTAACCTTCCCGTATTAGAGCGCCTTCTGCCGTCCGCGAGGCATGCCCGACCGAAGGGGACGGTCCGCCGTCAGACGGAGCGCCTTTTTTGACAGGGGAATTGAAACTCGATATCCCATAAAAGGCCACCATGCCCTGTCAAAAACAGCGCAATCCGCGCAGGTCGTCGGCACTGCCGGGAGGACAGCCTTTTTCTTTTGGTTACTTTTCTCTTGGGCGAGCAAAAGAAAAGTAACAATGCCAGACAAAGGATGGGATACTCCACTGTAACCAGAAAGCCAAACAACGAACCATCAGCTCGTTTCAAATAATAGATTTGGTCTTCCACTAGTCTGGTTTCATTTTAAACACCTCCGAGCCGGCCAGCAGGAATGCGCCCAAGCCATAATCCTCAAAATCGGGGACCTTGTCGTAACTGAGCGGCTGGCCCGCCGCGGGCTCTTTGCCCGTACTCTGCAGGTAGCCCAGAAAGCCGTTGGGGTGCAAGGCCTCCTGCACCATGGCATTCCAACCCTTCAGCACTACGGGCCGGTACTTTTTTCCATTCAAAAAGCCGTGGTTAATTCCCCAGGCCATGCCGTACACGAACATGGCCGTTCCGCTGGTTTCTTTTCCTCCAAAATGAGTGGGATCATGCAGGCTCACATTCCAGAAACCGTCAGCCCGTTGCACCTTAGCCAGTGCTTTTGCCATGCGCTTCAGGTCGCTCACATACTCGTTGCGATGCGGGGTGTGTTCGGGGATGACATCCAACACCCTGGCCAAAGCCATCAAAACCCAACCATTCCCCCGCGACCAATAGCAATCTTCTCCATTGGGCTCCCGGTAAGGCGGATCAAAATCCTTATCCCGCCACCAGAGGCCGTCTTTTTTGTTGAAGAGCCCGTAGTCGCCGTGTTTATTTTTCGTGAACGCGTACATCTCGTACATGCGTTCGAAATAAGCGGGGTCCTGGTAGATCACCCCCAGTTTCGCGAATATCGGCATCCCCATCTGAACGGCATCGATCCAGCTCCAGTCATCTATTTTTGACGTATGTATCATGCTGTCGATGGAGGCTTTGATATTTTTTAAGCGCCCGGGCTGCGGGTCGATCTGGTATAATTCGATATACGTCTGACCGGCGCATTGATTGTCTGCATTTCTGGAGTACGTGTCCCCTTCGCGCAAGTTCCATTGGTGAAATTCCGCCCACCGGCCGGCGTAATCATAATATTCCTGCTGCGGATCGATCCGATAAAGCGCCATCAGCCCTTCGTAATAAACGGCCCTGGTCCAAATGTTGCTGGAACGTTCCTTGTCCGTCACGATTCGCTTGCCCACATCCGGCCATTTTTTCATGAAATAGCCATTGGCCAGCCTCATTTTTTCCAGGATGGTTGTTTGGTCCATCCTGGATTGCGCGTTTGCCGTTGTGCAGCCGAGCAGCAGGATGGAACAGATCCGGGCTACCCGGTACAGGAGATGAATTGACCGTTGCATAGTTGTCGATTTTAGGTTTGCACAGACGATGTTTACAACAATTTAGACTTCACTAACAGGCGTGTACGAAGGTTAATTTCCAATATCCAACAAGGAATTAGCCTTCCTGCACGCCTGCCATATTATTGGGTATTTTTTTCACAAAGACCTTTCAGCGTAAAACCTGCGTGCCATAAAAAGTCTGATAGTATCTCCATATTCTTCACGGCATCCGGCTCAACCCTTCCCATTTCACCTTCCACTGACCCGAAGCAGGGAATCCGGGATTCGGACGCTGCTCGCCATCCCAGCCGGCCGCCATCATGGCTACGGCGGTCAGGAGGGCCCCATTGCCCGGCAGGTACAGCCGCAACCGCTTGTCCTGGTAATTATGCCCGTTCACCAGGTAAGTGTTTTTCTGCACATCCAGCAACAGGAGATCCACTGCTTCCTCCCGGTACCCCAGGCGCGCGGCGCACATGGCGAGCATGGGATAATCCCAGCCCCAGGTACTCGCCCAATCCCATTTATGGGCGATTTTTCGGAAGGTATTGGCCACTATGGCGGTGTCTATTCCCGGGCTGCCCGGCAATATGCCGAAAATCCCGGTCACCATGGGGTGATCTTTCTGCAGCGCCTCATTCGTGTATGCATCGACGGCGCCGGCCGCGGGCAGGTAAACGCCTCCTGCCTGCGGCAAGGGAGCCAAGCTGTCCAGGACGGCCTGCCAGCTTGCATTGGGCGCCAGCCCCAGCCGCCGGCGCCACGCCTGCGCGACCGAAAGCCCGTAACGCCAATACGCCAGTTCGAACGGCGGATCATCGGTTTGGCCCGCCGGAAAAATTTCCTGGGCGGGAATGATCGGGTGGCAGAGGTGATACTTCCCATCCACCGGGTTGAATTGGGCAAAAGCGGCCATAAAATCGGCCGACTGAAAGACGATGTCCCGAAACCGCGCCAGCGTTTCCGGGTCAGGATGCTGCCGGTACATCAGCTCGGCAAAATAAATGGGGTGCGGTTGCTGCCAGATCAGAAACTCCCCCACGTTGGACGGGCTGGAGCGGCCATCCGGCCCGCACATTTTAGGCCAGCGCACGCCGTTAAAGCCCTGTCGTTCAGCGGTTTGCCTGGCTTTCGGCAATACCTGCCCATACCAGGCCATGCTTTTTTCCAGCAGCCCGATCCGGTTCCACAAGGCAAAATGTACGCCGTGCCACCAATGCATCTCCAGGTGAAACTTGCCGTACCAACTATTGAATGTCAGTCCGGTTTCCTGCGGCGGGTAATCGCCGGCGCATTGGATTTTGGTCAGGTATTGCGACAAGACCACCCGGCGTTCCAACTCCGCCGCCCGGGGGTCGGTGCATGCCGAAAAATCTACGGCGCCACCCGTCGACCAGAATGCTTCCCACTGCTTATGGCTGTCGGCGCAGGTCGCGTCAAAGCTGGGTAATCGATCCGGCCGGAGTTCCCGTTCAAATAATACCGAACATTCAAAAGCGCCGGCATCGCGAGCCGGCGACAATTCAAATATGTGCGGCCGGTCGCTGGAAATGGTCCCATTCCCGGCCCACTGGACACCTACCGCGTAGGCCGTTGAATCCAGCGTTCGTTGTATCCAGGCCTGTCGATCGGCTTTTTGAACCAACCGGCTCTGGTGCTTACCGGGTTGCAACCAGTCGTATCCCGGACAAACGTGACATTCCTTTCCATAGGGGAAACGGAAGACAACTTTTAATCGACCCTGCCCGATCAGCGGCGATTGAACCCGGAAAGCAATCAGATCGAGTTCCTGATGGCAAACCAATTCTACCTGCACCGGAACGCCGTCAATTTCATAACGGCTGGTGATTGTGCCCGTCCATAAATTGAGCGATTGCCGGATATGGCGGATGTCCTGAATCGTTGCCGCTTCCCCGTTTGGCCTGGTGAGTTCAAGCCCGACCAAGCCCAGGTGCAAGCGGTGCGGATTGGCCCGCAGCCAGTCGGATGCCGCCGCTTTTCTGCCTTCGCGGTGCTGTACGGCAATGGGCAATTTCTTGCCGTTGCAGGTTTCGAAGGATTCGAGCACTTCGCCGAGCCGGTAATTGCCCGCGTTGGGCGATTGGTGCCAGCCCCATTGGGCCATCGTGCCCAGCGAAATGCCATTTTCGTAGTATTCCGGAAAGGACTGCAGACCAGTTGCATCCACTGTAAAGGCGAAGTTGCCATTCCCCACCGACAGCGCGGCCAAGGAATCCGCCTGCGTCAGCGCGATATTATGGCGTGTGACCAGGGCATGCCGGTCGATGGCGCCCGTATTTACGGTTCGGTGTCCACCGCAGGTGAGCAGTCCGGTGGCAGCCATCAATGCAAGCAGGAGTTTTATCATACTGTTGTTTTATCGCGCTTCCGGTTCGCGGGTGTTTAACGAAGCAGGGTGGCACTCATCAGCCCGATCACGACCTCGTTGGCCAGAGTTTTGAGGGTCAGGCTTTTCAGGGTTTTAGCGGGGTCAAGCGGCAAGTCCAAAACGGTCGCGGCGCCTCCGTCGATCACCCGGTCGGAATACCCTTTGATCGAGGTGTAGGCAGTAAATGTTTCGGGGATCACACCCGTTTTCAAATGCACGCGGGGTGGAGCGGGCTGAGCGATTGAAAACGCAAAACCGTCGGTGTAATAATCCTGCTCGATGGGCCACCAGGTGTCCGGATTCCGGAGCGGCAGTTCGGCAATCGAGCCGTCCACATACCGGATTTTGATGATTCCATTGTCCAACCGGCTTTGCATGGGATTGGTGCTGCCGGTCATTAGCAAATAAAGATGGCGGGCTTTCCCGGCAAGCGGGATCGTTATTTCCTCCGGAAAATTGTCCCACAGGGAAGTGAAGACCACGTTCGGCCTGTCGCCTGGCCCGGGGCTGGCAAATGGTATGCCCGGTGGCAGGGTAAATATCCCGCTCGGACCTGCCTGATTCCGCAACCCGGAATCGTCAATGTTGGGTTCAACCAGCGGGTAACACCAGTTGCCCACGCCTTGCAACGGGATTTGAACCGTTGGAAAGGGGCTTCGCGGCGATTCGTAGCGGTGCCGGAAAATATTCACTACCCGGTCGTTGAAGAAATCCTGTAACGGAACCGGTTCCCAAGCGCTTTGATCCGGTTGCGGTATCCTCCAATTGACAACCGTGCCGCTGTCCGATCGCCCGTCGCCCCAATTCACATAAATCCGGTTACTACCGCAAACAAAATCAGGCGATTGCACCAATATTTTTCCGGACAAACCACCCGGCCCAACGGCGACCCCATGCTCCAACACAGGGCCGTCCGGTGTCGCCAGGATGGAACATTGCAAAATCGAATCCGTATTGTTTTGTATCCGGAAGGCCAACCCGGTATCCGCCTGATGTGCATCGGGCAGCACAACCACCGGGTTGCGCAACGCCAAATCCAACGGCGCCCACCACGTCAGGTCGCCTTGCCGGAGTTGGACAAAAACGGTTCGATCGCCTGCCTGACCAATCAATTTTGCCGTTAGCGTTTTGCCGGTTTTGGCTACGCCATTCAGCACTTGCTGCGGGTCGTACACGTCGAGCAGTTCGGCTTGCGCCAATTTCAGATCAAGCAAGGCATCCCGGGAAATGTATGCAGGCGTTTTGGGGACTTCCGGCTTATTCCCCGCCCAGGTTATTTCAATGGCATAAGCGGGTGAAGCATCAACTGTAATCTCGAGCACCGGATACCCGACGGAGGTTTCCATATTTCGCCATGGAACCGCTGCTCCGTTGACCCGGATGGATTTCACCGTGTCGGCCCTGGCTTTTACGCGGAATTGCAGTTTCCAGTCGCGCGGTTGGGTAACGTCAATGGTGTAACGGTCCGTTTCTCCCGTTCGTTCGAACCGAAACGACACATCCGGCAGACGAAGCGCGGCATGCTCCCAGGCATCCGGCAGCCCGGGTTGAATGACCAAGGTCCTGTTAAAGGCATCGGGTTTAATGCCGAACAACCCTTCGGCCAGCGTGCGGGCCGCTATACCGACCGGATCTGCAAAATCCCGGTACAATTCGCCCCGGAAAGCATCGTAAAAAGACAACTGCTGGAAGGAACCCGGGCTTGCCCCCAAATACATGCTTTCCATCAGGGCGCTTTTCCAAAGCAAGAAAGCCGCTTCTTTTCTACCCCCTTGCCAGTAGGCCAATGCCGTATGCAAAACCTCTGCGAGGGCAACATTATTGACCGACCAGGTATAGGGCATCCAGTTGGTTGTGGAAAGGGTGTAAAGCCCGTCGGGAACGCCGTCGGCGCGGATCGGGATATGCGGGATTTGCGTGTCGATATACCGAAGCGCCTGGTAGGCCTGAAAAGGATCGGCAGCCTCCGAATCGATGGCGTGGTAAACCGTCCACAGCCCGGCAGCCGGGTGCTGCAGCCGGTTGCCCAGGGCGTCAATGTATTCGGCAAACCAACCTTCCGAAGGCAGCCACAAGTGCGTATTCATTTGCCTCAGGATATGGTCGGCCTCCCGGCGGTAAGGCGCCGGGTCCTGACCGATCAGTGGCGCCAGTTGGGCTGCCGATTTGTTGGCCAGGTAATTGTATGCGGAGGCGTAGGCAACCCCGCCGCCGCTGTATTCGAGGGCATCGCTGGCCCAAATGGCGCAGTACGCGTCGTATAGTCCATCGTTATCGGCATCGAAACAGCGTTTTTCCCAGGCCAGGTGCCGCTCCAGCAGCGGCCACATGTTCCGCAGGTACTCCAAGTCGCCCGTCCAACGAAAATGGCGCAACAACTGGTCCACGAACACCAGGTTCATATCGTAATGATGCGCACGGAGATCGCCCCCCGGATTCCGGCAGATATACCCGCTGGAAAAAAGCGCCGTACCCAGCGCCTCTTTTTGCCGGGCAAAATGCAACACCGTGTCAGGGGTTACCGGCCCGGAAACCGGGCCGGTGAGTTGAGAAAGCGCGTAGGCGTTGAAATGCGCCCTGGCACGGCCATGCCAACCCAGCGGATCGGCGGCATAAGCGCCGCGCCAGCCGTTGAGCCGCATGCGCCAGGCCACCGCACCGTGCAAAAAAGAAGGGTATTCGTAAATGGCGTCGGCGGCAACAGCCAGGGCGCCTCCTATGGGGTTTACATATGGATCGGGCGTATCCAGTTGAACGCGCCGGACCAAATCCCTGCGCGCTTTTTCGGCTGCTTCGAACATTGCCGGCAGCGAATCATACGGCAGCGCAGTCCGGCTCTCCGGGTTATAAACCGACAAGTAATAAACCGGTTGGCCGGTATGGATTCCGATTTTTGCGGCTACAGCCGGCGCAGCGGAACCATCCGATGAAAAAAAACGGAGCGGGTCGGCTTGCTGCCGGGCGTCGGCCAATTTCAATACCGTACCGGGTGGCGTAATCCCCAACAAGCGTTTTTGCTTGTCGCCCGGCGCTCCAGGCGGTTGGCCCGTGGGCAGGTGTTGAATTTCATAGCGTTCTGCCTCCGATAATACCTTGCCCGAACCAAATTGCAAGGCAAAACCGTTCTCCCGGAGCGCAAATACGTTATCGCCGCAGTATTCCGGCTTCAGGTAGAAACAGGATTCGGGATCGGCGCCGATATCGCCGTCCCGGTTGAAACGCTTTCCACTGGCGCCGCCGAAGCACCAAAGCAAGGTCAGTTCATCGGTTACGTTTTCAAAAACGGCCCGGATCAAAACGCCTTCGGCATCGGGCATGGCCAATACGTCCAACAGCAGGCGGCCATCGCCCAGCAACGCATCCCGGATGTCGTACAACATCGCGCCGGGTCGATACCGGGCCGTGATATGATCCGCTTCGGTCAGCCATTTGCCGGAGCCGGCCCGGATCAGGCCAAACTTCAGGTTTCCGCCCATGCCCGGCAGGTACAGGGCAAATTCGGGGAGGTCGCCCGCCTCTATCCGAAACCCGGTGTTGGTACCGTATAAG
This sequence comes from Saprospiraceae bacterium, assembly GCA_044230315.1. Lineage (GTDB taxonomy): Bacteria > Bacteroidota > Bacteroidia > Chitinophagales > Saprospiraceae > M3007. The sequence goes on from JBGARJ010000028.1 coordinate 45,023, forward strand.
GCCCGGTTAAAGCGCCTGCTTCCATTGCTGATCACAAAATCCTCCCCATCGGGCGCATACCGGATGGCGCGCCTGACCCCATGCCACCAACGGTCCTGCTCCGGCAAGGCCGGTATAGCCTGGCTGTGAACGGAAGGGCAGATGAGTTGGCAGAGCACCAACAGAACAGCAGATTTCGCAAGCATACGCAGGTTGAATGGAACCAGAAAGAAGGCTGGTGCACTATTTAAGCAACGTAAGGGTTACCGGTCCGATCAGGCCGGAGGGGCGGGGTTCCCATCCGGAAGCATCGAACAAACCGTTTTTTCCGCGGTTTTCACTCTTGCGGGCGGGAAAGTTTACGTTGTAAAATTTTTTCCAGAACGTACCGTCGCGGTCCATGCCGGCGATGCGGTTCGCCATCAGGTTGGAGACCTCGATTTCCAGCAGGTTGTTTGCTTTAACGAGGTTCCGGTCAACAAACAGTTGATAAACCGGGCCCAAGGCGACGCCAATTTCCCGGCCATTGAGCCGGACGCGCGCACTTTCCGCCACCAGGCCCAAATCGAGCAACCAACCGCGGCCTTCGCCGCCCGGTCTGGGCAATTGAATGCTGTACCGGGCTGTTCCGGAAAAACGCTTCACCGCTTCCCCGCCCAACCCGGTCCAGGAGCCGAGCGTGGCGATCTCTGCCGGCGCGGGGAGTTCGGGCCCGCCCTGCACAAACTCAAGTTTCCAGGCGCCGGTCACGGGTACCGGGTCGCCCGATCGTTGAATATAAATCCAGGGCTCGCCCTTGGTTTCGGCATCGAAGGTTTTCAGGATACAGGAAGCGCCCCGGTTCAATTGAAGACGCAGCTCAACCGTACCGTTCCCGGCCGCTGCTTTCCGGGTTTGCGCAAAACCCGACTGGCCCGTCATGGGATCAAAAATAGCGACGGCTTTGCAGGCGCCTTGCAGCGGAACCCAACCATCGAGATCGCTTTCGGACCAGTTGGAAAGGAAAAAATAGTTGCCGTGTTCATAGCGCCGCCGGGTGAATTGCAGGCCCTGATCGACCAATGCTTCCCTGGAAACCCCGGCCCTGCCCAGCGCTTCGCTCAAAGCGGGCGCCACAATACTCCGGCCGGCGCCGACAGTGGCCATGCCGCTGATTCCCGGGTTGAGGGATGCCGTTATTTGTTGCAGCCGCTCCCGCCGTTTTTCCAATTCCGGCAGGCCGGGCACATCGGCCGGCAGCCCGGTGTGGAAGACAATCGTGGCGCCTTTTTTGGCCAGTTCCAGCAGCTTCTCCATGGTCGGAAGCGGCATGAACCGGGTTTCCGGAATCAGGATGATCCGGTAGGTATTGCCCCCGGTGGTCAGTTTACCGTTTTCAACGGCAAGCGCCCCAACCTGACGGTCCGAAACGAAATCATAACTATAGCCTCCGGCCTGCAGGGTATCGGCAACAGACCTGACGTCGGCGCTGTCGGCGCCTTTCCCGCTGCCGTCAAAGTGCTCCAGCATTTCCGGGCGCTCACTGGCGAAGCGGTCGTAAACGGGGAAGTAGATCAGGATATCATTATCGGGTTCCCCGGCCTGAAGAAAAGCCTGGGTGCGGGCCACGTATTGATTTAATGCAGAAAAATCGGGCCACAGGGAGTTACGCGGATTGGCATGAACGGCGGCGTAGAAGAGCCGGCCCGGCCAGGCTTCGCCGGGAGGTGAATAACAGGTACCGTGGTAGAACACGTGGTTGATGCCGCCGGCCAGGTAACGATCGAGGCTTTGTTTGATCGCGGACAAGTTGGATAAAAAATGTTCGTTCAGCCAGGTGGCCGATTCGGAAGAAGCCAGCCTTTTCCCGGTGACATGGGCCGCCGAACTGGCGAATTTCATCCGGACGATATCCGTTCCTTCCGTTTCCGGAATATCCGAAGCGGCATACAGGTCGAGAATACTGGCCGGCGAACCGTGGGCCTGGTTCCGGACGATAGCGCCTTTTTTCCGTGCCCATGCAGCCCATTCTTTGGTAAAGGTTTCCAGCAACAGGTCCGATACCGTTTCCCGGTAATCCGATCGCACCCGGATATTTTGTTCTTCCGAATCCTCGCCAAACAACGCGGGCAGGTGATTCCGCAGGTCGTATCCGCGCCATGTCAGAAACGCTTCAAACAGGTCAGGCGTCCAATCGGCTTGTCCGCGGGCGTCGTCCACCTCATAACTGTCGTTAAAAAAAGCCCTCAGGCCCTGGGTCTTGCGGCCCTCGAATGCCTGGTCGAACTTATGGAGGTAATTGCGGATGGCCGTGGCGGAAAAATGGTCGATCACGTTGCCTTCGCCGCCCGGGGCGGCGCGTTCCACCATTTTCCCGTGCCAGCCCTGAAAAACGGCGTAGAGCGTCCAGTTCCCTTGCGGGGCCGTCCAGTTGAGTGTACCGTTGGCATCTACCTGGTTGGTGAGGTTGAGCATGACGCCGTCATCCGAGTACGCCATGAGCGTTTGCAGGGGCAGTTGTTTTTCAAAACGCACTTGATCGAGGGCCAGCGCCTGGAGGTTTTTATTGGCGGAAATGGGTTCCACCAGGTCGCCGATCTCCAGGCGGGGCCGGTTTGCCAATGTTTCGGGTTCCTGCATTGACCCCGTAACCTTTTCGCCTTTTTCCTTATAAATGCCGTACGATTGGTATACCTGGTTGGGCACGGCGCGCAAGATAGGTTCCTGAATAAACCGGATGGGCTCCGCAAGGCGCTGGCCGCCTTTCAACTTGTATTCCTTGTGCGCCATGTACTTGCAGGCATCCGATTCGGACACCCAGGGCCCGCCGAACGGCCATCCGGTGCCGGTGGCCATGTCGATGCCCAACCCCAGCCGCCTGGCCTCCTGCAGGGTGTGTTCGAACATATCCATCCATTTGGGCGACAGGTAGTCGACAAACTGGTCCTCCTCGCCAATGACGCCATAGATCGGCGTGAGTTCCAGGCCGCCCAACCCGGCTTTTTGGTACGCTTCCAGCTCGGCCGTTATGCCCGCTTTGGTCACGCTGTTCCCCTGCCACCACCACCTCGACCAGGGTTTGGACGCCTGGGTGATCTCGGGCCATTTCAGCGCCGGTTGGCCGGTTTGCGCGCAGCCAATGCCCCAAAGAAGGGCCAGCATGGTGAACACGCAAAATCGAAAGGCAAACGGGATAGTACGCAGCATAACTTAGTTGTTTTTTTGAATTTCAACGGCATACACCTGACTTTCCCCTTCAAAGTTGGCCCGGAAAACGATCCATTTCCCATCGGGTGAGAAATGAACATTGGGTTCCAGTTGGTAGTCGTGGTGCTGCATGTTGACCAATCGTTCGGATTTGAACTTGTTGCCTTTCGGCCGGAACAGGTAGAGCCATCTGCCATCCGGGGCTTTGGCTACCTGGCCGGGGTCGCCGCCATCGCCGCAAAACAGTTTTTGGTTCGGCGCGATATTGAAATGGATCGACCATTCGTTGCGCGTCATTTGGTAGCGTTTCTTCTTGCCGGTTTTAACGGCATAATTGGCCAGGAAGAAGGTTTCGCCCCGGGGTATCTGCAAGTCGTACCAGATCTTTTTCCCGTCCCAGCTCCAAAACTCATGGCCGGCAATTTCGCGGGGCACGGTCCGTTCATGGATCTTTTTTACCTCCCTGGTCCGGATATTGATGTTCCAAATCCGGTCTACCAGGTGCCAGGGACCTTCGTGGCAGAACATGAGAAGATCGGGGTCAGTCGTCGAAAACTGGATATGGCCGAGCCAGGTGTTTTCGGTGTGCACCTTTTCCAGGGCCCCTGTTTCGAGGTCAACGGTAAAAAGCGTGTGGGGGATTTTGGCTTCGAAGATCCGGTCGAAGAAATCGTGTTTGGCGGGGTATTTTTTCAGGATGGCTTCTTTTTCCGGGCCTGCCCAGGTTCCGGCCAGTTTGGTCTCGTCGGCGTTCAGGGTAGTGATGTCGGCTTTGAAATCGTCGGGAAAGACATATACCCGCCGGGTTGTGCCCCGGTCGATATGGGTGGCAAAAACGGTATCCTCCAACTGATAAAAAACCTCGCGGTGTCGGTCTCCGACGATTTCCCCGAAAATACGCCCCGGGCGGTCGGTCAATTGCCGGATTTCCAGGGTTTGCATCACCGTAAAACACCATCAGGTCGCCCTTACCATCGGGGGTTTTTACAAAAGGGACGTCGTGGAAGTAGAAACTCCGGTTGGCGCCGGCGCGCCGGGTCAACCGTTTGACGCGGTGACCGGTATCCTTGTCGATCCATTCGGGCGGCATCGGTTTTTGAGCGCCGGTCTCCAGCACCGGTATTTGCGCCCGCAGGTGCTGGCCGGGGATAAAATGAAGCAAAATGGCTAAAAGCCAGGTTGCCGCAGCGGTCTTTGGCGGTAAAAAAGCCCACCCCGGCGACACGTCTAACACAGTAATCCTCTTTTTCATGCCAAGTCGATTTTGATGTTACCTTTTTCCGGCTGTGGGGCCAGGCCAGTTGTCTGTTCGGAAGGGGGTTGCGGGCAGGCAGGTTTCATTCGACAGGTTGGGCCCCACGGGGTTGTTGTTGAAAGCATAGCGGACGGCCTCGGGGCGTTCTACTTCATCTGCCCAGACGATCACCTTTTTTTTGCCCCTGATTTTCGCTTTCGCCCAATACCATTTTTTATCCGCACCGGCGATCGCAAATTGCTGCAACGCCGTGCCCGAGCACATGCGCAAGCCGGCGCCCGTTTCTCCAAACAGCAACTTGACCTTGTGCCGGCGGTACCGGGCTTTTCGGAACACCGGACCGCTTTTGGTGATTTTGCGGCCATAAACGTCTGCCATAGCCCAGCGCTCCAAGCGCCTGCCCACGTCCAGCTTGTTCGTCGGGTGAATATCATTGGCCTCCCCGATATCGATGGTCACGATCAGACCCGTGTGGGGCACCTGCAGGCAGGTTTTCCGCTGGGCGTCGCGGATGTGGCTCCAGGCCTCATCTGCCGGTTCAGGCGACGTGCTGCGAAAATTGGGCAACTGGACGATGGCGAATGGAAAATCGCCCTGTCCCCAGCGCTCCCGCCACGCCCGGATCATGGTGGGCAACAGTAATTCATATTGTTCGGCGCGTTCTTCATTCGATTCGCCCTGGTACCACAAGGCGCCCCGGATGGCAAAAGGGATCAGGGGGGTGATCATGTTGTTGTAAATCGACGCTGCAATGCGATAATCGCGCAGCGCATCCGGCACCCGGGGCCTGCCGGGCGGCTTCTGGCCGGCGGCTTCGGCATTCGCAACCGCGGCCTCCCAATCTTTTATCTGCTGGGTATAAGCGGCCTCTACCGCAGGGCGCTCTGCCGCCCATATTTTCTCCCGTTCGATACAGGGCCTCAGGTCGCTGGAAGCCGCCAGGTATTCTACCGGCGTCCAGGCTTCGGCCTGGGAGCCGCCGTAAGAAGCGTTGATCAGGCCGATGGGGATGCCCAGTTCGCGGTACAGTTCCAGTCCGAAAAAATAGCCTACCCCGGAAAAATCGGGCGCGGTGGCCGGTGAACAGCCCTGCCAGGTAGCGAGTTGGCCCTCCTTGCGTTTGAAGGCTACATCCCGGCTCACGTTGAACAGCCGAATGGCGGGGTAATCCGCCGCCTGAATCGCCGCTGCCCCACCCTTTGATTGTTCCAGGGTCCATTGCATGTTGGATTGCCCCGAACACAACCATACTTCTCCAACCAGGATATTGCGGAGTTCGATCCGGTTGGCGCCGGAAATCGTCATGGTGGCCGGTGTGGCCGAAGCGGTAAAGGGGCCAAGCAGGACGTTCCAGTTTCCCTGAGCATCTGCCGTTGTCGATTGGGTACGGTCGCCGAAGGTTACCTGAACGGTTTCTCCGGGTGCGGCTTTTCCCCAAACGGGCACGGGCCGGCCTTGTTGCAGCACCATGTTATCACCGAGTATATCCGGAAGCGTAACCGCCGCCGGGCAGTTTGCAACGGCGGCGGCGATGATCAGGAAACAAGCGTATAATGTTCTGACTTTCATAATATTAATCCAGATGAAATACTTCCGTTAACGGAACCGAGACGGGCGAGTTGTCGGGGTTGGTTTCCATAATATCCGCCATGTAGGTCCACCATTTTTTTACCACCGGGTGGTTGGGGAGAAAATCGGGGTCAAGATCAGCCTCCAACTTTTGGAAGGCGAACAAGGTCAGCGTTTCTTCATCCAGGTAAATCGAATAATCGCGGATACCCGCCTCGGCAAGCACCTGTTGGAGGTCTGGCCAAATGGCATCATGCCGCTTTTTGTACTCCGCTTCGAACCCGGGCCGGAGTTTCATCTTAAAGGCATTTCGCTTCATTTTTTTAGAATGTCAGTTCCACGTTTATATCATTTTTGCTCGACCCGCCGGGGCTGATGTACAGGATGTGGGCCGCGCCATCAAAATACCAGCCGGGCGCTTTCGCCTCCTGGTCGGGTTGGCCGCTCGCGTTTACGGGCGCCCCGCCCGACAGGACGGTTTTGGGCACTGTATCCGCGTGTATTTTCAGGGCGTATCGCCGCTCCGGAACCGGGTATGCACCCTGTGGTTTGCGTATTCCCACCTGGAGCCGGCCGGCATCCTGGCTGCAACTGATCTCCGTACGTGCAAACCGGCCCTTTTGGTAATCCAGGCTCTTCCCGTCGTCGTCGTACAGGGAGAAACCGGATGCGCCGTGCGGAAAGATCTCCAGGGTAATCAGATCCGCCGGCTTTTCGCCGATGTAGTTCACCGGTTCCTGCATGGGAATGATGGCCCCGGCTTTCACCAGAATGGGTATCTGGTCGAGCGGAGCGAGTACCTGAAGGTATTGCTTACCTGTATATTTTTGGCCGGTATAGTAGTCCAACCAGACGCCTTCGGGGAGGTACACTTCACGGGTTTGAGCGCCTTTGACCGTTACCGGGCAAACCATCATCTGGCTGCCCAGCAGGTACTGGTCGGCGATGGGGTAAACATTCTCATCGTGTTGGTATTCCAGCACCAATGCCCGCATGAGCGGCATGCCGGTCTGGTACATTTCAAAGGAATGGCTGTACAGGTACGGGATCAGCCGGTAACGGAACGTTGCGTATTTTTTAAAGTTGTTCAAGGCGTCATCGCCGTAGTTCCAGGGCTCCTTGTATCCCGGATGATCCATGCCGAACAAGTGCGCCACCGGGCTCAACAACCCGAACTGACACCAGCGGATATACAATTCGGGATCGGCATCGTGTTCGAAGCCGCCCATACAATGGGCCCAGTTGCCTACGCCCGAAAGGCCGATATTCAGGCCAGCCTTGACGACGGGTGCGAAGTATTGCCATTCACTGGGCCAGTCGCCGGCGAAAATAAACGGGTAGCGCTGAATGCCGGCATACCCTTCTCGGGTATGGTTCATCCCGCGCATGCCATTGAATTCCATGAACTTTTCGTAGGGGGCTTTGGCATAGGCAATCGGGAAAATATTGTGCAGTTTTTCTGCTTCCAGGCCGGTCGGGCCGAGTTTGTTGCTTTCGTTGGCCTCATGCCCGAACGCGCTGCCTTCATCGGTCTTAACAAAGCGGACGCCGAGCGCTGCCACCTGCAGGACGCCGTTTTTCCACCACCAGTCCACCGCATTGGGATCAAAAAAATTGACGAATTCTCCTGGGTTGCCCGCTTCCGGATAGGTAAGGCCCAGGGCTCTGGCCTGGTCGAGCAAATTGAGTTTGTTTCCGTTATCGAAGCGGGGCCGGATGTGTACGCCGGCCAGGTTGATATGCATGGCGTACAGGCTGTCGAACATGGCTTTGGGGTTGTTGAAGGTCTCCCGCCATTCAAAGGTGGTCGCTCCCTTGCCGCCGTTCTTTCCAAAGATACGCCAGGTAGAATCGAGGTGCAGAACATCCACCGGGATCCCCATTTTTCTGAATTTCCGGACCAGGTTAACAACATAGTCCGTTGAAGTCATTTCTTCGTGCCCCCAGGTACCCCCGCTGTAGGTGCCGACTTGCAGCCCGAGGGCAAACAAGGGCATCAACGGCGCTTTACCGGTCAGATCGGTGTACTGATTTAAAATATCCGGGAAATCCGGCCCGTACAGGAAGTAATAGTCCAGCTCGCCGTTTTTGGCCCCGAACGAATAGGCCTGCGGGTCGGTCAGCCCCATGTCCCATTCGTTGGCAAATGAATTGTGGAGGAAAATCCCATAGCCGCGCGTGCTCATGAAGAAGGGCACGGGGCAGTAATTGGCTTTCAGCACATTATAGGCGCCGATGATATGCGGCATGCCGGTGCCGCGGCCTACATTGAGTTGCACGAGCTTGCTGCGCTGGTCGGTAAAGTCCATACGCTCGCCGAAGCCGAAAAAATGCTCGTCCGGGCCCATTTGTTTCCGGCACAGCACGGCATCGCCGTTTTTCCAGGCGCCGCCGGTTCCGGGCGGCGATTCGGCGCACAACAAGCGGCCGTCGGCATCCAGGATAGTGATAGCGAAGGGGTCCTTCCGGACCATCAGTTTCAGCCGTTCGCTTTCCAGTTGAAATTGCCCGGCATCTTCCGTTACCCGGACGGGCACTTCGGCCCATTGGTATTTTACGACCATCCAGGGTTCGTTCGCTTCGAATTTCCGCGTCCAGCTGCTGCGTATCCGCACCATAGATGCGGTACAGAATTCTATCTGCACATCCGCCATTTTATTGGAAAAAGAAAAGGTATTGCCTTTTCTGAAAAAGCCGGACTGATAGGCGCCCACCCCCGTTTGCGCGTGCAGCGAGGATAACAGCATTGGAAACAAAAGCAACAACCACCATTTGGACTGCGACAACTGCATCGGTATATTTTTGAAAGGAGCCGGAGCAGGCTGTCCAGCTCCGGCTCCTTTTGTTCATGTTGAGACGACTTGCGACGAGCGGCTTTGAGTAGGAAAAACGCCGTTTTTGGGCTGGGCAGGCAAATTTTGCCGTCGAAACCGGGCCAATTCGCCAAAATAGTTAACGCAGCCAGGCGGGAAAAAGGGCGTTTTTCCCCAATCAAAGCCACCCGTCGCAACAAGTCTTATGGATATTAATCTTCAGATTAGAACCTGTTTGGGGGTTCATCGCCGGGCCGCAAACGGAAAATTTCATTTTCGTCTCGGCAGGATAACCCAAGCAGTTCTCACAGGTAACCCGGGTTCTGCGTGTACAGCCCTTGTTTTACATCGAGCTGATTCGACGGGATCGGGTAAATGATGAAGTTGTTGGTGACGGGCTGAATTTTTCCGGAAACATCTTCTTTTTGGATCCAGGCATTCATTACATCCACCACTTTGCCGGTGCGGACGAGATCGTCCCAGCGCAGGTTTTCGCCGGCGAATTCTTTCCGCCGTTCCGCCAGCAGCATATCCAGCGTGACATTGGATACCGCGCTGACATTGGCCCGGGCACGCACGTCGGTCACAATCTTATCCACGTCGGCCTGCGAACCGGGAGCGCCTTGCAAAATGCATTCTGCCTTCATCATCAACACATCCGTATAGCGCAATACCGGATAGTTGATCGACCAGTCGAAACGGTCGCCGCCGGCTTTGGCAACATTCATGAACTTGTCGAAAAACTGTGCATCGGCCACTTGGCCGTTTATATCGGTGTAATCCATCTGGAACGTCGGATCAATCCGCAAGTCGCCTGCATCGTAGGAATTCAGCAGATCGTCCGACACCCGTTTCGATCCGTCGCCGGGGTTGCCGCCGGGGAATTTGAGATTTACACGGCCCCAACCTTCATCATAATATTCCGTTGGGTAATACCCGCCTGCGCCAACACCGCCGGAAACAAACTGAAAGTCGAAAATGATCTCGGCATTCCCCTCCTTGTTGTAATCGAAGATATCGGCATACTTGCTCACCATGGCGAACTTATTGCTTTGGATGATATCTTGAAGCAGGTTGAGGGCCTGGCCGTATTCATTGGTGCCCAGGCATGGGCCGTCGGGATGCAGTTTCGGGCCGGAACGGGTCAGATACACCCTGGCCAAAATACCTTTCGCGGCAAAGGAGGTAGCGCGCCCTTTATCGGCTGCGCCGTATTCCTGCGGAAGATTGGAAATGGCAAAATTCAGATCTGAAATAATCAGGCTGTACACATCCTCGACCGAACTCCGGCCGACATTCAGCGCATCGGTTGGCGAAACGAAGGTTTCAAAAATAGGCACTTTCCCAAACCATTTGACCAAATCAAAGTAGAAGTAGGCGCGCAGAAACCGGGCCTCCGCCTCAAAACGGGTTGCTAATGCGGGGTCGCCAACGGCTCCCCGGTTTGCTTTCAATTGATCGAGCACCGTATTGGCGCGCATGATTCCATTGAACGTCATATTCCAGATACTGGCGATGGTACCCAGGGTCGCAATGGTATTCTGGAAATTGTTGATCGCGTTCCAGTCCCGAACGCCAGCCTGGCCGGGCGAGTAGATGTTGTCGGAGCGCGACTCGTCCAAAACGACATACATGCTGGCATAATCCACATTGAGGGAGGAATTTACTCCAAACGTGGCATAGACACCGTTGACGGCTTGTTTGAAATCATCGGCATTTTTATAAAATCCGTTGCTGCCCGGATCTGAAATTGGCGCCAGGTTGAGATCTTTCTCACAGGCTCCAAATACCAATACCGAAACTAGGAGCAGAAATATTTTTTTCATTGTATGGTTGTTATAGATTGTCAAAAGGTGAGGTTGAGACCAAAAATGATCGATTTCGCCAATGGGAAAGCGCCGTAGTCGTCTCCGGAATTGTTCACTGCCTCGGGGTTGAAACCGCCGGTGTACTTGTCGCCGCCGAAATAGTTCTCGGCAGTAGCATAGATGCGGGCTTTGGAAATGACATTGCCACCGAATAGTCCGCCCAGGTTGTACCCCAGGGTGATGTTCCGGATACGCCAGTAGTCATTCGGATAGAGCCAGTCGGTATTCTTGATCCGGCCGAAGCTGGAGGTCGCCTTGCCGCGCAATCCGGCCCCCGGGTCGGCTGCAGAGCGCCAACGGTCGCGGTACAGGCCCAGTGCATTATCGACAAAGCCCTGGCCGGTGCGGTCCATCGCCCGTCCGAAAGTGGAGTAGATCTTGCCGCCCCATTGCCCCTGGACGAGGCAGCTGAGGTCGAAGCCCTTGAACGTAAAGGTGTTCGTGACCCCGTACACATAATCCGGGTTGGGATGTCCCGAAAGTACCCGGTCGGCCGGTGAAATGACGCCGTCGCCGTTGGCATCCAGATACTTGGGGTCACCCTCTTGTTGTTTGCCGTAAAGCGCCGCGCCGCCATCGATATCGGCCTTGGAGAGGATGCCGATCTGCTGCACGACATAAATGCTGTACATCGGCTGACCCACCTCGAGGATATTGTGCGGGATGTCCCATGCGCCGCCGAGTATCGGTGTGTTTTCCGGGCCCAGTTGCACCACTTTATTGGAATTGTGGCTGAAATTGAAGTTGGTGGTCCAGGAGAACCTGCCCGTCAGGTTGCGGGTGGTGAGCTCAACCTCCCAACCTTTGTTGAGCACCTCGCCGATGTTGGTCAGGGCCGTAGAGAACCCGATCGCCGTGGGTACCGGAATGTTGAGCAACAAATCCGTGTTCCGTTTGGTATAATAATCGAACGAGGTGAAAATGCGGTTGTTGAACAGTCCGAAGTCGATCCCGACGTCGATGGTTTCGGATTGCTCCCAGCTCAGGTTTGGGTTGGCAAAATTGCTGGGCACCTGCCCGGGAGCCAGTTGGCCGCCGAAAGAATAGTTGTCAAAGCTGAGAATGGAGACGTGGGAATAATCGCCGATACCGTTGTTACCGGAAATACCCCAGCTCCCCCGCAATTTCATGCTGCTGATCACATCGATGTTGCGCATAAAGGCCTCTTCCGAAATTCGCCAGCCGGCCGATACGGAGGGGAAGACCCCCCATTTGGTTGACGGCCCGAAGCGGGAAGAACCATCCCGGCGCAGGGACGCTGCGATCAGGTAGCGGTTGTTAAAACCGTATTGCAACCGCCCGAAGTAGGAGATCAGGGTGTTTTTCGATTCCCTGGTAAGCGTGGCCCCGGCGTTGATCTTGGCTGCGTTCAAGGTGGTGATCACATTCGAATTGAACCCGCCGGCCACCCGGATATCAAAGTTGTCAAACTTCGTGGTGTTGTAGGAACTGCCCACGATCACGGAAACATCGTGCCGTTCGCCAAAAATTTTACCGTAAGAAAGCGTATTCTCGTTGACGAACGTCTGCCGGCGATAGCCCTGGAACCGGCCTGTAGCCGTTCGATTTTGCGTAACCCAGGCCGGCGTATAGTCTTTTCCGTTCATGTCGGAGTTATCCAGGTTGACGCTTGTCCTGAAATTCAACCCGGCAAACAGGTTGTACTGCGCGTACAAGGTGCTCAAGGTGCGGAAGATCTTGGTATCGCCGATGGAATTTTCAACCACCCGGATCGGGCTGGAACGGGAGTTCCCCCAGGTATAAATGGTATTGCTGCCTACGTTCACATCGAGGCCCACGGTATCTTCGGAAACCGGCACCATCCCCACGGTAATGTGGGTCTGCTGGTCTTTGCCTTCCACCCCGGGGTTGCTGGCAATGGAGTAGGACGGCGAAATATTAATCCCGAATTTCAATTTGTCACTGGCATTCACTTCAACATTGGCCCGGGCAGAATACTGCTTGTAGCCTACGCCGATGGCGATGCCTTCCTGGTTGATGTAGTCGCCCGACAGGTAGTAATTGACAAAGCTGTTGCCGCCGGAAGCCGACAACTGATAGTTCTGCACGGCGCCGGTGCGGAATAATTCGTCCTGCCAGTCGATATATACGAGGCCGGGGTGACCCGGTTGCGACCAGCGATCATCTTTGATCAGGTTGCGGTTGAACGTACCCAAAATAGCCTGGCGCTGCGCCGACGTTTGATCGCGGGTTCTGCCGGCGCCGGAAGCCACCCAGGCGTCGTCGATCATTTCGGACGCGCGGTCGACCCATTCTTCGGCATTGAGAATGTCCAGTTTTTTGACGGTTTTCTGAAAGCCGTAGCTGGAATTCAGACTGATCGTTGCCTTGCCGGATTTGCCCTTTTTGGTGGTGATCAGCACGACCCCATTGGAAGCCCTTGAACCGTAAATGGCTGCTGCCGCCGCATCCTTCAGTACTTCAATCGAAGCAATATCGTTGGGGTTAATGTTATCCAGCGGGTTGCCGGTGTCGAAACCCCCATTCGCATTCTGTTCTGATACTTCCAGGGGGAAGCCATCCACCACGTACAGGGGCTGATTATTGGCCGTAATGGAGCCGGTGCCCCGCACCTGGACGCGAAAACCGGCGCCGGGCAGGCCGCTGGTCTGCTGCACCCGAACCCCGGCCAACTGGCCTACCAGTGCCTGGTCTACCCGGGAGATCGGCCGTTCATCCAGGTTTTCCGCGTCGAAACGGGCAATAGCGCTGGTAATGTCTGCGCGCTTTTGTGTCCCGTAGCCGATCACTACCACTTCATCCAGGATATTCCCGGGAGTGAGGCGGATGGCCACCACGTCAACACCCTGTATGGATACTTCCTGGCGTTGGTATCCGGTGTATGTGACAACCAACGCGGTGGCATCGGCCGGGGCGTTTAGCGCAAATTTCCCGTTGGCATCGGTTATGGCGCCGGTGTTGGTGCCTTTTACCAGAAGGGTTACACCGATCAACGGGGCATTGGAGTCCGCATCCAGCACGGTCCCGGAGACACTGCGCTGACTCCAGCCCAGTTGTAACGCAAGTAGCAGGATGCCCAAGGCCAGGTATAATTTTGGCCTGATAAATGTTTGTAGAACGGGTTCCATAACACAGTTTTGTTTAATTGTCAGATAAGAATTGTGATGGGTGAGGCACTATGCCTGATATAATTGAATATCGTCAGTACGATGACCTTAGTCAAATCCCCAAATCATAATCATGATCTGGCGCTTCATGTCCATTCAAAATATTATTTTGTAAAAGTAGGGAGTAAAACCCTAAAAGTACCTTGTGGAGCGCCGCATTCGGAGAAAAACTGTTCTGCACTATTCTGGGTAGGCAGGGTAAAAAATCCGGATACTTAGCATCCCGTCCGCACCTTGGCTTGCCCCCTGATCCGGGTGAAATCAGTTGTAATTAAACAAGAAGCGCATTTGTTATCGGTTGCGGTTGCCACAAAGCGGACAGGGCCAAAACGGAAATTATCCGCGCACAGCCGCGGGCTGTCTGGCAACAATTCAGCTGTCAACGGCGGTTTGCCGCGCATTTAAAGCAGTGCGCTGGCCGGGATTTCCGGTGAGACGGAACAGGGAGGAATCATCCGGCCAGGAATTGACGAATCAGCAGGAGCAAAAGAATGCTTACAAAGAATTGCGAACCACCAGCCGGAACGGGTTGGCGATATGTTGTTTTTCATTTTCCAGAATAAGCCGCGCTGCGGTTTCACCCAGTTTCTGGAAATCGGTGGAGATGATCGTAATCCCGTCGAGCAGGATCTCCTTGAGCGGCGTTTCATTGTACGAAATGATGCCTACATCTTTTCCCACCTTGAACCCCAGGTTTTTGACCCGTTTGATCAGGGTCACCAGGTCGTCTTCCATGAGGTTGATATAGGCCTCGTTTTTTTGGATCGGCTCTTTCGAAATATCTTCAACAATGGAATGATCGAAGTTGTATTCCGTGCAAAAGCGCTCAAATCCGGACAGAATCTCTTTTGGGTGATAACTATACGGCGGGAAAATGATCTTGAGTTTGCCGTATTTTTCCAGCAAGGGCAATGCGTCGATCAACACATGATAGATATCTGCCTCAAAATCCTGGTAAACGGTTGCATAGTCACCGCTTATTCCCTCCACCTGTTTATCCAGCAGGATCAGCTTATGTTTGGGCAACTGGTTGATGAATTCGCAGGCGTGTTCGCCCCCTTCGAGGAAATGCGGGATAATGACAAAATGCGTATAGTTGTCATCCTTATGGCTGAGGATGAGGTTCTTGAACAGCCGGAAATCGTTGTTGTAGATAAAAAAATCGATGGCAGCCTGGTCCCCCAATGTTTGGGTGAAGGCATCGTAAATGATCTTTTTATGAACGCTGAGTTTGTTGAATAAAAGAAAGACTTTCGCCTTCTGCTTAAAATTGTCGCTTTTGATATAGTACCCTTTCCCGGGTATGGAGTCAACGATGCCGATCTCTTTTAAGTGCTCATAGGCCTTTACGATGGTGTCTCTGGAGATATCGAATTTGATGAGCAGGCTGTTTACGGAAGGGAGTTTGTCGCCGGGTTTTACCGCGCCTTTTTCGATACTGGATATGATGGAGTTGATAATTTGTTTGTACTTGGGGGTTTTGCTATACTCATTTATTTTGATTTTGTAACCCATGGCAACCAAAGGTTTTACTGGTTTGGAACATGGTTGGATTTCCATCGCTGGTGCTGCAAAAATGTTCTTGGGAAACCCAATAGTTTCTCAAACATCAAATTAGTTCGACTTTAGCCATTTCATAAACACAAAAAGCGTTTCTCGGGTATGCAGGTCGTATTTTGAAACAATATGTCACCCTCGGCATTCTCCAGATGTCTCCCTTCGGCGGATCGACATGACAATCGTATGATAATCAATTATTTCCAACGGATTTCTCGCGTTGCTCGAAATTTCCCCGCGCCCTGCCGGAATTTCGAGCAACGCGAAATCGATAAATGTGGTTGAATATCAATGTGTTGTCATGTCGACCGAAGGAGACATCCGGCACATGACCTTTCACAAAGCCCATATCACGATAGGTCAAGGAGGTGTTTAAATCCAGTCAGATCGCTTAGTACAGCCTGGTAATCACTTTTTTAGTCATGACAAATGGCTAAGAACATGTTTGGATTTTCATGCTGAGGCGAAAATGGAAAAATTTAATTTCAGGCAAGGCAAATTTTGCAGGCGTATGCGGGCAATCCGCCGAAAAATTTAACGCAGCATGAAATTAAATTTTCTATTTGCAGGCCAGCAATGAAATTCCAAACATGTTCTAAAGTCGAAATTAGGGTGTGTCTGAAAAATACTGCCGAGCCTGAAAAGAGTAGGTTTTGAGTTTTGGGCAAGCCTGCTTTTGCGGGGAATATCGGGTTATATTGCCCGAAAAAGAGGCGAAGAACAGGTTTCAAAAGATGCCTTTTCAGACCGGTGAGTATTTTTCAGACACACCCTAAATCAAGTTTCCAAATCTTATTATACCATAATCAACAAATCTAACACTTATTTCTTTAGTTGCAGAACAGTACAGAACACTTTTTTGTGAAAATCCGCATACCGTAGAAGATCACTCCTGAGACTTTAATCTAAATTTGACTGGATTAAGCGCCTTCTTTGTCAAATTAAAGAAATAAGTGCTATTATTAAACGGTAGTTCGGCAGGTTCTTGCAAACAATTGAAGATGAGGCCGCTTGCATATTGTTGGCAAGGGCGCCAACAACGGCGGTGAATGTTGTTGGCAAGGACACCAACAACGGCATTAGGGCTTGATTTTCAACAAAATGCCGTTGTTGCCGTCCTCGCCTACAGCAAACTGTACCAAGCTATTGATTTAAGTAACCGGCCCGAAATAACGGATACAAGTTTCTCGCGGCTACGTAAATTTTCGGCCCGTAAGCGTCCGGCTACAAACCTCAAATTTGCCTGGGCTGTTTTTCAAAATCAGGCCTTTCGGCTCCAGCGAGGTTTCCGGATAGGCTCTCAGGCTCTTAAGATCCGAACAAAAAATTGTTTTTCCATGAATGTTAAAGACTTTGAACACGTCAGGTACCTGTGGGATGAAAAAAAAGCAGCCGCACTCGGCGGAGACGAAATAGCCTTGTTTTTGTACCGGTCCAACTTGCTCGGAGCCGATCTGCGTATAACCAATTACGGCGGCGGCAACACGAGTTGCAAAACAGTCGAAGCAGATCCCCTGACGGGCCGGGAAGTGGAGGTCATGTGGGTCAAGGGTTCCGGTGGGGATATCGGCACGCTTACCCGGAAAGGGATCGCCGGCCTGTATGTCGACCGCTTGCGTTCCCTCAAACACGTGTACCGGGGCTTGGAATATGAAGACGAAATGGTAGCCCTGTTCAATCACTGTATTTTTGACCTCGACAGCCGCGCGCCTTCCATCGATACGCCCTTGCACGGCCTGCTCCCCTTTAAGCATATCGACCACTTGCATCCCGATGCACTGATCGCCGTTGCAGCGGCCAAAGACAGCCGGGAGATCACCCGGGAAATCTGGGGCGACACCATGGGTTGGGTGCCCTGGCAACGCCCCGGCTTCGATCTTGGACTGCAACTC
Organism: Saprospiraceae bacterium; assembly: GCA_044230315.1. Classification (GTDB taxonomy): domain Bacteria; phylum Bacteroidota; class Bacteroidia; order Chitinophagales; family Saprospiraceae; genus M3007. The sequence continues at coordinate 62,291 of JBGARJ010000028.1, forward strand.
GAGCAATGCCTTGCAGCCAACCCCGGCATTCGCGGGATCGTACTTGGCGGGCATGGGTTGTTCACCTGGGGCGACACGTCCTACGCTTGCTATATGAACAGCCTGGAAGTGATCGAACAGGCTTCTTTATACATCGGGGAACGGTTGGGGAAAAAACGGCCCGTGTTCGGCGGCCAGATCGTGGAAAGCCGTTCCGCAGCCGACCGCAAAGCCCAGGCCGCCCTCCTGGCGCCGGTGTTGAGGGGCCTGTGTTCGGGCCATCATAAAATGATCGGCCATTTCACCGACGACGACCGCGTGCTGGAATTTATCAACAGCCGCGACCTCGACAAACTCGCCCCACTGGGCACCTCCTGCCCGGACCATTTCCTGCGCACCAAAATAAAACCCCTGGTACTCGACTTGGCCGCCGACGCGTCGTTGACCGATTACCAGCGTGTCCGGTCGCAACTCGAACCCCAGTTCGAACAGTATCGCGATGATTATGCCGACTACTATACCCGCTGCAAACACCCGAACAGCCCGGCCATGCGCGACCCGAACCCGGTGGTGATCCTGTATCCCGGCGTCGGCATGTTTACCTTTTCAAAGAATAAACAGACCGCCCGGGTAGCCAGCGAGTTTTACATCAATGCCATCAACGTCATGCGCGGCGCCGAGGCCATTTCGGAATATACGGCCCTGCCCCGGCAGGAAGCGTTCGACATCGAATACTGGCTGCTGGAAGAAGCCAAACTGCAACGCATGCCGAAAGACAAACCACTGTCGGGCCGGGTAGCCATCATCACCGGCGCCGGAGGCGGCATCGGCAAAGCCATTGCGGTCAAACTGGCGGCCGAGGGCGCAAATGTTGTGCTTACCGACCTCGATGCAGACCGCGTGCAGGAGGCCAACGACACGTTTGCCCGGGATGTTTCCGCCTGTGCCGTTTGCGATGTGACCAACGAAGCATCGGTGGCTAATACCTATGCGAATGCCTGCCTCGAATTTGGCGGGGTCGATATCGTCGTGCATAGCGCCGGGCTGGCCGTCTCCAAATCGCTGGAGGAAACCACGCTCAAGGATTGGGCGCTCTTGCAGGATGTCCTCGTAAAAGGACAATTCCTGATGGCGAAAACCGGGGTCGAGATCATGCGAAAACAAGGTTTTGGCGGCGACATTGTCAATATCGCCAGCAAAAACGGCCTGGTGGCCGGCCCCAACAACGTCGCCTACGGCACAGCCAAGGCCGCACAGCAGCATATGACCCGCTTGCTGAGCGCGGAATTGGGGAAAGACAGGATCCGGGTGAATACCGTAAACCCCGATGGCGTGATCGTCGGGAGTAAAATATGGGAAGGCGCCTGGTCGGAAGGCCGCGCAAAGGCCTATGGCATAAAGGTGGAAGACCTGCCCGAACACTATGCCAAACGCAACTTGCTCCACGCAATCATTCTGCCGGAAGACATCGCCAACGGCGTGTACGCCCTGGTGGCCATTTTGGATAAAAGCACCGGAAATACCCTCAATATCGATGGCGGAATGGAAGCGGCCTTTGTACGGTAAAATCGGATGAATTATGAAAATGGATAACACGGATATCGCGGCACACAATAAAGGTCTTCTGGAAAAACACCAGGCATCCTTTGCGTTTCTCCAGGGACAACTCAGCCAAAAAGGCATAGACGCCGCTGCCATCGTTCAAAAGTTGAAGGCCCTGCAAATTGCCATTCCGAGCTGGGCGCTCGGAGCGGGCGGTACGCGCTTCGGACGCTTCTCCATGGGCGGGGAACCCGGCAACCTGGAACAAAAAATAGAAGATATCGGGCTCCTCCATGCCCTGACAGGCGCCGCCGGAGCGATCTCCCTGCATATCCCCTGGGACATACCCAAAGATGCCCGGGCCATAAAGGAAAAAGCGGCATCGCTGGGCATTGCCTTCGACGCCGTCAACTCCAATACGTTCCAGGACCAACCCGGCCAGGCGCACAGCTACAAATTCGGCTCGCTCTGCCACAGCGACCCCGGGCCAGGGCAATTTCCGCCAGGCGCTTCAACGGACTATGGACAGTTTGAAGGCGATATACCAGCACCTGCCCGACGACTGGAGGATGTTTATCGAGTACAAGCCCTACGAACCGAATTTCTACAGCACCGTCATTCAGGATTGGGGCACCTCCTACCTGCTCGCCTCGGCATGCGGCGAAAAGGCCTATTCCCTGGTCGACCTCGGGCATCACCTGCCCAATACCAACATTGAACAGATCGTCGCAACCCTGATGATGCAGGGCAAACTCGGCGGTTTTCATTTCAATGACAGCAAATACGGCGACGACGACCTCACCGTCGGCAGTATCAAACCCTACCAGCTCTTTCTCATTTTCCACGAGCTGGTATATGGCATGGACAACAACACGGCCAACAACCCGCCCCTGGCGTGGATGATCGACGCCAGCCATAACCTCAAAGACCCGCTGGAAGACCTGATCCAAAGCCTGGAGGCCATCCGCCTCGCCTATGCGCAAGCCCTGGTGATCGATGATCGCGGGTTGGAAGCCGCGCAGGCCGGCAACGACCCTGCGCAGGCGCAGGAAATCCTGCAGGATGCTTTCCGCACCGACGTCAGACCGCTGCTGCAGGAGGCGCGGTTACAACAGGGCGCCGCGCTTCAACCCTTGGCCGCGTACCGAAGCCTGGAGGTACGCCCCCACCTCATCCGGGAACGGGGGAACATTACCGTCGCCAGCGGTCTCTAAACGGTAGGATCATGAAAGTGACGGCAATTTTTGACATTGGCAAAACCAACAAGAAATTCTTTCTTTTTGACGAACGACTCCGCGAAGTTTACCGGACGTATTCCAACATAGAGCAAAACCTCGATGAAGACGGTTTTGCCTGCGAGCATCTGGACCGGCTTACGGCCTGGATGCTGGAAACGTTTCAGGAAGCGCAGGCAAGGCAGGATGTAGAGATCACCCACCTCAATTTCTCCACTTATGGCGCCTCTTTTGTCCACCTGGACGGCGCCGGCCAGGTGCTCACGCCCTTGTACAATTACCTCAAACCCTATCCCGAAGACCTTGCCGAACATTTTTTTGAACGTTACGGCCCCGTCGAAAAATGGTCGATACAAACCGCTTCCCCCTCCATGGGCATGCTCAATTCCGGCCTGCAACTGTACTGGCTGAAATACCGGAGGCCCGACGTATTCGCCCGAATGCATTGTTCCTTACATCTGCCGCAATACTGCGCGCATGTGTTTACCGGAAAAAACAAGAGCGAATACACCAGTATCGGCTGCCACACGGGCATGTGGGATTTCGGGAAAAATGACTACCACCAATGGATATACGCCGAACAGATCGACCGTCTTTTGCCGCCGGTTCATCCAACCATGTCCAGTGTGGAAACGGTCATCGGCGGAAAAAGCTTGACGGTCGGCGCGGGCATACACGACAGCTCCGCAGCGCTGCTGCCCTATATCCTGGCCAACGATCAGCCTTTTTTGCTCATCTCCACCGGCACCTGGTCCATCACGCTTAACCCTTTTTGCCGGGACGTGCTCAGCGCCGGCGACCTGGAACAGGATTGCCTCAACTACCTCCGCGTAGATGGCGGCCCGGTACGGGCGGCCCGCCTGTTTTTGGGCAATGAATACAAAATCTGGGCGCATAAACTGGCCGATCATTTCGGGCAACCCTATGAACGGCACCGGAACGTGCCGCCCGACCCGGTTGTGCTGAAAAAGTTGGAGCGCATGGGGAATCCGGTTTTTCGGTGGGAAAGCATCCAGTTCCTCCGATTGGGCACGCCCACTCCAGCCAAAACCGATCTGAATGTTTTTTCCTCGTACGATGAAGCATATCACCAGTTGATGAAGGAATTGGTGGCGCTCCAGGTATCCAGCCTGCAGCTGGCCAAGGGAACAAGCGCCATTCGAAAGGTGTATATCGACGGCGGATTTATCGACAACGAACTTTTCATTCAACTCCTGACCGCTCAACTCCCGGATTTTGAACTGATCACAACGAAGGCACCGCTGGGCTCTGCCCTGGGCGCCGCCATGGCCGTGCAAAACCGGCCCGGCAACCTGCCGGGGCCTTCATTCGCGCAAAAAAATACCGCCCACTCATGAAAGTAGGCTTGTTCATCCCATGTTACGTCGACCAGTTTTACCCCCAGGTGGGCATCGCGACGTTGGAATTGCTGGAAAAGCTGGGCTGCACGGTGGAATATCCGGCCGGGCAAACCTGCTGCGGACAGCCGATGGCCAATTCAGGTTGTGAACCGGATGCAAGGGCCGTCTACCGGCATTTCATTGACCTGTTCAGAGGGTATGATTACATCGTTTCGCCATCCGGCAGTTGCAGCTACCATGTGCGCAAACATTACGATACCTTGGAACAAACGGAAGCCGTTCAGCAGGTCCGGAAAAACACGCTTGACCTGTGTGAATTTTTAGTCGACATACTGAAAATCAAGGCGTTGGACAGCCAATTTCCCCATAAGGTAGGCCTCCACCAGAGTTGTCACGGGCTTCGGGGCCTCCGCCTGGGTACCGGTACCGAACGGACCCTGGAGCAGGAGTCCAAGTTGAACGCGCTCCTGGGCATGGTCAAAGGGATCGAACTGGTGGAGCTGAGCAGGCCCGACGAATGCTGTGGGTTTGGCGGCACCTTTGCCGTGAGCGAATCGGCCCTTTCGGTGAAAATGGGCAAGGACCGCATCGCCGATCACGCCGATAAAGGCGTAGACGTGATCACGGCCGGCGATATGTCGTGCCTGATGCACCTGGAGGGCATTATCCGGCGGCAAGCCATGAAGATTAAAGTGAAACACATTGCGGAAATACTAAACGGAACCCAATTATGACGGATCACGCGCAAAAGGCCGCCCAATTCATCAGCGACGAGCGCCGCACCGACTGGCACGATGAAGCCTTGTGGCTGATCCGCGCCAAGCGGGACAAAGTAGCGCACGCGATCCCCGAATGGGAGCAACTCCGCGAACTGGCTTCCCAGATCAAGGAGCATGTATTGGCCAACCTCGACCAGTACCTCGAACAATTCGAGGCCAGCGCCATCGCCAATGGCGTACAGGTCCATTGGGCGGCCAATGCGGAAGAGCACAACCGGATCGTGCACGGTATCCTGGAAGGCCGGCAGGTGCGGCGCCTGGTCAAAAGTAAATCGATGTTGACGGAGGAATGCCGCTTGAACGAATACCTGATCCAACGCGGGATCGAGGTGATCGATACCGACCTCGGCGAACGGATCATTCAACTGCGGGAGGAACCGCCCAGCCATATCGTATTGCCGGCGATACACCTGAAAAAAGAAGAGATCGGAGTGCTGTTCCACGAAAAACTGCAAACGGAAAAAGGCGCCACCGACCCCGCTTACCTGACCGAAGCGGCCCGCCAGCACCTGCGCCAAAAATTTCTCCATGCCCAGGCAGCGCTCACGGGGGTCAATTTTGCCATTGCCGAAACCGGCGGCGTTGTGGTGTGCACCAATGAAGGCAACGCCGATATGGGCGTCCACCTGGCGCCCCTGCAAATCCATTGCATGGGCCTCGAAAAGATCATCCCCCAGGCCGCGCACCTCGGCGTTTTTACCCGCCTGCTGGCGCGCAGCGCTACCGGCCAGCCGATAACAATCTTCACCTCGCACTTTCACCGCCCCCGGAAAAACGGGGAAATGCACATTGTCATCGTCGACAACGGCCGCTCGGAGCAACTGGGCCGGCCGGATTTCCGGAATTCGCTGAAATGTATCCGCTGCGGCGCTTGTATGAACACCTGCCCGGTGTACCGGCGCAGCGGCGGGCATAGCTACGGCGCTACGGTCCCGGGCCCGATCGGGTCCATCCTGACGCCCGGTATTGACCTGGTAAAATACAGCGGCCTGCCCTTCGCCTCTACACTTTGCGGGTCCTGTTCCGATGTATGCCCGGTAAAAATCAATATTCATGAGCAATTATACCGGTGGCGGCAGGTGATCGCAGCCGAAGGACAGCTCGCGCAGACCAAGCGATTCAGTATGCGGTTGGCCGGTTGGGTGCTGGCACGCCCGGCCTGGTACGCTGTATTTGGCAAACTGGCCCGCTGGAGTATACGCCGGCTGCCGCGGCCTTTTTTGTATAATTTTTTGAATGAATGGGGAAAAGCACGGGAACTGCCCGCGCCGCCGCGCCGGAGTTTCCAGGAGTGGTACAAACAAAACCGGCCCGAACAATGAGCAAAAGTCAAATACTCACAGCGATCCGAAACCACAAACCCACCGGGCAGGCGCCCTTGCCCCTGATCCCGGCTTTCCCGGAAAAACGGGACGATGCCGTTGAAACCTTCATGGCCGTATCGGAAGCCGGCGGCAGCCGGGTAATTCGGATTGCCGGCCTCGAGTCGCTCCAGGCCGCCTTGAACGCGCGCTTCCCGGATGCCGGGGCCGTGGCCTCCCCGCTTCCGGCGGCGGCCGGGACTGTACCGCTGGATTCGGTTCAATCGCCCGCTGCATTGGAACAGGTGGAGGTGGCCGTGATCAGGGGCCGGGTGGGAGTGGCCGAAAACGGCGCCATCTGGGTAACGGAAAGCGATTGCATACACCGCGTGCTGCCATTTATTTGTCAGCACCTCGCGATCGTGCTGGAGGCAGCTGCCATTGTTCCCGACATGCACGCCGCCTATGCGCGGATACAGGTAGACGAGGAGGCTTTCGGCCTCTTTATCGCCGGGCCCTCCAAGACGGCCGATATCGAGCAAGCGCTCGTCATCGGCGCCCAGGCGGCCCGGAGTTTGACCATTTTCTTGACGGATAAACCACTTTCCTAAACAGACCGGACAAAAAAACACCGCATCATAACATTAACGGAACAACCAACGCCTATGCTACTCGACAAACTAAAAGCCAACTTAACCAGCGTCCAGGAATTCGAACGGGAACCCGTGCCGGCGGCCAAGCACAAGAACTGGCGCAGCTTTCTGGGGATGTACATCGGCGAACACACGGCCGGAACGGAATTTGTCATCGGCCCCCTGTTTGTCGCGCACGGCGCCAGCGCCGTCGACCTGATATTCGGGCTCCTCATCGGCAACCTCCTCGCCGTTCTGAGTTGGGCATTCCTGTGCGCGCCGATCGCCGTACGGGAACGCATCACATTGTATTACAAACTTGAGAAAATCTGTGGTAAAAGACTGACCGTGTTGTACAACCTCGTCAATGCGCTCATGTTCTGTTTTCTGGCCGGTTCCATGATCGCCGTTTCGGCTACAGCCGTGGGCATCCCGTTCAATATGCCGATGGCGGAGCTGAGTGATTGGCTGCCCAACAGCGTGTCGTGGGTAGTGATCGTACTGATCGTTGGCATGGTGACCACGGTGGTCGCTACCCTCGGGTACGAGCAGGTTTCCCGCTTTGCCAATATCGCCGCGCCGTGGATGATCCTTGTTTTTCTGGCCGCCGCCGTCGCCGTGTTGCCCGAATTGGGCGTAAACAGCGCGGGTGATTTCTGGCCGGTTGCGCAATCGAAGATCTGGAGCGGGGTGCCGCTGGAAGGGCAATCCAAATTCACGTTCTGGCACGTGATGTTCTTTGCCTGGTTTTGCAATATGGCCATGCACATTGGGATGGCCGACCTCTCCATTTTGCGGTACGCCAAAAACTGGAAAGCCGGTTTTGCCTCGGCGGGCGGCATGTTCGTCGGCCACTACCTGGCCTGGCTGGCGTCCGGCATTTTATACGCGGTGTTTCTCCAGAAAAGCCAGAACAGCCTGGAATTCGCCCCCGGCCCTATTGCCTATTATGCTGCCGGGATAGCCGGCGCCTGCTGCGTGGTCATCGCCGGCTGGACGACCGCCAACCCAACCATCTATCGGGCCGGGCTGGCCGTACAGGCCATTATTCCCAATTCAAAAACCTGGAAGGTCACGCTGATTGTCGGCCTGATCACCACCACAGCCGCCTGTTTTCCAGCCCTGGTCATGCGGCTGCTCGACTTTGTGGCGCTGTACGGGTTGGTGCTTATGCCCATGGGCGCGATCATATTCATCGACGTCTACCTTTTTCCGAAACTGGGATTGACGAGCGACTTCGCCCTGCAAACCGGCGCCGGGATCAACTGGGCCGCCACCGGCACCTGGGTCCTGACGCTCGCAGCATGCCTGTTCCTTAACTTCTCCTTCGGCGTTGAAATATTCTTCCTGGGCCTGCCGGGCTGGTTTGTAGCCGTGGCCGTTTATATTGTCCTGAGTTACCTCATCCAATCTTCAACACGAACAAACGCAAACCTGCCATGAAAAGAACGATGCTCGGCCTGCTGGCCTTTGCCGGATTGATCCTCACGCTCCTGCCCTCGGTTTTTGTTTTTACCGGAACCATTTCCCTGCAAACCAATAAAATGCTCATGGGGATCGGGATGCTGCTTTGGTTTGTCGTAGCGCCGTTTTGGATCAAACGCGCGCAGTAAAAACGCTTGATTCGAATGGTCAGATCTGTAACATGGGCGCGGTTTCCGTGCCATCGAGTTTGGAAAACCGGCAACTGGTTTGCTGCCGCGTTGTGCGCATTCCTCTGCCTGATGGGCGCTCAACGGGCCGGTGCGCAGCCCGGCCCGGAAACGGAAGTGCGCTACCTTTCCGGGCGGGATAACGAACACACCGCCACCTGGGAATTCTTTTGTACTGCCGGGCGAAAAAGCGGTTACTGGACGACCATCGAGGTCCCATCCTGCTGGGAGCAGCAAGGATTTGGGAATTACGACTACGGCCGCGATTACCGGACCTACGGAAAGCATTTTCGCTTTTCCGACGAGAAAGGCATCTATCGCTACGCATTTCAGGCGCCGGCCGATTGGGCAGACAAGGTGGTTTACCTGGTTTTTGAAGGGGCCATGACCGACGCCGCCGTGCAGGTAAACGGGCAGCCTGCGGGGGCGGAACACCAGGGCGCCTTCTACCAGTTCCGGTATCCGGTGTCGGACAAACTACACTTCGGCCAGTCGAACCAACTGGAAGTCGTCGTCAGTAAAATGTCGGCTAACAGCTCCGTGAATCTCGCCGAGCGGTATGCGGATTACTGGATATTCGGCGGGCTGTTCCGGCCGGTTTACCTGGAGGCCTACCCAAAGGAACATATTGCCCGGACAGCCATTGCCGCCTCCGCAGCCGGACGCGTAAGCGCGGATGTTTTTCTCGAAAATATCGCCGGGCAGCGCCACCTGTCGCTCGAAATTCTGGATCACACCGGGCAGGTCGTTGCGCAGCAGGCTGTTGCGGTAAAGCCCGGCACTGAAAAGCTGACGCTGGAATGCCAGGTCGATCATCCCCGGTTGTGGTCTTCCGAAACGCCGGAACTATACACCGCCCGGCTTAGCCTGCACGACGGCGGTACGGAAATCCACCGGACGAAAACGGTGTTCGGCTTCCGGAGCATCGAGGTTCGCCGGGGGGATGGCGTGTACATCAACGGCGCCAAGATCAAGTTCAAGGGAATCAACCGGCATTGTTTCTGGCCCGAAACGGGGCGCACGCTGAACCGGGAGATCGACCGGATGGATATCGGGTTGATAAAAGCCATGAACATGAATGCCGTGCGCTGTTCGCATTATCCGCCCGACCAGTCGTTTCTCGAACTTTGCGATTCGCTGGGCCTGTACGTACTCGACGAACTCGCCGGCTGGCAAAACGCATACGACACACTGGTGGGTGAAAAACTCGTGCGGGAAATGGTGGAGCGCGACGTAAACCACCCCTCCATCATTTTTTGGAGCAACGGCAACGAAGGCGGAACGAACAAAGCGCTGGACGACGACTTCTCCCTGTACGACCCGTCCAAACGGCCGGTCATTCATGCCCACCACAAACCCGGCAACGCCTTCAAGGGCATCGACACCAATCACTACGAAAAATATTACAGCACCAAAAGCATCCTGGAAGATTCCCTGATCTACATCCCCACCGAATTTCTGCACGCCCAGGATGACGGCGGCGCAGGGGCGGGCATGCACGATTTTTGGGAAATGATGTGGACGGCGCCCCGTTCCGGCGGCGGCTTTATCTGGGCCTTGCTCGATGAAGGCGTGGTGCGTACCGACCTCGACGGTTATATCGACGTGGACCGCGTCAACGCGCCGGATGGCGTGCTGGGCCCCCACCGGGAAAAAGAAGGCAGTTTTTACGCCCTGAAGGAAATCTTCTCGCCGGTCGTCATTCGACAAGCATCGCTGCCTGAGGCCTTCGACGGCCGTTTGGACGTGGAGAACCGGTACCACTTTACCAACCTGAGCCAATGCAAATTTTCGGGCGCCCTGGTCGACTTCCCACCGCCCGGCGCCCGGATGACCGGGCATACGGTAAAGAAAACCCTTGCGTTGAATGGCCCGGACCTCGGCCCGGGAGAACGCGGCGTACTTGCCCTCCCGCTTCCTGCCGACTGGCGCAATTACGATGGCCTCCAACTAACGGCCGTCGACCCCGGCGGACAGGAGATCATGCGCTGGTCGTGGAAAACCGGCGGCTCGGACAAACTGCTTCGGGATATGCTCGCCAATCCGAAGACCGAAGGTGATGCAGCGTTCGCAGAAGACGACTCGATCTTCAGCCTGAAGGCTGCCGATATCAGGATTACCATCGATAAAAAAACGGGCCGGCTGAAACAGGTCGAGTATGCATTGGGCCTGAACCCTTTGTTCGGCAACGGCCCCGTGCTCGTACCCGAACAACCGGCAAAGGCAGTCGGGGTCAGGCATTACCCCGAACCGGACGGTTACGTTGTGGATTACCAATACGAGGGCGCCCTGCAGCAACTGCAATGGAAACTGTACGGGAACGGCTGGCTGCGGCTCGATTACACCTACCAACCCGAAGGGGAGCTGCAACCCTATATGGGCGTCAGTTTTGATTGCCCGGAATCCGACATTATCGGCGTGAAATGGCTGGGCGATGGCCCTTCCCGGGTCTGGAAAAACCGTATGCAAGGCGGCGTATTGGATGTGTGGGCCTCCATGTACAACAACACGCAAACCGGGAGCGCCCCCTGGGCCTATCCGGAATTCAAAGGATACTTCTCCAACATTGCCTGGATAGAGTTTAACACCGTGGAAGGCAAATTCCTCGTTGCCAGTCCGCAGGACGGATTGTTTGTCCGGTTGTTTGATTTTTACGGCTTGTCCGGCCCGGTGTCCTACCCTGCCCTGCCCGCCGGCGACCTTTCGTTTCTGGACGGCATTCCACCGATCGGCACCAAACTGGCCACCGGGATCGATATCAAAACAGAAGGCCTCGGCCCGGAGAGCGAGTTGAACCATATAACCGGCCCGATTCACCGGACCTTGTATTTCTATTTCGGCCTGCCTTGAACACTGCCCCGGCAAAGTCAACAAACATTTGAAAATGAACAGATTGTTGCCGCACTCCTTCTTTCGCCGCATCGGCATCAGCGCCATGGCGGCGTGCCTGCTTTTCGCCGCGGGCTGTGCCGAAAACCGGCCCGGCACGGGAGGCAGGGCACAATTCCGCAAGCCGAATATCATTTTTATTCTCGCCGACGATCTCGGCTATGGCGACCTGGGCTGTTATGGCCAGCGGGTGATCAAAACCCCCAATATCGACAAAATGGCCGGCGAAGGCATGCGCTTTACCCAGTGTTATGCCGGCTCGACCGTTTGCGCCCCGTCCCGGTCGGTGCTGATGACGGGCCTGCACACCGGGCACACCACGGTGCGCGGCAATAATGGCGTCGGCGGGGTCGTAGGGCTCGGCGGAGCGCCGGGCCGGGTGCCCCTGCTGGACCGGGATACTACGATCGCCGAAGTGCTGAAACTTGCCGGTTACACGACGGGTATGGTGG
>JBGARJ010000091.1:0-10379 GCA_044230315.1 Saprospiraceae bacterium
TGGTTTTTTGGGGTTTATTAGCCGCTGGATGCGCAAGCATTTGGCGGCTTTTCTCTTTTGGAAAGCAAAGTTTAGAATAAGTATATGCAAGCCTTAAGGTCATGCAGAATACCAAGCATAAAAACCGATACGCAAATATGTAAGTTGTGAGCTTTATATTGTACAAAATCAAATATCAACTATTGAATAACTGAATAATTAAGATTAAAGTGGGTATATAAACATTCACCAGTTTTATTAATTTATAATGATTGAAGATAAAAAAGATAAAATAAAATCAAACTTTGAGGTATTATTAAGGGTAGGCTTTATATTATTATTTGTCATTTTTTGGTTTAATTACGGCTTTGATATTGCCAAAAGTTATAAGCCTATAAATGACTTTGTTAGTAAATATATTGGAACGGGTAATTTTTTGTCTAAAGAAAGCCTAATATTTGCTCTTGTTTTTTTTAGTATTTTAGCCTATCCAATGTTGATTGCGTTTTTTATAGGGTTTACTATTTTTGACAAAGCAATGTTTAGGGAGCTCTCTACAAGTAAAAACTTCATTTACTTTGTATTGTCACCTATGTTGATTATCCTGCTTATGTTGTTCATGGTTATATTTCGATTTGCAACAGGTATATTTATTTATTCCTTATTTTTTGGTTACCCAATTTACTTAGTAGTAACCTTTGTATATAATAAATGCTTCAAAAGATAAAATTCCAAAACTTCTCAAAACATCCCCTTTTAAGCCTGAATTTTACACAGCGCCTAATCATCAGCCAGCATATTTTTGAGTCTTGATTTCACACAAGGAAATTTGTCTTCACCTCAAAACCAAGGCTCCCCAATGGATTTCGTACAAACCCTGCCCAACAACATCTCCAAGCAGATTCTCGCGGGCCTCGAGTACACCAAGAAAAAAATGCCGACCGACCTGGTGGCCACCACGGTGGACGTGACCGGCCCGCAGGTCACGCCGCCCGGCTCGCCCATCGACGGCCAGGTGGCCAAAAGCGCCGGCGCGCCCGTCGAGAAGTACATCACGCTCACGATCGACACCAGCGAATTCGACGAGGATCAGGAATGTGTGGCCTACATCGGCGATTCCAGCGAGACGCACGAGACGTCCTGCGACACCTGCAACGCGAGCGAAAACAAGGCCACCTTGTACATCGGCTCGCCCACCTGCAACCGCTACCCGGTGTTCCTCAACCGCCTCTGCTCTACGCCGTATACCTTCGCGGCCTTCCAGATCAAGGCCCAGAAAGCCGCCGGCGCAGATTCGAACAGCGTGGTAGACCTGCCGGATCACATTATGTTCTCGCGCAAAAACATCAACGGCGAGGGCGATTTCGGTCGCATCGACGTGAGCAATTTCGAGAACCTGGAGGCTTTCCCGCGCACCGATCTGAAGTACGCCGACATCTCGCTGAGTTCGGCGGCCAACCTGTTCGACCGCGATACGCAGTGGAAAATCCCCGGCCTGGTCGGCAAACGGAAGTACACCCTGACCATCTACACGGGCTTTCGGGGCGCGAACTAAATGGCCCAGCCGGCCGGATTTCCAGCCGGTCCGCCCAGCCTTTCTTTTTCACCCCAAAGCGCCGCTTCCCGTGCAAACACAGTATTCGACCGACGAACTGGTTCACCTGATCACGACCAACAACCTGACGGGTGTTTATGCCCGGCTGGTTGCCGAAGGCCGGGTCAGTGCCGCGATGCTTCCGAACGTGGATGCGATCTCGTACGCCATCCAGGAGCAGTCGGGGCGACTGTCTCCCGAGGCGTTCCTGGCCTGGTTGGAGCAATTGCTGGACGTTCCCGTGGATCAAACCGGTTTATACGCCAGAGAACTGACGGCCATCCGGCAAACAACAGGTAAAACCCCCGCCCGGCTGCTAACTGACCAAATCCGGGAAACGATGCCGCAAAACGGCTCTGCTTCGTTTTTGGGAACCGGCATATTGGGCGACGGCAAGCATCGCCCCTACGTGGCCTGGATCGTGATCGGGCTGGCCGTCATCGGACTGCTGTGCATACTGCACTACCTCGGGCGAATCCTGGAAAAGGTCGTCGCGTGACCCCAAATTCTTGTATTAACCCAAAACCATCATTCCCAAAAAATAACGCCATGATGCGCATTTTGAAACAACGCTGGGTAATTGCCGTGCTCGCAGTAGGCGCGACCCTGCTTTTTATCACTTACGTGTACCCGAAAATCAAAAAAGCCACCAGTAAGGGAGGCGCACCGATTCCGCCTGGAAAGGATACCAATCCTGCCCCGGCCGCCCCGGTGCTGCAAACTCTGAAATCCCGGCTGGTCGGCCCGGTGTCGGCATCGTCGAACTAAACGCGGGAGATATGAGCTATGGCAGTCACCGCAGCAACAGCATTATGGAGTGCCGGGTCGAGCGCCACGGGCTTTTTACAAAAAAACGCCAAATGGATTGGCCTGGCGGTCGTTGTGCTCACACTGTGGTGGCTGTTCCGCCCGTATTTCCGGGTATTGTTCGGCCTGGTCCCGGAGGATGCAAAAATTCAGGTAGGTGGCGGTGACGTGACGGCCGATTTTTACAGTCAGCGCAAAAACGTCGCCGGCCGTTTGCACGAAACATTGACCGGCAATGCCCTGACCAGCAGCGGTCGCTGTCAAGCGCTGTACGATGCTTTGCAGTGGAACGACAATCAACTCCGGGTGATCCACAATGCGTACAAAAACGCGCACGGCGGCACCCTACACAACGCCATCGGCGCGACGTACACGGATGATTGTTCCTACCTGGGCATGAGCGACGGACTGAACACGACGCTTTTGCAAAAACTGAACACGCTCGGTTTGACATGAACGCTGAAAATGCTACGATAATCGCCATCCTGCGTATCCTCCTGGTGCTGGCTGTCATCGGGGCGGCAGTTTTCCTGCTTTTCCGGGTGCCCAAACTGGTGTTCACCAATCCGGTAGCGGACGGCCAGCCGAAATGCGCCAAGGACAACACCTATTACTATAAAGACCCACATAACCACCCGTATGACTGCTAATGCGCTATCTAAATCCATGAACCCGGCAGGCAAACACCTGTGGGTTTGGGTGCTGGCATTCTTCGGCGCGGTGCTGGTCGGCTTGGTAGTGGCTTACCTGCTGAAAAAGGCGAAGGGACAATCACTGCCGCCCGGTAATGGGCAAAACCAACCGCAAGGCACCGACCCGGTTCCACCGGTGGTGACACCTCCGCCTACATCCACACCGCCGTATATCCCTACGGACAATCCGGCAACACCGGTCGATGTGTATAATGTGAACTGGGCTTATGTGCAAGATTTGTCCTGGAAGATGTATGAAACATACTTTGACCGGAACAGTTACGCCTGCGAACTGTCCAACGGGATGATCGAAATGGGGGATAACGATTTGCGGGCATTCGTGCAGACCTACAAACAGTGGTATAACCGAAACCTGAAAGACGACTATTGCAACAAAGTAAAATCCTCCGGTTGCTGGACTTCCTGGTGGGACGATAAACCCGCCACGGCCTGCAATCGCCTGAAAAACCTGATCTGATGCCACAAAGCAACCCCATACAACAAGTTTTTAACCCCGGTACCCAGCGGGCGCTGATCCGCATCGGGTTGTTCCTCGCGGTAGGGCTTGTTTTGGTTTTGGTCGTGGTCTTTTCAATCCGACTTTTCAAGAAATCTACTACGAACAGTCAAGCGGGAAATGGCAACGGCAATGGCGCCAACCCGGACGGTACGCCGACCACGCTGCCGCAAAACCTCAAACGCCTGGCCGACGACCTGAAGCAAGCCGCCGGCTGGACCTTTATTTGCAACAGCCTGCGCTGCGATACTATCCTGGCAATGGCGGAACTTCCGGATGCCCAATTGGTCCAGTTGGGCGCCTATTTCAAATCCATGTATAACGGTACGCTGCGCGAAACCTTCGACAGTTTCTATGTCAGCGGCTGTTGCTTCAAAGATGCCGGGGATGTGGTGGACGCCAAATTGAAAAGTATTCAACAGCGGGTCAAAAACCTGAATTTATAACATGAACGCGAAAGAGATCATAACCTGGACCCTGATCAATGTGGCCGCCACGGTGCTGGCCACGGTCATCCTGTACTATTTCTTTCGATTCAACGAACCCAAAACCGCTAAAACGCCATGAAAAAAACAATCGGTTCGCTCCCTGTCTGGCAGTTCGCCCTCTTGCTGGTAGCCGTGCTCGCCACCTTCACGGTGGCCGTCAAGGCTTATGAAAACCGCAAAAAAGCCGCCTGATGGGACTCATCGACGTACTGAATAAACTGTCGACGGATGGTATCCGGGTCGAAGTCGCCTTCGAGGAACGGACGATCCTTCGGCTGCTGTTGTACGGTTGCCTCGCGGCCGTGGTGGCCGGGATTGCAACCGCCTTGATTCGCAAAAAAATCACCGGATGAACCAGGAAGTGATTGATATGATCGCCAGCGGCAAGGTACCGTACCGGTATGAAGCGGACACGGAATCGGCGCTTTATTTCGCCCTTGTGGTACTGCTGATTCTATTTGCGTATGCGATAGCGGGAGGCCTGACCCGAAAGTATATTTAACCCCACCTCAACCCTCCCCAACTGGGAGGGAGGAGTCAAAACAACCCTAAAAAATGAGTAACGGATATTTCCAAAGCCCCTGCCGGAAACGCATCACATCCCGGCAAGCCGACTTGGATGGCAGCGATTTCAGCCTGAAAGTAGCCGCGACGCCCGGCGAAAACCCAGGCACGTTCGATATAACGGCCACCCTCAAACCCAAAGTGAATTTCGGCGACGTGGAAGGTTTCGTGACTGCTGGCGATGCCACGCTTTTTGATGCCGTGAATTCGGAATCACCGGCTAGTACTGTCGCCGGGCCGAACAATACTGGCGCTCCGGGGACACTTGCCATCACTTTTGCCGGAGTAGAACAAACAGAAAATAACGTCAGCAGCACCTGGCTGTTGGTGATGGCCAACGTGGAAGTCACAGCGAAAGACGGCCAAACGTTCACCATCCCATCGTTGAGTAAAACCTCCCCCAGCCCGCTGTAAAACCATGCCTTGTTGCTCCAACAAAAAACCGCGCGTTCGTTTGGTCCAAAAGGCCCTCTTTTCGGCTATCCCTACCTGGAATGACAACAACCGTTGTCCGGGTGGAGCGCAGCGGCTTTTGCAATGGCGGTTTTACAAAAACAAGGCATTGGTCTTTTCAACCCCATTTGCAGCGCCAACGGCTTCTGTGGATATTGGGACGGGTAGTACCTATCTGCATCTCAATGCGACAAACGGACAGATCACAGCTTACTTGATTTCACAAGACGTTGTTCTTTCGGGAAGCGATACGATTTGCATTGAAGTTCAAATCAAAAACTGCCAAAATGAATACGCTTTCAGCAACAAGATTTGCTTTGCGGCCGAAGTGGTTGAAAGCGCATGTACCTGTGAATTCGCCACTGCCTTCGATAATGGGCAAACAGGTAATACGGCCATCCCTCCAGTCGGGTACTCGGCTAATGACGGCGAGTTGGTGTTCTCCAACGGGTTGATGAACCCCGAAGGCAATGACTTTAGCCTTATGCCGCTTGAAAGTAGCGATAACGTGGCTTGGGTGACGCTCGATGAAGGATGCGATGCCGCCATAGAAATGGAAGAGGTTAGCGAAGCAAGTGGGATAGTACCAGTGCCGGATGGGTTTGTGGCCTTACCTGCCTCGGACTACCTGCTATTCCGCAACGGAGCGGCCCAACGAACCTTCACGGTTCTGGCCGGCACCCTGACGCCTGACAGCGCGGCAAGCGAAGCGGAAGATCGCTGGCATTTTGTCCGCCTTCAGGGCGGTTCGGATGGCTGCAAATTCCGCCGTAGGACGATCAGCGCTTCGGGTAGTGGCACGAATTTCAACCTTCCTGCCGGCTATTCGGCCTCCAACCAGGGGAAGTGGCTGCTCTTTGTGAATGAATTACTGCAATACCCAGGCTTGAACTATTCCGTGGCCGGTAGCCAGGTAACATTGGAGGAAGCAGCCTCGGGGGATCAAATTTGGATCGTTGCTATCGTGTAATAACCAGCCGTCCGACGGCTTAAAACCTTTAAAACCGCCATGAAAGGCCCTCTTTTTACCAAGATTCTGTTTTCGCTCGCCGCACTCTGCCTGGCAGCCCTTTCAGCCTTCAGCCAGATCAACCCCACTACCCAAATCAAAGGCGTCAACCCGCCAGCGGCCGATAACCTGCTGATGACACGTGGCAGCGACGGCAAATTGGAATACAAAACCCTGGATTACCTGGCTGGGCTGCTTCCGGATGAAGTCATACAGGGTACGGCTGCTCCCAGCGATGCACCTTTAGGTACCCAAGGCAATGTGTACCTGAATACGATCACTGCGCAATTGTATGTCTGGAATGGATCCACGTGGGTAGCCCACGATGGGGAAGACGAGGTCGTGCAAGGCTCGGGCGCTCCCGGTAGCGGCCCCGATGTCAACCAGGGGCTGTTGTATGTGGATATTGCCACGGGCACCCTCTACGCCTGGAACGGGACAACCTGGGTTTCTTACTTGCTGAACACCTACGCCAATGCCCTGACCAAATCCGGCTCGACCGTTCGTTGGGGCGGCGATCTGACCCAAAATACCGCGGTTAATGGCAAGGGTGCTTATTCGGTCACCTTCGATAGCACCAGCACGTTGACCCTGCGCGCTCGCACGAGCGACGGTAGTGGCAGTGGGGTGCTGGGGCTTTCCAAGTTCGAGAGTACCGGCGCTTTCGCCACCTACAGCCGGGTGAGCAATCCCGTGGAATCTTCCCAGTGGTCGCTCAAGCCCGATGCTGCTTATATCCGCACCCAAAACACCGGTATCCGGGGCGAAGTGCTTACCACCGATTTTTCCGCTCGAATGGCCTACGTGGTCGGGGAAAACAGTGTGAACGGCGCTTTTTACGTGGACAGCACCGGGCACTATTTGCTGCAATTGCAAGATAAAACCGCCGCAGAAACCCAAATGCTGTATATCAACCCCAGCACCTTCGAACTCTCCAAAGGTCCGGCGCCCAGCGGTGGAAGCACGATTTCTACCTACACGCCAAGCACCTCCGGAAGCGGCTCTTTGGCCGTGGTTGTGACGGCTACCGGCGCGGGAATCACCGCCGTTCGGGGTTCCGGCACACTCACCGTAACCATCCCCACCGGTGTGACCCTGCTTTCCGCGCGGATAACCGGCGATGATGCCGAAAACGACGGATCGGGCAACCTGACCGTGATCTTCAATGGCGCCGGCTTGCAAGGCAATGTCAGTATCGCCACGCTGCATATCCCGGCCACTCAGAAGATCGACCTGTCGGCCCAGGTATTCGGGGCGCCCGGGCCGGGCAATCCGTATTCCGTGGATGACGATGACACGGTGCAAATGCAGGTGATCGGGGTGGGTTCCAGCGGCTCGCCGAGTATTTCGATTCGAGCGGTAGGGCTGACCGCCAATTACGACGATTACCAACTCGTATTCAATTTTTAAACCATGCGGCTGAAACTGCTTTTTATATTGACTTTGGGTTTGTCGTTTGCTGCCACTGCCCCCGCGCAGACGGTGGATAGCCTTTGGCAAGGCTGGCTTTCGCCCTTTGTGCAAACCGGCGGGACGGCTCCGAATTTCAACTTCCAAGGGCTTTTTAACTCGAATACCGGTTTTGCCGGCAGTCAGATTTCCCAAGCGCAACATCCTCGTTTGATCGTCTTTTCCAGCAACCAGTGTTACGAACTGCCCATCGACACGATCACGGCTGCCGGGAGCATCATCGCCGGCCGGGCAGTCGATCCATCCGGTCAACTTTCCGCCTTGCCCAGCGGTATGGCCGCCATTTACCATCCAAGTTCAGTTCATAGGGTAGGGCCGTTTATCGCCGGGCTTTCATCTTCATTGCAGGGTTGTCTGCAAACCTTCACCAACCTGAAAATTGATTCATTGCAAAGTGCGAACGTGACAACGGACGCGACACTTTCCGGCAACGGCACATCGGGAACCCCGCTCAAAATCGCCCAACAAGGTGCAACGGCAAACCAGGTACTCAAATGGAACGGCAGCACCTGGCTGCCAGATAATGACATCGGCGGCTCGGAATTCTACGAAGCCTTTACATCGGTGAGTAGCAACACGATCAGCCCGAGTATTACCCTGCCGGCCACTGACCGGCAATGGCGGATCAACCTGTATCGCACCGGCGTGCGCATGACCTACGGACTCGATTTTACCATCAGCGGCAGCGTTATCCTGTTGACCGTCGCCGGCCAGGACGAAGCATTTCTACTCCTTGTGAAATAAACCCCAAAACACGCTTTACCCTCAATCACACCAGCCATGAAAAAGGCATTACTTCTTCTTCTTTTCGCCTTACCCGCCGTTTTCGCGACGGCCCAAAGCACCAAAATCGACGCCACGGTGCTGCTGCGCGCCTCCGGAACCAACAGCCGCTTTCTCGTCACCGACGGCAGCGGCAATGTCACCTGGGTACAGGGCAGCAGCCTGCTCAGCGCCGGTACGGGCATCAGCATCAGCGGCAACACGATTACCAACAGCGCGCCGGACCAAACGGTATCGTTGACCGGTGCGGGCGCGACTGCCGTGACCGGCACTTACCCCAGTTTTACCATTACCACCAACGCCCTGGCCACCATCCAGGACGAAGGCAGCGGACTCACCCAGCGCGCTATCCTCAATTTTATCGGAGGGGCAGTCACGGCGGCCGACAACGCTGGCAGCAGCCGAACCGATGTTTCGTTCGATGCCGAAGTGAATGGGATTGCCGCGCTATCGGGTACTGGCCTGGTCGTGCAAACGGCTGCTGGCACCTTCACGAACCGTACCCTAGCCGTCACCAACGCCGGTTTGGGCTTTTCCTTCGGGCAGTCCAACCTCGACGGCGTGGCCGGCAACCCGACGCTGAGCATCGACGCCGGGGCATTTGCCTGGCACCAAAGCGCGCGTGTTGTAGCCACCTCCAACCAAACGCTTTCCGGCAACCCGACCCTGGACGGCGTTACCCTGGTCACGGGCGACCGGGTCCTGCTCACCGGGCAAACTACGGCCTCGGAAAACGGCCTTTGGGTGACGGCAGCGGGCGCCTGGTCCAGACCCGGCGACGCGGATGCCGGCACCGATTTCCAGTCGGGACAAGTCGTATTTGTCCGGGAGGGCACTGCCGGGGGCGATGGGGCCTGGGTTTTAAGTACCGACGGTACAATCACACCAGGCACTACCTCGCTGACCTACAAACGCATCGGCCGGGCCGGGCAAGCCACTGCCGGCACCTACGGCAGCGCCACCCAGATACCGGTGTTCACCCTGGCTGCCGACGGTACGATTTCCAGCGTCACCAACACCAGTCTGCAAGAAGCCCAAACGCTGACGGCCGCCGATGGCACCGGTAGCGACCGCACTGTGGTACTTTCGTCCAACGGTGGTTCCTCTGGCGGCACGGTAACCTTTGCGCAGGGCAGCGGCATCGCCTTAACCCGTTCGGGCAATACCATCACGATTGCTGCCAGCGCCTCGGCGCCCACGGTCACTATTCAGCGATTCGAAGATGTGCCAGGGTCAAGTACGACCACTACCACGGTATCCGGCTTTACACCGCTGACCACCGATACCGAAGTGTTTTTGGACGGCGTGATGATGGACTGGGGCGCCGGCGAGGATATTACCGTGTCCGGCCAGGTGATCACCTTCTCCCGGACGGTATCCGCCGGGCAGAAAATTATCGTGAAAAAAGTAACCGTCAACTAAGTCCTTTAACCACTGACCATGAAACCCCTCATTCTCCTGCTGACCTTCTGTTGTTCCGTTTCTATTGCCACATCCCAAACCGGTACCGATTACAAAATCGAAAAACGCGACAGCCTCGGTTATGTCCTGATCCAAAACGGCAAAACCGTGCCCTTCGACACCGCGCAGGTACAAACCAACCTGGCGCAAAAAACAGAGGAAGTCGGCACCCTTGAAACCGAAATCGCGCTCGTAGAGCGGCTGGTCATGCTGCGTCGCCAGTTGGCCGTGGCCCGTGAAGAAAAACGAACCCTGACCGATATTCTGGAAAAAGCCCGTCAATGCGCCGTCCCGCCGTCCAAAAACTAACGCTGACGCTGCTGCTCCTCGGGGCAGGGGCCTTGGCCGTTTGGGGGCAATCGACCCGCGTCGATGCCGCCAGCCTGGTGCGTCCGGCTGGCAGCGCGGGCAATATTCAATACAACAATACCTCCGGCATCGGCGGATCGCCAAACCTACACTGGGATAACTCCAACGCCGGTTTGTTGATCGGGCAGCCTTCGTCGGGTACGGCCCGGATCATCGTCAAGGGCAACAACACCAACAATACCACCTTTACTTT
>JBGARJ010000092.1:0-10306 GCA_044230315.1 Saprospiraceae bacterium
CCCCGACGCATAGCCGCCCGTGCCGATCACCACGTCGGGCCGAAACTGCCGGACGAGGCGCCTGGCTTTCAGCGCGCTGCCGAATAATTTGAATGGGAAACTCAGGTTCCGGCGACTACTGGTCCAGGAAAACCCGCGTTGGAATCCGGCAATATTCAGGCCTTCGATCGGGTATCCGGCTTGCGGCACCCGCTCCATTTCCATTTTGCCTTCGGCGCCTACAAACAAAAAGGCGGTGTCCGGCATTTGGCGTTTCAACGCATCGGCAATAGCGATCGCCGGAAAGACGTGTCCGCCTGTTCCGCCTCCGGTAATTAATATGCGCAGTTGCCGTGTCATAACATTAGATCGTGTTGTGTACCTTCAAAGGGTGTTGTTCCGGTTGACTTATGAGGGGTTGGTGTCGATAGTTTCGATAAACTTACTGACGCTGAGAATCATGCCCAGCGCGATAGAGGTAAATACCATACTGGTGCCGCCCATGGAGATCATCGGCAGGGTTAGTCCGGTGGAGGGCACGAGGTGCACCGATACGGCTATGTTGGCCAGCGCCTGGATGGTCAGCATCAGGCTCAGCCCAATGGCCAGAAAAGCGCCGAACGCTTTGGGGCTCTTGGTGACCAGTTTGACCGTTCGGAAAAACAACATGACGTACAGGCCCAGCACCAATACCCCGCCGACCAGGCCGTATTCTTCGCAAATGATCGCATAAATAAAATCGGCATGCGAGTAGGGCAGGAAGTTGCGGGCGACCGAGTTGCCGGGGCCTGCACCGAAAATACCCCCGCGCGCAATGGCGATCTTGGCCTGCTGCACCTGGTATCCGCCGTCGGGATTGTGCAGATAATCCTGCACCCTCGACACCCAGGTATCCACGCGCACCAGATCGGGTGCAAAACGCCCGATCACGATCAGGCCGGCAAACACCACGATGCCCAACAAGCCGAGCAGGAAGATATACTTCATGCTCACCCGGCCGACGAACATCAAGGCCACACAAGTGCCGAAAAGCACCAGGGCCGTTGAGAGGTTGGCCGGCGCTATCAGGCCGCAGATGATGAGTACCGGCACGATGATCGGCAAAAATGCTTCTTTGAAACTGGTGATATACTCTTGCTTCTTGGTCAGGGCTTTTGCGATATACACCACCAGAGCCAGTTTGGCAAAGTCGGATGGCTGAAAACTGAACGACAGGATCGGGATCTCGATCCAGCGGCTGGCCTGGTTGATGCTTTGTCCAAACAGCAGCGTCAGCGCCAGTAACGGTACCGAAACGAGCAGGAGGAACGGCGCCATTTGCTGGTAGCGGCGGTAATGGAGCAGGTGGCACACATACACCAGGAACAAACCGAACGCCAGCATGATCGAGTGTCGGAGCAGGTAGGAGGTCGTGTTGCCGCCGCGTGCCTGCCAGGCCAGCGAACCGGTAGCCGAATACACCGATAACACGCTGATGATGCTCAACACTGCGATGATCATCCAGATCGTACGGTCTCCGCGGAGTTCTGCTGCTATGCGATTGCCTAGTGACATGGGTGAAGGATCAATGGTTTAGAATTATGGTTTCGGGTTTATCCTGATTGAGGGCCAGAACCGCTGCGCGAAATTGCGCGCCCCGGTCTTCGTAATTTTTAAACAGGTCAAAACTGGCGCATGCGGGGCTGAGCAACACCGTGTCGCCGGGCCGGGCCAGGCCGGCAGCCGCCTGCACGGCAGCGGCAGCGCTGCCGGTTTCGACCATTTGTTTTTTCATTTTATTAAATGTGTTGATAATCTTGCTGTTATCTACCCCCATGCACACAATGGCCTTCACTTTTTTGCGCACCAGCGGGAGCAGGGGCGTATAATCGTTGCCTTTGTCTTGCCCCCCTACAATCCAGACCGTCGGTTGCTCCATCGCCTGAAGGGCGTAGAAAACCGAGTCGACATTGGTGGCTTTGCTGTCGTTGATCCAGTTGACCCCATGCACGGTGGCCACCCATTCGAGGCGGTGCGGCGGCGGGGTAAAGGTGTTGAGCCCTTCCTGTATCCGTGCGGGGTCGGCCCCAAGCAACAAGGCCGTCCGGATGGCGCACACCGCATTGAACATATTGTGCGGGCCACGCAATTTTCCGTGCCGCATATCGAACAGGTGGTGCCTGCCCACCCGGATGAAACCGGCTTTGTAAAACCCTTTCCGGATCGCGATTTTTTTGGCCGGCGCCAGGGTATGATGCTTCAGGTATTCGGCCATGATCGGGTCGAAGCCATTGAAAATGAAGACATCGCCGCGTTTTTGGTTGGTATTGACCCGAAACTTGGCGCGTACATAATTTTCCAGCTTATAATCGTACCGGTCCAGATGATCCGGGGTGATGTTCAGCAACAGGGCAATGGCCGGGCGAAAGGTGGTAACATCTTCCAGTTGAAAGCTGCTGGTCTCCACCACATAGATGCGGCGCTGGGCGCCTGGTGTTTTCAGATCATCGAGCACCAGGCGGGCAAACGAATTGCCCACATTGCCACCCATTACGGCCGGCAATCCGGCGGTTTTCAACAGGTGTTCGATCAGGCCGGTAGTGGTCGTTTTGCCGTTGCTGCCGGTAATGGCCACCACCCGGCTATTTTTCGGCCGGTGCCGCCATCCGAACTCAATTTCACCGATTACCGGAATCCCGTTGGCCCGGACGGCTTGCATTACTTCGGATTTCTCGGGAATACCCGGGCTTTTGATCACTTCCGACGCCTGGAGGATGCGTTCGAGCGTATGCCGGTTTTCTTCGTAATCGATGCCATGCTGTTCCAGTTCGGCTTTATTGGCTGCTTTAACCGGGCTTTTATCCGACACAAAAACGGCATAGCCCAGCCATTTGGCCAGCAGCGCGGCGCCTGTTCCGGATTCGCCGGCGCCGAGGATTACTATGCGTTTTTTATCAGCCATAATTTGTTTAGCGGATTTTCAGGGTAATGACCGTCAGAACAGCCAATAGGATTTGAACAATCCAGAACCGAACGGAGATAGTCACTTCGTGATAACCTTCCTTCTGATAATGGTGGTGCAACGGGGCCATTTTGAAGATCCGGCGGCCTTCGCCGTATTTTTTCTTGGTGTATTTAAAATACCAGACCTGCAGCATCACCGATACATTTTCGATCAAAAACACGCCGCACAGGATGGGGATGAGCAGTTCTTTCCGCAATATGATCGCCAGGGCCGCAATGATCCCGCCGAGGGTCAAACTCCCGGTATCGCCCATAAAAACCCGGGCCGGGAATACATTGTACCACAGAAACCCGATACAGCCACCCAACAGACAAGCCGAGAAAATCACCAACTCGCCGGTATACGGGATGTACAATATATTCAGGTAATCGGCTGCTACCGAGTTGCCGCTCACAAAGGCCAGAATGCCCAGCGCCGCCACCACGACCGCCGAAACGCCCGCCGCCAGGCCATCCAGTCCATCGGTCAAATTTGCGCCGTTGCTCACTGCGGTGATCACCAGGATCGTCATCAGCAGGAATACGATCCATACCAGATGTGCGGCGTTATCGCCGAGAAACCACAAAACCCGCGAATAATCGAGTTCGTTGTCTTTGAAGAATGGTACGTTGGTAATGGGCGCCTTGACGTGGACCAGTTCTTTGTAGGAGTTTTCACCCTCTTTGACAAATACGCTGTTCATCACTTCGTATCCGTGCTGTGCGGCCGTTTCGGGCTCCATCCGAACCACCACTTCGTCGCTCCACAACATCGTAAGCCCGACGATCAGCCCCAGGCCCACCTGCCCCATGATCTTGAAGATACCTTTCAGGCCTTTCTTATCTTTTTTGAAGACTTTGATATAATCGTCTATAAATCCGATAGTGGCCATCCAGATCGTGGCAAAAATCATGAGCAGGATATATACATTATCGAGCCGTGCCAGCAGCAAACAAGGGATCAGGGTGGCTGCAATGATGATAGCGCCCCCCATGGTAGGCGTACCGGCCTTCAAATTTTCGCCATGCAGGCCGAGCTCCCGAACTGTTTCACCGATCTGCAGGCGGCGGAGCCCGTTAATGATGCGCCGGCCGATAACCAGGGAGATCACCAGCGACAGGATCACGGCGGTGCCGGCCCGGAACGAGCTGTACTGAAACAACCCCGCTCCCGGGACATGGTACGTTTCCTCAAGCCATTTAAAAAGCTGATAAAGCATAGTCGGCTGCTGTTTATCTGTTTCGCTTGGTTATGAAAATATTTGAAATTTCATCTATTTGTCGGCCGTTTGGCCGGAGTTCATTTTTCAATAAGCTGTGGGCGATTTTGCATCGCCCAGCAGCGGTCTGTTCAAAATAATAGTCCCTCCACTATTATGTCTTACTGAATTGCCGCGTTCGGCGGCTTCGAAACAAGTCTTGGATTATCCTGTGAAGTATTGATTCAAAATTGCTTTGTCGTCGAAAGGGTATTTCACACCCTTGATATCCTGGTATTTTTCATGGCCTTTTCCGGCCACAAGTACTATATCGCCCGGGTTGACCATACGGCAAGCCGTTTTAATGGCCTGTTCCCGGTTTTCGATGGTCAGGGTTTTCGCGTGGTCATCCGGGGTTAGCCCGGCTTGCATATCGAGCAGGATAGCCGCGGGGTCTTCGGTTCGGGGGTTGTCGCTGGTCAGGATCAGTTGGTCGCTCCATTGGGCAGCCACCCTGGCCATCACGGGGCGTTTGGTTTTGTCGCGGTCGCCGCCGCAACCCACAACCGTAATGACCCTGGAGTGCTTTTTTTTCAATTTGGCGATAGTTTCCAACACTTTCTCCAGCGCATCGGGGGTATGGGCGTAATCCACGATACCCACGCATTCCGGTTTGTCCGGGTGGACGATCGATTCGAACCGGCCTTCCGCTCCGCGCAGGTTGCTGAGAGCGGTAAGGGTTTCCATTTTTTCGGTCCCCATCAAGCGCGCTACCGCGTAGGCCGCGGTGAGGTTGCTGGCATTGAAGGCCCCGATCAGCCGGGTGTGAAAGCCTTCGCCGTCCAATTGAAGGTGCAAGCCGTTCAGGCCGTTCTCCAACATTTTGGTTTTGAAATCGGCCGGCGTTTTCAAACCGTAGGTGTACACTTTCGCCCGGGTGTTCTGTACCATGAACCGGCCGTTCTTATCGTCGGCATTGATCAGGGCAAACGCGGTGGCTGGCAACTGATCAAACAACAACTTCTTGGCATCACGGTACTCGGCAAAGGTTTTATGGTAGTCGAGGTGGTCGTGGGTCAGGTTGGTGAATACCGCGCCGGCAAATTCCACGCCGGCGATCCGGTGCTGATGGATGGCATGGCTGCTGGTTTCCATGAAAACCTGTGCACAACCCGCGTCGGCCATCTGGCGCAACAATTGTTGCAGGCTCAGGGCGTCCGGCGTGGTATGTGTGCTGGTCATGGTCGCTGCGCCGATGCGGTTTTCAACGGTACCCAGGAGTCCCGGTTTGTAGCCGAGCGCCGAATAGAGCTGGTGCAGCAAGGTGGTGACCGTGGTTTTGCCGTTGGTGCCCGTAACGCCTACAACCTGGAGTTGCTTCGACGGGTAGTTATAAAAAGCCGCTGCCAGGTAACCGAGCGCAACTGCGCTGTTTTCCACCTGCACGGCGCATATTTCGCCAGCAATTTCTGTTTCCCCAACAATCGCCACCGCTCCGTTGGCTATCGCTTTGTCAATGAACTGGTGCCCGTCGGCTGCCACCCCCCGGATCGCCACGAAACAATCGCCCGGTTGAACCCGGCGGCTGTCGAATTGCAGGTTTTTCACTGCAATCCCGGTGTTTCCGTGCGTTTTACGGATACCGGGGACGTGGAGGAGCAAATCGGCAAGCGTTTTCAATTTCAGGTGTTTCCCCCCTGTTTTCCTTGCGCCCGGTGAGTGGTGGATGCCACAACCGCCGGCGCGCAAAGGCACAGCGGGCTTTATTCCAAATAGAGTATTACAGTCGTATTGCCATTGGCCCGCGTACCCGGCGCGAGGCTTTGGCGGGCTACCTTCCCCACTCCACTCACCCGTACCTTGCAGCCGCGGTTTTCCAACAGGTATATAGCGTCTTTCAAGCCCATACCCACCACCGACGGCACCGTTTTGTCGGATACGATCCGCGGGAGCAGGAGCAAAGAGTCGTTTTCAGGTTTCAATACAGCCCAATCCGGCATTTTCTTATCGCCATACCAATCCAGGCCGAGCCATTGCAGGGCATTTGTTAAATCCTCCTTTTGGCCCGCATCGATGGCCGGCATTTTCGCCGAAACCAGTTTCGGGCGCGCTTCGGCATTGACCGGCGTGTGCAATTCGGTCTTGAGGGCAAAACACTTGTCGGCGATCTCTCGAAAAATCGGGGCTGCCGCTTCGGAGCCGTGGTAACCGCCTTGTTTGGGTTCGCTCATGACGACAATACAGGAATAAACCGGATTATCAGCCGGAAAAAAGCCGCAGAAACCCGCCTGATACCGGATGCCGGCGCGTGGTCTGAACTTATGGTAATTCAATTGGGCCGTACCGGTTTTGCCGGCGATGGAATACAAGTCGGTGCGTATGTTTTTGGCCGTACCAAAATCAACTACACCCATAAGCAGTTCCTTGGCTTTTTTTATCGTCTTGCCGCTGGCGATGCTCCGTTTCACCGTGACCGGCCGGAACTCCTTTACCGTTTCGCCGTAATTTTCAATGCGCTGAACCAAATATGGCTTCATCAACCGGCCGTCGTTAGCCACTGCATTGTAAAAGGTGAGCAGTTGCAAGGGAGTCAACAACAATTCGTAGCCGATACTCATCCAGGGCAGCGTGGTGCCCGACCACTCGCTTTTCGGGTCATTCGGGTTTTTGATGACGGGCGCTTCTTCGCCGCCTACCTCGATCTCTGTCGGCCGGTCGAGCCCGAAATCGTGCAGGTGCTCGACAAAAGTCGCCGCTTTGCGGGTATCGCCATAAAACTGTTGCACCATGGTAGCGGTACCCACATTGGAGGATTGTGCAAATACTTGCCGGATGGTCATCGAGTCCAACCCATGCGGCACGGCATCCGTCAGTTCGTCGTCGTAAAACTTCACTTTCCCCTTGTACACCGGAATTTTCAGGTCGAAATCGTCGAGGTACCCGTCTTCCAGCATGGACATGAACGACGCCAGTTTGAACATCGAGCCGGGTTCTACCCGCTCGCCAACAGCATAATTATAGGTTTCCCACCAGCCTTCCGGCGTGCGGCCGATATTCGCCATGGCGCGGATCGCGCCGGTTTTAACCTCCATGACAATTGCGCAGCCGTGGTCGGCTTCGTGTTTCTGACACGCTTTCAGCAGGGCATTTTCAGCTACATCCTGTATGTTGATATCGAGGGTAGTGACGACATCATCGCCCGAACGGGGTTCTATTTCCGCCAGGTCATTGATCGGGATGTACACATCGCCGGGCACCCGCAGCATGAGTTGTTTGCCCAGCGAGCCACCCAGCACGTTGTCGAACGTGCCTTCCAGACCCACCGGCAACGCGCCGTCGCGCACATAACCGATCGTGCGTTGGGCGAGCAATTTGAAGGGGCGCTCCCGCTTGGGGTTTTGTTCTACGATCAAGCCGCCTTTGTACCGACCCAGCCGAAACATCGGGAAATCCTTGACCATCAACATTTTCGAATACGGCAGATCCTTGGCGATGGGCACATAGCGGATACCGTGGGTATTGGGGTCGGCCTGCCGCAGCTGGATCAGCCAGTCGCGATAGGCGCCGGGGGTGTATTGCTGGTCGATATAGGTCGAGAGCAACCAGGCCAGGCTATCCACGTTTTGGTTGAACACGTCGTCGGTCAGCCCTTCCGCTTTGGCATCAAAATGCACATCGAAAAACGGCAGCGAGGTGGCCATCAGACTCCCGTCGTCCGCCAGGATATTGCCGCGGTCGGCATGCACATCCACAAACTTCAAAAACAGGCTGTCGGCTTTCGACTGCCATTTCGGAGCCTGCACCACCGCCAGTTGGTACAACCGGCCAGTGATCACGACGGCCACAAACAACACAAAGGCTGCTATGAGGTAAACCCGTACGAGGACTTCGTTTTTGATGTTGAGCATAATGCAAGCGTTCAAGTTTTCAGGTGTGGTTCAGGGTTGGAAGGAGGGGGGAATAACTCCTGCGCCCGTTTTGACCACTATTTCACTACTATTACTTTCGGTCCTTTATTGGCCAGGTCCAATCCCACCGGTTCCAGGCTGGCGTCCATTTGGGATTGAATGGATTTATACATCGTTTCACTTTTGATGGAGGTGTACTGCCACTTTAGTTCTTTGATCTCTTTTTGGAGACGCTGGATTTCACGCACGCCTTTCTCCGCAAAGTGGGCGTTGGCGATATAAACCAGTGCCAGGAAGCCGAGAAAGAGCAAAAAGGAGAAATTGCGAAACACCCACTCCGTGGAGTGGTGGCTAATGTTCAGCGCGTTTAATAATCCTTTTGCCATGTTGCGGGGTATGTTTGGGTTTGGTTTATTTTTTGGCGGCAACGCGCAATTTGGCGCTGCGGGCCCGTGTATTTTGCTGTATTTCTGCGGGTGTGGGTTCCAGGGGTTTTTTGGTTATAGTTTCAAAGGGTCTTTCGATTTTTCCGTAGAAATCCTGTTGCACCGTGCCTTCCGGATTCCCGGATTTCAGGAAATTTTTAACGATCCGGTCCTCGATCGAATGGTAGGTGATCACCACCAGCCGGCCACCGCTGCGCAGCATTTCCAGTGCATCGTGCAGGAAAGCGGCGAGGGCGCCCGTTTCGTCGTTCACTTCCATCCGGAGCGCCTGAAACACCTGCGAGAGATAGCGCCAACGCTCGCCCATGGCTACGGGTTCGCACACGCTGACGAGATCGCCCGTTGTCCGGAAACGGCTTTTTTCACGGAATTGCAGGCAAGCCTGCGCCAGCGTCCGGGCGTTTCGCACTTCGCCGTAGGTGCCGAACACCCGCTGCAATTCGATTGCGCTATAGGTATTCAGTACATCCGCGGCACTATGCTCGTCGTCTGCGTTCATGCGCATATCCAGGGCTGCGTCGAACCGGTAACTGAAGCCCCGGTCGGGGGTATCCAGTTGGTGGCTGCTGACACCCAAATCGGCCAGGATGCCATCCACCGTACCCGCGCGAACCCCAGAGGCGCGCAACTGTCGTTTCAAAAATCGAAAGTTCGATTGGATAAACTGAAAGCCCGGATGGTCGGCAAAGGGCTTGTTCATAGCGTTTGCCCGGGCATCTTCATCCTGATCGAAAGCGTACAGGCGACCGTTGTCGCCCAGCTGGTTTAATATGGCTGCAGCATGCCCGCCACCGCCGAAAGTCGCATCCACGTACACTCCACCGGTGTGGAGCTGCAGCGCATCGAGCGATTCGGATAGTAAAACGGGTGCATGGTACATTGCTTGCTGTTTATTCGTCGGTATCCCCCACCCCTTCTTCGCCACCGCCCATGACATCGTTGGCCAGGTCGGCAAACTGGTTCGGATCGATGCTGAGCATAGCCTCGTATTGCTCAGGCGACCAGATCTCGATGCGATCGTCCATGGCGATGAGAATGGCATCCGAATTCAGGCTGGCGTAATCCATCAACGGCTTTTGCAGGAGGATACGGTCGGCACTGTCCGTCATGACCGGCGCTGCGCCGAGGTAGAAGGACCGGAAGAACATACGGTTGCGGTCGTTGAAACGGTTGAGCCGGCCAAGTTTTGCGGTAATGTCGTCCCACACGGGCTTCGGATATAAGGTGAGGCATTTTTCGAAGCCGCGATTTAGCACAAACTCATACCCTTCCGCTTCGGAAGGTTTCTCGCCGAGTTGACGCAGGAGCGCTGTGGGTAATCGCAACCGCCCTTTATTGTCAATGGCTACCGGGTATTCGCCGATGAGTTTCACGCTATGAGGGAATTTTGAACAGATAAACGATACAGGCAGTTTCACACTACCTGTTTACGCCACAAATGTAAACCATTTTCCCACATTTTACCACTCTTGAACACATTTTTAGGGATTTCAAAAATAATTTTTTCAAAGTATTTTATAAATTACTCATTTACAATGCTTTAAAAAGTGTCAAAAAATGGTAGGAAAATTCATTTCAACGCTTTAGTCAGCTAGTTGACAGTTTTTAAATCTGTCGAAACACCCGAATTTCAACCGTTGGAGGCAGTTTTGGCGGTTTATCGGCTGCCTTCAAAACAAGGAACCGGAATGTGCCGGGTAAAAAGTGGGAAGCGCCGTAAAGAAAACTTTTCCAGCGTGGGAGAAAGTGGTAAGGATTTGCCATACACGACGGGGCCACAACACCACAGCGC
>JBGARJ010000001.1:0-272500 GCA_044230315.1 Saprospiraceae bacterium
CAATGGACTTGCCGGGCGAGCAAATTCGCTTTGGAAACGGCGGCGGTTTTACCGGCATGGAAACGACGTACACCCTGCTCGAAAACGGCCAGCTGTTCAAGTTCGGCTCCAAGGCGCCACAGCCTATGGAAGTCGCTGCCGCAAAACGCCGGACCGCCAAGCGCCTGTTTGAAACGGCCGAGTCGCTGGGGCTTTTGCACACGGAGTTTATGCACCCGGGAAACACCTACCAATTTATTGAATTTCAGGATGACGGCCAGCAGCGCCGGATTTCCTGGGGCGACGGGGAGCACCCGATCGATCCGAAAATCCAGTCCCTTTTTGACGAATTGATGCAACTGGTCGCGGAAAAGAAATAACGGAACGGACTGCCCGGATTTAAACCTTACCACGCATGAAAAACATTCGATTATTGGCCCTGCTTGTTGGCGGGCTGCTTGCTTTGACGAATTGCCGCCAGGGCCCCGATTTTTCCACGACCGGAAGGTTCGACGGGCCGGTGGTGCTCGACACTTTTGCCGATCTGCAAATCCTGCGGTATGAACTGCCCGGCTGGGATCAGCTCACCCTCAACCAGAAACTTTTCATCTATTACCTGAGCGAGGCCACCCTCGACGGACGCGACATTATTTACGATCAGCACTGCAAATACAACCTCAAAGTGCGCAAGACGATCGAAACGATCTTCGAATCGTACAGGGGGAACCGCAATTCGGCGGATTGGAAACAATTTGTGCTCTACGCCAAACGCGTTTGGTTCAGTAACGGCATACACCACCACTACAACGAAACCAAAATTTTGCCCGGATTCTCCGAGGAATATTTTGCCGACCTCGTGCAGAACAGCGACTCTTCCCGGCTTCCAATTCTTCCCAATGAAAATGTGCAGGACCTGCTGACCACCCTCACCCCCGTTATGTTCGACCCCACGGTATTGGCCAAACGCACCAACAAGGATGCGGGCGTCGACGTGGTTAAAGCCTCGGCCGTAAATTTTTACGATAATATCAGCGCCACCCAGGTGGATGAATACTACAAGCGCCTGTTGCAAGAAGCCGGCCCCAATCCACCTGCCATCGGCCTCAATTCCAGATTGGCGATGAGCCACGAAGGAGAGCCTTTT
Organism: Saprospiraceae bacterium; assembly: GCA_044230315.1. Classification (GTDB taxonomy): domain Bacteria; phylum Bacteroidota; class Bacteroidia; order Chitinophagales; family Saprospiraceae; genus M3007. Next base: position 1,124 of record JBGARJ010000001.1, read on the forward strand.
GAAGAAGTGTGGCGGGGCGGTATCAACAGCCTGTACGGACACTCGATCGACCAGATCATCCATAACCTGAAAGCGGCCCGGCCCTATGCCGAAAATGAACAGCAGGCAAAAGCCATCAAACTCCTGATCGAATATTATGAGGCCGGCGACCTGAAGGTATTCGACCAATTCAACATTGCCTGGGTGCAGGATACCTCCAGCTCCGTCGATTTCATTAATGGCTTTATAGAGGTGTACCACGACCCCAAAGGCTACAAAGGCGATTGGGAAGCCGTGGTGCAATACAACGACCCCGATGCCACGAAAAAAATGGCCATCGTGAGCCAGCATGCCCAGTATTTTGAAGACAACAGCACCATCCCCGCCCAATACAAGAAAGATACGGTGAAAGGCGTATCGTACCGCGTGATCAATGTGGCCATGGAAGGCGGCGACTGCGCCCCTGCGACCCCCATCGGGATAAACCTGCCCAATTCAAACTGGATTCGCGAACAATACGGCTCCAAATCGGTCAGCCTCAACAACATCGAAAATGCCTACAACAAGGCGGGCGGCGCCCTCGCTACGGCTGAATTTGCCAATGACCCGGCCGAAATCGAGCGCGCCAAAAAATACGCCGAAGCCTGCGGCAAAATGCACACTGCCTTGCACGAAGTGATCGGACACGCCAGTGGCAAACTCAAACCCGGTGTTTCGGAACCGCACGTTTCGCTCCAACAGTACGCCAGTACCCTCGAAGAAGCCCGCGCCGACCTGGTCGCCCTCTACTTTATGCCCGACCCCAAACTGGTGGAGTGGGGCTTGCTGCCCGACAACGAGGCCTATAAAGCCGAGTACGACAACTACCTGCGCAACGGCCTGATCCAGCAGCTGCGCCGCATCAAGCCGGGCGACAACCTGGAGGAAGATCACATGCGCAACCGCCACCTGGTCGCCTCCTGGGTTGTTGAAAAGGGCAAAGCAGAAAACGTGGTAACCCGGGAGGTACGCAATGGTAAAACCTACCTGCACATTCAGGACTATGTCAAACTCCGCGCGCTGTTCGGCCAATTGCTGGCTGAAATTCAGCGTATTAAATCGGAAGGCGACCTAAATGCCGCCCACGACCTCGTCGAAAACTACGGCGTAAAAGTGGATGCTGCCGTGGTGAAAGAAGTGCACGACCGTTTTGCGGCGCTTCCGGTAAAGCCCTATTCCGGTTTTGTACAGCCGCGCCTGGTGCTGGTAAAAGACAAACAGGGTAAAATCACCGATGTCAAACTAGAAGCCGAAACCGATTTTGTAAAACAAATGCTGCGCTACGGAAAAGATTACGGCTTTTTGCCGTTCAACAACTGATCCGGGCCGGCGAGGCTGAAATACATATACGCGCGCCCTTCTGCTGATCCGGAAGGGCGCGCTGTTTTTAGGGATTCGCGCCCAAATCGGCGATGCGGTACCCGTTCGGGTAGGTCCGGTTGGGTTCTTTGGTCAAAAGCCGCGGCCGGCGCCGTGGGGGCAACAGGCGGATCAGGCGGCCCCGGAGCCAAACCGAACCGCGCACCAACACTTGCAGAAATTTTGGAGCGGGTCGCATACCTACGGCCGACAGCAGCGCATCGTCGATCAAGGCATGCACCGCCGGCGCGCCAACGCGCCAGAGCGGTTTGGGCAGCACCCACGACAGCATCAGGTTGCGGGTGGCAACGGCAATAATCTCATTGTCGGGCGAATACCGGAAGTGCTGTTGTTCGAAGGCGCGGTTGAACGCGTCGAACGCTTCATACGAACCGGGCATATCCCGGATGCCCATGCGCCGGCCCAGTTCCGTCCAGAAATAGAAAGCCGATTGTTTTTCCACTTCCGTCACCTGGCGCCATCCGTAGCGGTTCACCCAGCGCACGGGTTCGAGGATGAAGGTGGAAAGCGTGTAAATATATTCGTCGTTCGGGATGGAATAGCGGCCGTGCTGCTTGTTCATGCGCACAATGGCCGCCTGACCGCGCGGGCTGTCATAGCCGTATTCGAGTATTTCGGAGAGGATAAGTACCGTATCGTCGTAGCGTTTTTGCGTGCGTTGCACAAATTCACCGGTTTGCACCAACAAGGGCGTCCCCTTGGCCACGCCGAACACCCGGAACAGGGCAAATTCGAGCGAACGGGTCACGTCCCACGGGAATTCATAACAGGTGAACAGATAAGAGATTTCCTGGCAGTCGCGTTGCGGGTCGAGCGTGAGGATATAATCGCGCAGCGCAAAACGCCGGTTCCGGTGGGGGACGGCCGCCGCGCGCGCCTGCCACGGAGAAGGCAGTGCTTCGCGGTTGCTCAAGTGAGACGGAGAAGGTTCCATAGACACGGTAGTTGACATTTTACGCTGCAAAGGTGCCGCAGGCCCTTGCTCAAATAAAAGGTCAGGACCTGGCCAAAGCGTGTTCAAATGTATGCCGATTATTCCACGGCGCCATACGGGCAATGGAGTTTGTGTCTTTTTGAGAATTGGAACAAGTATTGGTAAATAAAAAATATTTCTTTTGAAATATTATGTCCTATTGTACTTTCGCAGAACAAATCAACTGTTCACTAAAATCAAAACGAAATGAACAATCGAGTTTTACTTGCTGCGCTTGCCGGTGGCATTGCCATGTTCCTGCTGGGCTGGCTTGTTTACGGCGTCCTGTTGATGGATACCATGCGGTCCATCAATCCGCACATTGAAGGGTTCGAAAAGAACCCGCCGGAGCTTTGGGCGATTGCGTTAAGTAACATCGTATGGGCACTGTTGTTCGCTATGATCTTCGATCGCTGGGCGGGCATCACCACGTTCAAAGCCGGTATGATTGCAGGCGCCTGGTTGAGCGCACTGATTGCATTGAGCTTCGATCTTTACATGATCGCGGCTACCAATACAATGAGTATGAACGGAGCCTTGCTCGACGTGGTCGTGAGCACGGTTATGGGCGCCATCAACGGCGGTGTTATTGGATGGGTGCTGGGTTATAAGCGCGCGAGTTGAACCAACCTGACCAGTTGCAAATAACAATCGGCGGGCGCCGGGGCTGAATGCTCCGGCACCCGCCGATCCTTTTTTATGCCTTCGCCCGCGTTTCCTGCCGGTAGTATTGTTCTCAAGACCGTTATAACGGGCGTTTCCAATCTGACCGGGCACGACTCCATGCGCCGTTGGCCGGCTGGCGCCAAAACAACCGGCGCGATCGCCTTGGCCTTGGTTGCACAGTACAGGGTCAGGGTTTGTCCTTGTCGCTATCCAGTTTGAACTTGATGGGCAACACCATTTCTGCGGACACGGCTTTGCCGTCTACCTCGGCCGGTATCCATTTCGGCATCGTCTTCACGACCCGGACCGCTTCGCGCACAAAATCGGCCCTGGGGTTTTGACTCCCTTCGGTTACAGTTTTGAAATCGGACAGGACGCCGTCCTGCCCCACAGTAAATCTCAGGAGGACGATCCCTTCGGCTTTTTCCTTGCGGGCCGCCTCGGGGTATTGAATGTGCTGGGCCATGAATTCGATCAGCGCCGGTATACCACCCGGGTATCCCGGTTCTTTTTCCACCTTGCCGGTTTTTTGCGCGGATGCCGGCACGGCCAGGCAGAGGGTAAAGGCTGCGCCGAGCAGCCAGGTGAGGAACGGAATGTGTTTTGTTTGCATAGCAATTCAAGTTGTGTGATGAAAGGATATTTTTCTAAATGCCTCCGGCACGGCCGAACGCTGAGCGCCGGCAATGAGCATCGGGGAATTTGCATGGATCGTATTCGATTACTCCAGTTTGAACCGGATGGGCAAGGTCATTTTGCAGGCCACCGGCACGCCGTTTTTATACCCGGGCGCCCAGGGAGGCATGCGCTGCACCACCCGGATGGCTTCTTGTTCCAAGTCCGCGCGTTGGAGTGCCGGGCGCGCATTGGGCGGGGCAGGAGCGGGTTCGATACTGTGGAGCGCACCGGTTTTGTCGACAACAAACTGTACGAGCACCAGCCCGCCTGCCCGTTCCCGCCGGGCTTCCTCCGGGTACCGGATCTGGGTAGTCAGAAAATCGACGAGGGCTGCCATGCCGCCCGGGAAGCTGGGCGCCTGGTCCAGCTCCGCAGGCCCGAATGCTTCGGGGTGCTGTGCTTCCGGTTGAGGAGCCCCATCAACCGGGAACTGCACGGCAACCGACCACAGGGTCCAGACCAGGGGCAGCGCCAGCCCGAATTTCCACTTCCGCACCGGCGCAGAGGCGCTGCGGGTGAGCATCAACAGGCGTTGCTTGAGGGGTGATTGGAAAAAATGGTTGGCGCACAGCAATGCACCTCCGGGGTGGGTTTGCAACAGGAGCAGCAGGCCGTACTGCCGCCGGCCGGTTTGCCGGGCTGCGACGCCGTCGGCCAGGTATTCGTGTACCGCGCGCAACGACCGCCGGTACCAATGCGCCAGGGGGTGAAACCAAAACGCCACGCACAGGAGTTCAAGCAACAATACATCGACGCTATGGCTGCCCGACGCGTGCGCGCGCTCATGGGCGAGCATGCGCTGAAAATCGCCCGCTTCAGGGTCGGCATCCAGCGGCACAAAGATCCAGTGAAAGAACGAAAAGGGCAGCCGGGCCTCACTGCTTCGGATCAGCCGGCAGCCGTCGGGCAGTCGCTCGGTTTGTCCATGCAGGGCAATGCCGATCAATTGGCCCATGCCCCAGGCCATGCGAAGAGCGGCCAAGCCGGCGCCGGCCAGGTATATCCAAAACAGCAGGCTGAGCCAGGCGGTGGCCCCGTCGGTCGCTTGGCCTGTCGGCTGCAGGCCTATGGTGATCGCCGGCAGGGGCGCCGCCACCGCGGTTGCGATACCGGCCGGCAGCCGGCCGGCCAGGGGCAGGATCAGCCCCAGGCCGACCGCGCTCAGCAAATACACCCGGTTGGCGTGGAAAAAGGTTTCGCGGCGCAACAACAGCACATAGAGCAGTGCAAAAAGTGCCCAGCAGAGCGTGACCAGAAAAAGATAAGCGGGCATAGTCAGGCGTTTTCGTCCAGTTTTTTCATGATTTCGGCCAGGTCGCGCTCACTCAATTGTTCGTTTTCCACGAGGTGCGACACCAGCCGCGACACCGAACCGTCGAAGTAGTTGCGCAGTACGTCAGTCAGCGAACGTTTGCCGTAGGCCTCCTTGGTTACGATCGGAAAATACTCATGCGTTTTGCCATAGGCTTTGTGGTCGACGTAGCCTTTCTTTTCCAGGATACGCACCACGCTGGAAATCGTGCTGTGCGGCGGCTTGGGCGCTTCGCATTTTTCGAGCAGGTCGCTCACGGTGCCCCGCTCAATTTCCCAGAGCAGTTGCATGACCTCCTCTTCTGCCTTGGTTAGTTTTTGCATAGATGGCATCTGTCGTTTAGTGCGACACAAAGGTATAACGCAATATTTGGCAATGCAACTATTTTTTAGGCTAAATAACGTAAAATTACGTTATAAAAAACAAAACACTAACAATCAATATAATATGGCCGGGAACGCCTATAAAAAACCGACGTATTTTTCCGCCACAACGTGTTTTTTTGAATCCCCTACTCATCGAGCCAGTGCAGCAGGTTGAGCAGAAGCCGGGCATTTTGCCGGGCTTCTGGTTGGTTCATGCCCATGGGGCTGCGGTTGGGGCCGCTCAGTTGGGCCGAAAACATGGCGGCTTCACCCGACACGGCCACTTTCCCGTTGCCGTATTGCAAATAACCCAGTTGATACAAACCCTGGCTATTGCGGTGTGGGGTGGTCTCGCCAAACTGCCAGGCCACTTCGGGGAACAGGAGGGTGTAATCGCGCAGGGCGAGAATGGGCTGGGCGCCTTTGGGCAGTGAAAATGCGCTGCCGGTAAAGGTAACGACCGTGTCGACATCGCGGGTGAGCGGACATTCGAGCAGCGACTTATTGCCCCGGTAAAACCGTTCCGGTGTGCGGTGGCGGTTGTCGAGTGCGAAACAGTTCTCATACTTTACGCCGAACGAGCGGGCCAGGTCCTGCGCCGAACCCGCAAAAGGCATGTGATCGGCGATCAGGAACAGGCGCCCGCCGTTTCGCACCCAGGCATTGACGGCGGCAATTTCGTCCGCACCGAAGGCCGATGGGGTAGGCAACTGCCAGCCTTTATCCCCCGCGGATGCGCTGTCGAGCGCATTCGAAATGACGAGTATCTTACAACCGGCCAGGGCGACCGCTGTAAACGGCGCCCGGTTGGGTTGCACCCGGTAGCCGTCGTCGCGGAGTACTTTTCCGAAGCTGGCATAACGCCCATCGAGGGTGTGGAAGTTGAAATGCGCTTCGTCGAGGCATACCGTACTGCCCTGCCCTTGGGCGGCATGCGGATTCGGATTGGTAAAGGTGAAAGCGGTGTCAGAGACCTGTTGGGCCACCGAAAGCCGGGCCAGGAGCGCCAGGCAAGCGATCAATAGTTGTTTTTGTTTCATAGCTGTTGTTCCGTATGGATGGTTGGTGTAAAATCGGTTATTCCATAGCCGTATTAATTTAAGATTTTGTAAATCAACGTTTTAAAATTACAAACTCTACCCGTCTGTTCTTGAAACGCCCTGCTTCGGTATCGTTGGTGTCGATGGGTTTCGATTCTCCTTCACCGAAATACCGCAGGCGGCCGGGCGAAATGCCATTTTCCATGAGGAAAAGTACCACCGATTTGGCGCGCTTGCGCGACAAGTATTTGTTGTAGTCGTTTTTGCCGATATTATCGGTGTGCCCGACGATCTGGATGGTCATTTTGGGGTTTTCGCGCAGAATTTGGAGCAGCTTTTCGAGTTCGACATAGGAGCGCGGCATGAGTTCGTATTTGTCGAACTCGAAATAAATATCCTTCAACTGGATGGCCTTGCCTTCCTCCAGGGGCTGCCGGCGGATATCGTCGGGTTTAACCGGCACTGCGATAAAGGGTGGCACTTTTTTGACCAATACGTCGTCGATGTAATAGTAGGCGTAGTTGAAGCAATCGTCGCGATACGCCTTTATGCGGGTGTCCTTGTCGTCGGAGAAGTTGCCGATCACGAGGTATTCCGCTTCATTTTGGGCCTGAAACTGGCCGCTCAGTTTCTTCCATTTGCCCTTGGGCGCTTCGATCAAATCGGTGGCTGCAAATTGCGGTTCGAGCGGCAGCAGCTCGTCGGCCTGGCGTTCGACCCGGTTTTCGGAAAAGCAAAAACCGAGTTTATCGATCTGCAGGGAGCGTTGCAGGTGGGTGACCCAGCATTCCACCAGATAGGTCTGGCCGGGCACAAGCGGTTGGGCGAGCTGAATTTCCACGTATTCGCGACAGTGGGGTTTGCCATTGGTGCAGCCGTAGAGCGTAAGCCCCGCCATGCAGCGTCCGCTGTGGGTGAGTTGATCGCCGAAGCCTTTGTCGGCCCAGTCTTTCGGCACTTTCACACCCGGGCCGTACACATCGGGGCTGGCGGTGGTGGCGCTGAACCAGTATTTGACCACCTGCCCGAAATAAGCGCCTTTATACGACCAGCCGACAGGCGGGCTAACAAAGCGCTCGAAGCCCGGGTTGGGCACGATGTTTTCGCCGTCTTTCGGTGTTTGAGCGAAAAAACCGATGGGTAACAAAAAAGCCGTCAGCCACCACGACAGGAGTATCCGGCAACATAAATTGGGCATAGCAAGCCTGATTTTCGATTGTCCAAAAGTATTGGGTTTGCTCCAAATTTAATTTCAATCGGCCGCTATTATTTCCCCCCGTAGAAAAACAGGATTTGGCGCGCTATCTTTGCGGGCCATTTTCATGAACTGATAAAGCACTGAACTACATGAATATCGCCGTCGTCGGTACGGGTTACGTTGGACTGGTAACCGGTACATGCTTTGCCGAAACGGGCAATACCGTCATTTGCGTCGACAACAACGAACAAAAAGTCAAACGCCTGAAAAATGGCGAAATCCCCATTTTCGAACCGGGCTTGGATGTCTTGTTCGACCGCAATACCAAGGAGGGGCGCCTGCATTTCACCACCAACCTGCGCGAAGCCGTGGACCGCAGCCAGATCATTTTCCTGGCACTGCCCACACCACCCGGCGGCGACGGCAGCGCCGATCTGTCGTTCATCATGGGTGTGGCCCATGAACTCGCCGCCATGATCACCGAATACAAGGTGATCGTCGATAAAAGCACCGTACCGGTTGGCACCGCCGAAAAGGTAGCCGCAATCCTGGCCGAAAAACTGCCCCGGAAAATGTACGACGTGGTGTCGAACCCCGAATTTCTGCGCGAAGGCGTTGCGGTAGAGGATTTTCTCAAACCCGATCGCGTGGTAGTGGGCACCCGCAGCGAGAAAGCGCGAAAAGTGATGCGCCAGCTGTACGAACCCTTTGTGCGGCAAGGCAACCCGATCTACTTTATGGACGAGCGCTCGGCCGAAATGACCAAATATGCGGCCAACGCCTACCTCGCCACCCGGATCTCGTTTATGAATGAGATCGCCAACCTGTGTGAAAAAGTGGGCGCCAACGTTGACCAGGTGCGCATCGGCATCGGCAGCGACAGCCGCATCGGCAAGCGCTTCCTCTTTCCCGGCATCGGCTACGGAGGCTCCTGCTTCCCCAAAGACGTGCAGGCCCTGGCAAAAACCGCCAGCGAGCATGCATACGATTTCAAGATCCTGAAATCGGTGATGAAAACCAACACCCTGCAGAAAAGCGTGCTCACCAAAAAGATCCGCCGCTTCTTCAAAAACGACCTCACCGGCCGCACCATCGCGGTTTGGGGGCTGGCGTTCAAGCCCAACACCGACGATATCCGCGAGGCCCCGGCCCTGACGATCATCGACGAACTGCTGGCCGCCGGCGCGCGCGTGCAGGCTTTCGACCCCGAAGCCATGACCAACGTACAGGCCATTTACGGCGACCGTATCCGCTTTGTCTCCAACATGTACGATGCGCTGGCCGGCGCCGACTGCCTGGCCATCACTACCGAGTGGAGCGAATTCCGTACGCCCGATTTTGAACGCATGCTCGAACTCCTGAACGAACCCGTCATCTTCGACGGCCGCAACGTGTACGACCTGGAGCAGGCCAAGGCCCAGGGCTTCCATTACCTGAGCATCGGCCGGCCCAAGGTGAAAGGGAAAAAACGGGTGGGAACGGAGGTCGGATAAGCCAACCACCTTACATCGTATTAAAAACATTGCCGGACGAATCCCGATTGCCCGCAATCACCTGCTGAACAAAGTCGGTTGGATGCTTTTGCCCGGGAGGGAGAAGCAATTATGGCGCCCTGCTGGCCGGTTGGCATGCTCTTGCCGGTGTGTCCTATTCGATGTAAAATCCTTTATGCTGCTCCATTGTGATCGGATCAAACGCCCAATGCGACTCCAGTTCGTACGCCAGGGAACGCGCCAACCCATCCAGCCCGGGGAACAGGGTAGCGTGACTAATGTTCATTTTGTACAATTCAGCCATTGCTTGCCGCCGTACCTGGGAGGTGGTGAAGGTAAATTTTGTAATGGAATCGGCCGGCACAAGATCTTCTACCGGTGTGTGAAGCACGCCGGGTAGTACAAACGTGCCGGACTGTGCGATGAGCCGCTGGTTCATCCGCTGCGGCTCGCCAATCACGACGAACGGATTGTCGTTTGGCAAAAAATAGGTTTCATAATTACCTTCCACCCAGGGTCCGATCTCATCTGCAGTAACTTTTTGGCTGGCGCGCAAGGTCTTCACTTTTGAATTATTTAACCCCGGTGGGAAAAGCGCCCATACGGCCGCGTCGGCTGTCGCATGATCGAGGGCAAAAAATGCTGCCACATAGGGCGACCAGGTAAAGTCGATCAACCGGGTTGGCGCTCCGTGGTGTTGCATCAGGGCGAGCCATTGAAACGCATCATTCTCTTCGGGAATGTGGTCCAGGAAAAGGTGCGATTTCCGCCGAAAAATGCGGAGTATCCGGTATTCTTGTTGCTGCCAGGCATCAGGATGGACATGATAGTTCAAAAAATAGCGCGACAGCGTACTGAACAATTGCCAGCTGGCGTCGGACTGGCCCCGAAACGCCCAACTCCGGAACGTTGGCCCGGAGACGATTTCAATAAATTGTTGCCAGGAATCGATTTTAATATGCTTCATAGTCACATGGCAGAGTGGGTAAAGCGCAACTTGAAAATTCAGAACACGAACATACCTAAGCCCTTGCCTATTGCCAATATATTTCAGAAATTCGTCCAGGGAACCACAACAAAACGCCTGAAAAACCTTTATCCAACACACTCCAACCGGCCGGTCGTTTAAAACTCGCAACTAAGCGCGTGTTTAAATTTCAACCACCGGGCTACGAAGGGCAAAACTTGTTTCATACTTCGTTAAAATTTTCGCCATAGGCGCCCGGCTATAGCTGTAAATTTTGCCTTGTCTGAAACAAAATTTGCGCCCGCTCGCTTCGGCACTGAAATTTAAACACGCTTTAAAAAACACATATGCGTCATGGCTCAGGTCGGCTGGGTGTATCTGGATGATTTCGGTGGCCGGCACCGGGTGGGCATATACCACGGCGACCGGAGCGGGCACCTGCTCCTGCACTGCGATTTGCGCGTCATTCAGGTCGACTTTTCGGTCAAAGAGTCGCGTACCTATTCCTTTTTCGTCGAAGACGAGCTGTGCGAAGTGAGTGTGGTCAAAGAAAAGGAGGGGTTTTCCTACGATTTTCAGGTCAACAAAAAGATCGACACCCCGCGCAACCGTTTACGCCGGGCCGACGAGCGCCGGAACCGCAAGTATATGGCCATCCTGATCGGCGGGCTGGTGCTTGTAGTGAGCGTCGTTTTTGTCGGCTTGCGCTGGTGGGCGCAAAAACAGATGGAAGAGCGCCTGAGCGGCACCATGCTGACGAGCAGCCAGACTCCCGAAAACCAGCAGCTTTTGGCGGCTCGCGGCCAAACCGCCGTTGCGCAACTGGTCATCGCGCAGGACGCGCAGCACCGCCGCGTGTTTTACGGGTTCACGACACCGGGCAACGACCAAATTTCGGGCTTTTTTTACGTGCAGGACACCGGCCAGATCATACTACCCAATGGCTTTCCGCTCGCCGATCGCGACGCCTTTGCCGTCCGCTACCTGCCCGATGAGCCCCAGGTGCACCAGGTGGATTTTTTTCAACCCTCCGACAATACCCTGGCCCGCTACCTCGAATCGGCGCGCCTGGCTGAGGCCCGGGCCCATCCCGAAGCCACAGCCGGTCACAGCCTCTGTCTGGCCAGGCTTACCCTCGAACAGCGCGGTTGGCAGCAGCTGGCCGACCTGATCTTCCAAACGGCAAAACCGTACGAAAACCTGAAAAACAACCGCGACTCCTACCTGCGCCTGGTGCGCGAGCCGGCGTTTGCCCAATTGGTGGCGAAAGAATGCTGGGATAAATAATACGGTTAAAAATCGGAGGTAATCAGCAAATCCAAACTCGTGGTTTTCAACTGAAAACGCTCACCGAGGTAGGCGTTGGTGAGGCAGCCCTTGTAGGTGTACACGCCGTTGCGGAGCCCTTCGTGGCCCGTGATGAGCGGAATGATACCCCCGGCTTCGGCCTTCAGCAACAGCGAGGTAATAATATTGCTGATAGCGTCGGAGGCTGTGCGCGCCACCCGCGAAGGGATATTGGGCACGCAATAGTGGATCACACCGTGCTTGACGAAAGTGGGTTTGTCGAGGCTGGTTGTCTGAGAGGTTTCAAAAATACCGCCCTGGTCAATGCTGACGTCCACGATCACGGAGCCTGGTTTCATGCGCTGCACGATGTCTTCGGGCACCACCACCGGTGTGCGGCCGTGGCCGGAGTGCATGGCGCCGATAGCCACGTCGGCGGTGATCAGTTGTTCGCGCAGGTGCATGGGGTTGATCACGGAAGTGTGCAACTGCCGGCCCACGTGCTTTTGCAGGCGCATCAGTTTGTACACGTTGTTGTCGAAAATACGCACTTCGGCGCCAAGGCCGATCGCTGTGCGTGAGGCAAACTCCGCCACCACGCCGGCGCCGAGAATGATCACTTTGGCCGGCGGCACGCCTGCGATGCCGCCCAGCAGCACACCTTTGCCGCCGCGGGCCGTGGAGAGCAGGTCGGCCGCGATCAGGATGGCGCTGGTGCCGGCAATTTCGCTCATGACCCGTACGATGGGGAACACGCCGGTCTCGTCGTCGCGGATGTATTCCATCGCGAGGGCGATCACCCGTTTTTTTTGCAGTTTGGTGATGTACTCGGGGTTGAGCAGCGGCAAGTGGATCGGCGAGATGAGCACCTGGTTGGGGCGCATCTGGTCGATTTCTTCGAGGGTGGGCGGCGCTACCTTGATAAGCAGGTCGGCTTTAAAGACCTCGTCGGGGCTCTTGGCGATTTCGGCGCCCGCTTCGGAATAGTCATTGTCGCTGAATTTGGACTTGTCTCCGGCGCCCGCTTCCACGACCACCCGGTGCCCGTGTGCCGTGAGCGTGGCCACCGAATGGGGGACCAGCGCCACCCGGTTTTCCTGCAGCGTGGTTTCTTTTAAAATACCGATAAACAGGTGCTGCTGCTTTGGCACCACCTCCAGCATTTCCGTTTTGGTGGCCATTTGGCCAAATGTAGTAGCGAGGGTTTCCATTCTTCGTGAAGTTAAGCCATTCGGAACCCGGGATTGCGGAAAACCGGAACGTTGCCGTTTGATCTACAAAATTAGCAGACGCCGGGCGGTTTCGCTTAAAATGTCCAATTGAATTTTTGCGGCGTCTTCCGGCAGTAGCGGTTCGATGAGTTGCGGCCATTCGATAAAACAATACCAGGGGTCGTATAAAAGATCCTCGACACCAATATCCAGGGCTTCCTGCACGGTATTCAGGCGGTACAGGTCGAGGTGGTGCACCAGCGCAGGGTAGCCCTGCCGGTCGTGGAACCCGTATTCGTTAATCAGGGAAAAAGTGGGGCTGGTGGTGGGCTCCTCCACGCCCAGCCAGCGGCAAAAGGCTTGCACCAGGGTGGTCTTGCCGGCGCCCAGGCTGCCGTACAACGCCACCTTCCGGCGGGCGCCCAGCGCGTCGGCAATGGCCGGGATAGCGGCCTCCAGTTCGGCCAGGTGTTGGATCAAGAGTTCCACGTTTCGTTTTTTACAAAGGTACGGTGTTGTTTTTTTTAAAAACTTTGTGCGGCGCTCGTCTTGCAACAGCCCGTACCGATGTCGTATACCATTGATCAAATCCAGCCCATTATTCAAGCCCGTTGGCTCCAGCGCGCCAACACTACCGGGCGCGTGGAACATTTACTGCTCGACAGCCGGAGCATCACCGCCCCGGCTACTTCGCTGTTTTTTGCCATCGCCGGCCAACGGCACAACGGGCACCGCTTCGTGCCCGACGCCTATCGCGCCGGGGTGCGCCACTTCGTGGTGAGCCAACAGCTGGAACTGGCGTCGTTTCCGGAAGCCAATTTTTTATATGTCGCCGATACGCTGCAGGCCCTTCAGACGCTTGCCGCCTACCACCGGGCGCAGTTCGATCTGCCGGTAATCGGTATTACCGGCAGCAATGGCAAGACGATCGTCAAGGAATGGTTGTACCAGCTGTTGCACCGCAAAGAGGTGGTGCGCAGTCCGAAAAGTTACAACTCGCAGGTGGGCGTGCCTTTGTCGGTATGGCAAATCCAACCGCAGCATACCCTGGGAATCTTTGAGGCCGGTATTTCACAAGTGGGTGAAATGGAGCGCCTGGCGCAAATTATCCGGCCCGGCATCGGTATTTTCACCAACCTCGGCCCGGCGCACCGGGAAGGCTTCCCGTCCGAACAAGTCAAGCTGCAGGAGAAAATGCGCCTGTTCGACACGGCCGACATCCTCATTTTTTGTGCCGACCATCCGCTTATCGCCGTTGCCGCCGAAGCCTGGGCGAAGGCCAAACCGGGGCGCCGCGCGGTAAACTGGAGCCGCGAGGGGCGGCGGGCCGTACTGGAGATCCGGGTCCTGGAATCAGCCGCCAGGGCGGCGTACACCCAGCTGGCCTGTACGGTGGAACATGGAGTTGCCTTTACCGTGCGCCTGCCATTTACCGACGCCGCTTCCATTGAAAACGCCTGCCACTGCATGGCCGCCCTGCTGGCGCTCGGCGTGGCGCCCGCCGCTTTTCGCAACCGGGTGCAGCGCCTCGAACCCGTTGAAATGCGCCTCGAGCTAAAAGCCGGCATCAACCGCTGTGCCATCATCAACGACGCTTACAGCAACGACCTGGCTTCCCTGCGCATCGCGCTGCAGTTTGCCGCACAACAGTCGCGCGCAGGCCGGTTGACGCTCATCCTGTCCGATTTTTTGCAGAGTGGAGCAGACAAGCAGTTGTATCGCGAGGTGGCGACCACGATCCGGGAACACGGCGTGCAGCGCCTGATCGGGATCGGCTCCGATATTCCGGCCATCGGGCGCAATTTGCCTGCGGATTTCGACGCTGCCTTTTTCCCGGATACGAACGCATTTTTACAGGCAGCACAATGGCACGACTTCCACGACGAACTCGTGCTCATCAAAGGGGCCCGTTCTTTTGCTTTCGAACGCATTGCCCGGCGTCTGGAGCAAAAGGCCCACAAAACCGTGCTGGAAGTAAACCTGAGCGCCCTGGTGCACAACCTCAACGTGTACACCCGGCAGCTGGCGCCGGGCGCAAAAATGATGGTCATGGTAAAAGCCGCTGGTTATGGCAGTGGCTCGGCGGAAGTAGCCAAATTGCTCGAATTTCACCAGGTCGACTACCTGGGCGTCGCCTATGCCGACGAAGGCATTGAACTCCGCCATGCCGGCGTGCATCTTCCCATATTGGTGCTCAACCCCGAGCCGGCCAGTTTCGACGCCCTGCTGCGCTACCGCCTCGAGCCGGAGGTGTACAGCCTGGCACTGCTCGACGAACTGTTGCACCACGCCGGGGCCGCCAAAGAACTCGCCATACACCTCAAACTCGACACCGGCATGCACCGCCTGGGCTTCGAACCGCAGGACATCCCCGCCCTCGCCGAACGCCTCAGCGCGCATCCAAAAATCCAGGTCAAATCGGTTTTTTCGCACCTTTCGGCCAGCGACGCGCTCAGCCACGATGCCTTCACGCACCAACAGGCGGCAGCGTTCATCGCCATGTACGAGCCGATCCAGGCTGCCCTGGGCTACCGGCCGTTGCGGCATATTGCCAATACCGGAGGCATTGCGCGTTTCCCCGAATACCATTTCGATATGGTGCGCCTGGGTATCGGCCTGTACGGTATCGATCCGCTGGGATTGCAAGACCGGCTTCAGGTAGTCAATACCCTCAAGGCCACGATCAGCCAGATTAAAACACTAGCGGCGGGGGAGACCGTCGGCTACAATCGAAACGGCCCGGTGACCCGCCCCAGCCGGATCGCCACGATCAGCATCGGTTATGCCGACGGGCTGCTGCGGCTGGCCGGAAATGGCCGCTATTCCGTTGCCATACACGGCCGCCTGGCGCCCACTATCGGCAACGTTTGCATGGATATGACCATGGTGGATGTAACCAATATCCCCGAAGCGCGGGAAGGCGACGAAGTGGAGGTGTTCGGCGGCCAGGCGCCCGTACAACAATTGGCCGCCTGCCTGCAAACCATTCCTTATGAGGTGTTTACGAATATCTCGGAGCGGGTCAAACGGGTGTATTGGCAGGAGTGAAGGGAGCGGCTCAAATAGAAAAGCCGCTTTTCCGATTGGAGAAAAGCGGCTTGGAGTGGGCCCGGCAGGAATTGAACCCGCGACCGTCTGATTATGAGTCAGCTGCTCTAACCGTCTGAGCTACGGGCCCTTATTTGCGCCAACGGGCAGACGCGAAGCCTGCACAAAGGCTGGAACGGCGCAAAGGTAAATTTAATTCCTCAACCCAACCAACATTACCTTGCGCGCCAGGGCGTTCGTCAATCGGCTTTCGCTTTGAAATCGTATTTCAGGCCGCGGTATTCCTTGAGCACCATTTTGACCGAGCCTACCGACACCGGCGATTCGATCAGGATCGGAATCCGGTTCTGATCGTCGGATACCCACACGGTCATCTTAGCATCGTCCTTGAACACATTGCCCGCGATAACCTGCGGCTGGAATCGCAGGGTATTGTACCGGCCCATGCCGTGTACTTTTTTGCGACCGTCTTTACCCAGGTAGCGCATTTTGAGCGGATATTCTTCCTTGTCCATAAAGATCCGGAAGGGTTCTTCCGCACCGCTTTGTTTGCTGGCAAAGTCGACGTTGCGCAGGTGGTAAAGGCTCGACAGGATGTCGTGAACACAGTCTTTTACGTTGTGCTCGGTTTTGGTCTCGGGTTCGCCGCGTTTTTTGGCCCGCCAAACGGTCATCTTGTGCGCCGCCTGGTTGAAAGAAATTTTTTCAAAAATCTCATAATCGCCCTCATGGACGCTGCGCTCCGAGTAGTTGGGCAGCAGGGTGCTTTTGTCTACCCAGGAATCGTACACGTCGTTGGCTTTAAAAAACCATTCGTACGAATCGTACGTGTCGCCGCGGGCCTGGTAGTGATACTGGTTGCCTTCGTCGAACACCTGAAAGGTCACTTCGCCGGCGGCCAGCCAGATAAAATTCCAGTTGTAATAGATTTTGTAAGTCAGTTTTTCCCCGTTCTGAAACGTGTTGTTGACGATCGTGCAGGGCTCTGCCGCGGGTTGCCCGACGGGGTTCTGTGGCAGGTTGGGCGTCAAAACGAACAGGGAAAAAAAACTGAAACTCAGAACAGGCTTGCTAATCGTCTTCATGTCCAGGTGATTTGGTGATGTTGACGTAAAAAAGGGAAAAAGTACCAATTAACGCGGGCAAAATGAGGTTTATTATCCATAGGGTAAAGGTGGTGGCCAGGCTGCTGAGCGCAGTCGCTCCGAATGGCAGCCAAATTTGCACGGCCAGATTCCCTCGGGCCACCAGCGCCGTAAGGGGGGGCAATGGAAGGCTGGTTTGGAGCAAAAAGATCGCCGAAATACCGGCATAGCCGGCTGACAACCCGGGTGTTATGCCAAAAAAACAAAGCAACAGGTAATACTGCGTGGAGTAGATCCCGTACCGCACCAGTGCCCAGCCCAGCAAGCCCGTCAATTCGGCGATGCTAAAAAGTTGCAAAACGTGCGCTTCCCGCACCAAAAATTGCCGGTTGTTCAACCAGGGGATGTGGTGCAGCAGCGCCACCAGCCAGCCCAGGTTGAAATAAAACAAGTACAACACACTCAAGAGCAGCAGGGCCGCTCCGGCAAACACGCCTTGCCAGTGCGGGTCGGTATACCAAAACCGCGTGGCGTAATAAAGCCCCCCGCAAATACCCGCAGTCAGCAACACCAGCAACTGGCTGTAGTTCCCGATCAGGTTGGCGATAGCGGCTTTCCAGCGGTGCCGCCGTTCGATGAGGAGGATGCGTCCACCGTATTCACCCACCCGGTTGGGGGTAAAGAGCGAAAAACTCACCCCGACCCATACTGCGATCAGCGACCGCCACAGCGAAACAGGCGTCCAGCGCCGGACCATCCGGTGCCATTTCCAGGTTTCGGCCAGCCAGTTGAAAGGCATCAGAAGTAATGCCAGTACCAGCCAAACCCAGTTGGCAGCAAAGATTTGCCGGATGAAAACGGGCCACAGCATTTCCAGATTTTCGCGGGAGTTGATCTCTACCCACAACAATCCGAGCAGGCCCAGCAAAACACCGCTGCTAAAGACAAGTTGCCATCTGCGCGAAACCAACGGCAAACGAAAAGGAAGCGGCCAGCGGGTGGAAAGTGGCATAGACAATTTGTGCGCTCAGTACATTGTAAACTAAGTTTGCTAGAGTTTTGGGTAGAATCTTTTGCGGCCAAAATCCAACGAAATTTAGGTTACAATGTATTCAGTCTTTCAAAAAAAATGGGCAATTCCTGTGATCAGGAATTGCCCATGCGAACAGGCACAGCAGCAGCACTTCGAAGACAGACGCAACCATCGCGTCAGGATCGAAACGCCATTAACACTGGCCGGATTCGGTATTAATAGCCGGAGGCTTTATTCCCCATGAAGCGGCCTTTGCCGGCTTCCGGGCCATCCGGACGGGCTTTGTCGGCTTCGCCGGCTTTAGCCACGCGGAATTCAGCGCGACGGTTGAGTTGCGTAGCGCCTTTCACCGGAACGAGTACATTGGCTTCGCCGGCCCAATCCAGCACCAGCCGGTCGCGGGAGATGCCGTATTGATTGACCAGGAATTCAATAGCGGCTTTCGCGCGGTTGTACGACAACACGTTGTTGTATTTTTCCGAACCGGTTTGGTCGGTATTACCCGTAGCAACGATGCGTACATCCGGGTTGTTTTTCAACACCTGGGCCACCTGATACAGTTTTTCGTACTCACTGTACTTGATATCGTAGCTGTTCAGGTCGAAGTTGATGATCGGCAGGAACCAGTCGGACAGGCCTTTTTGCACCGGCAGTTTGAAGTTGGCCAGTTTGGCGTCGACGATACGGTTCACGTCGGCTTCGGTGAGCGCTTTGGGCACTTGTGCCACGCCGTTTGCATCAACCGGGTAGCCCGGAGGCGAGTACGGCTCTTTGTCTTTGTAGTCGGGCACTTTGTCCATGTCGCTGTCCAGGGTTACGCCTTTCGAGTCGACGCGGGCGCCGGCGGGGCTTTCTTTTTCCTGGTCGATCATGTCGATGATGCCGTCGCCGTCGGTGTCGGTCGGGTCGTAAACCGGGCGGGCTTCAAGGGCGGCGATGGCGTCGCTGACTTGTGCCATTGGGTTAGCCCAGTAAAGCGGCTCCGATCTTTTAGCGCCCGATTTCTTGTCGGTACCACCCAGGTTAAAGTTCAGGGTGACGTGCGGGTAGTGGAAGAAGTCGCGGAACGTGGTCACACGGCTGTTCAGGTTGTTACTGCCGTCGAGCAAGTCGCTACCAGTACCGAAAGCGGAAGAGATGCTGTGCTCGACACCGATGTTGAACTTCGGGCTCACGCGGAAAGCCAGACCTAAGCCAACTTCCATGAAGCCGGAGGTAAAGCTCTCGTCGCTGCCGTTGCCGGCTGCGGGCTTGGTGTTTTGGTCTATATTCTCCCAATCGGCTTTGTAATTGGCAACACCCATACCGGCGAAGACATTCACCAAGACTTTGCGATTCGGCTTATCGAATCGGATGTTATTGAGCGCGACTACCAATTGAGCGGAGCCGGAGATCCAGTTCAGGTCGTTTGTGGGAAGCGGAGTACCAGTACCTTCATTTTTTGTTTTGGCGTAAAGCGCGCTAACGCGTACGGAAAAAATGTGGTCGAGCGATTTCCGAATGTGCAAGCCGCCGCCGAATCCCAGTTTGGAATCCAGGTCGCCTGAAACAAAGGGAAGTCCGGCATGAATGCCCAACTCCCACTGGTCAGCGGGAGTAAACGAGCGGTACGTACCGCCGGCCGGCATTGCGGCATCTTGGGCCGAAAGGCCGTAAGTTGCAGAAATGAAAAGAACAGCTAATACTAATTTTCTAACTGTCATAGGGTCACTGCATTTAGAATTAAAAAATGTTAACAGTTTAGTTCGACGCTTTTGGAACGGCGCGAATGTGAATTTGGCAACAAAAATTCTTTACTTTTTTAATTTTTCAGTTAAGTTTTTTCAAAGAATTTCAAATGCCCAACTTTCTGAGGGCCAAATATAGGGCATTAGAAGAAATTTTATTTGGTGCGCGGTTAATTTTTCTCACTTCCTCCAAAGCGTGCCGGATTGTGGCCGAAATATCGCTAAAAATTGCCTGGTCGGTCATGGGGGCATCGGGTTGCATCAGATAAGCGAAAACGCGCGCCATACCGCAGTTGGCCACAAAGTCGGGAATTACTGCCGTATGTTCATCGGTATACCGGGCTGTTGGGCCGAAAAAGATTTGGTCGTCGACAAACGGCACGTTGGCGCCGCAGGAGATGACCTCTACGCCGCCTTCGAGCAGTGCGTCCACCTGGGGTCGGGTGAGGAGTTTGGATGCTGCACCGGGGATAAAAATATCGGCGCCCATCGTCCATATTTTTTCATTGACCGCCTCGAACGGCAGCATGCCGGGCGCCTGCAATTTATTGCCGTTCTTGCTGTTGAACAGGGTTTTGACCTCTTCCAGGGTGAGGCCTTCGGGCCGGATGATACCGCCCTCCCGGTCAATAATGCCGATCACTTTGGCGCCTTCTTTCGCCAGGTAGCACGCCGCTGCCGAGGCCACATTACCCCAGCCCTGCACCACCACGGTTTTACCCGCCGGGGTGCTTTGATAATACAGGTCGTAGAAATGCCGCACCGATTCGGCTACGCCATATCCGGTGATCAGATCGGCCACGGCGTGTTTGTAGCCGCTGCCTTCGGGTACATATTCGGGGTCTTCCACGATCTTGGTGCAACCGTAGCGCAGCTGGCCGATTATGTTGATCTGCTGGCCTTCGGTGGGTTTGAGGTGGCCTTTCACGATGCCTTCCTGCGGGTGCCAGAGGCCGAGATCTTCGGTGATCGGGATGACGTCTTTCAGTTCGTCCACATTCAGGTCGCCGCCGGTGCCGTAATAGTGTTTCAGGA
Organism: Saprospiraceae bacterium; assembly: GCA_044230315.1. Taxonomy (GTDB): domain Bacteria; phylum Bacteroidota; class Bacteroidia; order Chitinophagales; family Saprospiraceae; genus M3007. The sequence goes on from JBGARJ010000001.1 coordinate 21,640, forward strand.
TCGGCAGCGCCGCCTGATACCAGCGGGTGAGCACTTCGAGGCGGCGGGGGTCGGCCGGGTCGAAATTGATCCCGCTTTTGGCCCCGCCGATCGCCGGCCCGGCTACGCTGAATTTAATTTCCATAACTTTCGCCAGCGAAGTGACTTCCTCGCGGGTCAGGCCTTTGCGCATGCGGGTACCGCCTCCGGCGGCGCCGTTGCGCAGGGAGTTGATCACGATCCAGCCTTCGGCATCGGTTTCGGCATCGTGCCATTCAAATACGACTTCGGGTTTTTTTTCTTTGTAGCGGGTAAGCAAATCCTCCATCGGTGTGATGTGGTGTGGGTTAGGGCAAAAGATGGATGCTTTTGTAAGCAGCAGCAAAAGTAGACAAAAAAAACTCCGTTTTTTGTCGCCAAAACGAGAGATATATAATGCTGCAAAATTGGTTAAAGCCTGTTCCCGGCGCCATCCAAAAGTCGATTGCATCGCTGCCGGAACAAACCATCGGCAAAAACATCCTCCAGCACAGCAATCAATTCCCCGACCTGAAGGGCGTCCGCCTGGCACTCATCGGCGTTGGCGACAAAGAGGCCGCAGCGGTGCGCGACGTGCTGTACCGGATGATGTACCCCTTTCCAAAAGGCGCGGTGGCCGACCTCGGCAATTTGCGCCGGGCCGAACCGTCGGTACTCATCCCGGTGGTGCACGAACTGCTGAGCGGAAAGATACTGCCGGTGTTGCTGGTACAGTCCGACGAGCTGGCGCGGGCGCAGTTTCTGGCTTACCAGGATGCCAAATCGCTCGTCAACCTCGCCGTGATCGACGAGCGCTTTCGCCTGGCGCCGCCTAAAACCCTGCCGCCCTCCGAATCGGTGTATACCCCGCTGCTACATCCCCGGCACCCATTGTTGTTTCATTTTGGCCTTGTCGGTTTTCAAACCCACCAGACCGCTCCACAGTGGATCGAATTTCTCGAACAGCACGGCTTCGACGCCCTGCGCCTGGGAAAATCGCGAACGAGCATCGAGGAAACCGAACCGGTCCTCCGCGACGCCGACCTGCTCGCTTTCCACCTCGGCGCGCTCAAACAAAGCGAAGCGCCCGCCGTGCCCAATGCATCGCCGTCGGGGTATTTTTTGGAAGAAGCCTGCCAGCTCTGCCGCTACGCCGGAATGAGCGACAAACTCAGTTCGTTCGGTATTTACGGGTATCACCACGAGCTCGACCGCGACCAGCAGACCGCACAGGCGCTCAGCCAGATGCTCTGGTATTTCATGGAGGGTTTTTTTAGCCGGAAAAACGACTTCCCTGCCTCTAAAGACGGGCTGACGGAATACATCGTTGAATTCCGGCAACTCAACTACCAACTAACGTTTTGGAAAAGTACCCGCAGCGGGCGCTGGTGGATGCAAACACCCGTGGCGACCAAAAAGAAACACCAGCGGCACTACCTGATCCCTTGTTCGTTTCAGGACTACCAGGCGGCCTGTCGCGAAGAACTCCCCGACCGCCTGTTGCAGGCGCTGCGGCGGTTTGGATGAGAACGTCTTGGATCATGCATCCAGCACAGTCTCCAGGCGCATGCCCCGAGAGGCTTTGATCAGGACAAATGCCTGCTCGAATGGCTGCTGTTGAAACCAGGTTTTGGCTGCTGCTGCATTCGGAAAATGCCGGGCGTGGTAGCGGGCAGGGTCACAAGCGCCGAATTCGGGCCCTACGACGACCAGTTCATCCAGTCCGCATTGCGCGGCAAAGCGCAGGATCTGTTCGTGTTCGTACCGGCTCTCCGCGCCCAATTCGAGCATGTCGCCGAGGATAGCCACCTTGGACCGGGCCGCTATCGAACGGAGCGTTTCCAATGCCGCGTGCATGCTGGAGGGATTGGCATTGTAGGCGTCGAGCATAATCGTATTGGCGCCGCGCTGCAGCATCTGGGAGCGGTTGTTGGCCGGCACGTAGGCTTCGAGCGCCGCCTTGATTTTGACGGCGGGCACCTTGAAATACACGCCCAGCGCGATGGCGGTCATGATGTTATGGAAATTATGCTTCCCCACCAGTTGGGTTTGCACTTCTATGGCCGCCTCGTTTTCCGACAAAAATGCGGCCCGGATAAACGGCTGTGCAGCTACGGGCAACACGTCGATCACACCGTCCTGCGCTTGCAGGGTATCGGTAGCGGCGTAGAGCACCCGTTTGCGGTTGCGCCGCGACATGGTCTTGAGATAGCGCTCTGAGGCATTGACAAATACGCAGCCGTTGTGCCGGCCCAGGTAGCGGTAGAGTTCGCCTTCGGCCTTTTTAACGCCCTCCAGGTTGCCGAAACCGGCGAGGTGCTCTTTCCCAATATTGGTCAGCAGGCCGTGCGTAGGTGCGGCCAGTTGGCACAGGAACTCGATGTCGCCGGGCTGGTTGGTGCCCATTTCCACCACCGCTACTTCCGTGTTGGCTGGCATGGCGAGCAAGGTAAGCGGTACGCCGATGTGGTTGTTGAGGTTGCCTTTTGTGAAATGACAGGGATAATGCGCGCTCAGAACCGCTGCGACCAGTTCCTTGGTGGTGGTTTTGCCGTTGGAGCCGCCGATCGCGATGACCGGAATATCGAATTGCCGCCGGTGGTGCGCAGCCAGTTGCTGCAAGGCGGCGAGCGCGTCGTCTGCCAGCAGGCAGCGTTTGGGATCGGATTGGTAAGCAGGGTTGTCGATCACGGCATAGGCCGCTCCGCCTTCAAGGGCTTTCGCTGCGAACTGATTTCCGTCGAAGGTATCGCCTTTGAGGGCAAAGAACAGGCAGCCCGGAGTCAACCGGCGGGTGTCGGTGCAGACGACCGGATGTTGAAGAAACAGGGAATACAGATGCTCCAAAGCAATCATAATGAGCAGCGGGCAATCGACTGTACGGCAATGGTGGACGACAAAGGTGAAATAAAAAAACGGGAGGATTTCGGCCCTCCCGTTTTTTTTATCGCTGGGTTGCGCGGTTTATTTGTAACGGCGCTTCACCGATTTTTTCTTCACTTTGAACTGGTTGCCGGCCGGTTCGTTGTTGCCGGTAGGCGAACCCGTGCGGGTCATGGCGCAGCGGAAACCGACGGTTTTGCTGGCTTTGTCCTCTTCCAGGAAGCGGCGCGCGCCGGGCGAGAGCCACCAGGCCCGGTCGGCCCAGGAACCGCCTTTGATGACGCGGGCTTTGTCGCTCACCAGCGTGCTGATCCCGTAGCGGTATTCTACTTCCGACTCTTTATCGCCGTCGAGGTAGTTATACACTTCCGGGCGTTTGTAGTTGTCGCGCAGGGCCGTGGCCGTGGTATCCATCAGTTCGTATTCGAGGCGGCCGAGGCTGTCTTTTGGCACCGGTGCGCCCGTTTCGGGGTCTACCTTTTTGGTCATGAAGATATTACCGCGATACGGGTTGAGGTCCATGTTTTCCACATCCACGAGGTCAGACGACGTGAGCGGGCGGTACAGGTCGGCCGTCCATTCGTTGACGTTGCCGGCCATGTTATACAAGCCATAGTCGTTGGGCCAGTTGGAACGCACGGGCGAAGGCGTGAAGGCCTTGTCGTTCAGGGCTCCGGCCATACCGCCGTAGTCACCGCCGCTGCGTTTGAAGTTGGCGAGCATTTTACCTTGATACTTATTGCGTTTTTGGTAACGCACCGTATTGCCGTCCCACGGGTAGATCCGGCGGTCGGTGATCAGCTCATCTTTGCTGGTGGCCTGGTTGCCAAGCAGCGACAAAGCGGCATATTCCCATTCGGCTTCCGTCGGGAGGCGGTAAGCCGGCAGGAGGATACCGTCTTCCAATTGTACGTGGCGTTCGCCGCCGGTTTTGCGGTCGGGCAGGTTTTTGCGCACGGAGCCTTCGTATTGACCTACGAGGTAGGCTTCCGTGTTGAAGTTGTTTTCGTTTTTCTGGTCCGGCGTATTTTCGAGGATACCGCGTTCGATGAGGATCATCTCGTTGACGCGGTCGGTACGCCATTTGCAAAATTCATTGGCCTGCAACCAATTGACACCCACGACCGGATAGTCGTCGTAAGCCGGGTGGCGGAAATACGTTTCCACCAGGGGTTCGTTGTAGGCCAATTCTTCCCGCCAGACGAGGGTGTCGGGCAGGGCGCGCTTCCAAACTTCGGGGTAGGTAGCTCCCCATACGTTGGCAACCCAATAAAGGTATTCGCGGTAGTCGATATTGGATATTTCGGTTTCATCCATGTAGAAGGAAGAAACCGTTACGCGGCGCGCTATGTTGTTCCATTCGTACGTCACGTCCTGGTCGGTAAGGCCCATGGTGAAGGTACCGCCCTCAACGAGCACGAGGTTCGGACCCGTAGCCTGGCCTTCGTAATCCAATTTTTCAAAGCCGCCCCATTTTTGGTCGTTGTATTTCCAGTTGGTGGTGGAAGAGCGTTCGGTCTTCCGACCGCAGCTTGCTATCAACAGACCCAGCAGGAGGAGGCTTAACCCGTGAATGAGTGTTTTTTTCATCGTATTAAATAGCAGGTTTTGAAAAATGAGCAGCAAATGTAGGCAAATAAAACATTTCACTATCGGGCCCTCGCCAAATTTAACGAAAGAGCGTGGGATCGTCCGAAATTAGCGGAATTCAAATACACTGGAATACGGTTTTCAGGTGGCATATTGCAGGCTAATCAGTGGAACATCCGGGTGCAATCGTTAATATCGAACGGGCGTTTTTTCCCTTTATCCAAAAACAAACCGATGGTCAGTTCATATGTCCCGCCGGCTTGCCGGGCCAGGTTGGAGACGGTCAGATCGTAACTCAGGCCGATTTTGAACATATCCTGCCGGAATCCGAGCAAGAGAATGGCGGCGTCGGTGTTCCGAAAAGTGTGCCGGAACCACGCTCCGCCAAAAACCGGCCCTGCCGCGGCATATGCCCCGATATTCAATTGTTTGTAGGGTCCTTGGGTGACAAATAGGAAATTCGGGGAGATAAACGAGGTGGGTCGGTGTTTATTGCCCTTGTTAACAATGATCTCCGTACCGCCGTGGAAGGTGTAGCGCAGGGGCAGGCCGCGGGAGAGGTTGTCGTTGACGAGCAACACCCCCTGGTTGGGGGCATTGAGGTGTTTGAGCCCAGCGCCGAGCCAAAACCGGTCGTGCAGCAGGAGCAGGCCGGCCGAAAGGTCGAGCACGGTCTTGTTCAGTTGATCGGGGCGTTGTTCGCTGGTGGTGATGACCGGGCCGTCGAACGGATCGATCTGGTCGGGAAACACCAGTTTGTCCCAAGCGATCGCCGTTTGCAGCGCGCCGCCTTCCACCCCTATTTTTACTGCGAGGTTGTCGTTGATCTTGAGCCGGTAGGCATAAATCGCGGAAACGCGGGTGGTGCGCAGGATGCCGTTGCCGGCGTCGTCGCCTTCAACGTTAAATCCGATGCCGCTGTTGAGCCGGTCGAGGCTTTGGTCGTAAAACACGGCATAGGTGCGGTAGGCGTTGCTGAACCCCGTCCACTGGTTGCGGTAGGCGGCGCCGGCGTGTGGGGCGTAACCGCTGCCGGCAAATGCAGGGTTGAGTTGCAAAGGAGCGGCGTAAAACTGAGAAAAGATGGGGTCCTGCGCCAGAACGCCCACCCCGGGTAACAACAGGAGCGCGAAGAAAAGTTTTCTCATACTTCAGGTTTTTCGACCGCATCAGGAGCAACGTGTCGGCCCGCAAATTGAGTGGAAATCTTTGAAAACGAAAATACAACGCCTTCCGCTCCCCCGAATTGCTTAAAACGGACAAACAAACCTCATTGGCGGTCGGGTCGGTACCGGAACGATTTGTCGGGGTACGGCGGAGGCGGTGGTACGGGCCTGGGATCGCTTTCGATGCGCTTCAGCAAATATTCAATACCCGCTTGCAACTGCGCATCCTGCCCCCCGAAGGTGGCGTGCGGCAGGTTGTCGACCACCTCGTCGGGGTCGACGCCGTGGCCTTCGATCAGCCATTTGCCTTCGGGGCCGTACACGCCGGTTTCGGAGGCCGTAGCCACGCCGCGGTCGACGAGGAAGTTGGCGCCCGAGAGCCATATCTCGCCGCCCCAGGTGCGCGTGCCAATCACCTTACCCAAACCCAGGCGCCGGAACCCTTCGGCAAAGGCTTCGCCATCGGAAGCCGTTCGTTCGTTGCACAGCACCACCAGGTGGCCGCGAAAAGCGTACTGCATGTTCCAACTGGGATCGCCTACCCGGGGCTGCCAGTAAAACCAGGCTTTGCGCAGGAGTTTTTCGAGAATCCAGCTGTCGATGTTCCCGCCGCTGTTGTGCCGCACGTCGATGATCAGCCCTTCGCGGTTGAACACCGGGTAGAAGTTTTTGATCCATTCGATGTAGTTCTGGCCCGACATCGCGCGCAGGTGTACGTACCCGATACGGCCGCCGCTCCGGGTTTCCACCTCCTGCCGGCGGGTGTATTCCCACTCGTTATAACGGAGGTTGAAGGCGGCGGCGGGAGAAATGGGTTCCACGACTTCTTCGTAGACCTCGCCGGTGGATGGTTTCTTCAGCGCGAGCCGCACCTGTTGCCCCTGCGCATTGGGCAGGAGGCTGTTGGGATCGGGCGTTTCCAGTACCGGCACACCGTTGATGGCTGTGATGACGTCGCCTTCCTGCACGCGCAGGTGCGGCTGGTCGAGCGGGCCGAGCTCCTCGGGATAATCGGGGTCGGAGCGGTAAATGTGCGCAATGGTGTATCCGCCCTGGGCAGTGTTTTTTACCAGGCGGGCGCCGAGCGAACTGGTTGCCACCTGGTCGGGGGAGCGCCGCTTGTCGCCGCCCCGCACGAAGGTGTGCAGCGCCGAGAGTTCCGATACCATGCTCGCCAGCAGGTCGTCCAGTTCATCGCGGTCGGTCACGCGGTCTGCCAGCGGCAGATGCCGGTCGAGAATGGCTTTCCAGTTCACGCCGTGCAGGTGGGTGTCGTAAAAGTAATCGCGTTCCAAACGCCAGGCGTCCACCACCATTTGCCGCCACTCTTCGATGGGGTCTACCTGGAAGGACCAGTTGCCCAGGTCCAGCCGGGTTTTGGCGAGGTCGGGTTTGGCGCCGTTGGCTTCGGCTACGTACAGGTCTTTCCCTTTGTACACGAGCAGTTTTTTCCGGTCGGCCGACAGTTCAAAGTACCGGATGTCTTCCACCAGGGTTTGCGGATCGGGCTTGCCCTCGTTCCCGATCTTGAGCGCCATGAGGTTTTGTTTCCCTTCGTCCACCTGCGGGCGTTCGAGCCAATACACGTATTTATCGGTCAGGGCGATATCCCGGATGGCACGCCCGGGCAGCGGCAGTTCGAACAACCGGCGTTCGAGCCCCTCGGTTACGACCGAATCGCCGGCTGGCTTTTCGTCCTTTTTGGTCTCGTCTTTCTTTTCTTTTTCCGGTTTTGCCGTCAGTTCATCCGGCGCCATAAAGGGCGAACGCAGGCCGGGTTGCAGGGCCAGCAGGTAAATCTGGGTGGTTTTGTCGTAAAAGGGTTCGGGTTGCCTCGAGCCCCAGGGGCTTCGAACGATGGTGCGAAAATCGCGGTCGCTGAGAAAATACAGCCAGTGGCCGTCGGGGCTCCAGGCGGGCTGGAAATTGTCGAGCCGGTCGGTCGTTACCGTTTGCCGGGTTTTGCCCTGCAACGAATACAGCACCACCTGGCTGTTGTTGTTTGCGGCCGGCCGCACATAGGCGAGCCATTGGCTGCCGGGGCTCCAGGAAATATCGCTGAAGTCGCCGTTGCCGGAGCTGTCGATGGGCGTCTGGGTTTTAGTTTCCACATCGTACAGCCAAAGGCGGGCGTTTTTGTCATGATAGGCGATGTGCCGGCCGTCGGGCGCCGCGTAAGCTTCCCACAACACGATGTTGTTGTCGCGGGTGAGCTGCTCCGGTGCGCCGATGCCGTTGGCCGGCGCTTTCCAGACCTCCATTTCGCCCGAAGCGTCGGAGAACATAAACAGGTTGGCGGTGCCGGGCAGAAAGCGGGCGTCGCTGTACCGGATACCGTATTGGCGGGTTACTTCCACGAGGCGGCCCTGTTTGGCCGGCGCCACAAACACCCGGCCCCGGGATGTAAGCGCCACTTGTTCGCCGTCGGCCGACAGGTGTACGGAGGAGAGTTGATCGGTGGCGTTTTTGATCCAGCGTTTCTGGCGCTGGTTGAAATCGGACACCAGCCGGATCTCCAGTTTTTGTTCCCGGTTGGCAGCGGCGTCGAACAACCAGATATCGGCGCTTTTTTGATATACGATCTGACCCTTATAGCCGTTGGGCGATTTGATATCCCAAAACGCGGAAAAGGTGTGCTGCCGGAGGTCTTTACCCCGGGTATTCATCGACCAGAGGTTCATGACGCCGTCGCGGTCGGAGGCGAAATACAGGCGCCCGTTGTACAGCATGGGCGCTTTGCTGGTGCCGGCGTAATCGGCCGTCAGCGGCGTGGCTTCGGCATCGCCGGGGTGGTATTTCCAGATATTTTGCGCCGTCCCGCCTTTATACCGCCGGGTATGGCTTCCCTGAAACGGCATCCGGGTAAAGTACAAGGTGCCGTCGGTGGCGTCGATGCAGCCGTCGCTGGCCTGCGCGAGGGGAAGCACCTCCGGTTCGGGGTTGTCGGGGTCCACGCGCACCAGCTGCGCGTTGGGCAACGTGGAGTAGTGGCGGGTGCTGTACAGGATATGGCCGTCGGGCGTCCAGCCCACCACGATCGCCTGCTCGCCATCGTAGGTGATCCGCCGCGGCAGCCCGCCTTCGAGCGGCATCAGGTACACTTCCTGCGGACCCTCGTATTCGCCAGTATACGCGATCCAGCGGCCGTCGGGTGAAATATGCGCATAGAGTTCCTGCCCGGGGTGAGCGGTCAGGCGCTGCGTCCAGCCGGTTGAGCGCTGCATGCGCCACAGGTCGCCTTCGGCGGTGAATACCACCCAGTCGCCGTGCAGCGCCGGATAGCGGTAATAGCCCATGGTGGCCTGGGCCCGGATGGAAAGCGAAAAGACGGTTTGAAGGAGGGCGAGCCAGAGGAGTCGGCGGATCATACGTTTATCCAGTTTAGAACAGGTTGGGAACCTGCGTTGAAATCCCAAACATGTTCAGCGCGGGTTCGGAAGATTCGGCTGGTCGATGGGGCGGTGACGTTGGTATTTTCACACAATAGCCGCGGCGATCTGCCGGATAGTATCGGTATCGCCCATGGTATAGTAGTGCAGGCAGGGCACGCCGGCGGCCTTGAGCGCTTTTGATTGCTGGATGCACCACTCGATGCCGACCTGCCGCACCGCTTCGTCGGTGCCGGCCTTGAGCGCTTCGTCGACCAGTTCGTCGGGCATGTTGACAAAAAATTTGCGCGGTATGGAAGACAGTTGGTACCGCTTGGTCAGGGGCTTCAGGCCGGGAATGATCGGCACGTTGATCCCCACGCGGCGGCAGGCCGCCACGTAGTCGAAGTATTTTTGATTGTCAAAAAACATCTGCGTGACGATGTAGTGCGCGCCGGCGTCCACCTTTTGCTTGGTGTACTGCAGGTCGGTGGCAAAATTGGGCGCTTCGAAATGCTTTTCCGGGTACCCGGCCACGCCGATGCAAAAATCCGTTTTTTCGCCGTTCACGATATTGGCGTCGAGGTAGCGCCCCTCGTTCATGCCCACCACCTGTCGCACGAGGTCGAGGGCGAATTTGTGGCCGTGCTCGTGCGCGATGAAGCGTTCTTCAAACTGCCGCGCATCGCCGCGCAGGGCCAGCACGTTGTTGATGCCCAGAAAGTTGAGGTCGATGAGCGCGTTTTCCGTTTCTTCCACCGAAAAGCCGCCGCAAATGAGGTGCGGCACGGCGTCCACCTTGTACCGGTGCATGATGGCCGCGCAAATGCCGACGGTGCCGGGTCGTTTGCGGATCGACGTTTTTTCATAATAGCCCGAGGGGCGCACCTTGTAAATGAACTCCTCGCGGTGGTAGGTGACGTCGATAAACGGCGGCTGGAAATCCATGAGCACATCCAGCGTATTGAAAATAGCCTGCATACTGCCGCCCTTGAGCGGCGGGAGCACCTCGAAGGAGACCAGCGTTTTGTCGCCGGCGTTGGCAAAATGATCGGTTGCTTTCATTCCGGTTTACTGTGCTTTTGCGGCCCGTGCTTCCATCTCGGCAGCTTTGGATGGCTCGTTGCCGGCCCGGTACACCTCGGCCAGGGCGCGCAGCACGCGTTCGTCCTCGGTTTGGGTGTCGAGCGCCAGTTCCAGTATTTTCGCGGCATTGATGTTGTCCTTTCGCTCTTTGTAAAAATACTCGTACCCTTCGTTGTAGCAGAACGAATTGATCTTGTTCGGGTTGCCGCCGCTGGTGGCGAGATACTTCATGTATTTGTCAAAGAACGGCCGGAAGTTGGTGTTGTTCGGTATTTTCTCCAGCACGATGCTGAACTCGTGGAACAACTTGTCCATCTGGTGGTCCTGCTCGAACCGGGCGGCGGCAATGGCGCCCTTCATGACCATCGCCGAACCGTAGTCGGGATTGATCTCCAGCGAGCGGTTGATGTGATAATCCATCGTATCAACCAGGGCTGCTTTTTCCGCGGGATCTTTTGTTTTTTGAAACCGGTTCTCATACAGTGCCGTCACGTAGAAACAATGCGAACGCGCGCTGTTGGGCGAGGTACGCACCGCGGAGCTGTTGAGCGAGAGCGCGTCTTTCCAATCGGGTACGCGCCGAATGGTCACCCAACCGTATAAAGCTGCGATGACTATCGCCAAACCGCCGCCCAAGAGGTAGGGCCGGTTGGGTTGTTCGTGCAGCCACGCGGGCAACTGCACGGCCAGGAACCAACCCGCCAGCAGGCAAAATGCCACCGACGGCATAAACGCAAAACGTTCATTCATAAAAGTGCCGACCGATACGAACAGGTTCGACACGATGCTCAGCGTCAGCAGGTAATACAAAATGGCGTAGGCCGGCACGCGCCGCCGCCGGATATTCAGCAGCGCCCAGAGGCCCATGCCCAGGTAGAGCGCCAGCGAAGCGAGCACTTTCCAGTCGTTCCAGCTCATCTTGGGCACGTGGTAGGGGTAGTAGTCGTGCGTGAGCGGGTACGGCCAGAACAGGAGTTTGACATACCAGCCGAGCGTGAGGAAGATCGTGGCCAGTTTCTGGCTGCCGTTCATGCCCAGGAAGGGGTTGTTCATCAGGTCGTTCACGGCTTTCCCATGGTCGAGCATGAATCCCAGGGCTTTATAGCGCACGAGGATAAACACCAGCGTAGCCAGCACCAGCGGCAAACTCGCCGATACCACGCGGCCCGCGGGCGCCTTGGTGAAAAACCAAACCGTGAGCGGAATGACGGCTATAAAGGTCAGGGCGTTTTCCTTGGCAAACAGCCCCAGCAGCAAAAGCAGCCCCGACATCCAGTACCAGGCTTTGCTGTTGGTATCGAAATATTTTAAGGTGGCGTACAAGGCGCCCAGGCTGCACAGTAGGGCCAGGATTTCGTCGCGGCCTTTGATATTGGCCACCGCTTCGGAGTGCAGCGGGTGCAACACGAACAACAGGGCGCCGATGAACGCTGCGCTGAAATACCACCGGCCATTTTCGCCCAGCGGGAAAAAACCCAGCAGGACACGGTACAACATGACGCCCGTCAGCCCGTAGAACAGGATGTTGAGCAAGTGGCTGATATTCGCGTGGTTTTTGCCAAACAGGCCAACCTCCATGGCAAAAGTGGCCAACGACAGCGGCCGGTAGCGGCCGCCTTCCAGCAACTGGAGGTTTTCTTTTTTCTGGAAATACCCCATGAAACTGTCGTACCCGAAAATATCGGCGATGCCGGCAAAACCTTTCTGTACGTAGGCGTTTTGCCACACCACCATCTGGTCGTCGAGCACGTACCCGAACTTGATCGCGGCTGCATAAAGGCCATAAGCCAGCGCCATTAAGATCAGGGCCGGCAACCAGTGCCGCTGCCAGAACCCGGGTTCGAAGGTGTGGGTCAGCGGCACGGAGACCGCCTGTTTTTTTACGGGCGCCGGTTTGACGGCCGCTTTGGCCGGATTAATTCTGGGCGTTGGTTTTCCCTTATTTCCTTTATTATAAGTTGCCATGCCTACTGTTTTCGTGAAAGCGGGGCAAATATCGCACGTTCACACGGCGAAACGGTTATTTGCCAAAAAAAACGTCCGGGCCGGCCGCAGCCAACCCGGACGCTTCATGAATGCGGAATACGGAATGCGGAATACGGAATTTATGATCCCTGTTATTGAACCCAATCCTCCCCTACTCCGAATCTAAAAATTCCGCATTCCGCATTCCGCATTCGTATTAGCGCAACACCAGTTTGCGCACGGCTCCCTGCACCTGCACCAGGTACAGCCCGCGCGGCAGGGCGGCCGTAGGCACTTGCAGGCGGTCTGTGCCCGCGGGCAGGTGCGTTTCCGACATCAGCTGGCCGGCCATATTGAACAGGGCGACCCGAAACCCGTCGGTGGCCGGCTCGTCGAGCGCGATCCAAACGGCGTCGTTGGCCGGGTTGGGAAAGAGGCGGAAGTCAAAAGCAGGCGCCGTAGGTTCACCCGCACCCAGCACGAAGTTTTGGATCAGGAACTTGGGCGTGCCGAAAAAGCCGCCTTCGCCGTCGGTCACCATGAAGCGGAAGCCGTCGGGTGTGTGGCCGCCGTAGTCGAAGTAGCGCAGCGCGCCGTTGTCGAGATCGGCTTGGGTGAAGTGGTCGCCGGGCTCCATGGCCCCCGTCCAGTTCAGTTCCAGGTGGCCCTGTTGCGGCGCGGTAACGAGGGTGTATTGCAGTTGGCTGTGCGTGTTGGTGGCGTCTTCCACCAGCAGCAGGTCGGGCGTGATGGCCTTGTTGGTGCCGGGGTCGACGAACATCGGGTTGTTGTTCACCAGGTAAGGCGGGCTGAGCGTTATTTCGGAGCAAAACTCCAGCGAAAACGCCTCGAACGTGCCGCCGCCGCCGTATTGGGTGTCGTTGACGCGCAGCGTCCAGATGCCGGTGGAATTTTGACCGGTAAACGCGCTCAGCGGGGTTTGGGCCTTGTAGGCCGTGCTGTTGTTGGGCGGCGGGCAGGGGAAAGCGCCCGGGGCCTCATCGTTGAGCCGGAAATTGAAGAAGCCGTTGAAGTTGCCGCAACGCGCCGACCACAGGGTGATCTCAGTGCCCTCGGGGCTGGTGAGGTGCACGTCGAGGTCTTTGAAAAACTCATGGTAGCCTTTGATCTGCCGTACTTCCATGCTTTTGATGGGGCCGCCCTGGTTGACGATCACTTTCGATTCGATCGAGGGCTTTCCGTTGGATGTCAGGTTTTTAGGCAGATCGAGCGCCGCCCATTCGGTGCATTTTTCGGCAAAAGTGGAAAAGAAAAAAGGCTCGGTCCAGTCGTGGACGCCGCATTCGTTCTTTGGCCGCACCCGCCAGAAATAGGGGGTGCCTTTGGCCAGGAACACGGGAATTTTAAAGCTGTCGAGCGTCGTGCTGGTATTGGAAGCCAGGATGGTGCCGGGGGCAAAAGAGGGATCGCTGGCAAACTGCACGTCGTAGGTGAGCGCATCGAGGGCCTTGGTCCAGTGCAGGGTTTGGTTTAGTTGCAGTTCGGTGGCGCCGTTGGGCGGCAGGTCGAGGGCCAGGGTGGAGAAATCGTTGCGCAGGGTGGTCAGCACTACATTGCGCTCGATGGGCGCGATGCCGCTGGCCGTGGCGCGCAAGGCGATGGTAAACACGTCCTCCACCTCGACGTTGGAAAAATCGAGCGTCAGCGTGGCGCTTTCACCGGGCTGGATGGTCGTTGCGCTCCAGCTCGCCGTCACATTGGCCGGCAGGGCGCCCACTACTTCGAGCTGCACCGGGTTGCTAAAACCCAGCACGCCGGCGGTATGGACCTCCACTACCTGCGACGCCGGCAGGCAGAGTACACCCAGGTCGTTGTCGACGCTCAATGTGAGTGAGGGCTGCGTGGGTTGCTGAATCCGGAAATTCTTGTTGGAAATATCGAAAAAGACATTGTTCTCGCCATCCACCCGCACCCGCGCCAGGCTGCTGAGCTGGTTGGGCACGAGCACGTAGTGGCTGCCGTCGTTGCCCACATGCGAGGCCAGGGTGATGGGGTAGGTGTAGCCGCCGTCGAGGCTCAGGCGGATGTTCACATACCTGCAGTTGACGGGCGGTTTGTCGGTATTGGCCACATCCCAGCGCACTTCGGCGTACTCCCCGACATGCCAGACTTCGGTACCGGTATTGGGCGCCATCACGACGAAGGGGCCTGCACCGCCCCAGGATTTGAACGCCACGTCGGCCCAACCCACGCCGCCGCCGCCGGGGTGGTTGTCGCGGGCAGTGAGTCGGAATGTCAGATCGCGGGTATAGATGGGCAACTGTTCGCGGATGTCGCTCGAGTTGTTGACCACCGTGGCGATTCTCGGGAAATAGCGGTTGGTGGCATTTACTGCCGGAAACGTGCGAAAAATAGGCGAACTCGCCACCTGGGTATCCAGCGGCACTTCCGGCCCGAGGTCCATTTCTTCCCAGCAATAGGTCAGCGAATCGGGATTGGGATCGGTTGCGCTGCCGTTCAGTTCAAAAGGCGTACCGATCGGGATAAAGAAATTATCCAGATAGTTGAGCTTGACGGTTGGAGGGATATTATCCGTCTGTACTTTACTGCCGCATTGCGCGACGGGGTTGTACAGGATGTTGTTTTGGATCTCTTCGATCGAGCCTGCGTGAAAATACAGGTCGGCCGAGCCCTGAACATTGTCGGAACCGCAGCCGCCCACATACGACATGATGGTGCTCCCGCTGCCCGGTTCAAAGGCGGTGAGACCGTGCCGTTGATCTTCGGCGAAACCGCCGCAGCGGTTCCAGGAGTGGTTGCCGCCCAATTGGTGCCCCAATTCCTGACTGGCCACAAAGATAAAACTGTGCCCGTAGGAGCCGCTGCCGGCCGTGCAGCCCAGGAATTTCCCCGCCTGGCAAACGACTCCCAAACCGCCCACGCCGCCGCCGCCGCGCGCGAAGACATGCCCTACATCGTAGGCGTTCGGCGTCACGTTGGCGCCGTTCAGCGCTTCCTGGTTTTGGGAGGCGAGCGTGCCGGGGTCGGCGCCGGAAAAGGGATCAGTGCCGGGGTCGAGAAAAATGACGAGCAGGGTGGCTTGCACCACTTGAAAACGCAGGGCAAAGTCGCGCTCGTAGCCGACGTTTACCATATTGACATATTCGGTGATCGCCGACAACACGTCGGGCTTGTTGCCGCCGTTGTCCTGGCTGAACTCACCCGTAGCCGATACGACCAGTTTCAGGGTTCGGAAGGTGATGGGGTCGAGTTGCGTGCCGCGGGACTCTACCTTAGGTACAAAACGCCCGGGCTCGTGTTCCAACAGGGCGGGGTCGAGATGAAAATCGCCCGGTGCCATATTCAGATCCGCCGGTGCCATATCCTTTGCCGCATAGGCCATGTAGTATTCGGTTTGGCCCCAGGCGTAGGGTTCCACGTATTCGATACTGAAATCGCCGCCCGACATCATGGCCCGGAAACCGCGCGTGGTGTAGCTGAGGTGCACCGTTTTGCGCGCATCGCGCAGCGAGCGGCCGGTAAAGGTGTGGATGTAGGGCGCCTCGGCCGCCAGCGCAGGCTCCAGCACGGCCGTCTGCCACACGGCGAATTCTTCGATGGCGCCGCTCGCAGTCGGCAGGGCCACCACACAGGGGTGCTGCCGGGCCGCGTCGGTGAACTCCCAGGGCGCGGTGTCGAGGCTGGCCTTAATCCCGGCATAGTCGAGTCGGTAAGTATCGTACCGGAGGGGGATCAGTTTGCGCTCCGCTTTTTCCGGTAAGGCAATGGCGGAAGCCGGTATGGGTTTAAAATAAACAGAAGCAGATTGGGAGAAAACAACGTTGCTGCATAACCAACAGCAGAACAGCAGGCAAAAACGCATCATTGCAGTAGTTTTTCAAAATAGGAGCGCGAATGTAGGGAATACCCGTTTACCGCGCCCGGCCGCTTCGACCCGGGTTCGTCAAATGTGGGCAAAGCGGGCAATTTCAATAAAGTTTTGGGGCCGGTTTAAAAGGCCCCTTGTCAAAAACAATCATCCGGCAGGTTTTGCAGACCGTTGAAATTGGACCTCGCCGACAGCAAAAGGTGCCGGACTATTGTAAAAACCCAGACGAGTTTTCCACCGCGGAGACACGAGACAAAGCGTTCGATGCTCCGTTTCTCATGCCTCCGCGGTGCATTAAAGTACCCACGGCGCATTGTTTTTCCTTCGATCTTTTGACCGAACGCCCATTGTCAATACACAAACAACTTCCGCACTCCGCGACCTTCGGCATTGCCTACCGTTACCACATAGAGGCCTTTGGGCAAACCCGTCAGATCCAGTGCCATGCCTGCCTGGCCCGTTGCCAGTACCGCGTCGCGCAGCATACGGCCAGCCGGGTCAAAAATGCGGATTTGGGTATCGGAAGCCAGGTTTTCGCCAAATGCGATACGCGCGCCGCCGCTGGCCGGGTTAGGCGCCAGGAGAAAATCGAGCGTGCGGCCCGGTTCGGTGGCGGCCGTGCCGATTGGGTTGATCCGGAAGCAATCCTGCACCAGCCCGCCGGCGCCGTCGGTCACGGTAAAGCAGAAATCATCGGCGCCCTCGTTGAGGCCATAGTCGAAATACCGCAGGCCGCCGTTGTTCAGATCGGCTTGGGTAAATTGCGCGCCGGGTAGTAACTCGCCGGTCCAGTACCGCTGCAACTGCCCGTGTTTGGGGGTGGTGAGGAGGGTGAACACTAACTCTTCGTCCGTATTGTCGGGGTCGGTAGCCCGGAGCAGGTCGGCGCCGATGCCCGCGTTGGCGCCGGCAGGTACCTGGAGCGGCAGATTGGTGACCAACACCGGCGGGTTCAGGATCTTGCTCGCGCAAACTTCCAGGTTGAACCCGGTTACCGTGCCGCCGGAACTGAGGAAGTTATCTTTCACGCGCAGCATCCAGTCGCCGCTGGCATTTTGCCCGTTGAAATCGCTCAAATGGCCTTCCGGACGCACCAGGCCGCCGTTGTTGACGGGGGGGCAGGTGAAATCGGATAAGGCGTTATCGTCGAATCCCAGGTTGAACGAACTGCTCGTGCCGCCGCATTTGCTTTGAAACAGCAGCACATCGGTGCCGGCAGGGCTGATCAGGTGGACTTCCAGGTCTTTAAAAAATTCGTGGTTGCCGGAAATGCCCGTCACGTTGACGTCGCTGATCGTGCTGTTGCCGGCTATGGAAATGACCGACTCGACGGTCGACGCCTGGCTGCCGCTGATGTTTTTGGGTAAGTCGGTCGCCGTAGCCGCCTGGCAAATACTGGCCCGCGTGGCAAATACGAAGGGGCCGACCCATTCGCCCGGGCCACATTCGTTTTTCGGGCGCACACGCCAGTAGTACACGCTGCTTTTTGCCAGCTGCACCGGCATCGGGAAGGTGTCGGCCGTCGCATCGGTCTTTTTGGCCACCAGCACATCCAGCGCAAAAGACGGGCTGGAGGCCACTTCTACGTCATATTGGTCGGCGTCGGGCACACCCTGCCAGTGCAGTACGGGCGTTTCGCTGAGGCCCATGGTGCCGTTGGCCGGCGTGAGGAGCGCCAGCGCCGAGAAATCGTTGGATACCAGGGTAAGCGCCGATTGGACCGACACGGTGTCGGCGCCGGCAACCCCCATGATGTCGAGGCTCACATTGCCGTCGCTCAGTCCGTTGGGCAGTTCGATCCGCAATTCAGCCGTCGCGCCGGGTGCGACGGGGTTGGGGTCAAACGTGGCGACGGCCCCGGCGGGCAGGCCCGAAGCGCTCAGTTCGACCGGTGAATCGAAACCCAGCAGGCTGCTGGTGCTCACGGTGGTGACGTAGGTATTGGGCAGGCAAACCTGTCCCGTGAGTTCGCCGGCGCACATCGAGAAGGCCGGCGTTGCGGCCGTTTCGACGGTGAAATTGGCATTGGAAAGATCGTAAAAAATATTGTCGGCCGCTTGCACCATCAGCCGCGCCTCGGTAGTGGCCGTATCGGGCACCTGGATGCAGGCCCGGCCGTTGTTGGGTATGCCGGTGGCCAGCGCGATGGGGTAGGTAAAACCGCCGTTGGTGCTGAGCAGGATGTTAACCGTCTGGCAGTTCACAGGCGCCTTATCGGTGCCGGCTACATCCCAGGTGACCACCTGGTATTCGCCGGCATGCCAGCTGAGGCCGGAAGCGTTGGGGTAGGTGACCAGGAACGGCCCGGCCGTGGGTTCTACCATGACGGTCATGTCGTCCTGGGCCGTATTGCCGCCGGCGGGGTCGTTGTCGCGAACAGTCACCCGGAAGTTTAGTTGCCGGCCCACGGCGGCCAGTTTCTCCCATTGGGTGTTGGCATTGGAAACCACTGTGGGCAGTTGCGGGAAATAGCGGTAGGGCACGGTCTTGGGCGAGTACGACCGGAACATGGGTCCGACTTTCGCGTTGACCACCGGCGGCATGGTGGCCGTCTGGTTGTCCATTTGTTCCCAGCAATAGGTCAGTTGCGTATTGCCGGCATCGGCGCCCTTGGCGGTAAGCACGAAAGGGGTGGAGAGCGGGATCACGTAATCGGGGCCGGCGTCGACAGTGGGCGGTGTGTTGCCGTTGGGCAGGTACACCGGGCAGTTGTTGCCGCTGCCTTGCAGGATATAGCTGTTGAGTTCTTCGAGGTTGATGCCATGAAAATAATCGTCGCTGTGCTGCTGCACATCGGGGGCGCAAATGCCGGCATATCCCATGATGGTGGAGCCGCTGCCGGGTTCCATGGCAGTGGCGCCATTGCGGCTGCAGGAATTGTTCTGGGTGTGGTTGGCGCCGAACTGATGCCCCATTTCGTGGGCCACGTAGTCGATGTCGAACGCATCGCCGATCGGGGCCGGCTGGCCGGTCACGCCGCGGGCCTTGTTGCTGGTGCACACTACGCCCAGGCCGGCGATCCCGCCGCCACCGGTACTGAATACGTGGCCGATGTCATAGTTGGACGACCCGACCCGGTTGGTGCAGGCCGTCTTGTTTTGTCCCAGCATTTTACTGCCGTCGTCGTTGGTATAGGGGTCGGTCGCTGGATCGAGGAAGATAAGGGTATCGTTGGTGGCGATGAGTTGGAGGGTCACCGAAAGGTCGCGTTCATACACTTCATTCACGCGGTTGATCGAGGTGACCATCGCCGCCAGCACGAGGGGTTTGGTACCGCCGTGGAAGGCGGCGTATTCGCCGGTGCAAGCCAGGGCCAGGCGGTAGCGGCGCAATTGGCCGTCGTTGCTGCGTTGCGAAACATGCGTGGCGGGTTCCAGCACCGGACCGGGAGCGGGTTCTTCCGTTGTTTCGACGCCGCAATTGAAATTGTGCTTGGCGCCTTTGGGCAGGTAGTCTTTTTTGTTGTACACCACGTAGTTGTTCACATCGCCGTGGCTGTAGGGATCGATAAACACCTCGCCCCAACGGTTGGACGACACCATGGCGTGAAATCCCCACGGCGTCCAGTCGCACTTGAGCAAAGCGCCCGGATCGTCGATACCGAAGCCAGTGTAACAGCGAATCTCCGGGTAGCGGGCCTGCAAGCCGGGCGCCATCACGGGCGATTCCACGAGGCGGAACCGCGCGCTGCCGCCGTCGGGCAACGGTAGTTCGAGTACCGGTTGGGCGGTTTTGTAATTCGCGCCGGCAAAACGCTCCGGGGCGGTTTGCAGGACGGCCTGTAGCGCTGCGGCGTCGAAATGGACCGTGCGGTAGCGCTGCGGGATGATCTGCCGTTCCAGGGTTTGGGGGATATTGGTTTCCGGCATCTCCTGCCAAACTGTTTGCGCCTGCAACAAGCCCGCATAGAAGCCTGTCAGTACGAAGAGTATTCTTTTTACCATACCAAATAAGGGAGCAAAGCCACGTGTTTAATAACGATTGTCCCTTAAGGTGCCGAAAGCGCACATTCCCCCTATGCCTGGCCGGGGCAGTGATTGTATAAAAATAGCAAAACCGCAAAAGACAGGAGTGTTGGGGCCCACCCGGGCGGTAAAAAGCGCCTGTTCAGAACCCTCAATCACTAGTTCCAGCCCCAGGCATTGCCGGAACCGGCCCGTTGGCAATATTTTGCGCCGGGAGCAGAACGCTGCGCAGCAGGAAGCCGAAGCAGAGTGCCTGTTATGCTTTTACAATAGCCCGGTACAGTTTGCTGTTGGCGCCCTCGCCAAAACATCCACGAGGCTTCGTTTTCAGTTGTTTTCAAAACCTGCCGAACTACTGGCCCGTATGCACGAGATGCCTGCCACGCGGTTGTGCTGTACACCCGGGCCGTTATTTTTGTCCTGGATCGCCGCTTTCCCGGCGTTCATCGCTGTAGCCCTCCACGAGTCCCAGTATCTGGTAGGCGGCGAGCGATAAAAGCGCCAGTGACATGATCAGCAGCCAGTTGTTGATGGATGCGAGGCCGTATTCAACGGCGATATAGCCCGAAACAAGCACATTAATACCCGCCAGAATTCCGATAGTCAGTTTACGGTTGAGCATTTTTGCGCAAAGGTGCGCGCGGCGCCGGGGGGCGGCCGATGACACGCATCAGTCATTGCCGATATTTTATACCGGAATGTCGCTCACTTTTTCCTTCCGGCGTGCCCAAATGCGCGCAAAGCGCCGTTACTTTGCAGCCGGAATTGTTTTGCTATCCGATCTACCCAATCATGCAAGATTTCAAACAAACGGGTTTTTTTGCTCCTGCCAACCCATACACCCTCCAAACGAAAAAAGCGCTTGGAGGGTTTTTTATGCCTGCAACCATGGCCCGGCCTGTCCGGCACACCTTCAACCACTCCTCACCCGATCTGCACAACTGATTATGGCGCTCAAGTATAAACGCATCTTACTGAAACTCTCCGGCGAGAGCCTCATGGGCACCCAACGGTTCGGCATCAGCGCCGACATGCTCGATCATTACGCCCACCAGATCAAGGAACTGCACGATCTGGGCGTGGAAGTGGCCGTCGTGATCGGCGGCGGAAACATCTTCCGGGGCATTCAATCGGAAGGATCGGGCATCGAAGAAGTGACCGGCGACTATATGGGCATGCTCGCCACCGTCATCAACGGCCTGGCCCTGCAAAGCGCCCTCGAGAGCCTGGGCGTGTACACCCGCCTGATGACCGCGCTGAAAATGGAAAATATCGCCGAGCCGTACATCCGCCGCCGCGCCATCCGCCACCTGGAAAAAGGCCGCGTGGTGATCTGCGCCGCGGGCACCGGCAACCCCTATTTCACCACCGACAGCGCTGCGGCCCTGCGCGCCAGCGAAATCGACGCCCAGGTTATTCTCAAAGGCACACGGGTGGACGGCATTTACACCGCCGACCCGGAGAAGGACCCCATGGCGGTGAAGTTCGACAAACTCACCTTCGCCAAAGTCATCAGCCTGGGCCTTTCGGTCATGGACATGACGGCCTTCACGCTCTGCCAGGAAAACAACATGCCGATCATCGTTTTCGACATCAACGCCCCCGACAACCTGCGCCGGATCGTGACCGGAGAGAACGTCGGAACCCTCGTCGAATAAGCGCCCAGCGTATGAACATCATTTCCTACAACGTCAACGGGCTCCGCTCGGCCATTTCCAAAAGTTTCCTCGAATGGCTGGGCCGGGAACAGTTCGATATGGTGTGCCTGCAGGAAACCAAAGCACTCCCCGACGATATTCCGCTGCTCGAACTCGACGCCCTGGGCTACCGGCACTACTGGCATTCGGCCGAGAAAAAAGGCTACAGCGGTGTGGCTACCCTCACCAAACGCGAACCCGACCGCGTAGTGGTGGGTTGCGGGATTGAAAAATACGACCGCGAGGGCCGCATCCTCCGCACCGATTTCGGCGACTGGTCGTTGCTCAACTGTTACTTCCCCTCGGGTACCACCGGCGAAGAACGGCAGGCGTTCAAAATGGTGTTTCTCGACGATTTTTTCCGCTGGGTATCCGAACTGAAAAAAGAACGGCCCAAACTCATCGTCGTGGGCGATTATAACATCGCGCATACCGAACAAGATATCCACGATCCCAAAGGCAATAAAAAATCGAGCGGTTTTCTGCCCGAAGAACGCGCCTGGTTGTCCAAATGGTTTGAAAACGGCTTTACCGACGCCTTCCGGTACAAACACCCCGCCCTGGTGGAGTACAGTTGGTGGAGTTTCCGCGCCGGCGCCCGCGGCAATAACAAAGGCTGGCGCATCGATTACCAGTCGGTAACCGACAACCTCGCCGCGCGCGTTGCCGACGTACGCCATCTCACTTCGGTGGTACATTCCGACCATTGCCCCGTTTGGATGAAGATTGAACTATAGGCGGACGACCTACGACTTAATCCTTACCTTTGCCGGAATTTCCGAAAAATCGCTTTACATTTCTTTATCCGCCCACTCTTGTTCCGGCATGGACATCACGGCTGCACAACTCGCCCACATACTCAACGGTACACTCGAAGGTAACCCGAATGCCACCGTGCGCCAGCCCGCCCGCATCGAGGAGGCCAGGGAAGGTGATTTCGCCTTTTTGGACAACCCGCGCTACGAATCCTATGCGTATACCACGCAGGCTTCGATCTTGCTGGTCAACAAAACGTTTCAACCCAGCCAACCGGTAACGGCTACCCTCATCCGCGTCGATGATGTGCGGACTAGCCTCGCTTTTCTGCTGGAACGCTTCAACGATATCGTGAACCCTAACGGCGCCGCGCCCCAGATCGCCGAAAACGCCCAGGTGCACCCGGACGTACAAATCGGCGCCAATACCGCGGTAGGTGCGTTCACCGTGGTAGAAGCGGGTGTCGTGATCGGCTCCGAATGCACCATCTACCCGCAGGTATTTATCGGCCGCAACGTCCAAATCGGCAACAACTGCAAACTCTTTCCGGGGGTACGGGTACACCACAACACCATTATCGGCGACAATTGCGTGCTGCATGCCAACGCAGTGATCGGCGCCGACGGCTTCGGCTTTGCTCCGCAGGAGGATAAAACCTGGAAAAAAGTACCGCATGTGGGAAATGTGGTCCTGGAAAACAACGTCGAGGTGGGCGCCAATACCTGTATCGACCGCGCGGCCCTCGGGAGCACGGTGTTGCGCAGCGGCGTCAAGATCGACAACCTGGTACACATCGCCCACAACGTGGAAGTTGGGAAAAACTCGGTCATGGCCGCCCAGGTCGGCGTAGCGGGCAGCACCAAGATCGGCGAAAACGTCCAGCTCGGCGGCCAAACCGGCATTGCCGGCCACCTGACCATCGCCGACGGTACCCGCGTGCAGGCGCAGAGCGGGATCGCGTCGTCGGTCAAAACGCCCAATCAGGCGCTTTTCGGCGCCCCGGCCATCGATTACAACGATTACGTGCGCGCCTACATCGTGTTTAAAAACCTGCCGGATCTGCAGAAAAAAGTGCGCACGCTGGAGCGCATTTTAAAAGACATGCAGGAATAGGCATGACTTGCCCGGGGTTACCAGCTTCATTTTTAAAAAACGTTTTGTTTTAAACCGGGAACGCGCAACTTTGCAGCATGCCACCCGAAGCCGCTCCATTGCTCTACCGCGAACTGGTCAAAATTGCCGCGCACGCCCACTGGACGCCGCGTGAAAAAGTACTGGCGCTGGCCACCCTGCTGGAGCGCTTGTTTATCGAAGCCACCCAACAGGAGCAACTAGCCTTCAGCACGCTCTTCGCCCGTATCAGTTACGCCGGGCACTTGTACCAGATACAACCCGACACCTTGCGGGTCATCCATGCGTTTCGCCGGCTGTCGGGCCGGGTGCGGAGCGGACAGAGCGCGGCCGACCGCGACGTGCGCCTGGGCGTGTGGGCTGTTGCCGAAACCGTGCTCATCGTTTGCCAGGCCGCCATTCCTCCCGAAGTGCTCGAACACCTGCCCGCTACAGGCGAATGGACGTTCGCACCCCCTGAAATCTGGGATTTCAAAGCCCGCGCCCGCGTGGTGGCCGTGCGCGACGAGCCCGAGCGGCAATACCTGCTCGCCTACGACGAAGAAAATCCCGGCCAACCCGTCCGGGTACGCTACAACCTGCCCGACCGCAACGACAACTTTAACCCGACCATCCGGCTCCTGCGCACAGTTTTCGGGTTTCCGGTGGCGCTCAACCTGCTGGAGGTGGACGTAGACCAGCAGGGCGACTACCGCCCGCGGGTATTCGTGGTGGAGCCCGATTACCTGGTGGACGTATCGGCCGTGTCGGAGTGTTTCAAGGAAAACGGGGCGCAACCGCTGACCTATCTGGTCAAAAAATTTCTGCCCTACGAGGTCACACCGGCGATCTTGCTCGGCA
The DNA here is from genome assembly GCA_044230315.1 of Saprospiraceae bacterium. Lineage (GTDB taxonomy): Bacteria > Bacteroidota > Bacteroidia > Chitinophagales > Saprospiraceae > M3007. Next base: position 45,934 of record JBGARJ010000001.1, read on the forward strand.
ACATCGCCAATTTTTTTCTCGACCGGCTGCTCAACGAGCCGGGCGCTGCATTCTCCGACCTGTTGCGCGAAACCTTTTCATTGTACCCCTTTGTGTACGCACCCATGCGCGATGCCACGGTCCGGGAAATATCGGCCAAGGCCCAAAAACACTACCTGAACCTGAAATCCATGGCGCTGCAGGGTCTGGCCCAGCAAAACATCGAGCCCGAAAACTGCATCCTCGAGCCCACTTTTTACAGCGAGCAATACGGCCTGCAGGGGCGCCTCGACCTGTTTTACCGCACCGACGAGCGTTCGGCCATCGTGGAACTCAAGAGCGGCACGCCGTTTCGGCCCAACAGTTACGGCATTCAGCGCAGCCATTTTACGCAGACGCTGCTTTACGACCTGCTGGTGCGCTCGGTATTTGGCGCCGGCACCGACCCGGCCAAATACATTTTGTACTCCGGCGCCGATGTGCAGCAACTCCGCTTTGCCCCCACAGTGGCGCCCGAGCAGTGGGAAGCCCTGCAGGTGCGCAACCACCTCGTGGGGATCGAGCGGTTGCTGGCCGCTATCCGACCCGGCGATACGGCCGTGCCCTTGCTCCAGCGCCTGCGCGCCGACAAAGTGGATGCGCGCGATTTCCTGGCCCGCGATTTCGGGTTGTTCGAAACGGCATACGCCAAACTGAACCCGCTGGAACAAAAATATTTCAACGCCTTTGCCGGGTTTGTGGCCCGCGAACAGTGGCTGGCCAAAGTGGGCGAAGAAAACAGCGACACCCTGAACGGCAACGCTGCGTTGTGGCGCAGCAGTTTTGCCGAAAAACAGGAAGCCTTCGCCATCCTCAGCCACCTCGAAATCACCGACAACCGCGCCGATCAGCCGGAGCCCTCGATCGTGTTTCGCAAAACTGAAAAAACCAACCCGCTCGCCAATTTCCGCGTAGGCGATATCGCCGTGCTGTATCCCGCCCAGGCCGATACCGATACCGTACTCGACCACCAGGTGATCAAGTGTACGATCACCGAACTGGGCAAGGAACAGGTGACCGTGCAACTGCGCTACCGCCAGTTCAACCTCAAGCCATTCGACATCGAAGGGCTGTGGAACCTCGAACCCGACCTGCTCGACACCGGCTTTTTGACCATGTACCGCGGACTCTTCGAATGGGCGGCGGCGCCGGCGGCGGTGCGGTCGCGGGTGCTCGATCCCGGCGGTACCCCCGCTCTCGCCCCCCCTGCCGGGGAGAAGAACGATTCGCTTTCCGGCAAGGAAAAGAGTAAGATGGCTGGCGCCGGATCAGCGCCGGCAGTTGAAACCATTGCAGCCGCGCCGGGCTTTTACCTGCTTTGGGGCCCCCCCGGCACCGGCAAAACCAGCGTATTGCTGCGCGACCTGGCCGGCTGGGTGCTGCGTGAAACCAGCGATAACCTCCTCCTGCTCGCCTACACCAACCGGGCGGTCGACGAAATTTGCGAAGCGCTCGACAGCCTGGGCGGTGACATCCGGGAGCAGTACCTGCGCATCGGCTCGCGTTTTTCCACCGCCGAACGGTTTCGCGGGCAATTGCTGAACGCCCGGATTGCAGGCGTGAACACCCGGGCCGAACTCCGTGCCGCGCTCGAACCCTGCCGCATATTCGTCAGTACCGTGGCATCGTTTGCCCAGAACGACAAACTGCTGGAAATCAAAAAATTCCAGCGTCTGATCGTCGATGAAGCCTCGCAGATCCTCGAGCCGCAACTCATCGGCCTGCTCACCCGCTTCGATCATTTCGTGCTGATCGGCGACCACCGCCAATTGCCCGCCATCACCACTCAACGCCCCGAACTGACCCGCGTTGACGACCCTGACCTGAACGGCATCGGCCTGACCGACCTGCGCGACTCCTACTTCGAGCGCCTGTACCGCCGCTGCATAACCCTCCGGCTCAACAGGCATTACGGCCAACTCAGCCGGCAGGGGCGTATGCACGCCGATATCATGGGTTTTCCAAACGATCATTTCTACGGCGGTTTGTTGCAAACCCTGGCCGGCGACAGCCCGGAAGCGCAACATCACCAGCACCGGCCCTTGCCGGAGATGCCGGAGGAAGCCCGCTTGAAAATGGATCAAATAGCGCCAGCAGGAGGAGGCCGGGCGCGCGTGCTGTTTGTGCCGGTCGTTTCCAGCAATGCCCTGCCCAATCAGAAAACGGCTCCCGCCGAAGCCAGGCTGGCGGCGCAACTGGTCCTTTTTTTCAAAGCGCAATTTGCAGCCGCGGGCAGGCCCTGGCGCCCGGAGCAGAGCCTGGGCATGATCACGCCGTGGCGCGCCCAAATCGCCCAATTGCGACAATCGATGGCTGAGGCCGGTATCGATCCCGATGAAATTACCATCGACACCGTGGAGCGTTACCAGGGTGGCGCCCGGGATATTATCCTGATCTCCTGTTGTGTGCATTCGGCCGCTCAGTTGGCCAACCTGGTCAACCTGTCGGCCGAAGGGGTGGACCGCAAGCTTAATGTCGCCCTGACCCGCGCGCGCGAGCAGGTAATTATGCTGGGCAACCCGGAGGTGCTGCGAGAGGACGAGCGATACCGCGCTTTTATAGCCCGGTATGGTGTGGATGCGGGACGATAAAAAGCAGGGCCTTCTCTACGTGTATTTTTAATTCATCCCTCCACATATTGCTTCAGACCGGTAAAAAACTGCCGAATACCGGCGTTCCATTTGCGCTGAACAAACAAGCTGTTCATCAGCCGGCCCAGTAGGCCGAATTTCATTGCGTATTCCATTTTTTGCTCGACCCTCGTCCGCGCGCCTTCAGGCGTCAGGACGTACGTGTGCCTCAGCCATTTTACCGGAAGGTTGCAGGCTATGAGTTCGAAGGCCAGGCCTTGGTTAGGCGTCCAGGCTACTACCTTCTCTTCAAACCAACTCCCCTTGGGCAACACGTCGCATTTTCGCACGGCGCCCATACCGGCTTTGTCCGGCGTTGTGACCACTGATTTTACCGTGATCGGGTCGTATTTTTCCAGGAGTTCGAGGTTGGCGAGTACATTCCAAACGGCTTCAGGCGTCGCATCGATCAGGATTTCATTGTTTAGAACAGGCATAGCTATTTAGATTCGAATTTAACTTGCTTTTTGCAAGTGCAAAGATTTGCAATTAACTTTGTTTTTGCAAGTGTTTTATCATTTCTTTGCCACATGAACCGACGATCGTACTGCCCGACCAATTATGCGCTGGAACATTTTGGCGACAAATGGTCGCTGCTCATCATCCGCGACCTGATGTTCAAAGGGAAACGGCACTACAACGAATTTCTCGAAGGCGGCGAAAAAGTGAGCACCACGGTGTTGCGCGACAAGCTGCGGAACCTGGAACAGGGCGGGATCATTACCAAACAGGAAGACGTGGTCAAAAAATCGCGTATCCGGTATAGCCTCACCGATAAAGGCATTGCCCTTCTGCCGCTGATGATCGACATGATTTTGTGGAGCGCGGCGTTTGACCCCGATACCGCGGCTGCCGGCGAATTTGTTCACCGGGCCCGAAATGACCGGGAGGGGTTGATTGCCGAACTTCGAAAAGCCCTCATCGCCGATCACCTAACTGCCCAATAGGCACCAAGCTACGAGCATGTTTAAATTTCAGTCGCCGGGCTGCAAGCGGCCAATTTTGTTTCAGGCTTCGTTAAAATTTTCACCATAGGCTTCCGGCTATGGCTGCAAATTTTGCCTCGCCTGAAACAAAATTTGCTCGCTTTCGCTCCGGCACTGAAATTTAAACACGCTCTAACCTATCGCACATGCCCACTGACTCGTATTTACTCGACCGGATGCGCAACATCCTAACGTCCCGAAACGCCTCCTGGATGGAAAAGAAAATGTTTGGCGGCGACTGCTTCATGGTCGACGGCAAAATGTGTTTCGGCACCTACAAAGGCGGCCTGATGGCGCGGGTAGCGCCGGAGGAAGCCGCTGCGCTCGCCCTGCGCCCCGGCGCCAGCCAGATGATACACGGCGGACGGCCCATGGTGGGATATTTGTTTGTAGATCCCGACGGTTATGATGCAGAGGCAGACCTGGAATTCTGGATCGTAAAATGCCTGGAATTCAACCCAAGGGCAAAAGCGAGTAAGCGGTAGGGCGCTTCAAGTCAGTCAACGGAACCCAGCAGAATGGCCTCTATCCACCAGCCCGCGTCACAGCAGGCTACGGCATTTGGGGCAATTTCCCGGCGTGGCGCAACCTGCGCTGCGCCCACTTTGCGATCGGGCGCATACAGATGCTGGAAAAGGCTTTTAAAAAAACAGGTCCCACCTTACAAGGAGCGGCGACCGGCAGGTGGCGCACCCCCCACCTTTGTCAAAAAAATCCATTTGTCACATGAAAATTAATTTGTTTTCTCTAGGGCTGACCCTCGCATTGGGGTGTTTGGTCAGCGCCTGCCAAAAAGGCGAACTCGACCCCAATCAACCCGGCAACCTCGTGCCGTTAACCGTTAACCAGGATCCTTCCCTGCCAAGCATCACCGTAAATGGCACGCAGTTGCACGCCGAGGCCTTCGGCCATCCCGACAGTGCCCTGTTGGTGGTGATTCACGGCGGGCCGGGTTCCGACTACCGCTATCTGCTCAACTGCAAGGCTTTTGCCGAAGCGGGCTTCCGGGTCGTGTTTTACGACCAGCGGGGTTCCGGCTTGTCGAAACGCCACCCAAAAGATTCGTACAGCATTGATCTAATGGTAGACGATCTGGGAGCGGTGATCACCCATTACAAAACCCATCCCGGACAAAAGGTTTTCCTGCTGGGACACTCGTGGGGCGGTATGCTGGCAACGGCCTACATCAATGCCTACCCCGACAAAATTGACGGCGCTATTCTCTGCGAGCCCGGCGGGTTTACGTACGATCAAATGATGGAATACCTCAGCCGGGCCAACGATTACAGCCTGTTTAGCGAAACCCTGAACGATGCTACCTATGTCGATCAGTTCCTCTCCGGGCGAGGCGACGAACACGAGATTTTGGATTACAAATTCGGGCTGCTGTTCGCGACCGATGGCGCCAAAGACAGCCCTATTGGCAACGAAGGTTCCTTGCCTTTCTGGCGGGGTGGCGCGGTGGTGAACGACGCTTTGTTTACAATCGGTCGCAAACAGGGTTTTGACTGGACGACGAACCTGCAGCAGTATAACACCAAAATCCTGTTCGTGTACAGTGCAAACAACCGGGCCTATGGCGAAGACCACGCTAAACAAGTGTCCGCCGCTTACCCGAATGTGCAACTATTCCGCGTCGACAACGCCGGGCACGATATGCTCTCCTTCCCGCGGGGATGGGCCAATTTCTTCCCCGTCGGACTCGCTTATCTCCAATCCTTAAATTAATTTCCAATGAAAACGATCATCCTTATCACCCTTGCCTTATTGGGCATGGTCATGTTGGCCGGCGCGCAAAACATCAACTGGCAGGCGTTCCAACCCGAACAAAAAAACCTCATTCAACTACAAACCGGCTGGGATTACGGCATCACGGCCGGTCTGGGCTACGGCCGCAAATTCAATACCCGGCTGCCCATTTTAGCGAACATTGAGTACAGTTTTCCGGCCGGCAACCGATTGTTCGACGATTTTAAAGTCAGAATAGGCGGGCAGGTAGAAGTGTTTCGGCTGGGCGGCTTCTCCGCGACGGCCAAGATTTACTGCCCGTTTCGCCGGTATGAAAACAGCGAAGCCAGGCTGCTCAATTTTGGCGGCGAGTTTTCGGCTGTAGCGGGTTTTTACCGCAAGCACTGGTTCGCGGCCGGCGAATTTGGCTTCGACAAAGCCATCGCCACCCATATCCGGCACACACCGCTAGCCCTGGAAATCTACCCCGATGCCCAGGACGGCTGGTACGTGCCGACAGGCGGCAATTATTTCTACGGTTTACAGGCAGGGGTTTCCTTCGGCCGGAACGACATTTCGCTGAAAGCGGGAAATCTGTCGACCCAAGGCTGGAAAACGGCGCCTTTTGTCCCGAAATATGCCGTTTTAGCCTACAATCGCCGGTTTTAACGGCGAGGGCATATTGTTCAAACCCCGGGGGATACCCGAAATTTTGCGCACGCCGGAAGGGGCATCAAGTCCTTTCCGGCGTTTTCTTGCCCGCCAGCTGGCCGGGCTTCCAAAGGCGCGCGCAATCAATCGTGAAGGTCTTTATTGTATGGCATTTGTTTGTCAATAGTCCGGTACATTTTGCTGTTGGCGAGGATGCCAACAGCGGCATTTCGTTGAAAATCAATCCTTAACGCCGTTGTTGGCGTCCTCGCCAGCAACATGCATCAGACTTCATTTCCAAGGGTTTGCAAAAACCTACCGGTCTACTGTTTGTAAAAACTCCGAAGGCGACAGCCCGGTCGCTTTTCTAAAATAGCGGTTAAACGCCGATTTAGAGTTGAAACCGCATTCCAGCGCCAGGGCGAACAACGTGTAATGGCTGTTTTTGGGGTTGGCAGCCATATCCAGAAAGGCATCAACGCGCATGGAATTGACGTAGTCGTAGAAGTTTTTGCCTTCTTTTTCATTGATGATCTGCGACAGGTAGTTGGGGTGCGTGTCCAACCGTTCCGCTAAATCGGTGAGCGAGATCTCGCTTTCCCGGAACGCCTGCTGGCCGTTCATAAGGTCCTGCAGCCGCCGGTGCAAGGCTTCCGCCGCATCCGCGGTCAGGCCTGATTTTTCATATTTTTTTTTGTCAGCTGGCGGCGCCGAAGGGGCGGGATTTCCTTCCGTATCAGCCCCCGGGGCCGGTTCGGCTTCTATTTTGGGGAATGAAAAGTCGGGGGCATCGTAATGCTCCTGCGCCAGTTGCAGGGCGGGTGCGTTGGTAAAAATGCCCACTTGCCGGATACCATAATACCCGATAAACAAAACAAACATCACCGCTGCTCCGAATACGAACGAATCCTTTCCCCACAACACCAGCACCCAAATGATGGCCAGCCCGTAAATCAGGTTTTGCATCCATTGCAGGTTGATATGTTCCGGGTTGGAAAACAGATCGGCGATCACCTGGCGGTGTTTGCCGAGCAATCGATGGGCAAAAACAGTGTACACCACGCCCGATACATTGATGGCGAGGGTTATGAAAAGCATGAAGTGTTCATAACCCGCCCCTTTATGTTTGAAAACTTCGATTTTTTCTGCCGGGGGCAACAGGGTAAAAGGGATCAAATAGATATAGCAACCGGCTATCAGGACAAAGTGCACCCACCAACGCCTCGGCAAACTACCCCGGCAAAGCGCGGCAGTGTACAGGAAGAGCAAGGGCGGGTGCGCCAGCGGCATCGGTATGGCCAGCCCGAGCAAAATGGAGAACGCATATATTTTTTGTGAAAGAAACAGGTAGTACAGCCACAAATGGCAGCCGATCCAGGCCATCCAGAAAGCGAGCACGCGGTCGGCGGCAGTTTTGTCTTTTTTGCCGAGCAGCAGCAGGCAAAGGAAAAACGAGAGGATGATACCGATGGTGTACAGCATTTTTTTCCGGCAAAGTGTTAGAACAATAGTCCGGTATATTTTGCTGCTGGCGAGGATGTCAACAGCGGCATTTCGTTGAAAATCAAGCCTTAACGCCGTTGTGGCGTCCTCGCGATAACATGCACCAGGTTTCATTTTCAACGGTTTGCAAAACCTGCCGGACTACCGTTAAGAAGTTGCTTGTGGTATTCTTGCCGCGTCAAAAAGCCATTTTTTCATGCCATACTTCCCTTTTCCCTCCGCCCATAGCCCCACTATCAAGGTCGAAAAACGGCTGGCCTGCCTTGAAAACCTGCTCTTTTGCCTTCGACGGCATAACGCAAACAACTTCGTACAAAGATGGCTTTGTTTTTTGGGCCGGCAATAGGTAATGCGGTGAAAAGGCGTTGCGGATCAGCAGTACCCGGAGCGTTTGCGGCCAATACACGGCAGAAATCAATTCAATTCGGTGGCGGGACACAGCATTTGTCGTTCCCGCTGCGTTTTCGATCCCGCACCCTACTTTTGCGGACACTACGCATGAAACGATACGCACTTGCCCTGTGGGTGTTGGGCTTGGCCGCCTGCGCCCGACCCGTGGCCCCCGAAGGTGGCCCCAAGGATACGACGCCGCCCCAGCTGGTGCCCGAAAAAAGCACCCCAAACCGCTCCACCCGCTTCGAAGGCAAGGAGATACGCCTCACCTTCGACGAATGGGTGGTGCTGCAAGACGCCGCCAACCAAGTGCTTATTTCCCCGCCGATGGTCAAACGGCCAGAGATCACGCTGAAAGGGAAAACGGTGACGGTGCGGTTTGCAAAGGAGGAAGTCCTGCACTCCAACACCACCTACACCATCAATTTCGGCACAGCCGTCAAAGACCTGCACGAAAACAACCCGGCCAAAGACCTGCGTTTTGTGTTCTCTACCGGCGATTTTATCGACAGCCTTTCCCTCAACGGGATCGTCGTAGATGCTTTTACCGGCACACCGGCTGACAACATTACGGTGATGCTGTACGACAACCCGGACGACAGCATCGTGCGGAAAGAACGCCCGTATTACGTGGCCCGTACCGATAAAAGCGGACAATTTGCCATCCCCAACGTGCGGGCCGGCGCCTTCAAATGCGTAGCCGTTGACGACGCAAACCTCAACCTCAAATGGGACAGCGAAAGCGAACGCATCGGGTTTCCCGACAGCCTGCTGATCATCGGCGACAGCGCGCACGGTATTCCGGCGCTTCGCATCTTTAGCCCGGCGCCGGCACTGCGGCTCCTCACGCGCAGTGCCAACCGGTACGGTTTGATCAAACTGGGATTTTCCGCCCCGCCCGACACCGTTAGCCTTAAACCCGACCTGCCCAATCTGGCGTTGCGCCTCGAACGCGAGCTGGATACGTTGCTGGTATGGTACGACCATCCCGACTCGGTGGCCTGGAACCTGGTGGTTTCCGGAAACGATACGGTGAAAGTGAAAGCCCTTTCACGCCGTGATTTTATCGCCAAAAACCGGCTGGGGTTTGCCGATGAATTGGCGGCCCCCCCTGCAGCAACGCGTCAGCGCAACCGCCAGTCGGAACCCGCTACGCCGCCGCCGGCCCTGTTGAGCCGCCCGCCGCAAGTGGTCACTATAAACGCCAATAAACCCGTAATGCTGCCTTTCAACAACCCTCTGGCGACAGTGGACACGGCCAAATGTTTGTTCAGTACCGACTCGACGGCGCTGCGCGACTTTGCCCTGAGCCCCGATTCCGCATCGCCCCGCGCCCTGATCCTCCGGACGACATGGGAAGAAGGCAAAACGTATTTGCTTACGATCCTGCCCGGCGCCCTGACCGATTTTTTTGGCACGGCCAATGCCGACACCTTGCGGCGATCCTTTGCCGTGCCCACCGAAAAGCAACTCGGCGGCCTCAACCTGACGATCCAGAGCCTGCAAACCGGGGTAGCCTACATTGTGCAGCTCATGAATGGCGCCAATCTGGAAGAAGAGCGTTTTTTTACCGCCGATACGCCGGAGCAGCGCCTGGTGTTTGCCAAACTGCAACCGGTGGCCTATTCCGTACAGATCATTGAAGACCGGAACGGTAACCGACACTGGGATCCCGGCGACTATTTCGGGCACCGGCAGCCGGAGGCCGTTTTTATCAAAAAACTGGACCCCCTGCGCGCAAATTGGGAAGTGGAATCGACCGTCCAAGCCAAAGTGGACAGTGGCAAACGGGGGGAGTAGACGGTTTGCTGTGTGTACCGGTTATTGCAATTCCATGATCTTAGCAAACACTTCCTGTTCGTCGCCGGGGCGGAAACCCTTGTGGTGCCAGGCCAGTTTGCCGTCTTTATCAAAGATGAAGACCTGTGGCAGGCCGTTGAGTTCGCCGGGCATGACGGAGCGGAACAAGCGGTCGCGATCCCAGTACACTTCGAACGGAAACTGTTTTTCGTGCACAATTTCGGCGATCTGGCGGAAGCGTTGCGGGAAGTCGATCGAAATGGCCAACAGCCGGAATTCGGCTTGTTTTTGCCATTCGGTATAGTTGGCGGTATAGGTGGCCAGCTCGCGGTGGCAGGGCATGCAGGTGGTGAGCCAAAAGGCGATCACCGTCGGTTTCTTTTTCTTCTTGGGGATGGCCAGCACATCTTTTGAATTGAACTCCTGGGTGCTGTCGATATTGAGCAGGGGAATGCTGTACGGGAAGAGCGTATCGCCCTTGTAATTCACCTGGGTGTAGTACATGGTTTGACCAAAGGCGCGGGCAAGGAACAACAGAAAAAAGGCGGCGAGCAGGCTACTTTTCATGTCAAATGTTAAATTTTGTGCAAAGTAACGACTCCGCGGAGGTTTCGTTAGCCGGCAATGTGACGCACAAAAAAGTTTAACGTCTCATTAACGGTTTAAAAGAAAAAGGCTGCGCGGGTCGTCCTGTTTCGCGGCTTTTTCGTCTATTTGCAGGCGAAATTAACACGCTGCCTTCATCTGCTAAACCACCTGCCCGAATCTTGACCGAGGTAAAGACACCGTCGAACTCCGGCGTCAAACCTTCCGACAGCGAGCTCATCGCCCGCTACCTGAAGGAACAAAACCCGGAGTACTTCACTACTTTGTACCGTCGGTACGCGGGTAAGGTATTCGCCAAATGTATTTCGATGCTGAACGATGAAGCGCTGGCACGCGATGCGGTGCAGGATATATTTATCAAGGTATTCCTCAACCTCGCGCGCTTCAGCGAACAATCGTCTTTTTCCACGTGGTTGTATTCGATCACGTACAATTTTTGCATTGACCTGATCCGCAAGAAGAAAAAAATACCGGTGTTGTTTGCCGAAGATGTTGGCCGGATCAGCGATGAACCCGAAGCAGAGGTGCCCGACAGTGTACTCCTGGAAATGAAACAGGACCGCCTGGAAAAAGTATTGGCGCAGCTGCCCGAGGGCGACCGGATTATCCTGTTGATGAAATACATGGACGACATGTCGATCAAAGATATTGCCGACCTGTTGCAGAAAACCGAAAGTGCGATCAAGATGCAAATCATGCGCGCCAAACAAAAGGCCCAGGCGATCTATAACGATTTGTATTCCTCGGATCCGATTACCTCGTAAAGCCGTTAATCATACTGAACCGATTTCTAACTAGTAATCCATATGGAAGAGCGCAACAATAGTTTTAAACAATTGGAGGCGAAATGGGAATCCGGCCTCCCGCCGGAGCTGGAACAACGGGTGTCGAGCCAAACCACCAACTTCTCGGTCTTTGGCCGGGTGGTGGAGCTGTTCATGCCCAATGCCCTGCAAACAGCCGCACGACTGATCGGAGGGGAAGGCGCCGGCCCGGAACCCGGGCTGCCCTCCAGCCGCCGGCCGGCCCCGGAGGATTGGCCCGATTGGCGCACCCCGCCGGGGCGCTAAGTGTGGGTCAATGGTTTGCCGCAGCCCTGCAAAGCCTGCTATTTTGTCCTGTAAAACCCTCCGAAAAACCATTTAAAACAATCTTCTCCGCCCATGGATTTTCTCGACAAACTGAAAGAGGGGGTATTTACCGAGTTGCTGGCGCGCTTTTCGGAAGCCGCACCGAAGCTGCTGTTCGCTTTACTGATCCTGGTCCTCGGCCGGATTGTTGCCGGTATGCTACGCCGGGTGGTACGCCGGGTGTTGGCCAGCCTGCAGGTGGACCGGCTGGCAGAACGGCTCAACGATATTGACCTGGTGCAGCGCACCGGTATGAAAATTCAGGTGTCGGCCGTGGTGGCGCAGATGCTCTATTATGTGCTGATGCTCGGGTTTATCATTTTCGCCACCGATATGCTGGGCATACCGGCTATTACCGACATGGTGCGCGACCTGATCAATTACCTGCCGGCGTTGTTCTCGGCTTTTGTGCTGTTCCTGCTTGGGCTTTTCCTGGCCGATATGATCCGCGGCGTGGCGCTGACCACATTGCAGAGTATGGGCATCCCTTCGGCCAAGATGATCTCTACGGCTGTGTTCTATTTCCTGTTTGTCACCATTGCCGTCAGCGCTTTGTCGCAAGCCAAGATCAGTACCGGGTTTATCGCCTCTAACCTGACGGTATTGATCGGCGCCCTCGCGCTGGCGTTTGCCATCGGCTACGGGTTTGCTGCGCGCGACCTGGTGGCCAATTACCTGGCGGGCCATTACAACCGCAACAAGGTGCGCATAGGCGACGACATCAGTATCGGTGGCGTACGCGGTAAAGTGGTTATGATCGATTCCACTTCGCTGATCCTGCAAACGCCCGAACGCGCAATCATCGTCCCCATGAGTAAAATGACCCGGGAAAACGTAGAGGTTTTTTACCCGGAAGGGCAGGATGAACACCTGCTGCCGCCCGTTGCCTGACCCGGGCGGACCACACAAGGCACTGTCACTAAACCTTTTCTATTGTATGCGTGTAATCATTTTATTCCTGAGCATTACGGTATTGGCCCATACGCTGGTCGCCCAAACCGGCGCACCCGACACTGCCTGGACGATCAGCAGCAGCTTCGGGCTCGACCTGAGCGGGTTGGGTATCGTCAATCCGAAGGTCGGTGGCGGTACCGGGCGTTTCGGGCTGGGCGGGATCGGTACACTGACGGCCAACCGCAAGGGCGAACACGCCTTTTGGAACAACCAATTGGGGCTTCAATTGTCGATCCAGCGGCAGGGCCGCACCTCGCTGAGCCAGCCGAGCGGCTTTCAAAAGAATCTCGATGTGCTGCGCCTCACGTCGACGTACGGGTTCAATATCAGTTCGAACAAATGGTTTGTTTCCGCCGATTTGCTGGCGCAGTCGCAATTGTTGAAAACATACAAGAGCAATTACCTCAAGCCCGTAACCCTCGACAATAAGCCGGACTTCGTGGTCTCCAAATTCCTTTCGCCGGCCCTGCTCCAGTTTTCACCCGGGATCACCTACAAACCGAATGCCCACCTGAGCTTCCAGTATTCACCCGTAGCCGTTCGGTTTATTTTTGTGGCCGACGATTCGCTGGCCAAGTTGGACATCCACGGCAACGACGTCACCCGCGATGCCAATGGAGTGATTACCAATGTGAAAAACTATTTCCTCGGCCTCGGCTCCGAGCTGGTGTCGCGATACGAAAACAAGTATTTCCACGATCACCTCGCGGTTAATTCATCGTTGCGCTTGTTTTCCAACTACCTGGATGGCCCGCAAAATATCGATGTGCTGTTTGCCAACAATTTCAGCATTCAGATTTTCAAAGGCCTCTCGCTCGATCTGTTGGGGGAAATATTTTACGACCAGGACGTAAAAATGAACCTCGATTCGAACGACAACGGCATATACGGCGACGATGGCGACCGCCAGGCGCCTGCCGCGCAACTCACCGGGGCGTTTCTGCTGAAATACAGCTTTATTTTTTGATCGACCCGGACCTTTGGGCTCCCCGGCTCATTGACCCCATTGACCCCATTGACCCCATTGACCCCATTGACCCCATTGACCCCATTGACCACATTGACCACATTGACCACATTGACCACATTGACCACATTCTCACTATGCGTATTTTAATGGTCTGTCTGGGCAACATCTGCCGCAGCCCGCTGGCGGAAGGCATCCTGAAGCATAAAGTGCGGCAGCGCGGGCTGAACTGGGAGGTAGACAGTGCAGGCACCGGGTTTTGGCATGTGGGCGAGTTGCCCGACCGGCGTTCGATCGCCGTGGCCCGTCGACATGGTATTGATATTACCGATCAGCGCGCCCGGCAGTTCAGTGCGAGCGATTTTGACCGCTATGATCAAATCCTGGTCATGGATACCCAAAACCGGAGCGATGTACTGCGGATGGCTCACCAGGACGGGCACCGCGCCAAGGTCAAACTCATTTTGGACTATACGCACCCCGGACAGGATCGCAGTGTACCCGACCCCTATTACGACGATGATGGCTTTGAAGCTGTTTTCTGGATGCTGGAAGCCGCATGCGAACTAATGCTGAAAACTTGATCAACCCAACCGCCCGAATGCGTTATTTTCTCACACTGGCATACCGCGGTACCCGCTATGCCGGCTGGCAACGCCAGCCGAACGGACGCAGTGTGCAGGAAGTGTTGGAAACGGCGCTGGGCACCATCCTCCGGCAACCGGTTGCCCTCACCGGTTGCGGCCGCACCGACGCCGGCGTGCATGCCCGCCATTATGTGGCGCACCTCGATGTAGAACAAGCGCCGCCGGCCAGCTGGCTGAATGGGCTGAACAGTTTGCTCCCCGAAGATATTGCCGTGTATACGGCTCGCCTTATGCCGCCCGGTGCGCACGCCCGGTACGACGCCTTCGAACGCAGCTATGAATACCGGATCGGCTTTCAAAAGGACCCTTTTGCGTTGGATACCACCTGGTTTTACCCCCAGGGGCGCCGGTTGGATGTGGAACGCATGCAGGCCGTGGCCGCAGCATTGTTGCCTTATCAGGCGTTTTTCCCGTTTTGCAGAACCCACAGCGGCGCGAATAGTTACGCCTGTGCCCTTACCGGGGCGCAATGGCTGCTCCGGGTTGACGGGCAAGGTTTGGTCTTCCGGATATCAGCCAACCGCTTTCTGCGCGGCATGGTGCGCCTGATCGTCGGCGCCTGTGTTCAGGTTGGCCGTGGCCTACTGGAATTGGAAGCGATTCGGGCTGCGCTCGACACGCAACTGCCGCTCCCCAAGAGCCTGAGCGCGCCGCCGCAGGGGCTTGCGCTGACCGAGGTGAAATACCCATATCCGGTAGCCCCCTGACAACACTCATCAATGGGTCTGATGGGCGTCATTCTTTGGCGGGCAAAAGGCAAAGACTTTTGTCGCACTGAATCTCCTTAGTCATGAAAAAGATTCTTGTTCCAACCGACTTCTCCTCCAATTCAAAGCACGCGTTGCGAATTGCGGCTACGATTGCAAAACGGGTCAAAGGACGGGTGGAACTCTTGCACACCAATACGGCTGTGGCGTATGCGCCGCCATTGCCCGATTACTATGTACCGGAGGCCTACGATATGACGGAGTACTATGAAAATGCGGCAGAAGAATTGTACAATCTCAAGCGGGAGCTCACCGACACCGACGAATACGACGATGTCAAATTCGAGACCGTAGTGGAAGAGGGATTTTTGTACTCCACCGTTCGCAGGATCGCCGAAGAAGACCGCGCAGATTTGATCGTCATGGGTACGAAAGGGGCCACCGGAGCAACGGAATTTTTTGTCGGTTCAAATACGGAAAAAGTGATCCGCACCTCCCCCTGCCCGGTACTTGCCGTACCGGAAAACTCCGGCGCGTTCCAGCTGAAAACCATCGTATTCCCGACAACATTGCGCAAAGATCAGGCAGGCGTGTTCCGCGCCCTCGCCGAATGGCAAAAGCACTTTCCATTTGAAGTAAAGGTGTTGTATCTGAACAACCCGGCAGGCTTCGACTCCAACGAGGATATCGAAAATGCTGTGCATACGTTCGCCGAAGAAGCCGGCTTGAAGCGAGTAAAGCCTTTCGTCAACGGGAACACCTTCAACGAAGAGGCCAGCATCTTACAGTTTGCGGGCCAGGAACACGCCGACCTGATCGTTATGGGCACACACCAACGACAAGGGCTGTCGCACCTGCTTTTCGGAAGCCTGACGGAAGATACCGTCAACCATTCCGATATCCCGGTGCTGAGTGTGCCCATTGCTTGAACGTTTGAAGTTTGGAGTTCATAGTTCGGAACATCGAACTAGCTCCAAACTTCGAACGCCAAACTCCAAAATAAAGAGATAGGACATGACAGGGTAGTTTTCCGTGCGGCGGCAGTAACCTGGAAAGGCCTGCCGCCGCTTTTTTTTACCTTTGTGTCCGCTATGACCTTTTCTTCCATTTTGATCGAAAAAGCAGTGGAGGCATTCGCGTCCCTGCCGGGTATCGGGCGCAAAACGGCCTTGCGCCTGGTACTCCATTTACTGAAGCAGGACAAGGCCGCCACCGAACAATTCACCAGCGCGCTGACGGCTATGCGCGAGGGTATTCGCAACTGCCAGGTGTGTCATAATCTGGCCGACAACGAATTGTGCCAAATCTGTGCCGATGCCCGCCGCGACCGCTCCCTGGTATGTGTTGTGGAAAATATTCGGGACCTGATGGCGATCGAAGATACCAATCAATACCGCGGATTGTACCATGTACTGGGGGGTATTATATCGCCAATCGAGGGGATAGGCCCTGCCGATTTGAATATCGATTCGCTGTTGGAGCGTGTAGGGCAAGGTGAGATCAAGGAAGTGATCATGGCTATAAGCCCTACCATTGAAGGCGAAACAACAGTGTACTATCTTTCTAAAAAACTGCAACCCACGGCTGTGCTGGTAAGCGCTATTGCCCGGGGTGTTTCGTTTGGCGGTGATCTGGAATACGCCGACGAGCTGACCCTGGGCCGTTCCATTGTAGCGCGTATCCCCTATGCCCGTTGAGTTTTGTCAAAGAAGCGTAAAATTGGTTCTGTAATTTCAGAACCAAAAGAAGTGCGTTACCTTTGCCGGAAAACGATGGCGACATGACTACGGTTGAGGTGGACAAAATGGAACGTATCCGGCAAAAAGTGGAGCAAATGGGCGTATTATTCGAACGTTCGGGTTTCGCGCCGATGACCGGAAGAGTATTTGCCTATCTGCTGGTTTGCGACCCGCCGCACAAGGATTTTTTTGCCATTCAAGCGTTTTTAAAAGCCAGCAAAAGCGCCATCAGCAATGCACTCACAGCCCTGACCAGCGAAGGCTTGGTCGATTATATAACGTTCAGTGGCGACCGGCGCCGGTATTTCCGGATCAACATGCCGGGCTGGCTGAACAGTTTAAAAAACAAGTTGCGCCGGGTGAGTATCCTGGGTGAACTGCTGGATGAAATATTGAACGAACGTTGCGCATCCAATTGTCCGGCATTTAACCGTGATTTGTTGCAGATTGTTTTTTTTCAAAAACACCTGGCGCGGGGGATCGAACAATTGATTGACGAATGGGATAATAAACAAGAAGCCGTTTAATCTTCGTTCAGATTAGTACTTTTACAAAACCGATTTTGCTGTAATCCAATTTGTATACTCGTCGGGCAGGCGCCAGGGATTTAGCCGGTTTCTGTTCTGACAGTCGGGCAAGCATTTGTTTTGCAACTGCCCAACCGGCAAAGCGTAGGTCAATTTCATAACCATGTCTGAAATCAGTGCAAAAAAGCTATTCGTCTCCAACAGCCAGGAGTCCTCGCGCATGTTTGGGCCCAATTGGATGGAGGCGCTTTCCAAAGTGCATTTCAGCATTCCGCTCTTCCTGTATGTGCCGGTAGTTGCCTCCTGCCTTTGGGCGGCCCCACTCGAATGGCGCTCGCTTGGGCTGTATTTGGGCGGGTTGTTTTCGTGGACGTTCGTGGAGTACGTTTTACACCGCTTTGTTTTTCACTGGATGCCACCGGGCAAAATCGGCGCCCGCATTCATTTTATTTTTCACGGCGTGCACCACGATTATCCGAACGACCGCCTGCGCCTGGTAATGCCGCCCAGTGTCAGTATTCCCCTGGCATTGTTGTTTTTTTCCCTGTACCGTACCTTGCTGGGTTACCCGGCCGTATACCCGTTTTTTGCCGGTTTTGTAACCGGCTACTTGTGTTACGATATGATGCATTACGCCATGCACCACCTCCAGTGGAAAAACCCGTTCTGGCAGCGCATGAAACAACACCATATGCTGCACCACTACCAGTACTCCGATAAGGGATTCGGGGTAAGCAACCCGTTTTGGGATTATGTTTTCAATACGACCTTTCGACTGAAAAAACGGTAATCTTGTTCTGCATGACCACCTGTGCATGCCTTTGGTAAACTTAACGAAACACTTTCTGGGATGAATAAAAACTTACTTGCACGCACCGATAATTATACCGAACCCGAAAAAGCGCGAAAAGCCGGTTTGTATCCATATTTCCGGGTTATCCAATCCGAACAAGATACCCAGGTAATGATCGACGGCAAACCGGTGTTGATGTTCGGCTCCAATTCCTATCTGGGTTTGACCAACCACCCGAAGATCAAGGAAGCCGCACAACAGGCCACCGCCCGCTATGGTACGGGTTGTGCCGGTTCGCGTTTTCTCAACGGGACGCTCAGCATTCACATCGAACTGGAAGAGGCCCTGGCCGATTACCTCCAACGCGAGGCCGTTATCCTGTACAGCACCGGCTTCCAGGCCAACCTCGGCGCCCTGGCGCCCCTGGTAAGCCGGCACGATTATGTTCTGATCGATGAGCGCGTGCATGCCTCCATCATCGACGCCACCCGGCTGTCGTTCGGAAAAGTGCAAAAATTTGCCCACAACGATATGGCCGACCTCGAGCGGATGGCGGCCCGCCTGCCTAAAGATGTGTTGAAGTTCATCGTCGTCGACGGTATTTTCAGCATGGAAGGCGACCTTGCGCTCCTGAAAGACATTGTAGACGTTGCCCAACGCCACAACGGGGTTGTTGTATGCGACGACGCGCACTCCATCGGGGTTATCGGTGAGCTCGGTATCGGCACCGGCTCCCATTACGGCGTCAACGATGCGGTAGACATCCAGATCGGCACCTTCAGTAAATCGCTCGCCTCGCTCGGCGGCTTTATCGCCTCGTCGCATTCGATCATCGAATTTCTCAAACACCACTCCCGCTCGCTGATCTTCAGCGCCAGCATGACCCCCGCGTCCGCAGCCAGCGTACTGGCAGCCCTCGACATTATCAAAAAAGAGCCGGAGCGTATCGACCGGCTTTGGGAAAACACCCATTACGCCATCGAACGGTTCCGCGACCTTGGATTTGAAATCGGGCATACCGCCTCGCCGATCATCCCCTTGTACGTGCGCGACAACTACAAGACTTTCGCCCTGGCCACCCAATCATTTCACGACGGCGTTTTCATCAACCCGGTGGTATCACCCGCGGTGCCGAGCGAGGAGTCGCTGATCCGGTTCTCCCTCATGGCCACCCATTCGATTGAACAGATCGACCGGGCGGTGGACATTCTGTATCGCAACGCCCGGCAGCTGGGTATTCTGGACCGTCAAATCGACATGGCCACTGTATGATAGACATCATCAAAGTAAACGCGAGCAACAAAAGTCAACTGCGCGATTTCATCGACTTCCCGCACGATCTCTACGCCGGCGACCCCAACTATGTGCCGATGTTGTATATGGAGCAGGAGGCTTTGCTCAACCCCAAAAAATCGCCGTTCTTTAAACACTCGACGGCCGAATATTTCCTGGCCCGAAAAGACGGCAAGATTGCCGGCCGTATCGCCGCTATCCTGAACCGGAACCACATTGCGTTCACCGGCAAACAGGAAGGTTTTTTCGGCTTTTTCGATGTGATCAACGACCAGGAGGTGTGCAACGCGCTGATCGAGCAGGCGGCCCAGTGGCTGCGCGGGCACGGAATCGTCAAGGTGATCGGGCCGGCTAATTTCTCCACCAACGAAACCTGCGGGCTGCTGGTAGAAAACTTCGACGAGCCGCCGTTCATCATGAACACCTACAATGCGCCGTACTACGTAGACTTGCTGGAGCGCTGCGGTTTTACAAAGAACGTCGACCTGCTGTGTTACGAATTGCTCGACTCCGACCTGCCGCATGAGGTGATGGAATTTGCCGACAAACTCGAACAACGCCTCGCCGACCGTGGGGTGACGATCCGGCAGATCAACATGAAAAGATTTCACCAGGAAATTGAAAATTTCCTGCCGGTATACAACGAATCCTGGGCGGAGAACACGGGCTTTGTCCCGATGACCCCCGATGAAGTGCGCCAAATTGGCAAGGATCTGAAACAGGTGATCGACCCCGACTATGTGTATTTTGCCGAGAAAGACGGCAAGATCATCGGCGTATCGCTCACGATCCCGAACGTAAACGAAGTGCAGATCAAGTTGAAACGCGGGCGTTTGTTTCCCTTCGGCGTGTTCAAGCTGCTCTTCGGGCTGAAAAAGATCAAAAGCATCCGCATCCTCGCTTTGGGCACGCTGAAAGAATACCGCCGGTTGGGCGTCGACGTGTGTTTTTACGTCCGCAACATCAAAACCAGCCTGCGCAAAGGCATCCGACGCGGGGAAGCGTCGTGGATCCTGGAGAACAACGATATGATGAATCGCGCGCTGGAGCACATCCACGGCAAAGTGTACCGGAAATACCGGCTCTACGAAAAAAGCATCTGAACATGCCTTATCAACAAGATTTTACGTACGTGACCGGCACCGAACCGCACCGGCTCCGCACGAAAGCTATTATCACGGCCCACCCGGAGGTGCGCGCGCTGATCACGAAAAACCCGGTGACAGCCCTGATCATTACCGGGTGCGTCTTGTTTCAGATTGGAATGGCGTATTTGCTGCGCGACCAGAGCTGGTGGCTGATTGCCGGGCTGGCCTGGTTCGTTGGCGCATTTCCGTCGCATACCTTGTTTGTTTGCATCCATGAAGCGGCGCACCACCTGATCTTCCGCAAACGCAGTTGGAATATCTATGCGGGTATTTTCGCCAATTTTCCCACGCTGTTGCCCTCGGCTATTTCATTCAAGAATTACCACATCAAGCACCACGCTTTTCAGGGTATTCACGAGCTCGACGCCGATCTGCCTTCGCGTTGGGAAGCCCGGTTGATCAACAACTATTTTATCGGCAAAACGCTTTGGCTCCTGTTGTTCCCCCTGTTTCAGGGCGCCCGCACGGTGCGCTGCCGCGAAGTAGCCGTGGTGGATCGCTGGGTATTGCTCAATATTGTGGCGCAGCTGCTGTTCGACGTGGCGGTGGTGTACTTCTTCGGCTGGAAGGCGTTCGGGTACCTGGGCCTCAGTTTTATGTTCTCGATCGGCCTGCACCCCCTCGGTGCGCGCTGGATACAGGAACACTACCTCGTGCTCGACCCCCAACAGGAAACCTACAGTTACTACGGCCCGCTCAACCCCGTCAACCTGAATGTCGGCTACCACAACGAACACCACGACATGCCCTCGGTGCCCTGGAACAACCTCCCCAAACTGAAGGCCATAGCGCCCGAATTTTACGACCACCTGAAGTATCACGGTTCTTACACCAAGCTCTTTTTGCAATTCCTGTTCAGCCAGGAAGTCGGGCTTTTTTCCCGCATCCTGCGCCGTGAACGCGGCAACGTCCGGTTGGATGACGACTCAACGCCGGACGTTAAAATATTATCATGAAGCGCATCCTTATCACCGGAGCAAGCGGATTTATCGGCAGTACCCTCACGGACCACGCCCTGTCAAAAGGATGGGAAGTGACGGCTGCGGTTCGCCCTACCAGCAGCCGCGCGTATTTGCAGCACCCGCAAATCCGCTTCCTGCACCTCCATTTCGACAATGAAACCGCCTTGCGCCGCGAGTTGGAACAAGCGGGCCGGTTCGATTATGTGGTGCATATTGCCGGCACGACCAAGGCGCTGAACCGCGAAGAATATTTCCGGGCGAATGCAGAGAATACCCGGCGGCTGGTCGATATTTTGCGTAGCGACCACATCCTGCCCGAGAAATTTTTGTTTCTCAGCAGTCTCGCGGCGATGGGACCGGCCAACGGCGGCGAACGCATCCAACCCGGCAACACGCCGCACCCGGTGACCGCCTACGGTGAAAGCAAACTCGCCGCCGAACAATACCTCGAGAGCCTGGGCGATTTCCCCTGGATGGCGGTGCAACCCACTGCGGTATTCGGGCCGCGGGACAAAGACATTTTGGCGTTTATCAAACTGGTGCGCAACGGATTTGAATTTTATATCGGCGCCAAACCGCAGCGCGTAAGTTTTATCTATGTCAAAGACCTGGCGGGACTTCTGGTCGCTGCATTGGAATCCGGGTTGCCGGGCCGCAAGTATATCGCCGCCGAGAACCGCGACTATACCACCGACGACCTGGGCCGCGCCACCCGCACGGCTTTGCAACGCCGTACGCTCCGGCTGCGGTTACCCCTCGGAATGGTGCATGTCGTGGCGTCGGTGGCCGAAACCATCGGCCGCTGGCGCGGCCAAATGCCGCCGCTCAACCGCGAGAAACTCAACGAAATCGGTGGAGCCAGCTGGTGGTGCGACCCCTCGCAAACCCTCCACGAACTCCGCTTCACCCCGCAGTACGATCTCTTCACCGGCATCCAGGAAACCGTTGCATGGTACCGGGAAAAAGGGTGGATATGATCGTTTGAGATTTGACTTATGAATTGATTTTGAGCACTTTAAATAATTCCCGTTTATAAAATTACAATCGACTATGGCAAACAAGAAGATAAACATCAAGCCTGCAGAAGGCAAACTGGGTATTCTGACGCCCGGCATGGGCGCTGTGGCCACTACGTTTATCGCCGGCGTGCTGGCCGCCCGGAAGGAGCTGGCCCTGCCGATCGGATCGCTGACACAAATGGGCACGATCCGGCTTGGCAAACGCACCGAACCCCGCAACCCGCGGATCAATGAATTTGTGCCCCTGGCCAACCTAGACAACCTCGTGTTCGGCGGCTGGGACGTGTATGCCGACAATGTGTACGAAGCGGCCTTGCAAGCCAAGGTGCTCGAACGCTCGATGGTGGAGGCGCTGAAACCCGAGCTGGAGCAAATCCGGCCCATGAAAGCCGTTTTTGACAAAAGTTACGTGCGCAACCTCGACGGCACGCACGTCAAGACCGGCGCCACCAAAATGGAACTGGCCGAGCAGCTCATGGACGATATCCGGCGTTTTAAAGCCGACAACCACTGCGACCGCCTGGTCATGGTGTGGTGCGCTTCCACGGAAGCCTACACCGAAGTGAGCAACGTGCATGAAACCATCGACGATTTTGAAACCGGCCTGCGCAACAACGATCCCCGCATCGCACCGAGCATGATCTATGCCTATGCCGCACTGAAAATGGGCGTGCCCTTTGCCAACGGCGCCCCCAACCTTACCTGCGACATACCCGCCATCGTCGAACTGGCGCACAAACAACGCGTACCCATCGGCGGAAAAGACTTCAAAACGGGCCAAACGCTGATGAAAACCATCGTCGCCCCGGGCCTGCATGCCCGCGCGCTGGGGGTCCGCGGCTGGTTTTCCAGCAATATTTTGGGCAACCGCGACGGCGCTGTGCTCGACGCGCCAGAGAACTTCCGCACCAAGGAAGTGTCGAAGGGCAATGTGCTCGACGGCATCTTCAATGCCGACCTGCAACCCGAGCTCTACGGCGATATCTACCACAAAATCCGCATCAACTACTACCCGCCCCATGGCGACAACAAGGAGAGCTGGGACAACATCGACATCTTCGGCTGGCTGGGCTACCCGATGCAGATCAAGATCAATTTCCTGTGCCGTGACTCCATCCTGGCCGCCCCGATCGTACTCGATCTGGCGCTGTTTATGGATTTTGCCCAGCGCGCCGGGCTGATCGGCATTCAGGAATGGCTGTCGTTTTATTTCAAGGCCCCGCAAACGGCGCCCGGTCTGCCGCCGCAGCACGATATTTTCAAACAACTGAGCAAACTGGAGAATACGTTGCGGTACCTGATGGGCGAGGAACTGATCACCCACCTGGGTATGGACTACTACGAGGATCTCGAAAAGGAATATGAAGCGCTTTTACAAATTAACGCTTAGCGGCTTCGGAGCAGGGTGGCTGCCGGTGGCGCCCGGTACCTGGGGCGCCGCCCTGGCCGCCCTGCTCGCCTGGCCGCTGACTATCCTGACCCCCCAACTGGTGCCCCTGGAGCTCACGGTCCTCATTATCGGGTTTGCGTGGATTGGCGCACTGGGGTCGAATGTATTGGCGGAAGAATGGGGCGACGATCCGAGCCAGACCGTTATCGACGAGATGGTGGGGATGTGGATCGCCGTATTGGGGCTGCCGTTGCAATGGCCGTATTGGTTGGCCGGATTCTTTTTATTCCGGGTATTCGATATTATCAAACCATTCGGCATCCGGCGTCTCGAGAAAATAGAAGGCGGCTGGGGGGTCATGCTCGACGATGTAATGGCCGGCGTATACTCCAATGTGCTGTTACAATTGGCCGTACTGTTTTTTTGAATTACCTGCACCTGTTACATGCCCGTGCCGCAGCAAAATATTTCGCCTGATACCGGCCTGATCGAGCGCTTTCGATCGGGATTCCGGTTGTTGGGCAAGTATGGCCTGAGCTCGCTCACTGCCACGGGGGTCGATTTTATGGCCTTTCACCTGGCGTTGACGGGGCTGTTGCTCACCGCCGTACAGGCTACGGTGGCCGGGCGTTGCGCGGGCGCCGTCGTCGCTTTTTTAATGCAGCGCCGGTGGGTTTTTCAGCGCTCCGATGCAACGCGCTGGCATGCGTTGGCCGTCAAATATGGCAGCGGCGTTTTATTGGGCATGGGATTGAACGTTGGTGCAGTCTGGTTGTTACATGACCTTTCCGGATGGGCGCCCTGGCCCGCCCGTATTACGGCTGCCACAGTAGGATGGTTTCTAATCTTTCAATTTAATCACCGGATCGTGTTTCGAAAAGCGATCGATCCGGCTACTGACCGACGACCCTTCAATTATCGCACTTAATTGAAAAACCATTATGCAAGCAAAAATGTGGCTGTTTGTTGCCGCACTGATGACCTCCTTCACGATAGATCCGGCCTTTGGCCAGCAAAAAACTTCGGTGAGGGGAAAGGTGTTGGATGCGGGCACCAACGACCCGCTCCCGTATGTCAGCGTGCAGTTTGAAGGCACCAACTCCGGTACCCGTACGGATATCGAAGGCAATTTTTATATGGAGACCGCCGTACCCGGCGTAACCGGTATCAAGGTGATCTGCGTCGGTTATGAAACCCAATCGGCGCCAATCAAAGCGGGTCAGGCCAACCGCCTGGAAGTACGGCTGGAGGAGGCCAATGTCGGGTTGAAGGAAGTGACCGTTCGGGTGGAAAAATACCGCAACAAGGGCAACCCGGCCGTCGACCTCATCCGGAAAGTACTCGACAACCGGGATAAAAATCGCAAGGAAGGGCTTGACTATTACCACTTCGAGAAATACGAAAAAGTGAGTTTCGCCCTCAACAACATTACGGAGAAGACCAAAAACAGCCTGCTATTCCGCCGGTATAAGTTTATTTTTGAAAATGCCGACACCAATAAGATCAACGACAAGATCAGCTTGCTCCTGTTCCTCCGCGAAAGCTTGTCGGATGTGTACTACCGCCAAACGCCCAAAGCGATAAAGGAATATATCCACGGCGAACGCAACGTCGTGTTCAAAGATATCTTCGACCTGCAGGGCATCTCCTATTTTATCAACAGCATGTATATGGATGTCAACTTTTACAACAATGCCGTTGACCTCCTCACCATGCAGTTCATCAGCCCCATCAGCCCGCTGGGCCCCACGATTTACCGGTACTATATCCAGGACACGGTGCCGATCAACAACACCCCCTGCGTGCACCTGTACTACGCCCCGCGCAATAAAACTGACCTGGCTTTCATGGGACACCTCTGGATTGCGCTCGATTCTACGTATGCCATCCGGAAAATTGAAGCGGGCATTCCAAAAGACATCAACCTCAACTGGGTCAATGAAATGCAGATCAGCCAGGAATACGACTGGTATGGCGATACGCCCCAGGATCGCCGGCTGATGCTCTCCAAAGACGATATTTTTATGGATTTCGGTTTGTTCCGTGGCGATAGCACCCGCTCGCTCATCGGCTACAAAACCACGTCGTACAACCATTATTCGCTCAACCGGCCCCTCCCCGACAGCCTGTTCGACACCCAACTAGGCACCCTGCGCGATAAAGGCGCCGACCTGCACGACTCGCTGTACTGGCAGGAAAAACGGCACCTCGACCTGAGCCGAAGCGAAAAAGGCCTCGAACAAACGCTCGACAGTCTGAACCGCAACCGCTCCTTCCGACGGCTCATCGGCACCTTCCGTTTCCTGTTTGAAGGATACACGCCAATTGGCGGGTTCAGCGTGGGCCCCGTGAATACGTTTTACAGTTTCAATCCCGTGGAGGGTTTCCGCGCGCGCCTTGGCGGCCGCACCAATTACACCTTCAGCGAACGGCTCATGCTGGAGGCTTACGGCGCCTACGGATTTAAAGACCAGCGCTGGAAAGGCTTCGGCGCCATCCGGTATTCGTTCAGCGATGCCAAAGTGCGGCTGTTCCCCATCAATCAGATCCGGCTTTGGTACCAAAACGACGTGAAAATACCCGGGCAATCGCTCCAGTTTGTCAATGAAGATAATTTCCTGCTCTCCTTCAAACGAGGCGTGAACAACCGCATGTTTTACCTCCAAACCATCGGGCTGGAATACCTGAAAGAGCAGCGGAACGGCATATCGTATAGTTTTACCGTCAAAAATATCGTGCACAACGGTGCGGGAGCCCTCTTGTTCGACTACAACGACAACGGCGAGACCCGGTACAAAACCGACCTGACCGACACCGAACTGGGGGTGATGTTGCGCTATGCCCCCAACGAGAAATTCTATGAAGGCTCTACCTACCGTACGCCCATTATCAATAAGTCGCCGATTTTCGAGCTCGATTACGAGGCCGGGGTGAAAGACGTGATGCGGGGCGAGTACAATTACCATTCGCTGCAATTCAAAGCAAAAAAAGCCTTCTTCCTGTCGCCTTTCGGCTATAGTATTGCCACCGTGGAAGCCGGACGTATCTTCGGGCAGGTACCATATCCCTTGCTTACCATCCACCGCGCCAACCAGACGTATTCGTACCAGATGGAGTCGTACAACCTGATGAACTTTCTGGAGTTTGTGAGCGACAAATTTGTGTCGATCAACTACTTCCACAATTTTGGCGGCGTATTTTTAGGGCGTATTCCGCTCATCAAAAAATTGAAATGGCGCGAAGTGCTGACAGTCAAAGCGCTCTGGGGCGGGCTCGATCAGCGGAACCAACCCAGTGCGACCAACGGTTTGCTGTCGTTCCCCAAGGCCGACGATGGCAGTACACAAACCTTTACCCTCGAACACCGGCCGTACATTGAAGGCAGTGTGGGCGTAGCCAATATATTCCGGATGATCCGGATCGATCTGGTCAAACGCTTCACTTATACCGATCATCCTAACGTCAGCCAATTGGGTGTTCGGGTGCGGGTGAAAACCGAATTTTAACGAAACCAACGAAACATGGCAAATTTTCTGAAAGAAGTCGGTCAACCCATTGTGTATAAGGTGATTCAGCCGCTTATTGATTTCCTGGCGCGCGTGGGTGTGACGCCCAATGCCGTGACGGCTATCGGTTTTGCGCTCAACATTGTAGCCACAGTCGTTTTTGTGTACGGCACCAACGCTGCCCGGGGCGACCTCCGGTATGTGGCGTGGGGCGGTTGTGTGATCCTCCTGGCCGGCTTGTTCGATATGATGGACGGGCGGCTTGCGCGGGTGAGCAAGCAGGAAAGCAGTTTCGGGGCTTTGTTCGATTCGGTACTGGACCGTTACAGCGAATTGGTGATGTTTCTCGGCATTTGTTATTACCTGGTTGCTCAGCAGTATTTTCTGAGTTCGCTGTTTGCATTTATTGCAATGATCGGTTCCATCATGGTGAGTTATGTGCGGGCGCGGGCCGAGGGCTTGGGCATCGAATGCAAGGGCGGCCTGATGCAGCGGCCCGAGCGGGTATTACTGGTGGGTATTTCAGCCATCTTGTGCGGCCTGGTGCAGGGGTATGCCGGCGATTTTAAACACGTGGTGCCGGGCACCGGTTTTCCCTATTTCGAAAACATTACCATTTTCACCTTTCCGATTTTCGTCATGGCCATTCTCACCAACTGGACGGCCATTCAGCGGCTTCGGGAATCCAAAGCAGCGCTCGATACCCTGGATCAACAAAAGAAAAGCAGTTAATTATGTTTTGCCTTAATCGACACATTACCTATTTGGTTTCCCTGACGTTCGCCTGCCTGTTTGCTGCAACGGCCATAGCGCAGAGTACCTTCCCCACGCCGCCGCAGGCGCCGCAACGCTTGTTCTACGTGCAGCGTTCAGGCAACACCAACACCATCGTTTACGACGCCAATACGATTGAAAACGGTCGGTCGTTCAACCACAAGCAACCCATCCTTGTCTATTGGCTGCGCTATGCAGAGCAGGGGCAGGTAGCGCCCCTCAATTACTTGCAGCGCACCCTCGCCTATGGCGTCGACGTGCGGGCCCTGAGCAGCCAGGCAAGTGAATTCGAATTCAACGTCGTGTCGTATCCCAAACGCAAACTGCGGCTCATCATCGATGCCGGCGGCAGGCCCCATGCCTTGTTGCAGATCGACGGGAAAACGGCGTGGCTGAACCACGTGTTCGTCAAGATCGAAGGAAGAAAAGTGGGTATCGTTCCGGATGTAAAATATGTGGAGTTGTTCGGCACAGACCCCCGGACCGGCAGCGCCGTGTACGAAAAATTTGTTCCCTGACCTGCTGCGCTGGCAGGTATAGCTGTTCGATTGGATGAAACAACGCGTGGTATTTTCCCTGGGCACTCTGGCCTATTTTTCCTGGAACTATTTTTTTGTCGGCCTGCGCCCGGAACACATCGGGTTGTATGTGGCGCTGGTGGGCCTGTATGTGGCGCGGCCCGAAACCCGGAAATTCGTGTTGGCATTCGGCGCTTTTATCGCCTACTGGCTGATCTACGACGCCCTGCGGGTGGCGCCCAACTATACCGTGAACCCCGTGCACGTGGCCGGGCCGTATTTTTTGGAAAAAGCCTGGTTTGGAATACCCGGGCCCGGCGGTGAGCGGATTACCCTGAACGAGTACTTTGCCGTGCACCATTCAGCGCCGCTCGATGTGCTATCGGGGTTGTTTTACCTCAATTGGGTGCCGGTTCCGCTGATTTTTGCATTTTGGTTGTTTCGCAACGACAAACCGCTCTTTGTCCGGTTTTCCTACGGTTTTTTGTTTACCAACCTCCTGGGGTTTGCCACATATTACCTGTACCCCGCTGCACCGCCCTGGTACATCGAGCAGCACGGGTTTGAGGTGCAATACGGTACGCCGGGCAACCCCGCCGGACTGTCCAACTTCGACGCTTTCTTCGGCATTTCCCTGTTTGCAGGCATGTACCAAAAGAACGCCAATGTGTTTGCCGCTATCCCTTCGCTGCATTCGGCATACCCCGTGCTGTGCCTGTTGTACGGCTGGCGCCTGCACAAACGCTGGCTTAACCTGCTGTTCGCTTTTTTTGTGGCCGGCATCTGGTTTGCCGCGGTTTATACCCGCCATCACTACGTTATCGACGTGCTGGCGGGCGGCCTGACGGCCGTGGCCGGATACCTTTCCTTTGCGTATTTGGCCACTCAAACCCGTCTTAAAGCCTGGTTGGACGCACTACTGGAAAGGATTTAGCATTTTTCCAGCGACAGCACCGTACCTTTGCCTGCCGAAACCACATTTTCCCGGATCATGAAACAATTCACCATCAAAACTCCAGTATCTGTCAAAGGAGTAGGTTTGCACACGGGCAAAACCGTGACGCTCACCTTTAAACCGGCGCCGGCTAATCACGGCTACCGGTTCCAACGCATCGACCTGCCCGAACAACCCGTAATACCAGCCGATGTGAAGTTGGTTGCGTCGACCAACCGGGGCACGACGCTGCGCAGCGGCGACGCCCTGGTGGCCACGGTGGAACATGTGCTTTCGGCGCTGACAGGCCTTGGTGTCGATAATGTTTTGATGGAAATTGACGGTCCTGAAATGCCAATCATGGACGGCACTTCCCTGCCATTCGTTCGCTCCCTGGAAGCCGCCGGCCGCGAAGAACAGGACGCCGACCGGGAGTACTTTGTTGTTTCGGAACCCATTTCATACAAAGATGAAATCACCGGTATCGAGTTGTTGGCCTTGCCGGCCGACTCCTTTGAAGCCACGGTGATGATCGATTTTAACTCCAAGGTGCTCGGCCAGCAATTTGCCGCCCTGCACAACATGGCCGATTATGTAGATGAAATTGCCCCCTGCCGCACCTTCGTGTTTGTGCACGAACTCGAAAAATTGCTGGAAATGGGCCTTATCAAGGGCGGCGACCTCGACAATGCCATTGTCATTGCCGATCGCCGGATGGATCAGAGCGAACTGGACGCCCTGGCCCGGAAAATGGGCAAGCAATCGATCAATATCGACGCCGAAGGGGTACTCAATACCGTAAAACTCCATTTTCAGAACGAACCGGCCCGGCACAAACTGCTGGATGTGATCGGCGACCTGGCCCTGATCGGTAAACCCATCCGGGGGAAAATCGTGGCCACCAAACCCGGCCATACGGCCAATGTGGAATTTGCCAAGATCCTCAAAAAGCACCTCACCGAAAAGCGCCGTTTGCTCGGCATCCCCAAATACGAGCCGGATAAGGAGCCGTTGTACGACGTGATGCAGATCACGCAGATGCTGCCGCACCGTTTTCCTTTTTTGCTGGTCGATAAAATTGTGGAACTCTCCGAATCGCACGTGGTGGGCATCAAAAATGTGACGATGAACGAACCCTTCTTTCAGGGGCACTTTCCCGACAACCCTATTTTTCCCGGCGTATTGCAGATCGAAGCCATGGCCCAAACGGGCGGTATCCTGGCCTTACATACCGTACATGATCCCGGTAACTGGGATACGTACTTCCTGAAAATCGAAAACACCAAGTTTAAAGCAAAGGTCGTCCCAGGCGACACTTTAATCCTGAAGATGGAACTTCTCGAACCCATCCGGCGCGGTATTGTGCATATGCAGGGCACTGCTTATGTTGGCAATAAGATCGTATCGGAAGGAGAACTCACGGCGCAGATCGTCCGCCGCAACAAGGACGCCGGTGCCAGCGGGGCTTGAGATTTTTTTAACCAGAAATGTGAAACGAACCGGGTACGGATTTTTTTCATGACCCTGGCGTTGCGCCTTTCGCTTTCAAACCCAGCTTATTTCCATGAGCTATGCTAACGGCTTGCATGTGATCCACCCCAATGCTAAAATTGGAAAAAACGTCAAAATAGACCCGTTTACGGTCATAGAAGAGGATGTGGTAATCGGCGATAACTGTTGGATTGGAAACAACGTGACCATTCTCAACGGCGCGCGCATTGGTGAAAATTGTAAAATATTCCCCGGCGCCGTAGTAAGCGCCATCCCGCAGGACCTCAAATACAAAGGGGAAAAAACAACGCTGGAGATCGGCAACGATGTCATCATCCGCGAATGCTGCACCCTCAACCGGGGCACTATCGAGGCCGGGCGCACGGTAATTGGCGACAATTGCCTGCTAATGGCCTACGTGCACGTGGCGCACGATTGTTTTATCGGCAAAGGCTGTATCCTGGCCAACAACGTCACCCTGGCCGGGCACATCGACATCGACGATTATGCCCGCCTGGGCGGTATGGTTGCCGTGCACCAGTTCGTCCGGATCGGCGGTCAGGTCATGATTGGCGGCGGCTCACTCGTGCGCAAAGACGTGCCTCCGTACGTCATGGCGGCCCGGGAGCCGTTGTCGTATGCCGGCATTAACCGCGTGGGGCTGCACCGGGCCAAATTTACCCGCGACACCATGCACCATATCGAAGATATTTACCGCATCCTGTTTGTCCGGGGGCTGGGGGTGCGCAAAGCCCTGACCGTGATCGAAGAAGAAATCGAGCCCTCGCCCTACCGCGATGAAATAGTCGAATTTGTCCGCAGCGCCAAACGCGGCCTTATGAAAGGCTTCCGTTCGCTGAACGCCGCGGGCCGGGTCACCGAACCGGCGCTGGATTAACTGCAGCGACTGTCAGCGCCGGCCGCTTAGGTTTCATTCATTGGTGTCCACCATTTCCATCACCGTGCGGAAGGCGGCGTACCGGCCTTCGTAGCGTTGGGCGTGCTGGCGTTGTAGCTCGGGTGCAAACTCATCCATGTAGCGGCGCAAATGCGCCATGTCGCTCACGAGGTATTGCAGCGCATAAATTTCCGAATCTTCGTGCTCGTGCCCCAGCAAACGGCACATGCGATACGAAACAAACATGCCCGTGGCCATCACATCGGGAATGTGGGTTTCGCGCATCCAACGGAGCCAATCCTGGTGTATGTCCAGGTCGATCGTGACGGTGACATTGTAAAGCAGCATATCTGTCGTTAAGATGCACAAATGTGCCAAATGCCGGCGCGCTTTTCCACTTTTCGGGAAAAATATTCTAAACTTGTAGGCCGTTCCAAAGAACCGCACCCAGCCGATTAAACACATACCCGCATATGAACGCTTCGCTTCGCCCCCTGCTCTTTTTGCTGGCTGTTGCCCTGAGCCCCATTGCCTTGCACGCCACCCACAACCGCGCCGGTGAAATCCATATCGAACAAATTGGCTCGCTCACGATCAAAGCCACGATCATTACCTGGACCCGCACGCTGAGCTTCAGCGCCGACCGCGATACGCTGACCATCTGCTGGGGCGACGGCACCTGCCAGCAAGTGGTGCGCAGCAATGGCGGCGGCAAAGGCGTCGTGCTGAACGACGAAGTCAAATACAATACCTATATCGCCACCCATACCTATGCCGGACCGGCTACCTATCGGATCTCGATGACCGACCCCAACCGGAACGCGGGGATCATCAACGTCAACCCGCCCCAATCGGAGAACGTGCCCTTTCACATCGAAACGATTTACAAATTCCTCGACCCCCAGTTCGGCGGTTCGAACACCACGCCTCACTTGCTCCAGGATCCCATCGACAACGCCTGCGTGGGCCAGCCCTTCAAGCACAGCCCCAATGCCAGCGACCCCGACGGCGACAGCCTGTCATATCACCTGATCGTGCCGCTGCAGGCCCTGGGTACGGTGGTCCCCAACTATAGTTACCCCAACGAGATCGGGCCCGGGCCGAACAACATACTAACTATGGATGAACATACCGGTGAGATATTGTGGCAGTCGCCGCAGGTCGCCGGAGAATACAATCTCGCTTTTATCGTAGTTTCCTGGCGCAATGGGGTGCCGATCGACACGACGATCCGCGACATGCAGATTTTCGTCAACACTTGCCAAACGCATCCTAACCACCCGCCGAACGTGGAATCGTTGGATAAACTCTGCGTCGTGGCCGGCCAAACCATCGAGTTTCCGGTGCGGGCTACCGACCCCGATTCGGGCAACCTGGTTTTGCTCACCGCATTGGGCGGCCCCATGACCAGCCCCTATAGTCCGGCCACATTCGACGCCCCGGCAGGCTATGTCGTGCCGCCGGTGCTGGGTAATTTTCGCTGGAAAACGGCTTGCGAACATATCTCCAATCAGCCCTACACCGTGGTGTTCAAAGCCGTCGATACCCTGGATAAAAACACGACCCAATTGGCCGACCTGAAAACGGTGTCGATCAAAGTAGTAGGCCCCCCGCCCGAAGATGTCCAGATCAAGGCCCAGTTGGGTGAAGTGGAAGTGTCGTGGGCAAAACCGTATTCCTGTGAAGATGCCGACAAAAACTATTTCTACGGGTTCTCGGTCTGGCGCCGGGAGGGCAGCAATCCCTTCCCGATCGACACCTGCGACCCCGGCCTGAAAGGCAAGGGTTACACACAACTTGTCTTTATAACCAAAGTTGAAAAAAACGGGCGGTATTACTTCAAAGACGTCAATGTGGAGCGCGGGCGCACCTATTGCTACCGGATATTGGCCAAATTTGCCCGCACCTCGGCCGGCGGTTACCCGTACAACCTGGTGGAAAGCCTGCCGTCGGAGGAAGTGTGCGTACAACTTCCGCGCGACCTGCCGCTCATCACCAATGTATCGGTCCTGCAAACCAGCCAGACCGACGGACAGATCCAGGTCTGCTGGTCCAAACCCGTAGCCAAAGATCTCGATACGACCATCAACCACGGCCCCTACCGGTATCAGCTGCTGCGCGCCCCGGGTCTCAACGGCGGCACCTTGCAACCGGTGCCGGGAGCCGATTTTACCGTAAACGAATTCTGGCAAGCCAACGACACCTGCTTTACCGACAAGAACCTCAACACGCAGGATCAACCCTACCATTACCAGGTGGCTTTTTATGTGCGCGGCGAAAATGTACCCCTCGGCAGTACTAATGAAGCGGCGTCGGTGTTTCTGAAGGTCAATTCGACCGACAATACCAATCAGCTCTCCTGGCAGGAAAAAGTGCCGTGGAGTAATTACCAATACACCATTTTCCGGCGAAATGACAACACCGGGCTGTTTGATTCCATCGCGGTTTCCAACAACCCCTCTTACGACGACCGGGGGCTCGAAAACGGCAAAGAATACTGCTACTATATCCGCAGCGAAGGCACCTACAGCATCGGCGGCGTGATCGACCCGATTTTTAATAATTCACAAGAGAAATGCGGTGTCCCGCTCGATACCATACCGCCCTGTATCCCGACCCTGGATGTCCAAAATCTGTGTACCGGAGCCAGTATCATCGATCCCGACCCGCCGTATGAAAACCGGCTGAGCTGGACGAATCCGAACGCAACCTGCCCCGGCACCGACGACGCTGTGCAATACCACATCTGGTATGCCCCGACCGACGGGGAGCAGTTGGCCTTGCTCGCCGTCATTGACGGCGCCGAAAACACCCAGTTTGTGCATTCTTTGGCGGATGGCCTGGCCGGATGTTATGCTATTTCTGCGGTCGACAGCACCGGTAACGAAAGTGCGCAGAGCGCAGCCATTTGCGTCGACAATTGCCCCGAGTACGTACTACCCAATGTGTTCACCCCCAACGACGACGGCCACAACGACGTTTTCGTGCCCTTCCCCAGATGGCGTTTTATCGACCGGGTGGAAATGCAGATTTTCAACCGCTGGGGCAACCTTGTCTTCAAGACTGCCGATCCGGCCATCAACTGGACCGGCCGCAATATGCAGGGCAATGAAGTAGCCGAAGGCACTTATTTCTATGTCTGCAAAGTGTTTGAGCGCCGGGTGGAAGGCGTAGTGCTCCGTACCGATATCCTCAGCGGGTATATCGAATTGATCCGGAGCGGCGGGAAGTAGGTTCAGGTGGTGCGACCCGCATACTTCCGCTTTCTGCGCCACCAGAAGAATACGCCGAAGAGTCCCAGGAAGAGCAGCGGCAACCCGAGGTTGAGTGCTTGCCAAACCGGTTTTTCGTCCTGCGCGCGCACGGTATCGAGCCGGCGCAGTTTCACTTCCTTGGAACGGGCTTCGATGACGCCGCTGGCGTCAATGAGGTATTCGATCGCATTGAGCATCAGCTCCTTGTTGGCGTACGTGATTTTTTCAAAACGGTTAAAACCCAGCGGCAACCATTCTTTGGTCTGCCGGTCGCGCACAAAATTGGCCGCCACGTCGCCGTCGCTGATCACGATCATCCGGTTGGGCACGCTGGCATTCCGAAACGAAACGCCAACCTGTTTCAAGCCCGCGAGCATTTCTTCCGACACGCGGTTTTCAAAATTGGAAGGGAACGTACCTTCCAGCAAGACGCCCACCGTTTGCGGGCCTTTGTTGTAGTATTCGGGCTTGGGCTGGTCTTTCAGGATCTCCAAACTCAGATCGATTGGGCTGAATTGCAGCCGGCTGTACGGGCTGCTTCGCAGCAGGATCGTTTTTTCTACCGGGGTTTTGGTTCGTATCGTGTCGATAGACGAGCAAAACTTTAACTCCACGCGGTCCAGGTTTTTAACCACCGGGTGTTGGCCGCTGGGTTGAACCGCCGGGTGGTACATCCAACCGAATAATTTGAACTGCGGGGCGTTGCCCACCACACCAACCTGCAGGGGGATGCGGGTGCACTCCAGGTCCAGCACGAGATCGGGTTGTATCCGGATGCCGTATTTAAACAGCATGTCTTCCAGGTTGAGCGGATAGTCGAGCGGCACAAAATGACTCGCCATGCGCAGGCTGTCGAGCTCGGCGTTCAGGCGGTCGATCAGCCAGAGCACCTTGCCGCCCTGCATAATATACTGGTCAATTTTGAACTTGTCGCGCTCGGAAAACGGTCCGCGGGGTTTGGCTACAATGAGCAGCGCGCATTTGTCGGGCTGCAGTTGAACGACAGAATCAAGGGTGATCCGGTCGGTGTCGTAAAACTGGTGCAGGCTGCGTTCCAGGTCGGTGGTTTGCAATTCGTCCAGTTCGCCGTGTCCGCGGGTAAACAGGATCGCCGGCCGGGTATTGGACTCCAGTTTTTTGATGGCGTTGGCCAATTTGTATTCGAGCAGGCTGACCGAGTTGTTCACCACTTCGTCGGGCAGCAGGGTGGGCGACTGGTTTTCAAGCAGCACCACCGGTACTTTCCGGTTGCCGAAATGCACCACCGCCACCGGATAGATCACCTGTTGTTTCGATTCGCCCTGTTCGCTCAGGCTCAGGCTCACGGGCAGGATGCCGTCTTCATACAAGGCTTTGCGGCGTGCGTTGATCTCGTCGGTGCTGCCCTGGTTGGGGTCTTCAAACTGGTAATCGACGTAAGGCGATACCGAGCGAAAATCATCGAGCATCTCCCGGGTGGCGGTTTGCAGGCGTTTGAACCCGGCCGGAAATTCGCCGCCGAGCAGTACCTGCACGTACACCCGGTCTTTCAACCCGCGCAACAGCGCGCGCGTGGGTTGGGTGAGGGTAAAACGTTTTTCCTCGGTGAGGTCGAGATGGGTGTAAAAAGAATTGGCTAAAATATTGACAAACAGAACGATACCACAAAATAAGCCAAATTGCAGCAAAGCCTGCGAACGTTGCGAACGCGCCATGGACAAGCGAGTTTAGGGTGAACCGGGCTGCAAAGATAGGCCACGGCCGGGGCAGTTTGGCCGGTGGCTGATTTTTTGCAAATGCGGTTACTTAAACGTCGAAAAAAAGACTTCCGTTTTGTCGGTGCTTTGGATCAGATAAACCGCCAGGAATTGATCGCCGAGCCGGAACAGGTAATTCGGTTCGCGGGGCAACTTGGTCCGTTCCAGCAAATTAAATGCAGGCACGGCGTACTTTTCCAGGTACCAATCGCGCGAGGCTACAAAAAGCGTATCCTGTTGAACCGAAAAAATCCAGTCGTTGGCCTTGATCGGCGCAATGGAAGTGTTCTCCGCAAATTTCCCCGACGCTTCATCCAGGTTGAAAACGAGCAGGTTGTCTTGCAGCAGGTCCATCAGCATGCGTTGCTTCGGAAGGTAGTCGATTTTGCCGGTGATGGCCTGCATGGTGCCGGGGGCGATCGTTTGTTGATCGAAAAAGACACCACCCGGGCTCAGGCGGCAGTAACGGGTCAGTGTGTTGCTGGTATTCCGGGGGGCGGCAATGGCATACAGCGTGTCGGGTGTGGCAAACCACGACGATTCGGGGCAATTGGGCGCTGCAATCTCGTCGATCACCTGGTGCGTGGCGCGATTCAGGGTGATCAACTTTGACTCCACGTCGCACAGGCTCACCAACAACAAATCGCCCTGCGCATAACAGGACAATACCCCCGAACTGGCCGGCCCGATATTGGCGATCTCGTCCACTTTTTCCAGGGTGCGGGCGTCGTAAATCAGGATGCCGTTTCCGCTGGGCACATAGAGTTCCGACCGGGTCGGCGTGCGGTTCAGGGAAACCGCAATCAGGGGGTAATAGTTTCCTTTCAGGTTTTTGAACAACAGCGTGTGCTCCACGTAGTTGAATACGTACACCGGAAACACGGTAGCGGTTGGCGGCTGTGGCCGGACGGAAAGGATCAGGCTGTTGTTGGCTTCATCCAGTAAAACCGTTCCATCGATCGTCAGCGCGGTTTCAAAAGCAAAATCGCAAGCGACACCCGAAGGGACATTGACCAAGGCGCAATCCCGGGGGGCAGGCTCTTCCTTTTTTTTGCAGTCGAATAATACGATCGGAAAAGCCGTCAGCAAGAGGAACAGGCAAAAGGTGGAACGTGGATTCATGCAGGAAGCGTTTTGACAGGATTGTTCAGAGGAAACGGAAATCCGGAACTGAGCAGGCCGCCGGTGCGTACCCGACTGCAGGCCCAAGCATCTCTAAAACGCTGCGCGTGGAATTCGGTTGCGATCGGCCCAGTAGGCCCACAGAACAAGCAGCCATTGGGCGTGGCCGGCAATAGCGATCGCCTGCACACTGGGCGGCGGCGGACCGAAGAGGTTCATCACATAAATGACGACCATAAAAGCCACCAGCCCCCACAACGCCCACACGCCGGCGCGGTTGCGCGCGATGGTGCTGCGCAGGTAGAACCACAGTCCGCCGGCAAAAAGCAAACCTTCCACCAGCACCGTGCCCACGGGCGATTGCCACAAACCCAGGCCGAATTTGGGCCCTTCGCCAAACGCCAGCGGCAGATCGGGGCGGTGCGCCACCAGGTCGAGCACCCAATGGCTCAACACGCAGGCGCCCAAGACCCAGGCGCCGGCCGGGTAACGCCGGAGCAACTGGTAGGCGCCGCCAATGGCCACCGCCCATACTACGCCCATGAGCAGGCTGTGCGATATAGGGTAATGCGTAAAATTGAGCGGTGTGACCGCAGTGATACCGGGTTCGATTTCGACCCGTTCCCAGCCCAGGAGCAGCAACGTGGGCCACAACAGATCGACGAACTGAACGGCTAAGAAAAAGGCGCCCAGTGAAACCCGCGGGGTTACCGCCTTAGCGCCGAACCCAAGTGCAAAATGACCAAGAAACATGACAAGGGGGGATAAATGAGTATCAAAACGAACAGGTGTAGACAAATGTACACGCTGCGCCTCAAATACCTGTAATTTCCCGGCAATTATGACATACCGCGATTGTTTTTCCCGCTTAATTCGAGCCGCCCTGCTGGTTTTTTGCGCGATGGGGCCTGTATTTGCAACTGCACAGGAAACGCCGGCCGGTACCGGTGCGGCACCGCCACCTGAAATCTTCTACTATGTGCTGCCGCGCAGTTTTTATGACAGCAATGGCGACGGCCAGGGCGATTTGAACGGCCTGCGCCAAAAACTGGACTATTTGCAGGAACTCGGCGTGACCTCGGTCCTGACCACACCTTTATACTATTCGTGGTTCTACCACAATTATTTCGCCATCGATTACCGCAAAATTGACCCCGAATACGGCACGGAAGCCGACCTGGTGGCCCTGGTCCGGGAAATACACCGGCGCGGTATGAAGTTTTACCTCGACATGGAAACCCAATATGTCACGGAAGATGACGAATGGTACCAAAAGGCGCAACGGCGACCCAAATCGAAATACAACCAATATTTTTTTCGCGACAGCGTGCCGATGGTGCTGCAGTCATACCACGGTGAATCACGCCAGCTTTGCAGGGCCAATCTGTATAGGCCCGAGGTGAAAAAGTATTTTTACGAGTGCTATCTCCATTGGCTCGACCCCAATAACGACGGTCGCTTCGATGATGGAGTAGACGGCTTCCGGATCGATCACATCATGGACGACCTCGACTACCAGGGCCGGTTGACAGGCCTGTTGGCCAATTTCTGGAAACCGCTTTTCGACACGTTGCGCAGCCGCCACCCGGGCATCCGGATCTTGGGCGAACAGGCGGATTGGGCCAGTTATGGCGCCGAGTATCTTGAGCGGGCTGACCTGGACGCGGTCTTCGCTTTCCAGGTAGCAGGTGCGATCATGGCAGGTGAAAAAGATATCCTTACCCAGCGCATCGACACGACCTTCAGGCTGACACCTGCCGGGAAAGACCAGTTGATTTTTATCGAAAACCACGATCTCAACCGCTATGCTTCCCGGGTGGACGGCAACCTGCCGCGCCTCAAACTGGCCGCTGCTCTCAATCTTTTACTTCCGGGAACACCATTGATCTATTATGGTCAGGAGCTTGGGATGAAAGGTGCGGGCGGCGGCACGGCTCCCAATGACGGCAACGACATTCCCCGGCGCGAGGCTTTCGAATGGTTCCGCACCGTAGAGCAACCGGGCATGGCGCTGTGGTATAAAGGCACGGGCCCATGGTGGACAAATACCAACCTGAAACCCGACGACGGTATATCGCTGGAGGAGGAAAAAGCCGATACCAATTCGCTCTGGCAATGCTACCGGCAGTTGATCGGACTGCGCCGGGGGTATCGGGCCTTCAGCCAGGGGCAATTCCAGTTTTTGGATAACCGCAACGATAAGATCCTTTCATTTTTGCGTCAGGCCGGCGATCAAAAAATGCTGGTGGTGATCAATCTGGATAGCGTTGCCCAGCTGGTTATTTTGGAAACCGGGAATTCGCCGCTTCCGATGGATTTGCATACCGTACAACGCATTTGGCATTCGGCGCGTCCGGGCAAGATGCGCACCGACCCGGGCCGGCTGATGCTGGCGTTGGAACCGTACGAGGTAGAGGTCCTGCTTTTCTAAAGGGTCGTCTTGACCGCTTCCACTTTAAAAATTGCTGAAAAGGAACTCCAACCGGGCTATTTTCACAATATTTCCCGTGTTATGTGGTTTAACTTGCGCATTTTGGATGTTAAAATTCATTTTTTGGCTTCGGCTCTCAATATGAAACGATTACTGCTTCTTCTGGCAATCCTTGCCGCCACTTCCGATTTTTCCTTTGGCCAATGTGTCGCCGGCAACTGTATGGACGGCCAGGGCACCTTTGTGTATCCTTCGGGCGCCAAGTATATCGGCCATTTTCAGCGCGGCGAGATCGACGGCCTCGGCGTGTGTTATTACACCGATGGCAGCAAGTACAGCGGCGAATGGAAAAACCGCTATCCGGATGGCAAAGGCACCAAGACCTATTCCGACGGCACCAAACGCACCGGCTTGTGGAAAAAAGGGAAACCGGTCGATGAAAATGGGAAGATTCTCGAGGAGTATATCATTGCGAAAAAAGAAGAACAGCAGGACGACGGCACCAATATTCAATCGGGGTGTTTGAGCGGCGACTGCAGAAATGGTTCAGGCGTATTTGCATACCCTGATGGCAGCAAATATGAAGGCGCATTCGCCAACGGCAAGTTCGAAGGAACAGGCACATTTTATTTTGCCAACGGCGATAAATACGAAGGCGCCTTTAAAGACAATTTCCCGCATGGAACCGGCTCCCGGCATTATGTAAACGGCTCGGTGGAAACCGGCGAATGGCGGGAAGGCGAATTTATCGGTTCCAGCCTCATCGAAAGCGGTCAGGTGGGATGCATCGAAGGCGACTGTACCGCAGGAAAAGGCACCTATATTTTCAAGGAGGGCTCGGCTAAATACGTCGGCGATTTCCAGAACGGGCAACCGCACGGCTTCGGTATCTGCACCTATGCCAACGGCGACCGCTACCGCGGCGAGTGGGCCGACGGTGCTTTTATGGGTAAAGGAACACTTTACCTGCACGAAGGCACCGAAGTGGCCGGTTATTGGCGCGCCGGGGAGTTTGTCGGGAAGGAACAACCGTCCGATTATCAACCGGTGTTTACCGAACCCTCGCCCACGCCCCCGTTGAACAGCGAATCAAAGGTATGGGCCCTGGTAGTGGGTGTTGCAGCATACGACCACATGCCCGTGTTGCGCTACACCGACGACGACGCCTACCGCTTCTACGCATTCCTGAAAAGCCTCGAAGGGGGCGCCTTGCCCGATGACCAGGTGCGTATCCTTATCGATGAAGAAGCCACCCGCGACAATATTCTGGGCAGTCTGAAAGAAGTGTTCGATAAGGCCGGCCCTAATGACCTGGTGATGTTTTACTTTTCCGGGCACGGTTTGAACGGCTCCTTCCTGCCCTTCGATTTCGATGGTTACAACAACAAGATCAACCATGAGGAAATTGCCGACTTGTTCAACAAGTGTCACTCGAAATACAAACTGTGCCTGGCCGATGCATGCCATTCCGGTAGCCTGTTTGCGATGCGCTCGGGCGACACAGAACCGGTGCTCACGCAGTACTACCAAACGCTGTCCAAATCGGTGTCGGGCACTGCGCTGATCATGTCGTCAAAGGCCGAAGAAACATCACTCGAATCGGCCGGTCTTCGCCAGGGGGTTTTCAGCCACTTCCTGATCCGCGGCCTGAAAGGTGAAGCCGACAAAAACAAAGACAAGATCGTGTCGGTACAAGAAATCTACGACTACATTTACGAAAACGTGCGGGCATATACCGGCAATCGCCAAAGCCCCGTCATCAAAGGTACCTACGACCCGGCAATGCCCGTGGCCGTCATGCGTTAAGAATAGGGACCAACAACCGGTATTTTTCGTGGACGACGGTCATTTTTCAGGTTGTTTCGAGGCGGAAAAAATTTTTTTTCAAAAAAATTAAGCGGAAAAAAATACTTTTTTTTCAACAAATCGATCAATTGGAATGTCAATTATCCGACAGTTTTAATTTTAAATAATTGATATTCAGTAATCTAAAAAATCTGATAAGTGAAATTGGATTTGTTTTTGAAAAAATTTCCGTTCAACAAACGCTTTTTTTTGTCCTTTGGCACCGTGACAATGTCCTGCACTTTTGTATCGTTAATGAAAGGCAACGGCGGAGAAAAGATTAGAAGCGGTAAAAACCATTAACCACAGATTTCGAGACTTTTCATGAGATTATACGGGAAACCGCCGCGGCACAAACGAGTGCCGCGGTTTTTTTTTGCCCCTATCCAATGTGGCTCCCGGTTACTCCAAAGTTGATATATTTTCCTTTATGCGCTCAGAGAGGACCATCCTACGAATGGTTGGCCAATATGGAGAGAATCTGGAGCCTATCGGAGTAAGCAATTGGGCAACAATACCGACCCCATACACAGGGCGGCGGGCACATCCTGCATCCGGGCGGCGCCGGCTTTGTCCCAATCGATGCGCTTGACGACCCGCCACACCAGCTGCTTCCGGCTTCTTTTATTGCCATCCTTTCTGACGGCCCTCAAAAAAGCCTATTAACTCCCCGTTTAAATTTTTTTTTGAAAAAAAATGCGCTGGAAAAAATA
Source organism: Saprospiraceae bacterium (assembly GCA_044230315.1). GTDB lineage: Bacteria > Bacteroidota > Bacteroidia > Chitinophagales > Saprospiraceae > M3007. The sequence goes on from JBGARJ010000001.1 coordinate 88,747, forward strand.
CTTTTTTATCAACAAAAGTTGCATTTTCAATACAAAAACCTTCAAGGCTTTGTTTTTGTAATATACTGTTTATTAGTATTTTATAAAACCAATACCTGTTTTTTAGCCTGCTATTACTCGATATTTACACTCAACAAACACTTTTTTTTGTCCTTTGGCCATGTGATGATGTCCTGCACTTTTGTATCGTCAATGAGAGACAACGGGGCGGAAACGAAAAGAAGCGGTAAAACATTGACCACCTGTTTCGAGACTTTTCATGAGATTATATACGGGAAACCGCCGCGGCACAAACGAGTGCCGCGGTTTTTTTTTGCCCCTAGGTTTCCATGCCGGTTTGGGTAATTCAGAAACAGGACGACGCAAAACGCCTGGTTTTGCGGACATTTTTAGGTCTTTGATCAAAATTTTTAGCCGCTTGAAAAGTAAAATTTTGCTATAATTTTTAGGTCATAAAATCTTTATAAACAGTAAATTAAGTAGGAATTACAGGGGGGTGCTTTTTAAAAAGCAATAAACTGACTTGTAAAAATTGTCCTTTTTTTTAAAAAAATGTTCCACATCTTTGTACTGTCAATGCGCGAAAAGAGTGGCAAAAGTAAGGACGGAAGCCATTGACCCTTGTTTTGAACTTTTCATGAGATTATTATAGACTTGGGACGTGGGCCGCGGTGCGAAAGAGCACTGCGGCCACGTTTCTTTTATCATTCCCGCAACGGAAAAACCGATGAGGCGTCCATTTTGGTTAAAATTTATACAATACAAACGACTTTAAATCAATAATTTAGTAAAATTAGCATCCAAAAAATACGCGAAAAAGCAAAGTGATTTAGCAGCGCTTATGTCCTTTCCTAGCCGGTTGAGCGCCTGCATCTTTGTACTGTCAATGCGAGAAACGGGGAGAAAAAAGAAAAGCGGAAGTCATTGACCACCAGTTTCGAACTTTTCATGAGATTATTATAGACTTGGCCGGTGGGCCGTGGTGCAAAAGAGCGCTGCGGCCCATCGGTGTTTTAGGCCCTATAGCAAATCAGCAGATGCCGTCTCAAAAATGCCTGTCGGGCTGAATTGGCGCTTTAAAGGTGAATACTTCGTTATTTTTTTCGCCGTAGGGCGCCGCTACGACTCAAATAATTGCCTTGGTCCTCCTTCCACCGCCAACGCCATTTTTGAGCTCCAGACCAATTTATTATTTGAAACGATCTGCCGGTCCGTTGTATGGTTTTCAGGTTTTAATGGAGTATCCCATCTTTTGTCCGGCATTGTTACTTTTCTTTTGCTCGCCCAAAAGAAAAGTAACCAAAAGAAAAAGGCTGTCCTCCCGGCAGTGCCAACGACCTGCGGGGATTGCGCTGTTTTTGACGGGGCATTGTGGTATTTTGTGGGACATTGGGTTTCAAGTTCCCTGTCAAAAAAGGCGCTCCGCCTGACGGCGGACCATCCCCTTCGGTCGGGCATACCTCGCGGACGGCAGAAGGCGCTCTAATTCGGGAAGGTTACGTAGTTGCAAATACTAAATAGTTACACATTGCGTGTTTTTTATTCGATCGCTGCTCAGGCTTTGCGTTGCCACTTTTTTCGTTTGGCGTCTGCGATCGCAAAGCGAATGGCTTCATACGTGAAGCGCTGGTTGAAATGCTCGTAAATGTCTTTCAACTGGTAGGGCTCCTCAAAAAGCGGTAAGGCGCCTTGCACAATGTCAAGGGTTTCGGGGGTGGCCCACCGGCTAATGTCAATGAGTTCGCCGCGCTCGTACATGATGGCCAGGTGGCTGATCACCGTGACCGGACTGATTTCGCGCAGACGCGCTATTTCGTCCAGTGGCTTGCCGGCCTTATACAGATCCCAGGTGAGCAGGTAGGTACTGCCGGGTACATTTTGTCCGTCGCCGGTTTTCTCGCGGACGAAGCGGCGGATGGCGTCGATGAAAGCATCGCCGTAGAGTTGCAGTTTCCGCTCGCCAACGCCGCTGACGTACAACAGGTCCGAATCGGTCATCGGCCGCTTTTGGGCCATCTCTTCCAGGGTGGCGTCGCTGAAGATCAGGTAGGGCGGTATACCTTGTTGCTGACCGATTTTGCGGCGCAGGGCAACCAGTCGCTCAAACAATTCATCGCGCAGCGCCTGGGTGCGGTTGGGGCCGCGTGCCGCTGCTGCTTTTTCGGCGGCTTTCTCCTCGGGTTTGGGTGGCAGCGCCAATTTTACCCGCTGGTTTTCGAATAAAATGGCCCGGCCCGCCGGCGTCACTTTCAGGCTGTTTTTGTCATCGTAGGCTATTTCGAGGAGGCCCAGGTGCAACATTTGCGACAGGATAAACTGCCATTCTTCGAAACTGTACTCCCGTCCGGCGCCGTAGGTTTTTATGTTGTTGTAACCCAGTTCGAAGATTTCACGGCGCTGACTTCCCCGCAACACGTCTACCAACATGTTCATGCCCACTTTTTCTTCCACGCGAAGAAGGGCCGACAGGGCTTTTTGTGCGGCCAGTGTCCCGTCGAACTGTTGGGGCGGGTTTTTGCATACATCACAGTTGCCGCAGTTTCGGTCGTACGCTTCGCCAAAATAATGCAACACCGTTTTGCGGCGACACACCGGCGCTTCGGCAAATTGGTACATGCGGCCAAGTTTGGTAATCTTCAGTTCTTTTTGCTCGGGCGAGGCGTCTCCTTCTTCAAACATCTGCCGGTAGGTCATCACATCCTGGTAACTGAAGAATAGCAGCGCCTCGGCCGGCAGCCCGTCGCGCCCCGAGCGGCCGATCTCCTGGTAATACCCCTCCAGGTTGCGGGGCAGGTTGTAGTGAATGATGAACCGCACGTTGCTTTTATCGATGCCCATTCCAAAGGCAATGGTGGCGCAAATGACGGGTACCCGGTCGTTGATAAAGTCCTCCTGCACTTTATTGCGCTCCTGCGGGCTCATATCGGCGTGGTAGTACGCGGTTTTGAAGCCCCGGGCGTTGAGTTTTTCCGAGAGATCGGCGCAGGTTTTACGGGCCAGGCAATAGATTATGCCCGATTGATTGGGGTGTTTTTTCAGAAAATCGGCGATCTGTTCAAAGCGCTTTTGCCCGGGCCGCACCGTTAAGGCAATATTGGGCCGGTCGAAAGAAGCTATAAAAGTGGCCGGGTCGTGCAGTTGTAATTGCTCGGCGATATCCTTCCGGGTGAGTTTGTCGGCGGTGGCCGTGAGCGCCAGTACCGGAATATCGGGGAACTGTGCCTTTAAAAATTTCAATTGCGTGTACTCCGGCCGGAAATCGTGGCCCCAAGCGGAAATACAATGCGCCTCGTCTACTGCAAAAAGGCTGATTTTCAGGCGATTGAGCAAGGGCTGGAACCCCTGCGACACCAGTTTTTCAGGACTGACATACAGGAGTTTTATGTTTCCGGCAAGCAGTTCGTCCTCCAGGTCGCGCGTTTGGGCGGGGCTGAGCATGCTGTTGAGGAAGGCTGCGGTGGCGCCGTTGGCCCGCAAGCCCTCCACCTGGTCTTTCATCAGCGCGATAAGCGGGCTGATGATCACGGCCGTGCCATCCAGTGTAAGCGCGGGCACCTGGTAACAAATGCTTTTGCCGCCGCCGGTAGGCATGAGCACCAATACGTCGCGGCGGTCGTATACGGCCTGAATTATGTCGGCCTGCAACGGCCGGAAAGCATCGTAGCCAAACACTTTTTTGAGCGCTTCCTGCGCGTGAGCGAGTGTCATGTTTTTAGGTCGTTAAAAATTTGACATCCGGAGTCTGGCTTCTCTGCTGGGGCGAAATTAAAACAAAAAAATGTTTTATTATAAAAACAATTTGTGTTATATTTGCTCGACCTAAACAAAGGCAGGGCAAATCACCACCGAACTGAAAATACTTTTTTGCACATAAGTTGTTGAAAAACAAAAGCAACCCGCCATGATTTGGGATTTTTTCAAAAAACGCTGGTTCTCCGTTGCACTGGTCTTGATCGTGCTTCTGGCTATTTTCCGGAACAATCTACGCATTGCCACCAACAAAACGCCGCTGCCTGTTGCCAAAGAGCAGCCGGAAAAATATACCAACGACGCAGTAGCCGCACGCAGCGCATCCATGTTGCAACTCGGCACGGAAAGCGCCGGCACAGCGGTTCATTTGCCCGAAACGGACGACGCTACTTCGATGGCTTTTTTGAAACGCTTTGCCCAGGTGGCGGTGGCCGAGCAAAAAAAGTTTGGCATTCCGGCTTCCGTTATTCTGGCCACTGCCTGTGTGAACAGCTTTGCCGGAAAACGCGAATGCGCCGCGGCAGCCAACAATTTCCAGGCCCTGCACTGTTCGGCGGAATGGGGTGGACCGGTGGCTTCGGTTTCCGGTACTTGTTTCCGCCAGTACAATACGGCATGGGAAAGCATCCGCGATTTCAACCAATACATCAGCCAGCGCAACTGGTTTGCCGCGGTTCGAAGGTCTGCCGGATCGGATTGGCGGCCGTGGCTGCGGGCATTTGCCGAACACCACGTTTCGGATGTGGATCAATTTGAAGTGGAAGCCGGCAAGGTGATCGATCGGTTTCGGTTGGCGGAGTTGGATTGAAGCCAGCCGGACACCATTGCATGCCAGCAGCCCTGCTTGGCCCGGATGCGTTTGTGGGTTGCATCGGACTTTCTACTCTTTCTTGACTTCTTCCCGCAGGTCCAGCAAGCGCCATTGACCGCGTTGCAGGGCCGGTTTTTCCTGTTGAAGCAGGCGTAAAAAATCGTCGATCCCAACGGGTTCATTTCCGTTAGCATGGATCAGTACGATGCTGCCGGCCGTTTGCGGGTGTTGGCCCTTGGCCAGCCAAGCGTCGCTTCCGATTGGGATCAGGCCCCAATCGAGGATTTGGTCGGTTATCGCCTTATCGCTTACCAGGCCGGGGAACCGGAAAAAGCAGGACGGCAGCAGGCCGTTTTCGAGCATAAGTTCTTCGTTGCCCAGGATTTCGGTTGACAGGTCGGTGCCGTGTTCCAGCAAAAAATTTTTGTCGAGCGGCAGGTCCTTTTCCCAATGATGGTGTAGGGTATGGTTTGTCCAGGTGATGCGCAGGTCGCCCCTGGTTACGGCAGAAGTAAGCCATTCCAGATCGGCTTTATGCGTTTGTATCCATAATCCGCTGACCGACAAGGTAATGGGCACGGGCCGTTCGTTGGAGGCCGCTGCCTGTGCCAAAGCAGTGAATATCCGCCGGTCGAGGGGTAGGTGCGACGGGCACAGGTCGGCCGTTAGGGTAATCCCCGGTTCCGGATCGTTGGTGCGGGTCAGGCCGGCATCCTGTTGCGGCGCGTCGTTGCGCCGGGCTGCATCGAGCGCCTTCACGTAGGGTTTGGCGTTCCAGATTTGGTGCAGTGCATTCCAGTCGGTGGGGGTTGCGCGGAAATTTTTAGCCGCCCTGACGCTGGTGGTTACGGAATCCGGATCCAGCAGCAGGTACATTTCCTCCGTATCCCGTACAAAACTGCGAAGGGCCAATAAAGTGGAGCCATCCCCGCCGTTCGGCTGTGCCAAGAGTAACACGGCCCGGTAATGCAATATATTCTGGCCGTTCAATACCGATATACTGCCCGGGGCGAGCAGGAGAATAATCAACAGGTTTTTCCACATACCCTGCTTTTTGTAACCAATAAACGGTTTCGGACAGGTTTGAAAAATACCGCAAACCTGTCCGAAACCCGGTAATCAATCCTTTTCTTCCGAAAGCAGTTTGCCGTTGGCATCGAACACCATGTCCTGGCGCCGAACCTCGGCTTCATAAACGGTGCTGCCATCGGCCCGGACAATTTTGGCTGCCTCCTTTACCTTTTTGCCTTTCAGCGCGGCCTGCACCGGCGCGGGCAGGTCGGATACGTTGATTTCGGTCTCTGTTTCGAGCCACTGACCGGTGGCGCTAAAATTGGCCGACATCTCGGCGTTGCCCCGGTCGAACTCGGCCTCCCATTCGCCGTTTTTTTCGTGGCCCCATTTAGGCGCCTTCACGTCGGGGAATTTCTGGTGAAAGGCCGTTGCAACGGCTTGAGGCGGCGTTTTTTGTGCAAAGGCCAGCAGACCCGTGCCGAAAATAAATGCGAGAAAGAACAATCCTTTTTTCATGATTGGAACGTTGTCAGGTTGAAGATCACTACAAAGGTAGCGCGCCATTTGGGAGACATTTTAGAGAAGGGCGCTTTGTACTACAGGTATTGTAATGGTTTGGGCATCCACTTGAAAATGTGTACAGGTTTTGCATTAAGTCGCTCTTCTTGCTCCAACAGAAAAGCTACAAATTTTGCACCGCTCCGAGGCGATTTTGAATACAGAAGTTCATTCTTAACCAAAACGCAGCACAATTTATGTCAATTTGGGCCGGGCATTGGTGCGAACAAGTCAGGGCGCCTGCTCAGTGCCTGCGCTTTTTTCCCGGTATAATATCCAAATCCCCGAGGGCAGCACAATCAGCAGCAGCGGCAATGCCGCCAGAAACCCGCCGATTACGGCGATAGCCAAGGGCTGGTGCAACTGCGCCCCGGTGCCTATACCGAGTGCGAGGGGCATCAACGCGATCATGGCGCCAAGGGCGGTCATCAATTTGGGGCGCAGCCGGGTTGAAATGGAAAAAATGATGGACGCTTCCACTGACGCCCCTGCAGCCCAGGTATCGCGGAACTGCAGAAAGGTAAAAATGGCGTTTTCACCCACGATACCCACTATCATGATAAGGCCCGTGTAACTCCCCACATTCAGCGCCGTGTGCGTCAAGTAAAGCAGCCCGTAACTGCCCGAAATACCCATTACGGCGACCAGCAAAATGAGCAGCGCGATGCGCACGTCGCGGAACAGGAACAGGATTGTGCCGAACACCAGCAGGCTGGCTACAATGAGAATGGTGAGCAATTCGCGAAACGACTGCTGCTGCTCGGCGAATGCACCGCCATACTGAATATGATAACCGGCCGGAAGCGGTACCCTTGCCCGAAGTTCACGCCGGATGTCGCGCATTACGCTGCCCAGGTCGCGGTTGTCCAAACGGCCGGTTACCACGCCCATCATTTGCAGGTTTTCCCGCTCGATTTCGGCCTCGCCTTCTTCCAGATGGATGGTAGCCAGTTCGGTTATGGGTTTCAGCCGGCCGTTGGGCAGGAAAATTTGCAGGCGCCGAAGACTTTCGACGCTTAAGGTGCGGTTGTTCGGATACACCAACCGGATATCCGACAGTTGCTCGGGTTCGTAGAGGCTGCCCAGCACATTGCCTTCGAGGGCGGTTTGTAACTGGTACTGGAGGTTAGCCGGGGTAATGCCAAACTGGGCCAGCCGTACAAAATCGGGTTCTACCCGCACTGTCGGTCCGGCGATCACAATGCCATCGAATACATCGGCTGCACCCGGCACCCCCTCAACTACCCCGGCTACCTGCCGCGACAGATGTTGCAGGGTTTTTTGATCGGAGCCATAAATTTTCACCTCGATGGGCTGTACGCTCGCCATGAGATCGCCGAGCATGTCGCCGATCACCTGCCCGAAATCGATCCGGAGCGCCGGTTGTGTGGCCTCTACCCGGTCGCGGATATCGGCGATGACCTCTTCTGTACTGCGGGAGCGTTGTTTTTTCAGTTGGATCAGGTAATCACCGCGGCTGGGTTCGGTGATGAAAAAGCCCATTTGTGTGCCGGTACGGCGGCTGTACGTTTCCACTTCCGGAATTTTTACGATAATTTTTTCCACCTCGCGCAAGATCCGGTCGGTTTCTTCAAGAGAGGTGCCGGGTGGCGAATCGTAGTCGAGCACGATGCTGCCCTCATCCATTTCCGGCAGGAAACCCGTTTCCAATTTTGGGAAAACATAAAAAACAGACCATGCCAGCGCGGCGATCAAAAATATGCTTAGCCACGCGTGGCGAATAAAAAACCGCACCCAGCGCTGTTCCGGTACCTGGTGCCCGATAACGGCTTTTTTACCCGGCCGTTCCCGGGTAAGCAATAAATAAACGACCGGCAACAGCAGCCAGGTGACGAAAAAGGAGCAAACCAGCGTGATCATCATCGCGTCGGTCATCACTTTAAAATACGCGCCAGCCACGCCGCTCATCAGCACGAAGGGGAAGAAAATAACGATAGTACTGGCTGAAGAACCCAGCATAGCAGGCAGCAAATAGCGGATCGATTTACCCAGCAATTCGCGGGTGGGGGCGTCGGGGTGCTCTTCATGGGTGCGGTGGATTTGTTCCACCACCACGATGGCATCGTCGATGATAAGACCAATGGCCGCGGCGATAGCGCCGAGTGTCATGATATTGAAACCCTGACCGATGCTCCAAAGTGCCAGCAGGGTCAGCGCCAGGGTGATGGGGATGGTGATCAGGATGGTAGCGCTGGCTTTGAGCGAACGCAGGAACAAAATAGCAACGAAAATCGCGAGGAGCAGGCCAATCCACAGGCTGTCGGTTACGCTGCGCACGGCGTCGTTCACAAAATCGGCCTGCACGTAGAACGGCTGTACCGACACGTCTTTCGGCAAAATATCACGTAGTTCGGTCACCTTTTTGTCCATGTCGGCCGACAAGTCGATCAGGTTGGTATTGGGCTGCTTGACGACAGCGATCAGGATACCATCCTTTCCATTGGCATTGATGGCCACGTATTCCTTGGCTGCTCGGATTTGTACCTCCGCTATGTCTTTCAGCAACAGGATGCGCTTGCCGGTATTGCTGATCACGATGTTTTCAATCTCTTCCTTTTTGTCGATCTGGGCATCGGTCACCGTCAGGTAGAGGAACCGGTAATCGGAGAGATAGCCGTTGGATTTGATAAAATTCGATTGTGATAAAGCCTGGTTGATCGCGTCTGGCGTGATGCCCAGAGCGCTCATTTTCCGTATATTTAGGATCAGTTGAAATTCTTTCGTCTTGCCCCCGATAATGCGGATTTCGCTCACGCCGTCCACCTGCGAGAGGAAGGGCTTGATCGTGTAGAGTGCCAGTTTTTTCAACTCGATGGGCGAACGACCGCGGCCTTCCAGCGTGTAGCCAATGACCGGCAGGATGCTGGGATTCATTTTTTCCACCGTGATCTGAATATCGGGCGGAAGGGTATTGCGGATTTGATTGATGCGCGATTCGATGCGTTGCTGGCTCAGGTCGATATCGGCATTCCAATCCATGAAGGCGGATATTTCACAGCTGCCACGGCTGGTGGTACTGCGCACAAGTTTCAGGTCGGGGGTTTGCTTGATAGCATTTTCCAAGGGTTTGGTCACCGCCAGCATCATTTGCGCGACGGGCTGCTGGCCAGCGTCGGCGATGACTTTGATTTTCGGGAAGGTGATTTCCGGGAATAAGGCAGTTTTCATCCGGTTGTAGGCAAAACCGCCACCCAGGAGCACAAGCGCGATAACAACCGCAAGGGGACTTTTGTATGCTGTAAAAAAATTGTCCATGGCGTTATTGCTCGATGATCACCCGTGCCGAATCGGGCAGGCCGTAGTTGCCGGTCAGCACGATCCGGTCGTCGGGGTGTAATTTAGGGGCGAGGATTTCGACCCGGTCGGTCGTTTCCAGGCCTTTCCGGACCGGCACTTTTACCGCCAGACTGTCGCCCTGCAGTTGCATAATCCAGAACTCGCTTTGTGTTTCATTGGTCAGCACGGCGGCTTTGGGCAACGAAACGGCGTTGCGGCGGGTGGTTTTGAGCAGCCGCACGGTAGCAATGAGGTTTTCGGGCAGGTTTTGGCCGTTGCCGATCCGGATCACGATACTCTGCGTTTGCGCCACCGGGTCCACCGTGGGCAGTGCTCCGGCCACGGCGCCGCGCAACGCGGTGCTGTCGGGTAAAACCAATTGCACGCCCCGGTTGCCGGCGAGGTAAGGCCGGAGTTCGAACGGCAGGTCGAGCAAAAAGACAAAGCTGTTGCGATCGGCGATGGTCGCCAGGGGTTCGCCGTCCTGCACGTAATCACCCGCCTGGTAATTTACCTGGGTGATGTACCCGTTCGCCGTAGCGCGGATAGGGGTCAGACCACTAAAATGGAGCGAGGTGTCGAGTTCGGACAGCGTGCTGCCGAGGCTTTCAGCTTCCTTGGTTTTTACCATGAACAACACCTGCCCGCGCTGCACCAGGTCGCCCGGATGGGTATTTACGGCCTGCAGGTAACCGGTCGCGGTCGATTTTACCTGATTTTTTACCTGAAATACGCTTGTGGCATTCAGGTCGATATACTCTTCCAGCAGACCGGTTTCGGGCGCAGTAACCGTAACGGGCGTACGGGCGTCAACCCCGGCTTCGGCGGTTTCGGCCGGGCCTTTCACGGTACAGGCCGGCACACCGGGCAAAGCCGCAAAGCAAAACAGAACAAGGGTGTTTTTCATTTCAAGCTCCAATAGTTCAACTGATTAATGATCTGCAACCGGGCGGTTTGCTGCTGCGTCAGGAGGTTTTGGGCGGTTAAATACGTATTGAGCGCCAGCATATAATCGGCGATGCGCACATCGCCCGTATGCAGGAGTTTTCCGTTTGCTTCGAGCAGTGTCCGGCTGTATTTGATTTGGGCTGCCGTTTGGTCGATGAGTTGGTCGGCCTGGTTCAACTGTTGGTTCAAAAGGGCGATCTGCTGCTGGTATTGTTGGTCGAAATAACGCGCATAACCCGCCCGGGTATGCTCGGCAATGGCGTTTTTGTCGTGCTGCAACCGGCGTTGGCGCCCGTCGTAGATCGGTACGCTGAGGCTGACGCCGGCGCTCACCCCAAAATTGCGGTACCCTTTTGAAGTAAAGGCCGAATTAAAACCCGCATCGGCTACAATGCTCGCCCGGGGACGGTACGAAAAATCAACCAGGGCGTCGTTGTTGCGCAGTGTCAGGCTGTCGAGGCGGTAGGGTTCAAAAAAAGCCGACTCGGAAGGCTGGGGTAGCGGCTGCAGGGCGAGCGCCGGATCGGCCAGTGTCGCAGCAGTAGTGTCGGTAATGCCGCACAGGTAGTTCAGTGCCGACAGGTCGTTGCGCCACTGGTTATCGAGTTGCTGCACCAGCAATTCCTGTTGCTGCACCGTAGTCAGGAAGATGAGGTAATCGGTTTGGCGGTACACGCCTGTTTCGGTCAACTGCTTCAGCACAGCGGCTTCACGGTGCAACAAGTCCAGCGTAGAGCGGTTGAACTCTGCTTGCCGGTGGTCGCCATACGCGGTGAGGTACTGGGCCGTGATGCTCCGCCGCAGCTCTTGCGCGGTCGTTTTGGCGCTGTTTTGCGCCACGCGGGCCTGCAAGACAATGGTCTCGGCCTGAGCGGCGCTGTTTTCCCGGCCCACGATGGGCTGGCTGGCCGAAACCATAGCTGTCGCCAGGCCGCCATTGGTCAGCGCATAGTCGTATCCCCAACCCTCGAACGCAGGGGCCAGCAAGCCTGCCGCATTGGCGTTCAGCTGGGGGCCCAGGCTCGCCCGGAGCCGCAGGCTGTCGATCCGGCTGGCCGCGACCTGATTGTGCAAATCCTGCAGGAGCGGGTTGCTGGCCAGGGCCTTGGTAAGGAAGAAATCCAGATCCCGTTGTTGCGCCCCGGCGCTCAGCGCTCCAAAGACGAACAAAAGCAGGAGAATCGGTTGACGCATGGGTGTCGGATTTGAATGCTGGCAAAAACGACCGGCCCGAAAAGCCAGTGACAATCAACTGTTGTTTTTTGATTTTTGGGAGAACGATTCCCGGAGTTGGGCAATATTGGCGATCACCAGAATAGTGAAAAAGAACGCGATGAACAGCTCCAGCATGACGAGTACCCGGGCGCTGATCGTATGCGGGGTGATTTCACCCAACCCGGCCGTTGTAAACGTCGTAACACTGAAATACAAAAAAGTGACGAGCGTATCCACCCGGTTGTCGGGGCCGAAATCGCCGGAAAATGCCTTGGCGTTGATCTGATAAAGGCAGTAATAATCCAGCCCGAAGGACAAGATAATGAGCAGTACGCTCAACGCCACAAAGGGTACAATTTCATGAAAATAAAACTCGTGATGCGAGGTCGCCCGGATATTGGAAAACGTAAACCAGATGAAATAAGCCGATTTGCCGGCGCTCACAATAAACAATACCACTTCGCGAACCACCGGGTTGACCAATTCCAGGTAATCGAGCATAAAAACAATGAACCCCAACCCGATAACCGTCAGGTATTTGTATGTCGTGGTAGGCTGTGTCATGGACGCGTGGTTGGAGTATTTTGCTTTACTGGTGCAAATAACACTATTGCGGTCCAAATCCCCGCTTCGAAGCCTAGCCTGAACGCAAAATCGTTTTTAGCGCAAATTTCGGTCACGATCGATAGCCCGAGCCCAAGTCCGTCGGACTGGTGATGCCCCCTGGCAAACCGGCCGCTCAGGGTCTCCGGAGGTGTTTCGGGCGGTTCGCCGGAGTTGGATACTGTTAGCCCCGATTCGTCCAGTTGAACCTCTAACATGCCGCCCTTTTGGTTGTATTTGACCGCGTTGGTCAACAGGTTGGTGACCAGTGTGTCGGCCAGCACGGGATTCATATCGACCCAAACCGGTTGGCAGCGTGTGGTGCTTTGCAGTTGTTTTTGAAGAATAAAGTCTTCCAGCCAGCGCAGTCTTTTTTCCACGAGGGGTTGCCAGTTGAGCCGCCGGCGTTCCGGAAACTGGTCGTTTTCTATTTTCGTAAGCAGCAACAGGCTTTCATTGAGCCGTGCCATCCGGCGGGCGCTTTGAGCGATGATCTGGAGTTGTCCGGCTTGCTGTACGGGTAGTCCTTCTGCCTGGAGCAGCATTTCCACTTTGCTCTGAATGACGGCGAGTGGCGTTTGCAGTTCGTGGCTGGCGTTCTCCGTGAATTGTTTGACCATGCGAAAATCGCGCTGTACCTGGTCGGTCAGATCTTCCAGGGTCCGGTTCAGTTCGCCAAACTCGTCCACCGGTGTTGGCGCCAGTTGGAGTGGGGCGGTATCGGCCAGTCGAAAACGCCGCATCCGGTCGAGCGTGTTGAAAAAAGGCTGCCACACCCGCCGCGCCACCCGGCGGTTGACCCACAACAACACGCCGAAGAACACGCCGAACAACGCGCCTAGCAATAGAGCTACCGTAGCGGCCAGGTCCTCATGCTCCAGGGTGCTTTGCGCCAGGGTCACGCGCCGCCATTGCCCCCGTATTTTGACCGGGAAATTCAACCGGCGAAAAGGCTCGCGTTCGGCTTCCAGGTTGTTGTACAGCAAGGTGTCGGAGATCGAAGCGGGAAAAGGGGCCGCCACCGGCTGCTCGCCAACTTCCAGCCGGTTGTACTGGCTTTGAAAAAAAACGGGCAGCGTATCATGTAGACGGACATAGGCTTCGATTTCCGATTGCCGGCCGGTGAGGTTTTCTTCTGTGAAATCATCGACCGCAGCGATCAATACAAAATACATCGCCGCACCGGCCAGCGCAAATATGGGTGCTGCCGCCCACAGAAATACGTATTGGGTTTGGTTGAGCAGTTTCATATCGGTTGGTCGGTGAATTTGTACCCTATACTATAAACTGCCCGGATATAGTCGCCGCTGCCCCGGTCGAGCAGTTTTTTCCGCAGGTTCTTCACATGCGAATAGATGAAATTAAAATCATCCATTTGGTCGGCGTCGTCGCCGAGCAGGTGTTCGGCAATGCTCTCCCGGCGCAGCACCCGGTGTTGGTTGGCCATAAAATAGAGCAAAAGGTCGTACTCTTTGGGGGTGAGATCGAGCGGCGTGCCCGATACAAGCACCAGTCTTTCGGCGGGTTTTACCCGAATTTCCCGGAACACGACATCCGGGCTGCCTCCAAACCGCCGCCGCCGGAGCAGGGCTTTGAGCCGGGCATTGAGTTCGGACAGGTGGAAAGGTTTGGTCAGGTAATCGTCGGCGCCGAGGTCGAGGGCCGCGACCCGGTCGTCGAGCGCGTTGCGGGCGCTGATGATCAGGACCCCGGTTTCAGGGCGTTGTTTTTTTAGCATGCGGACCACGTCCAGGCCGGAACCGCCGCCAGGCAGGTTTATATCAACAATCAGGCAATCGTATTCATAGCAAGCGGTTTTTTCCGCGGCGGCCGGGAAATCATGCGCCCATTCTACCAAAAACCCTTCGCCTTGGAGAAATTCCTGTACGGTAAGCGCCAGGTCGCGTTCGTCTTCAATGAGTAAGAGTTTCATCAGGACAAAGATGGAGCCTGATTTTGGAGAAAAGTAGGCTGCTTTTAGGGGCGCAGCATAGTTTTTACCTTCCAAAATTCAGGCCACGCTGCGTATCTTCGTGGTCCGGAATCTTCCCCGTCGCAACAAGTCTGTTATTCAAGCCTGTTAAATCATTTGCCATGTTCTTCTATGGAGTAGTATTGGCCGCCTTAGCCCTGGTCGCCAGTTTGCGTATTGCGCAGGAGTACCAGCGCGCCATCGTCTTCCGGTTGGGCCGGTTCACCGGCCTGCGGGGCCCCGGACTCTACTGGCTGATCCCGTTGATCGAGCGGCAGCAGACCGTAGACATCCGCACCCGCACCGTCGACCTCGAGCGGCAGGAAACGATCACCAAAGACAGCGTGACGATCAAAGTAAATGCCGTGCTGTGGTTCAAGATCAGCGACCCCGAAAAGGCGATCCTCAACGTGGCCAATTACAACCAGGCCGTATACCAGTTTTCGGTGACGGCCTTGCGCAACATCATCGGCCAACACCTGCTGGACGAGGTGCTCAAAGAGCGGGAGCAAATCAACCATACGCTGCAGCAAATGGTCGACGCGGCGACCGACCCCTGGGGCATCAAGATTGAGATGGTGGAAATGAAAGACGTGGAAATCCCCGAATCCATGCAACGCGCCATGGCCCGCGAAGCCGAGGCCATCCGGGAAAAACGCGCGCGGATTATCAAGGCCGAAGCCGAACTGGAATCGTCCCAAAAACTCTCGCAGGGCGCCGAGCAGATTGCCAAAAACCCGATCGCGCTCGAACTGCGCCGCATGCAGATGCTGTCGGAGATCGGCATCGACAACAATACCACGACGGTTATCCTGATCCCGTCGGAGTTTACCACGGCCGCGAAGGCGTACAGCGATGCGGCGGCGGCAAAAAAACTGGGGTAAAGGCGTTCTTGACGGGATTTGGCAGTGGCAGCACGGGTCAATGCCCGGCTGGCCGATGCTTATGGGCGCAGGCTTTCAGTGGTGCGCATTTTGGCTTCGTTGTTCCTGTTGCGCGATAGACACGCATATATGGCGTGAATCCTTATCCAATCTTTATGGCCTGTTCAAGGCGCTCGGCCACATTGTCCCAGTTGACGATGGCCCAGAGTGCATCCACGAAGCCGTCGCGTTTATTCCGCCATTTCAGGTAATAGGCGTGCTCCCAAACGTCGATGACCAACAATGGCACCACGCCCCATTGGGTTAGTTTTTCATGATTTTCGCATTGCAGCACGGTCAGGCTGTCGAAATAAGGTTGATAGCCGAGAATGCCCCATCCGTTGCCATCCACATTTTTGGAGAGGTAAGCCAAAAGCCCTTTCAATTGATCAAAGGTGCCGAATTGCCGTTCGATACGTCGCAGGAGATTGCCCGCGGGCTGGCTGGGGCTAGCGGAAAGGTTGGTCCAGAATATGGAGTGCAGAATATGACTCGACGCCTGGAGCGTGAGTTTCTTGGTATAAAAATCAGAACCCTCAAAGTCGCCTTTGGACAAACAATCCCGGATCTTGCCTTGGTATTTGTTCGCCGCTTTCACGGCATTGCCGTGGTGAAACGTAAAGTGCAGGTGCATCGTTTCCTCGTCCATATAGGGCTCTAGCGCGTTTTCCGCAAAAGGGAGAGGAGTCTGGACAAAATTGCCCTGGGCATCTACCAGTTTGTCGATGGGATTGCGGTGGAGATTTTGGGCGAAAGCCTGTTGCTCACCGAGGCTGAGTGCGCCACCGAGCAGGAGGGAATTGCGTAGAAATTCCTGACGTTTCATAGCTGCGTTGTTTATGGTGAAAATGACTTCAATAGAAGACCTAACACAGCAGCCGCTAAAATGATGTATGGCTCCCTTGCTTTTTTGAACCGCCACAGTACAAATACCGCCGCGGTAGCCATCAGCATCGTGGGCAAGTCGATAAGGGAGCGTTTACCCAATACCACCACGGCCCCGGCTATTGCTCCGATTGCCGCCGCCGTCACACCTTCCACAAAGGATTTGATCCCGGGGTGTTTGCCGTATTTTTTGAAATAGGGCGCCGGCAGAATTGTGAACAAGTAGCACGGCAGGAAAGTTGCCAGCGCCGCGACCGATGCGCCCTCAACTCCTGCTACCAAATAACCGATGAAGGCCACGGTAATGACCACCGGCCCCGGAGTGATCATAGCTATAGCTACAGCGTCGAGGAATTGTTGCTCATTCAGCCAACCGAATTCCTTCACCACTCCACTGTACAAAAACGGCACGATAGCCAGGCCGCTGCCAAACACAAAAGCGCCTGCCTGGGCAAAAAACAAGGCAATTTTTCCCAGATTTGAAAGACTGCTGACGGCAAAAAAACTATCGAATGCCCCCAGCATTACCGGCAACCATACAGCCAGACGTTGCCAAACTTTCATGTTCCAAAGCCAATAAACCACGCCGGCAAACAGGATGAACAGCATCACTTCCTGCTCCGTCCAAATCGTAACGAAGGCGCTCAATACATAAATCCCCCACAACAAACGGTCGGTTCCCAGCGATTTTGCACTGAGTTTCCAGGCACTAAATCCGATTATGCCAATCACTGCTGCCCCAACGCCGTAAAACACAGCCTGTATCCAGGGCATGCTCCCAAAATGGCTGTACACCATGCTCAAGGCTAAGACCATGAAAAATGAAGGCAATACAAATGCAATACCCGCCAAAGTGGCGCCGGCCACCCCGAAATGCACATAACCGAGGTAAATGGCCAGTTGCGCCGCCAGGGGGCCGGGAGCGAGTTGGGCCAGCGCCAGCCCTTCTTTGTAATCTTCGGAGCTGATCCATTTTTTCTCCTCGACCAGGTCACGTTGCATATAGCCCACCAAGGCCGCGGGGCCGCCAAAACCGATGGTGCCGAGGCGGAGAAAGTATAAGGTCAAATCCTGAAGCGAATAGGCTGTGCTTGCCTTTTGGATATTTTTCTCATCGCCGGCAGCCATACAGATTCCTTTATTACTTCAAAAGGTCGGGGTTCCAGTTGTGTTTTTCCTGATGAACAAATTTGGCCCAACTGTACAGGGCATCGTACAATTGCATGCCAACCGCCAGCATTTTGTGATCGTCCGAAAAGTTATAGGAAAGTCCTGCCGAAATCGCCCAAAGTCCTGCTGCCTGGGGGGCCAGGTCGAAACGATCGGTGTCGGCCCCGCGCACGATTAGAGCCAGTTGCAGGAGCGCAGGGTCATTGAGCCGGTGCTTTTTCAGGATAAAATCGAAGGTGCAGTATTCGCCTTCATGCGTGTATTCGGCCCCGGGTATGTCATATGGAATGGCGTCGAGCTCCCGCGCTTTTTCAAATACCTGCGCTTTAGGCACATAAATGAACACAGCTTCGGGATCTACAAAATTTTTGATCAGCCAGGGACAGGCGATGCGGTCGATCTTGGGGCGTTCCCTTGTTATCCAGTTCATAGTTCAAATTTTTCCACAAGATTCCAGTCGTGAACCGAGGAAAAATAGAATGGATTTAATCACTTGTACCGGTTTTACCTTTTTGCCGGTTTTTTTTGAAAACAGACGGCGGTACGCCCATGAATTTCTTAAAGATACGGATGAAGTGACTTTGATCGGAGAACCCCGTGAGGTAGGCGATTTCCGTCAGGGAATATTCCGAGGTCTCGAGCAGGTGGATGGCTTTTTCAATCCGCAATTTGCGAATGTATTCACCAAAGGAAAGGTCATCGAAGTATTTGGAGAAGGCCCTTGAAAGATATGCCGGATGCATGTCGAGTTCTTGCGAAATTGTTTTCAGGCTCAGGCTGAAATTGGTGTCCACATAATCTTGTATCGTCTCTTTCAGTTCTTTTGCCCAGGCAGGAATGCGCTGTTTCGCTGCCGTTTTGTCGGCGATGTACCGGTTCAGCCGTTGTAAGAGCAATTGTTCGACCGGGTCTCCGGTGTGTTTCTCCCGCTGAAGGTATTTTAGCCAACTGTACAATGCATCATAGATGATCATACCTATTTCCAGCAGTTTATAATCGTCGCGGATATTGTAAGAAAGACCAGCCGAGATAGCCCACAGCCCCGCCGCTTGAGGCGCCAGCTGAAAACGGTCGGTGTCGGCGCCGCGCACGATGGTTGCCATTTGCAACAGGGAGGGATCATTCAGGTTGTGCTTTTTAAGGATAGCATCAAAGGTGCAAAATGCGCCATCGTGCGAGTACTCCACATCGGGCACATCGAAGGGAATGGCGTTTAACTCCAGTGCTTTTTGCTGAACGAGCCCGGCCGGCACATAAATGAATTTTGCCTCCGTATCCACAAAGTTCCGGAGCAGCCAGGGGCAGGCGATGCGGTCGATCTTGGGGCGCTCACGGGTAATCCAATTCATAAGAGCAGGAAGTTGACGACTGTTTTCGCTATGAATTTTTAATTCTAAAAGTAGAATTAAATATAGCCGATGTTCAGGAATTGCCTCGCTCTTCTGCGTCGGGGCGCTTGCACACATAGCCCGTGTTGTGTTTTGGCCCGAACACGATTGGCCGGCAAAGGGCTGGCCCCGCGGTTATTACTCCCTTGGATTCGGCTTTTATAAATGATCAGGAACAGATCTGGCTTACTCTTTTCGCTGCGCCGGCTATCAGCACGCCTGCTTGCGCGGCTTTTTGGGATAAGCATAAGATGCTTTGTGGTTCAACCAATGCTGGGAGGAACAGGCTTTGGCTTGTTCCTCCCTTTGTACAACTGGGAACAACGACAGTACTCCAACACAGAGCGATAGGTACCGCGTACCTCCCCAAACGACCGGTTGCGGCCCCTCCCATTGCGTTAAAGTTTGCCCTTGAAACCAACTTTAACACGGCCCGCAGACCGTACCGCTCGCTGCCACGTTAAAAGCCTTTAACTTTGCCTTAACACTAAAAAAGTCTTTTTGGCAGTTTCCTTGATTAAGGGTGTACGTATAAAGGCTTACATATCCGAAAAGGATTCATTCAAACCAAACTGCAACGTGATGAAAAACATGCTTTTTCTGCTGCTATTTGCCCCTTTGACCCTTCTGGCGCATCAGGGCAATCCAAGCCTCGAAGCGATCTCAAAGGCCCTGAGCACCGGCGACGCCGACGCTTTGTCCAGATACTTTGCCGACAACATAGAAATTTCCATTCTGGATAACGAACAAGTGTACCCGAAAGCCAAGGCCACGGAGGCGGTTCGTTCTTTTTTCAATACGAACAAACCAAAATCTTTCAACCAGGTGCACCAGGGTACGAGCCGGGAAAACAGCGATCAATACTGCATCGGCAACATGTCGGCCGCCACCGGTTCCTACCGGGTATACATCTACCTGAAAATGAACGGTAACACGGCAACCATTCAGGAAATTCGATTCGACAAGGGCTAACACTGCCCCAATCGATCCTTTAAATAAGGCCCGGACGCCCCTCGATCCGGGCCTTTCCTTTTTAACCGGACACCTTTGAATTTCCGGAATGTACGTATTTTTGCGGCTGTCTTTTGATCCTACTATTGTTGAACTAAAATGCGACTTCACCGACATGGGTAAAGGAGATTTTAAATCGAAACGCGGCAAAATCCGCCGCGGTTCCAATGGCAATACCCGGCCGAAACCGGCCAAGATCCGGGCTGCTAAGAAAAAAGCGCAATAACGGAAACGCCAGCCAGCACGAGCCATCGCCTTCTTCAGCCTTGGCTCTTGTTTTTTATGCCTGCACAACCTTCCACATCAATCCGCTCACCTTCAAACCACACGCTCATGCATAAACTGTTTTTTCTGGCTCTCGCGTGCAGCCTGGCCACTGCGTTGGCGGCACAGTCGCCGGTCGGTGTCTGGAAAACGATCGACGACGATACCGGCGAGGCTAAAAGCCACGTCCAGATCTACGAACAGAACGGCCAACTCTTTGGCAAAGTCGTACGGTTGTTGAAATCGGCCCCCGACCGCAAATGCGACAAATGCCCGGGCGAGCGGAAGAACCAGCCGGTGCTGCAAATGGTTGTTCTTGAAAACATGCGGCCCAAAGGCGGTTATTGGCAATCGGGCCGTATCCTCGACCCCGAAAAGGGGAAGTGGTACACCTGCAATCTCTGGCTCAAAGACGGCGACCCGAACGTGCTGGTCGTACGCGGCTATATCGGCCCTTTTTTCCGGACTCAATACTGGTACCGGGAGCATTGAATGAAAAGGGTAATGTCCAATGTCCAACAAGGAATGTCCAAGGTCCAAGTACGCCAAAAGGCAGGTCTGCAGAAGTGAACCGAATCTTCCATTGCGCGCGATCTAAACACTTGGACCTTGGACATTACCCTTCGTACACGCCGGATACGGAATGCGCAGGTCTGAGATCCCGGGGGCGCGGCAAATAGTAAGTCGGGATGGCAGGCGTGGAAAAAAAAGTAGGGGAGGGTTTGCAAGGTATGTGAAGTCGATTTATCTTTGCCCCCGCTTTGAAAAAAGCAATTGGTTTTGGCCCGTGGTGTAACGGTAGCACAGCAGATTTTGGTTCTGTTTGTCAGGGTTCAAATCCTTGCGGGCCAACAAATCAAAAGCCCTGCGGCAAGTCGCCGCAGGGCTTTTTTTAGTTCAGGATCAAGCCGTCGTTCCGGAAATAAGCCGGTTTGGGCTTGTAGCCGGCGGCCGCATCGGATGCTTCCGGGGTCTCCAGCAATTCCAGCGGTTCCAATGGCACAGCCGGGGGGGGCTGGCGCGCCGGATCGTTTTGCAGTCGGGTGAGTTCCTGTTCCAGTTCGTTGATCGCGTTCTGGATGGAAGCCAGCGGGCGGTGCAGGATCAAGCGAATGATACCTTCCGGGTCGATGATGTAGAGCAGGCGGTCGAACGGCGGATTCAGGCGTCTGCCGGAAGCCATTCCATACAGCGTGGCGATCCGGTGGTCCGGATCCTCGATCACGGGTGCTTTCAGAAAAATGCCGAGGTACCGCCGGACGATGTCGGACCAATCGTTGTGCCGGATGGTTTCATTGGACAGCACCAGCAATTTGGTGTTGCGTTCGTTGAGCCAGCGCTCCTTCAATTCCAGAAAATTGGAATACATCCGCCAGGCGGAGGTAAAATTGGCCGGGTGGGCAAAAAAAATGCACCAGCAACCCGAGCTGAACTCGGGGAAGCGGACCAGGCCTTTCTGCGTTTGCACTTCGAAACGTGGCGCCGCATCGCCAACTTTTGGCAGTTGTGGGTAGTTGGATAACATGGTTAACAGTTAGGACGATTAGACTGCTCTTGGCGCCTTCAATAAGCGCCGGCATTCCCATACAATAGAACAGTGCGGCTGGTTTTGTTTAGCTGTATTGGATGTCAAAAGTACCCGATTTTTGTACAATGCAAAATGTTTGTTCAACGCATTAACCTTTCCTGGCGAAAAATATGCCGAACCTCTGGCCAATGGGCCGCTTGACCTGTTCCCTTCCTCCCAACGAATGACAGGCTACCCGAAAGATGTACCTTTGCGCCTTTCATTCCGCTGGTCTTATTACAACCCATTATGCGACGTTTTATTCTCCTTTTATTCATGTTGCCTGCTATGCTTGCCGAATCCCAACCATCCAACACGCCAACGCGCCAAATCATCCGTTCGCAATGGTCCTTCCGCCAGGCCCATACCGATACCTGGCGCCCCACCGCAGTGCCTGCCAGTATACACACCGCCCTCCTGCAGACAGGCCAGATCGAAGATCCCTTTTACCGCGATAACGAAGAAAAACTGCAATGGATCGAACAGGAAGACTGGGAATTTGAATGCAGTTTTGACGTAGATCCGAGCGCACTCCAGCGCAAACACCTGGAACTGGCGTTCAGCGACCTCGACACCTATGCGCATATTTATGTGAACGACAGCCTTGTTCTGGAAACCGACAACATGTTTCGCCGCTGGCAGGTCGACGTCAAAAAATACCTGAAGCCGACCGGCAATGTGCTCCATATTTATTTCGAAAGCCCTATAAAAAAAGCGCAGCCCGATTGGGACAACCTGGGGTATGAACTGCCCGGCGGCATCCGCACCATGACCCGCAAAGCGCAGTTTCACTACGGCTGGGACTGGGGCCCTCGTTTTGTCGGCTGCGGTATTCTGAAACTACCAGAACTGATCGCCTGGGACGATTTCATCCTGGAAAACGTTTTTATCACACCGCAACGGTTGAGCGATAAAGAAGCGGTACTGGCAGCCCGTTTCCGCTACCGCTCCGATTTCGACGGGGCCGTGACGATCGCTTTTCGCGACGGCAAACGCAAATCGCTCGAAGACCGCCATATCTACCCCGGCGTGCGGGAAGATTCGGTGACCTACACCGTGGAAAACCCCAAACTGTGGTGGTGCAACGGTATGGGCGAGCCCAACCTCTACGATTTTGTCCTGGAATTCAAACGCGACGCCCAACTGATCGAAAAAGCCGAAGTACGCACGGGCATCCGGAAGATCGAACTCGTTACCGAACCCGACGACACAGGCAAATCATTTTACTTCAAACTCAACGGCAAACCGGTCTTTTGCAAGGGCGCCAATTACATCCCGCAGGATATTTTTCAGGACCGCGTTTCGCCCGACCACTACAAACGCTTGCTCGACGACGCCATTGCGGCCAACATGAACATGCTTCGCGTGTGGGGCGGCGGTATTTATGAAGACGACTTGTTTTACCAACTCTGCGACGCCCGCGGCATCCTCGTTTGGCAAGATTTCATGTACGCCTGCGCGATGTACCCCGGCAACGGCCGGTTTTTCAAAAACGCTGCAGCAGAAGCCTACGACCAGATCGAACGGCTGCGCCAGCACCCCTGCCTGGCCTTGTGGTGCGGCAACAACGAAATCAACGAAGCCTGGTACAACTGGGGCTGGCAGATGCAGTTTACCGAAGCCCAGCGCGACCAGGTTTGGCGCGATTACCGAACGCTGTTCAACGACCTGCTGCCTACCTATGTGGAAAACTACGGCGGCGGTGTGCCCTACTGGGAGAGTTCACCGCAGTATGGCCGCGGCAACCCCAAGTCGATGACGGAAGGCGACGCACACTACTGGGGCGTGTGGCACGATGAAGAACCCTTTGAAGTGCTCAATAAAAAAGTGCCGCGCTTTATGAGTGAGTACGGCTTCCAATCGTTCCCCGATTGGAAAACCATCGAATCCTTTACCCTCCCCGAAGACCGCCAACTGGATACCAAGGTGATGCTCATTCACCAAAAACACCCGCGCGGGAACGCGCTGATCGCCGAATACCTGAAACGCGACTACCGCGCGCCGCGTACGTTTGAAGATTTTGTGTACGTGAGCCAGGTGATGCAGGCCGAAGGCATCCGCACCGGCATCGAAGCCCAGCGGCGGAGCAAACCCTATTGCATGGGCACCCTGTACTGGCAACTCAATGATGTGTGGCCGGTGGCTTCCTGGTCGAGTATCGACTACTACGGACGCTGGAAGGCCTTGCACTATTACGCCCGGGAGGCCTACCGCCCCCTGATAGCCCTGCCGGTGGTGGAAGATGACATCCTTAAAATCTACGCCTCCTCCGATTTGCCTTCCGATACCACCGTCACCATTCAGGTACGGGCGTTGACCCTGGAAGGGAAAGTGCTGAGCGATGTGGTGATGCCCGATCTGGTGATACGCCCCGATTCCAGCCGCATGATCTGGCAAGGTTACCTCAAAACCGTGCTGGACCGCCACAAAGAAGAAGATGCCGTGGTGGATATCACCCTGAAAAATGCGGCCGGCGCCTTGCTGTCGCGGCGTTTATTTTACCTGACGCCGCCGCGCAAACTGTCGCTGCCGCGCACCGAAGTGACCATCCAGGCCAAGCAGGTGAACGATGGATACCAACTCACCCTGCAAAGCCCGAAACTGGCTAAAAACGTGTGCCTCTCGGCGGATGCAGACGGGTGGTTCAGCGACAATTATTTTGACTTGCTGCCCGGCGAGCGCAAAACCGTGTTGTTCAAAACCCAGGGGATACTGGACACGCCGCAGCAAGCATTTCACTACCGGCATTTACAACAGACCTACGAACGATGAGCCCCCTGGCGCCGCGCACCCTTGTGGCCGGATGGCTGCGCAACCCCTGGGTTTGGCTCGGTCTGGGCCTGACCGTGGTGTACCTCCGCGGTCTGTTTCTCGATCTGATGGACGTAGACGCTTCGCAGTACGCCTCGATCTCCATGGAAATGGCGCAGAACGGCCAATGGCTACAGGTGCAACACCGCCATGCCGATTACCTGGACAAGCCCCCGCTGTTGTTCTGGACGAGTGCCGCGTCGTTCCTGTTATTCGGCCTGCACAACTGGTCGTACAAACTGCCCTCCTTCATGGGCGCTCTTGCCGGCGTGTATGCCGTGTACCGGTTTTGCCGCTTGTTTTACAGCCCTGAAACCGCGCGCCATGCGGCATTTATGCTCGCCGCCTCGGTAGGCGGGCTGTTGTTGTGCAACGACGTACGCACCGATACGCTCCTCCTGGGCATGACCGCCTGCGCCGTTTGGCAACTGGCGGCCTACGTGGCGCCTGGCACGGAAAATCGAAATCGATGGGGTAGTCTGCTCCTGGCGGGTTTATTTACGGGCCTTGCGATGCTGGCCAAAGGCCCCATCGGGCTCATCGTGCCCCTCTTCGCGCTGGGCGCCCACCTGGCGCTGCGGCGCGATTGGCGGCAGCTGTGGCGCTGGCAATGGCTCGTGGGCCTGGGCGTCTCAGCGCTTGTGCTGCTCCCGATGTGCTGGGGTTTGTACCAGCAATATGACCTGCATCCCGATAAGGTAATCAACGGGCGGACGGGGGTATCGGGCTTGTATTTTTTCTTTTGGGAACAGAGTTTCGGTCGCATCACCGGTGAAAACGTCTGGAAAAACGACACCTCGGCCTTCTATTTTCTGCACGTGTACCTGTGGGCTTTTCTGCCCTGGTCGTTGCTGCTGGTGGGGGCCATTTGGCGGCGCATAGCCGAACTTTTCCGGCAAAAATTTTACCTCATGCTGTCCGACGAAGCCTTTTCCCTGGGCGGTTTCGTCCTCACCTTTGTGGCCTTGTCGATGTCGCGGTACAAATTGCCGCACTATATCTTTATCACCCTGCCCTGGGCTGCCGTATTGACGGCGCGCTGGCTGGGGCAACTGTCGGCCCAGGGGAAACTCCGCCCGGCCGTACGGGTACAGTACGGCGTCTTTTTACTCCTCGCGACCCTGAGTTTTTTATTGCTTGCTTTTGTGTTTCCCGGTGCCGGGCCGCTGGTCTGGGCCGTGTCAGTTGGGATATTTGGGGGGCTCCTCTGGCAGATCATGCGAGGGCCGCGCCCAATCGACAGCGGGCGCCTGGTGCAATGGAGTGTGCTCGCGTTTCTCGGCGCCGCATTTGTATTGAATTTTCATTTTTACCCGCGGCTGTTGCCCTATCAAAGCACCGCAGAGGCCGCGCGCTTTGCCCGCCGGAGCGGTATGGAAGCAGGGAAACTGGCTTTTTTTCACCGGCACGGGCATGCGCTCGATTTTTATGCCGGCCGTATTTTGCCGGAGATGAAAACCCCCGATGCCGTGCGCGATACTGCGGCTGCCAAAGGCGATTACTGGCTGTATACCGACGAAGCGGGCAAGGCCCAACTCGACAGTGCAGGCGTGGAGTACACCCTTGCAGCGTCTTTCGGGCATTTCCAGGTAGCGCTGATAAAACCTGCTTTTTTGAATCCGGCTACGCGTACGCACACCCTGATGCCGGTGTATTTACTCGAAATCCAACGATGAAGAGCCGCCTGATCCGGCAACCTTCAAGTATGGAATCAAACGGCTGAACTGTAAGCGGCTGATTGATGACTAACTGATTCGAACGGCGTGGCGCCGGGCGTGGCAAGAAGCGATAAAGGCATGGAGTTTTGCAACCTCCGTGCATGTTTTTGCAACGTCCGTGCACGCGCGGGCGCCGTGCAAAGCCCATTTTTGTGGTGTACAACAATCGTTTTTCAAACCAAAGATCTCCCGCCATGAAAAAATCGGACCTCTCCGCTTTGCTGTTTCTGCTTTTATCAATCCCGGCCTTTGCTCAACAGCCCTTCCTCGACAGCAGCTTCGGCGATGCCGGTAAACGCGTTTACACCCTGTCCGGATACGATGAAGTGCAGGACCTGCTCGTTCAGCCCGACGGAAAAATCCTCGTGGCTGGCACGTCTTTGGAGGGCGACAAAATGCACCTTTCCCTGGCACGCTACCTCCCCGACGGCTCCCTGGATGTCACATTTGGCTTGAATGGAACAAACCATACCCTACTGCTCGGTGGCATTGCTGCTACTGTATTTGCCGCGGCCCTTCAATCGGACGGGAAAATCATTGTACTGGCGTCCTGGTCTGGCGGCGGCGGCCAGTATTTGTTCCGGTACCTGCCCAACGGATACCCGGACCCGTCGTTTCCAAATCCGCTCCAGTTGTCTAATATGTATTATTACGATGTCCTGGCCGTCGGAGCCGACGACAAAATCCTGCTGGCAACAAGCTCGTCATTTACAGTGACCCGGCTTCACCCGGACGGAACGAAAGATTTGTCTTTCGGCACGAACGCCGTCGTGAACCTGGACCCTGGAATAGGTGGCGAATGGGTTTTCGACCTCACGGCCCAACCCGATGGAAAAATCGTGGCCTGCGGGGGTGTTGCCGGCGATTTGGTCATCGTCCGGCTGAATACGAATGGCGCGCTGGACAACAGCTTCAGTGCCGATGGTAAACTTCTGATCGACGATGGAGACACTAGTCTTTACGCCCTAACGCTGAAACTCCAACCGGACGGAAAAATAATAACAGCTGCGATTGGTTCAGGCTTTGTCGCCCTGTTCCGGGTAAATCCGGACGGCGCTTTGGACAGTTCCTTCGGTTTGGGAGGGGAAGTCACGGTGCCAGGATTTACCGAGATCTACGATGTCGAAATGGCTCCAGACGGGGGTGTTTTATTTGCTTGCTGGTCGGACAGTTTGGGAAAAGTTCTACTAAAATTTACTTCCACAGGTGCCCCCGATACGGGTTTTGGCAACGCGGGTGTTCTGTATCCGGCGCTAACGCCGGGGTTCATCGCCGTACAAGCCGACTCCACGATCGTCTTAGCAAACACGTTGTACGGCGACTTCGCGTTGTCGAGCTACCTTCCTACAGGAAATGTCGCCCCCGCTTTCAACAACGGCGCTATCGTTTACACTAACATCGGCCAAAGCGGCGGTTCTGTCAGCCGACTTGCTTTGCAACCCGACGGGAAAATTCTTGTCGGCGGCGTGAACTTAGGTGATAAGTTGGCGATTGGCCGATTTGGTAGCCTTGGCTTCCCTGACAGTAGTTTTCATTCCTACGGTGACGAATATTATTACGCATCGCTCAATGGCCTCGCTTTGCAATCTGACGGTAAGGTTATTGTTGGGGGGAACCGTAGTGTGATTAATGGACATGTCGGGATGTTGTACCGGCTTTTGCCAAACGGTGCGATAGACAGCAGTTTTCTAAATACCGTCGCCGGCTTTCCCATTGATGCGCTTGTGGTGCAGCCCGACGACAAATTATTGACTGTCGGCATTCAAAAAATCATTCCCGGCCCAACTTACGCACGCCTCTTTCGATTCCAGGCGGATGGAACGTCCGACCAAAATTTTGGCATCAACGGCTCCGTTGACACCAAGCCTTTTCTTTGCCAGCTTTTGGTTTTGCAAGCAGACGGCAAAATACTGGCGGCAGGCAGCGGAATGGCTGTTCGCTATCTGCACGATGGCACTCCCGACTCGACGTTCGGGGTCAATGGCAGCATTCAACAAGTGCCTGCCCAATTTCTGGAGGCTTTGCCCGACGGCAAGTTCCTGCTGGCCTGGAACACCGGCGCCGGTTTTGAAATCTCCCGCTACCTGGAAAACGGAAGCCTGGACGCCGGTTTCGGCGCCGCCGGCAAGTTGTTGTTGGAGTGGGTAAACGAGTATGTTTACGCGATGGAGCTTCAGTCGGACGGCAAAATTCTGTTGGCCGGCAGAAGTTATCAATTGCCGACTCTGGATTTTTTCCTCGCCCGTTTGCTGCCCGACGGTGCCCCGGATAGTACGGTCGGTGTAGGCAGCATTGTCTACACCGATTTCGACGGTGGAAATGATGAGCCCGCTACTATCGCTGTACAGCCTGACGGG
Organism: Saprospiraceae bacterium; assembly: GCA_044230315.1. Classification (GTDB taxonomy): domain Bacteria; phylum Bacteroidota; class Bacteroidia; order Chitinophagales; family Saprospiraceae; genus M3007. Next base: position 117,009 of record JBGARJ010000001.1, read on the forward strand.
AAAATTATCCTCGCCGGCAGTTCGGACGACAAATTTGCTCAGGCTCGTTACCGGGCCGACCTGACGGTGGAGGCTAAAGAAGTGTACGGGCCGCGTTTTTCCCCCCTGGAAATTGTGCCTAACCCGGTTACCAATTTTCTGAATATACAACTGCCCGAAACCGCGGCTAATGCCCCGGCCAATGTGCAGGTGTTCGATACGCAAGGGCGTTTGGCACTCGCGCGTTCGCTGACGCCCGGGAAGGCACTGGATGTGCGGGAATTGACGACGGGGATATACGTACTGAAAGTAACGGCGGGCGAGCGGGTGTACGCGGGGCGGTTTGTGAAGGAGTAGTCCCCTACCAACAGCATAATATTCATTCAAATTATTTCATAGACAATCGTAAAACCTTTAAATTGTCGCAAATTTGTGGAATTTATACTATAAATTTGCGACAATTTAAAGGTTTTATCATGCCTGCATTTGTATCCCGCATCATTGAATCGCTGATTCTAACCCGGCTGACCACCGCACCGCGGAAGATCGTCATCTTGTACGGCCAACGGCAAGTAGGCAAAACCACCCTGGCACAGCATATTTTTCAACAACTGGAAGGGAAAAGAGTCCTGCACATCAATGCCGATTTCAACCCGCACACCGAAATATTCTCATCGAGGGATTACGATAAACTTCGGCTGTTCGTATCGGGCTACGATTACCTGTTCATCGACGAGGCGCAACGAATCCCGGATATCAGTATTAACCTGAAAATTTTGCATGATAATTTCCCTGAACTCCGAATACTGGTCACCGGTTCCTCGTCGCTCGACCTGGCCATTACCACAACCGCCTGGAAGAGTGGCTACTTTACGGACATTACCCCGGTGTGCTGGAACTGGAAAACCGGCAGGACAAGGCCAGATTCCTGTACGAACTTACCAGCGCTTACCTGTACAAGGACGTACTAGAACTCAGCGGCATCCGGCACAGCGGGAAGTTGCGCGATCTGCTTCGCCTGCTGGTCTTCCAGATCGGCTCGGAGGTGTCGTACAACGAATTGGGCCGGCAATTGGGCCTGGATACAGCCACGGTGCAACGTTATGTGGATTTACTGGAAAAGGCATTTGTCATCCAAACCGTGAGCGGATACAGCCGGAATTTACGCAAAGAAATCACCAAAAAACAGAAGATCTATTTCCAGGACCTGGGCGTCCGCAATGCCCTTATAGAGCGATTCACTCCTTTGAACCGGCGGGAAGACACCGGGGCGCTTTGGGAAAATTACCTGTTCCTGGAGCGCGCCAAGTTGCTGGACAACCACGGCATCCGGGCCGGCCGGTATTTCTGGCGCCTGCATACCGGCGCCGAGCTCGACTACGTGGAAGAAATGGATGGCGCGCTCACCGGATACGAATTCAAATACGGCAACAAAACCGTCAAAATGCCGGCATCGTGGTCAGAAGTTTATCCCGATGCCCGGTTCCAGACGATCAACAGGGAAAACTGGTTGCCGTTCGTATTAAATATTCCGGCTTGAGTACCGACAAATTAAAAGGAGGCGAAAAACACCCCCCCTTGCAACCTCCGTGCATGTTTTTGCAACGTCCGTGCACGCGCGACAGCCGCGTAGAAGCCCATTTTTGTGGCGTAGAACAATCGTTTTTCAAACCAAACTGACTCGCCATGAAAAAAACAACGTTTACCCTCCTGCTTTTCCTTTCCTGCTGCCGGCTGGCGGCGCAGTGCCCGACGGGGGACGTCACTTTTTCCGCGCAGGGGCAGGTTGACAGTTTTCAAATCATTTATCCGGGGTGTACGAGCATTCCGGGCAATGTCAAACTGAATGGTCCGGGCATTACAAACCTTCAAGGATTGAGCGAATTAAAAGTCGTAGAAGGCAAGTTCGAAATCCTGTCCACTGGCCTGACATCGTTAGATGGTCTCAACAATATTGACTCAATTTTGGGAGGTTTTAGGATTCAAACTAATCCGAATTTGCTCAACCTTCATGGCATGGGCAGCCTCGTCTATATCGGGACAAGCCTCCATATGGTTTTTGTTAACCACTATTTTTCATATAGTTTGTGGGTGGAGGACAATCCTGTACTAGCTACACTCAGCGGGATCAGCAGCCTGAAAGCAATCGATTTTTTCAGATGCGCTAAAAACGATGCATTGGCTTCGTTGAACGGCTTGGAAAACCTGCAATCCATCTACAATGTTGACATTTTTGACACTTTCCTGATTTCCTTGAATGGCTTAGAAAACATAGACTCTATCGGTGGATACTTTAGTTTAAGTGGAAATGACTCTTTGGTTTCCCTGAGCGGACTGGAAAATCTGCAATCGCTTGGGGCGCTTTGGATTGAAGGCACAAATTCTCTCACCTCTTTCAGCAAGTTGGAAAATCTGCAATCGCTTGGAGAACTTGTCGTTAGAGACAATAGCTCCCTAACCTCAATCAGCGGGTTGGAAAATATCGACTCCCTCCCCGTGGGTATTTCGATTGACAACACGGCTCTGACTTCTCTGAATGGCCTGAAAAATATCCATCACATCGGGGAAGTGCACCTTTTTTTAAATGCGTTGCTGAGCAATCTGAACGGCTTGGAAAACATTGATACCATTCACGGAAGTTTAGATCTCAATTCCACTTCTTTAACCTCTTTAAAGGGCCTGGAAAACATCGTTTCCATCAGAGGTGATCTCAGACTCAATAACAACGATAACCTGACTTCCCTGAAAGAGTTGGAGAGTCTCCAATCCATTGGGGTACCAGGCTTTTCTACCTATGTTTATATCGGCTATAATAGCAACTTGACAGCGTTAAGCGGTTTAGAGAATGCTGACTTTTCAATGGAAACAAATTTGGTTATTGTAGAGAACCCGAAACTTTCATTTTGCAGCACCCAGTCCATCTGCCAATACTTCGAAAACGGCGGCGGGGCTTCCATCTCCAACAACGCCCCCGGCTGTGACAATGTGCCACAAGTTCGGGCCGCCTGCCTGGTTTCCATCGAAGAAACCTCCACCGGCGAGCCGGTCCTGATTCTTTCTCCCAACCCTGCCGCCAATTTTCTGCAAATTCAAATCAACGATGGCGAAAAATGGGAAATCACACTCTGCAACTTGCAGGGCAGACCAATGTTCCGGCAGGTAGTTTCCTCCGGCAGCCAGATAATTGATGTGAAAGACTGGCCTTCGGGCAGTTACGCGCTGCGCGCGGTTTCAGGCGGGCGGGCGTATGCGGGAAGGTTGATCAAACAATAATCCACCGGGGTTCTTTCCCCTGTGAAGCGGCCCCGGCGATGCGTCGCCGGGGTTTTTTTGTTAAGAAACCGTCTGAAAACCCTTGCCGGACGGCAAGACGCATCTTTTGGCATTTTGCTTCGGCTATGTTTTCAGCAATAGAACAAGGCTATTCCCTCAAAAATGAGCCTTGCCTAACGCCAAAATCTACATCTTCCCGCCTCGCCAGGGGTTTTCAGACGGTTTCTAATCGTGCGTTAGCGGTCCGGACGTGGCCAAATACCGTTTGGCCGAAGTCTGAAAACGTTGCCCGGCAGAGCTCCGGTAACGCGGCAAAATCGTTTCCGCCTTAACCCTTGAACGCCGCTTCGAGGCTTGAAAAATCGCCCGTAGCTTTCCAGCTCGTGACCAGTCCCGCGTCGTTAAATTCCCAGGTGAAGAGCATTTTACTGGTGAACGGCTTGCCTGTGGAGGTCACGATGCCATCCTGTTGCACTTCATGGATAACCTTGTTGCCGTTTTCGCTGAAGTTGGATGGCTGAATATAGGTGGTTTGCACGTTACCCCCGAGCTTGCCAAAATACTCAAGCGCACCGGCTTTGCCCTTGTATTCACCGGCAAAGGGAACGATAGCCAGGTTTGCGGCATTGAAAAACGTGACGTTGTCGGCCAGTCTTGCGAGGATGCCGGGAATGTCGCCCTGACCGAAGCAGGCGAACATTTGTTCAATGGTTGAAAGATTGCTTGCCATTTAAATGATGTTAAACGATGTATTGTTTTTGTTTCTAATGGTACATCCTAAGTTTAGCAGACACAAAGGTGCTGCTTCCACGTGCCCGATTTCAAGTTCAATGCTTGTTCAATTGTTGCTCCGAGGTGTTCATATTTATTGACCTTGCTCTGCTTCATTTGATACCGTTCTTCGATGGACAGGACATATCAAGAGAACATTTTCCCTACTTTTGTCGGGCAAAAAAATCAAATGTGCGCCCGCTCCTTCGCCATATTAAAGCGTTCCTGTTCCCGGCTTTCTTCACCTTGCCGGCCCTGGCAACAACGCAGCCTGTTTTTATCAACATCGGTGAAGAACGGGGGCTTTCCAGCCTGCAAGTCACCGACCTCTATCAGGATAAATTCGGCTTCGTATGGATAGGTACCCCGCATGGGCTGAACCGGCTCGACGGCTACGGGTGCGTACAATATTTCAATCAGCCGGGTGATACGACCAGTATCAGCTCCAGCCACATCAGCCCCCGCGCATTCGCCGAAGACCCCGCGGGCAACCTTTGGGTGGCCACATTCCGGGGTGGCCTCAACTATTTCCGGCGCGATACAGAGCGCTTCAAGCGCTACCAGACACAAAGCGGCCGGTCCGGCGGACCCAGCATGGACAAACTTTTTGCCGTCGAACCCGACAGTAAGGGCGGCTTGTGGATCGCGACCGCCGGACGCGGAATCAATTATTTTGACCCCGATAGCCATAGCTTCCGCGTTTGGGATGCCACCGACCAAAACCCCAACCTGCTCATGAGCAGCACCATGACCGGTTGCCTGAAGGTGGACCGCGACGGGCAACTGTGGATCGGTACCAACAAGGGCGCCTGCCGTTTCGACCCGGGCAAGGAAACGTTTGAATACTTCCCTTTTGTCCCGAACTTCGACCGGAGCCCGAGCGACTGGTTCGTCGCCACGATAACCGAGGATCGCCAGGGCACTATATGGTTGGGTACTGCACATGGGCTGAACCGCTGGGATGCCGGCAAAGGGATTTTTGTCAAATACTTTTTCGCGCAGTATTTCCCTGAAAAAGACCCGGCTTACGATTACATCCTCGATATCCTGCACGACGACGACGGCAGCCTCTGGCTGGGCACCAACGCCGGCCTGCTTCATTTTGATCCGGCCGGCGGGGCAGTCGTCCGTTTTCAACACGAACCAGATAACCCATTTTCGATCCGGAAAGGCCCGGTTAACACGCTCCTGAAGGACCGCGACGGGCACATTTGGGCCGGCACGAACAACGGGATCAGTATCCTCAATAATGCGGGCGGTAAACTGCGTCATGACCGTTTTTTGCCCCTTCAGGACGTTTTTAAATCCATTACCCAATCAGAAGGCATCAACGCGGTGATGGAGGTAAACGGCGCACTTTGGCTGGCCACGCAAACCGGGGTGTACCGATACCGGCCCGGCGAACCGCTACATCGGGTTTCGGATGGTAATTTCAGCGCACTTTTTTTTGACAAAACCAAATCGGAAGTCTACGCCGGCACTACCGGCGATGGGTACTCTGTATTCGATGCCGGGAAACTCAACCGGATCCGGCATGTACCCAAAACCGGCATCGGACAGGATACCGATCCGTACACGGTGAAAGGGCACCGGATAAACAGTTTCGTCATCGACGGTCAGGGATACCTGTGGATTGCCGCCGACGGCTGCCTGAACCGCTATAATCCGGCCACGGGGCGGTTCCGGAAATTTCAGGATAAACAGAAAAAACTGGGAAACCCCTCCGGGAATACGAACCAGCATCTGTTGCTCGACCGCAGGGGCAACCTGTGGATCGCTTCGATGGGCGGCCTGAGCAAACTTCCGGCAACGGAGCTGGCCAAACCATTCGATGACGCTGACTTGCGGTTCGAACATTTTCTTTACCGGCCTGGCGACAGCCAATCGATCAGTAGCGACGTTGTATTTTGTTTGCTGGAAGATTCAAACGGGCATATTTGGGCAGGTACCGACGCCGGTCTCAACCGGTACGACCCCGAGGCCTCGGGCCTCGGGGCACAAACCGGCGTCTGGCGATGGTTTTTTAATAAGGTTGGCTTGCCCAGAAATGAAATCGTGACCCTGGCAGAAGATCATAACGGCGACATTTGGGCCGGCAGCCCCCAGGAAGGGCTTGCTAAATTCAACCGGGCCACCGGCCGTTTTGCCCGGTATTCCAAAAAGGATGGTTTGCTGACCGACCGTTTCAGGCCCAATGCCGGAATATGCACCACCGATGGATTCGTCGTATTGGGCGGGCGTTCGGGTTTAGTCGGTTTTCATCCCGACAGTCTGTTGCAGCGCAGCACCGCGCCTCCCTTGTATTTTACCGATTATAAAATTTTGAACCAGGAGGTTCCAATCGGCGACGGCGACAATCAATTGGCGGCGGCAATGTACCAAACCGGACAGATCGCCGTGGATTATGACCGGAAAGTGTTGTCGTTCCAGTTTGCCGCGCTGAATTTTATCCATCCTGAAAAACAGGTTTACCGTTTCCGGCTCAACCCTTTCCACCGCGAGTGGCAATACAATGGCAATAAACGGGAGATCACCTTTACCAACCTTGACCCCGGTACCTACCAATTGCAGGTAGAAACCTCAGAAAACGGCTACGACTGGACGGGAAAATCACTAACCCTCCGGGTCCGCCCGCCCTGGTACCGGACCTGGTGGGCTTACCTGTTTTACACCGTCGCGGCGCTGGCCCTGCTGCTCGGCATCCGCCGCTTCGAAATCCGCCGCCACCTCGCCCACGCCGAGGCCCGCCGCCTGCAGGAACTCGACCAGGTAAAAACCCGCCTCTACACCAACATCACCCACGAGTTCCGCACCCCGCTCACGGTCATTTTGGGCGAAGCCGCCCAGCTCGAAAAACAAGTTGAAGGAAAACAAAAAGGCGGCCTCGCCGCCATCCGCAGGCAGGGGCGGCATCTGCTCAACCTGGTGAACCAAATGCTCGATCTGGCAAAAGTAGAAGCCGGTTCGTTGCATTTGAATTTGATACAAGGCAACATCATTCTGTTTTTGAAATACCTGCTCGAATCCTTCCACTCACTGGCCGACAGCAAACAAATCGGGCTCCGGTTCGAGAGCGACACGACGGAGTTTTGGATGGATTACGACCCCGACAAGATTCAGAAAATCGTGTCCAACCTGCTTTCCAATGCCATCAAATTCACGCCCCATAACGGTCAGGTGACCCTGCACGTAAAGACCGGACGTGAGCTCATTTTACAGGTTAGCGACACCGGGCAAGGCATCCAGCCCGATAAACTGCCCTTCGTATTCGACCGCTTTTATCAGGCCGATCATTCGGCTTCGCGGCAGGCGGAGGGCACGGGTATCGGACTTACGCTCGCCAAAGAATTGTCGCGTCTGCTCGGCGGCCAAATCGGCGCGGAAAGCCGGCTGGGCGAAGGCGCGACTTTTACCGTGACGTTTCCTGTAACGCGCGCGGCGGATCGGCAGCCGTTCCAACCGGAATCTTTTTTTAATGAAAGCCTGGAGGAGAAACCGGGGCCGGAAATCGCTTCCGCTGCGTTGCCCATCGACAAGCCTATGCTTCCAGCCGGCCGGCCGCGGCTGCTGCTCGTAGAAGACAACGCCGACGTGGCGCGCTACATCGGCGCCCTGCTCGCGGCGGATTACCAGGTGCTCAAAGTGCAAAACGGCAAGGCCGGCGTGGAAGCCGCTTTTCGCCTCGTACCCGACATCGTCGTCAGCGACGTGATGATGCCCGAAATGGACGGCTTCGATCTGTGCCGCATCCTGAAATCCGACGAACGCACGAGCCATATCCCCATCGTCCTGTTGACCGCCAAGGCGGACCATGCCTCCAAAATCGAAGGGCTGACACGGGGCGCGGACGTGTACCTGCCCAAACCGTTCGACCCCGGAGAACTGCTCCTCCGGCTGAAAAAACTCATTGAACTGCGCCGGCATTTACAGGAGCGGTATGCGGGATCTGCCGGTGTTTTAAAAACGGATAAACCCGACGCCTCCGACCCCGAAGCACAATTTTTGCAGAAAGTCGTCCGCATCGTCGAAGCGTATATCGGCGACGAAAATTTCGACATGCCCCAACTGTGCAAAGCGCTCAACATGAGCCGCACCAATCTTTTCCGCAAACTCAAGGCCCTGACCGGAAAATCGGCCACCGACTTTATCCGTCAACTGCGGCTGGAAAAGGCAAAAGCATTGCTGGAAACCACGGACATGAACGTGACCGAAGTCAGTTACGCTGTGGGCTTCGGCAGCCCGAACTATTTTTCACGGGTGTTTCAGGAAGCGTTCGGGGTGGCGCCGGGGAGGGTGAAGAAAGGTATTTTGAAATCCTAATTACCACTTTGCAAATTTGGTTTTCCGCTTCAGGGAGCCGTATTTTTGTATAAAATTTTGATATGCAAGCACAACCAAAAATACCGGCTTCGCCGACCCCCCCCCTCAGCAATCTTCAACTGTATCTGCTCAAATTGTACGCGGAAGGAGTGTCTGAAGAGGACTTGAAAGCGATTCAACGAATGATTGCGCGCTACTTTGCTGAAAAAGCAAGCACGGCAGCCAAGGAAGTTTGGGAGGAAAAGGGCTACACTGCCAAGCAACTGCTTGAAGAAGATATGCGCACGCCTTATCAAAATAAAGCAGAATGAGGGTGGTGCTGGACACTAACGTACTCTTGGTCGCGATCCCTTTCCATACTCCGTACTATCCCATTTTCAGGTCTTTTCTCAACGGCGAATTTTCTATTTGCGTTACAACTGACATTTTAAGCGAGTACTCGCCCGATCTTGTTCAGGTTACCAATTATTTCTTCTGGAATCTTATTACGACCGATCCGGATGATAATAAGTTTGTGGACTGCGCTATTACCGCTGGCGCCGATTTCATTGTCACCAACGACCAGCATTTTGCTATATTAAAAATGATCGATTTCCCTTCCATCCATGTCATATCTGCCGAAGACTTTGTAGAAATGCTGAGCGGGTAACGTCCTTCCATATGATTCCAAAAGTTGGCCCCCAAAAGTATGCCAGGGGTACCCTGCACGGCTGATTTTCCGGATTTGCAACATCAGTGCTTGTTTTCGCAACGTCAGTGCACGCGCCTCGGCATTACAGAGGTTCAATTTTGTGGCGACATCATCATTTTTAAAACCAAAAATGTTCGCCATGAAAAAGAGACTGCTACCCTTTATGCTTTTACTTTCATTTTCCTGCACTGTTGCGGCCCAGGTTTGGTCGCCGAAGGCTATCGGCGTTCTGCCGGCCAACTACAATGTCGCCGACATCTGCATCGTCAACGAGCAGGTTATCTGGGCGGTGGCCTTCGACTGGCAGCCCCTTCTTAACAACCAACCCATCCCTGCTTCGGCCATCCCCAAGGTGCTGAAATCAACCGACGGGGGCGCAACCTGGTCGGTCAAGGACATCGAAGAGGCGATGGGCCGCGTTTCGTACGACATCCACGCCTTCGACGAAAACACGGCCTGCATCACGACCCAAAGTTTCTCCACCAATCCCGGGCGAGGCATATTCCGCACCACCGACGGCGGCGAGAACTGGACGGAAACATACCACAACGCCGCCGGAGGCATGATGCTACATTTCTTCGATGCGCAGGAGGGCGTTTGCTGGAACTGGGGCTGGGGCGGGAAAGGCATCGCCCGCACCAACGACGGCGGCGCCACCTGGACGCTGGTTCCAACGGCCATGGTTCCCTCGCCAATGGCGAATGAAGGACATACCTTTTCTTCGGCGAGCAACGCTTATGGAAAGTTGGGAGACAGGATTTGGTTCGGCACAACCAAAGGTCGAATATTGAAAACCGAAGACCGCGGAAAAACCTGGGACATCTACAACACGAATTTGGGAGTACAATCTGCCTTGAAATCAATGGGATTCATGGACGAAAAAAACGGGGTGGCCGTCTCGTGGTTTCAAAACGACTCCACCCAGGAAATCGTCCGCACCACCGACGGCGGGCTGAACTGGGATCGCTCGGGTAACCTCGGTTTCGACGAGGTGGATGTGATTCCCTGCTCCAAAACTTTTATCGCAGTCACATATTGGATTGATCCGAAAACATCCGTTTCTACGGATTTTGGGCAGACGTGGACGAAAGTAGACAGCACCATTGACGCTGCCGGGGTTGTTTTCAACAGCCCGGAGTTCGGCTGGATGATAGAAGCGGAAAAGGCGGGCGTCGGCGCCGGCCCCGCCCTCTACAAATGGACCGGCGGCACACTCGACACCCGCATCTATGTGGATAAAAACGCTACCGGCGCCAACACCGGCGTCTCCTGGGCCGATGCCTACACCGACCTGAAAACCGCTCTCACCGCTGCCCAGGCAGGCGATGAAATCTGGGTGGCGGAAGGCGTCTACAAACCTGCGGCGCTCGGGGGAGGCCAGACGGCCACGTTTTTGATTGACAAAGACTTAAAACTATACGGCGGTTTTGCCGGCACGGAGTGCAATTTGTCGGAGCGGGATATTGCCCTGCACCCGACCATGTTGTCGGGCGATTTGAATGGCGACGATGTGGACAGTAGCCTCACGCAAAACCGGGGGGATAACGTGTTGCATGTGCTTCGGATCGGCCCGGCGATCACCAATGCCGGGCTTCTGGATGGTTTCACGATCCGAGGCGGCCACGCGGACGGAGTCTTAGCCGACGAACGGCGCGGTGGAGGGCTGCTTTGTCAGGGGAAACCGCTCCTCCAACATTGCGTTTTTGAACAAAATTATGCCTTGGGGAACGGCGGCGGTATCGCCATGAACAACACGAGCAACGGTTTTGCAATCGAATCTTGCACTTTTCGGTACAATTCGGGCAACGAAGGCGGCGGTTTGGTCATTTCCTCTACGCAATTCACGGTACAGAACTGCCGGTTTGTTGGAAACTCCGCACACAGCGGTATACTCGAAGCCAATGGCGGGGGCATTTTCGTGACCGACCCCAACCCCGGAACCATCCGCAATTGCCATTTTTCGGAGAACAGAGCCGCGGACGCTGGAGCCGGGTTATACGCCTGGACTACCGCTTCGTCCACAGTTGCTTCCCTGCTGGTTTCGGGCTGTACGTTTGAAAACAATACAACGCCCAACTACGGAGCAGCCCTTTGCCTGGTGCCTTGGGGAGACAATACAAACTTCGCAGTTGATCGCTGCCACTTTCAGGCTAACCAGGCCAATGACGGCGGCGCGTTATTACTTTACGTCAACTCAAATGCCAACAATGCTTCGGTTTTATTAGACAGCAGCACTTTTTCTCAAAACCATGCAGAGAACAACGGCGGTGCAATTTTTATGCAAGCAGAGGGGAACATGAATCTTGAGATCAACCGCTCCCAATTCACCGAAAACACCGCTGTTCGGGAATGCGGCGCCACCAATTTCTGGTCGACCAACGGTGGAACAGGAACCTTGACCGTTGACAGTTGCCTTTTTGAAAAAAACAGCGCCTTTTGGGCGGGCGCGCTTGAAATGGGCAGCGGGCATGGTAATATCGTCACGCAGATCAATTATTTTTTAACCAACAGCGTCGTTCAAAACAACCATGCCTCCGACCAGGCGGGCGGCATCCTGCTTTGGAGCGATCAAAAAGCGAAAGCCAATTTCCACGTAGAAAACTGTCTTATCCAGGGCAATTCTTCGGAGGGCAGAGGCGGAGGAATCGCTTTCGCGCCGACCAGCACGGATTATCACGCAACCATCAGCCGCACCCGGATAGTCGGTAACGAAAGCGCCAGCAGCGGAGGAGCAGCCTTGATCGATTTTGAGGTATTTCAAAACGTACCTTTCCCGGCCAATGCTTCCGTGCTGTTTGAAAACTGCCTCATCGCGGGCAACACGAGCGCAGACGCGGGCATTGCAGCAGACTCGCTGCCCAATTTGAAATTTCTCAACTGCACCATTGCCGATAACCAGGGCAACGGCATCCAACTCTCCGACCGAAGCAGCTTGACGCTTCAAAACACCATACTCTACAACCCCGGCTTCACCGAATACACAGCCGCCACACCCGACGTGAGCGTCGCTTCCTTAGGCGGCAACCTCATCGGCGACGGCAGCCTTGGCGGCAACGCCCTCAGTTACGACTTGCAAAATGCCGATCCGCTTTTTGTAGGGGCCGGCGACTATCACCTCGCTGCCAACAGCCCTGGCATCGACAAAGGCGTCGACTTTGGCAAGCTGCCCGATCTCGACCTGGACGGCAAAGCCCGCATCAACGGCTGTGTGGACATCGGGGCGTATGAAAGCGCCGTGCTGGTTTCCACCGAATGCGTGACGGGCAATGATGAGGCAGTGGCAGTGGGCGTGCTGATCGTTTCGCCGAACCCGGCAGGGGACGCACTCAACGTTCAATTGCCCGATAATTTTACAACCACTCCGGTTGTGTTGGTGTTCGACATGCAGGGCCGCAAGGTGTTGCACGGCACGCTTCCGGCCGGGCACGCGCTGGATGTACGGAGTTTGCCGCCAGGAGTGTACGCCCTGAAAGCAGTGGCCGGGGAGCGGGTATACGCTGGCAAGTTTGTAAAGCAATAGTTTCTTTTCATATACACCTGTTTACAGCGGGCGCGACGAGGCAACTGGTCGCGCCGTTTTTGTTCTACAGCACACCAAATAAATTGACCCCCAGTATTTCCCGGTAAGTTTTTTGTCCTGTGCAACCTCCCTACACGTTTTTGCACCGTCGCATGGAGCGCAGCTGCATTTTTATGGGTACCCAAACAAGCAATCATACAAGACTATTAAGGATTGTATAAACAGCAATACTTCCGTTTCCTGGCTATGCCGGCCGGTAGAACATCTTCTTTCCAACCGGAATCAAAAACTTCCTATTTTGCCTGCTGATTTCACGACAAGGAAAAATAGCGTTGCCATGACAGAGCGACCCTGGTTACAACACTACCCCAAAGGCGTCCCGGCCAATATCGACGATAATGCCTACCCGCGCCTGATCGACATGCTGGCTGAATGCCTGCAGAAATATCGCGACCTGCCGGCTTTTATTTCCATGGGTAAAACGATCACGTTTGGCGAACTCGACGCGCTGAGTACCCATTTCGGCGCCTACCTGCACGCCCGCGGGCTGGAACCCGGCGATCGCATCGCTCTCATGATGCCCAACATGCTGCAGTATCCGATCGCGCTGTTCGGGGCACTGCGCGCGGGGCTGATCGTAGTGAACACCAACCCCTTGTACACGCCCCGGGAAATGCGCCACCAGTTTATCGATTCCGGCGCCAAAGCGATCGTCATTGCCGAAAATTTTGCCGCCAATTTGCAGCAGATCATCGGCGAAACGCAAATCAAAACCGTAGTGGTGACAAGCATAGGCGAGATGCTCGGCTTCAAAGGCAAAATCGTGAATTTCGTGGTGCGGCGCATCAAAAAAATGGTGCCCAAATACCAACTGCCCAACACGGTCAACTTCAAAGAATGCCTCCAGCAAGGCCGGAAATTTACCATAAAACCCTTTGAGTCGGGCCCCGACGACACCATCATCCTGCAATACACCGGCGGCACCACCGGCGTGTCTAAAGGCGCCATGCTGACCAACCGCAACCTGGTAGCCAACATGCAGCAGATCCGCGCCTGGCTGAGCCCGGTGTTGCCTGAAGGCAAAGTCGTGGCCTTGTGCCCCCTGCCCTTATATCACATTTTTGCGTTTACGGTGAATTGCCTGGCGTTTATGAGCGTCGGCGGTCGCAACGTGCTGATCGCCAACGCCCGCGATATTCCGGCCCTCATCAAGGAATGGCGCAAATACCGCCCCAATATTTTTACCGGCGTCAACACCCTGTTCAACGCCTTGCTCAACCACCCGGATTTCGCTGCGCTGGATTTCAGCGATTTAAAAGCGGCCGTGGGCGGCGGAATGGCCGTCCAGCGCGCTGTGGCCGAGCGCTGGCAACAGGTAACCGGCTGTCAACTCACCGAAGGCTACGGCCTCACCGAAGCCAGCCCGGTGCTCAGTGTCAATCCCGTGGACGACGCCATGCGCCTGGGCACTATTGGCATGCCCGTGCCTTCTACGGAAATGCGCATCGTCAATACCGCGGGCAAAGTGGCCGATCTGCGCGAAACCGGCGAGATCTATGCCAAAGGCCCGCAGATCATGAAAGGATACTGGCAACGCCCGGAGGCCACGGCCGAAGTGATCAAGGACGGCTGGCTCAGCACCGGCGACATCGGGTTCATGACCGAAGACGGGTTTTTCCAGATCGTCGACCGCAAAAAGGATATGATCCTCGTGTCGGGGTTCAATGTATACCCAAATGAGGTGGAAGATGTGATCGCCTCGAACCCCAAAGTACTCGAAGTGGCGGCAGTGGGTGTGCCCGACGAAAAATCGGGCGAGGTGGTCAAGGTGTTTGTAGTGAAAAAAGACCCCAGCCTCACGGCGGAAGAACTTATCGCCTTTTGCCGCTCGCAAATGACCGGCTACAAAGTGCCTAAACACGTCGAATTCCGCACCGAGCTGCCCAAAACGAACGTGGGCAAAATCCTCCGGCGCGCATTACGCGAGGAACAGAAATGAATTTGGAATACAACGAAAGGCGTTTGAAGCTCCGGTAATGAAAGTTAGTGCGTACCGAAAACCCCGCTTACGGCTTCAAAATTCGAACGCATCAAACGGTCCCCCGGTTTCGGGTTCGCCATACCGAGAGGAACAGCCGCATGGCAAAGACCGGCGGGGCGAGGCAACTGCCTACGCCAAAAAAGAGCATTTCGGCCCACATGTAGTCTTCGATCGGGCGTTTATCGGCAAACGGAAGATGGCCGGTCAGCGGCTCCCAGGTATGCTCTTCGATGTACACCATAAACCCGTTGAGGGCATCCACCATGATGAACGTGAGCGGAAACATCAGCAGGATCAGCACGACCTTCAATACCTGCCGCCGGGCCAGAAAGGTATGTTTCAATAAAAAAATGTACCGGACCAATGTGATCGTGACCACTACGAAGGCGATGTTCCAGCCTTCAAAAGGCCATACGTACATGGCCTTGTGGATGGGGTGCAACAACGCCCATACGACAACCGCCGTGAGCAACCACCAAATCAATTCCAGCCAAAAGATGAGAGCGTACTGTTTGTTCATGTCTCGAGAAGCCAATGTGTGCGCAAAGGTATGCTTGGTTCCCGGATTCGGGGAGCATTAATCCGCCAATGCCTGCATTGGGTCGATGCGCCGTTCCGGGAACAACCAACTGCCGATAGCCATGGCCAGCAGGCTGGCACAAAGACCGTAGAGCATGGGCGGGATCTGCGCCAGGGTCTGCAAGGGGGTGGAGGCCTCGCCTTCGGCGCCGGGTGAAACCGAACCCGTCCAGAGCAGGGCGGCAAACCAAACGATAATGCCGCTGGTCATAGCTGCGATAGCGCCCTGTGAAGAGGACCGTTTCCAGTACAGGCCCGCCAGCAACGGCGTGAACAATGAAACCAGGCTAAAGGCGGAGGATTCGCCTACCAACTCATAAATATTATTGCGGGCAACAGCCATCCCGCCCGTCACTACCGCCACGCCAACCACTGAAAAGCGCATGATGCGCAACAGTTGGGCGTCGGTAAGGTACTGAAACAGAGGCCGGACGAGATTTTCGCCGATCACCGTAGCGGGCGCCAGCATAGCGCCGCTGCAGGTGCTCAAAATGGCCGATAGCAGCGCGCCGAAAAACAAGATCTGGATGCCCAGGCCTGTGTGCTGCAGCACCATATGCGGGATCATCATTTGGCCGTCGCCGCGTTCCAGCAATTCGGGGTAGAGCATTCGTCCGCAGTAACCGATGATCAGCGGCAGCATGGCAACGCTCAGGTACATCGCCGACGAGGTGTAACACGCCTGCACGGAACTGCGGACGCTTTTGGCCGACATGACCCGCTGAAAAACATCCTGTTGCGGGATGCTGCCCAACCCGATCGTCATCCAGGCGGCCATCCACTGGATGATATTGATGGGCTTGGGTTCCGGAAAAAACTGAAAAAAACCGGGCGGCGCAGCAGCGAGCATGTTGTCAAAACCGCCAACCTGCAACACCAGGTCGACCGCCAGCGCCAGCAAGCCGATCACGATAGCGATCGTTTGGACAAAATCGGTGATCGTGACCGACCACATCCCGCCGATATAGGTGTATATCAACACCAGGGTCGTACAGATCAACACGCCTGCCGTGCGGTCGAGTCCGCAAACCGCCTGGAGAATGATGGCCAGCGCGATCAACTGGGCGGCAATCCAACTGAAGTACGACGGTACCATAAAAAAGGCCGAAACGACTTCGGTCGTCTTGTTGTACCGCTTCCGGAAAAAATCGCTGAATGTCAGCAAGTTGAGGTTGTACAGCGGACGGGCGATGAGCAAGCCGGCGAGCAACAGGCACAGGGCCGCGCCGAAGGGGTCTTCGATAATGCCCAAAATGCCGTGGTCAATAAATTCAGAGGAAGCGCCCATTACGGTTTCCGAACCGAACCAGGTGGCAAACAGCGCACAGGCTGCAATAAACATCGGCAGGCGTTTGCCCGCTACCACAAAATCGGCCGTCGTTTTTACTTTCCGCGAAGCCCACCAGCCGATAGCCAGGGTGCCCAACATGTACAGGGCTATAAACCCCAGCAGTAATCCGTTTTGCATGAATATTTCCGCTGTAATTCAACTCAAGTCCGGGTCCAGACTTCAAACTATTAATAATCGGGCCCGTTCAGCACAAAAGAAGCCGTGGCGCCGAAGAAGTAGTACCAGTCGTTTCGTTTCGGGTTGCCATTTTTGGAAACGCCGTCGATATCGTCTGAAAACACCGGCCGGAAGCCGCCTTCGAGGCCGAAAATAAAGCGATCGTAAAAATCGATCCGGATACCGCCGCCGACGGGCGCCAGCAGGAAGGTGGATTTCAGTCCTTCTTCCGGGAGCGGCACGATCAGGAATTTATCGCGTTGTTCGGGTGGCCCGTAGTACTGGGCATCGGCGTTGGCGAAGGTGACGCCTACGCCGGCAAACATATAGGGCGTGATGAAAAAGTTGTGCAGCCCCGTTTCGGTAAAACGGTCGCGGCCGAACCAGTGCCATTCGAAGGCTGTGGCTACCTCAAAAATGGATGTGCCGAATTTGAAGCTGCGTGGCGCTTTCACTTTGGAATATTTATCGTCGCCTGAAATGGCGCCGCCGTACACGTGCGCTTTCACGGCAAAGTTTTTACTCAGGTGGTATCGTGCAAAGGCGCCGTAACCGGGCCGTATTTCCTGCAGGTCGATGCGTTTGGCCGTGACATCGCCGGAGTAACTGGTGACGCCCAGCATCACGCCGGCTTCCCAATAATGCGGTTGGTAGCGCCATTGGGCGGAGGCATTCAGGGCAAGCAGGAGCAAGAGAAACGGGAAAAATTGTTTCATGTGATCGGTTCTTGTTTTTATGTACATGACAATGTTGCTGGAACAAATAGCGATTATTCATCAATCCAGCCGTAAAGTTCGGAAAAATGTGGCAGCTCAAAATTCCGTGTAAACCATGGTTTTTCCTTACCCATTGTGCCAGATCGAATTGGTAGAACGCAAAATTGCTGCCGTAGCATTTATCCGGCGCAGATTGTTGGGTAAATTTTTTGTGAATCCCACTCATTCAACCGGGCCATTCAGCCGCCTTGCCGGCGGTTTCAGGCATTTGCCGGGTTTGACTTGCCATTTTTCTTCGAACTTGGCGTCGATGAAAACGCTGCTGCCCTCCCTTTTTGCCCTGTTGGCCTGTCTGCCGGGTAACGCCCAGTCCGACTCGTGGCGCCTCAGCGGGTCCGTGCACGACGCCAACGGCGAATCGCTGCCCGGCGCTACCCTGGTGTTGGACGATACCGCCCAGGCCGTCAGTAATGCCGCCGGCCAGTTCACCTTCCGCACGCCGGCCCGGCCGCGCTGGCTCAAGGTGCACTGCATCGGCTATTTCCCGCAACGCATCGCGCTCGATACCCTGCGTTTTGTCGGCCAATCCGGCCGGATCGCCGTGATCCTGCAATCCAATGCCGTGGATTTGCCGGAGGTAGGAATCACAGCCAAACCGCTGGAACAGATTTTCGAAGAAGATTTCAGCACCGACCTGCTCGACTACGCCTTTGCCGGCAAAGACCTCGTGCTGCTGCTGCGCCAGGGCAAAAAATATTTCCTCCGCTGCACCGACGACGACGGCCGGCTCCGCTCCAGCCTCCAACTTCCCGAACCCGTGGAATACCTCCACCAAAGCTGCACGGGCGATTACCACGCCGTGGCCGCGCAATGGACCTGGGAGTTCACCCTCCGCGACGCCCGGATCGACACGTTCCCGCGCTATCCGTCCGGGCAATTCCACCGGCTTATCGAGCCCTGCATGCTGGAACAGGGCGGGTATTATGTTTTTCAGAAGATGGGGCCTTTCCGGCAGTCGGTGCGCTATACGTATTTTGACCCCGAACACCAGCCCCATCCCCTGGCCCTGATCCGCGATGCTGTCGCTGAAGCCCAACTGCTGCGCCGCTACCGCCAGATCCTGGCCGCCTACATGAAAACCATACCCGACATCGACCGCGACGATATCCTCGACGGCAACAGCCCTCTCGCCGACCCCATGCAGGCCCTCAACCCTGAAAACCTGTTGAAAATGGCCGAATCGAACGAACTGATCGCTGAAATCGGGTTTTTCAGCCAACTGGCCGAAGATTCCGTGTACGCGCCCCTGTTCAAATGGGGCCGCCAACTTGTGCTGCTGGATCACGTGAACGACCGGCTTATCCGATTCACGTTCGACCCCTGGGCCGACCAGGCCGGTCCCTTGACCTACCACCACCAACCGGGCTGGCGCAAAATGGTGTTGGTCGATGCCGCATTGCAACGCGTCTACGGGTTGTTTTCCGGCAAGGACGGCGTGCTGATGCTCCGGGAGATCGACCTGGAAACCGGCGGCGAGCGCAAAACCTACTCCCTCACTCTGGCGCCCTACCTGTCGCGGGCATTCCGCATCCGCAACGGCATCCTGTATTTCATCGGCCAACCCGATGTGAATGTGCCCAACCGGCGCCTCTACAAGATGAATATTTTCAAATTTGCCAATTAACTATGAGTCGCGAATTTTTAAAATTTTTTGTTTTAAAAATGCGCGTTTCTTGTATTTTTGCGTTGGCGTAATTTGCCGGGTGTTTATCCGCTTGCCCAAAACACGGCGCTAACCTTCGATTTCCGCATGGCTCGTTCTAAAAAAGATACTTCCGTTCCACCCACCGTTTCGCACAACGGCGAGGATACCATCGTCACCTTGTCGGGGATGTACCAGAACTACTTTCTGGACTATGCTTCGTACGTTATCCTGGAGCGCGCCGTGCCGGCTCTTGAAGACGGGCTCAAACCGGTGCAACGCCGCATCCTGCACGCCATGTACGAGCAACACGACGGCCGTTACCACAAGGTGGCCAACCTCATCGGCCAGACGATGCAGTACCACCCGCACGGCGACGCCGCTATCGGCGACGCGCTGGTGAACCTGGGCCAGAAGGATTTGCTCATCGATTGCCAGGGCAACTGGGGCGATTACCGCACCGGCGATTCGGCCGCGGCGCCACGCTATATCGAAGCACGCCTGACCAAGTTTGCTCTCGATGTGGCGTTCAATCACGATACCACCGTTTGGCAACAAACCTACGACGGCCGCAAACGCGAGCCCGTGACCCTGCCGATGAAATTTCCACTGGTGCTGGCGCAAGGAGTTGAAGGCATCGCGGTGGGTTTGAGCACCAAAATACTGCCACACAATTTTGTCGAGATCATAAAAGCCAGTATCGCCGTTTTAAAAGGCCGGAAAATCGAAATCTATCCCGATTTCCCGACGGCCGGCCTGATCGATGTGGGCAACTACAACGCCGGCGCCCGGGGCGGCAAGGTGCGCGTACGGGCCCGCATCCGCGAGATCGATAAAAAGACCCTTCAAATTACCGAGATACCCTACGGCGTGTACGTGAACGATCTGATCGACTCGATCCTCAAAGCCAATGAAAAAGGCCAGATCAAGATCAAAAAGGTCATCGACAAGACGGCTGCGGAGGTGGATATCGAAATCGAACTCCAGCCTGGCGTCAGCCCCGATGTGACGATCGACGCCCTTTACGCGTTCACCAACTGCGAGGTCAGCATCAGCCCCAACTGCTGCGTGATCATCGACAACAAGCCTTTGTTCACCGATGTGAACGAACTGCTCCGGATCTCCACCGAGAACACCAAGGAACTGCTCCGCATGGAGCTGGAGATCCTCCGCCACGACCTGGAGGAAAAACTGCACTTTGCCTCCCTGGAAAAAATCTTTATCGAAAACCGCATCTACCGCGATATCGAAGAATGCGAAACCTGGGAAGCCGTACTGGAAACCATCGATGCCGGCCTGAAAAAATACGTCATTACCCCCGACGAACCCGGCTATGCAAAAGAGACGAAGAAAATCAAACTCCTGCGCGCCGTTACCCAGGACGATATCGTCCGGCTGACCGAAATCCGGATCAAGCGCATTTCCAAATTCAATTCCTTCAAAGCCGACGAGGAAATTGCCAATCTGAATGAAGAACTGAACCAGACGCTTCACCACCTGGCACACCTCACCGAATACGCCATCCAGTATTTCGAAACCCTGCTCGCCAAATATGGCAAAGGCCAGGACCGGAAGACGGAAATCGCCGTGTTCGACGAGATCCGCGCCACAGAAGTAGTGGCCAACAACGCCAAACTGTACGTCAACCGAGCCGACGGCTTTATCGGCACCGGCCTTAAAAAGGATGAATTGGTGCAGGACTGCTCCGATATCGACGATATTATCGTCTTTCGCCGCGACGGCGTGATGAAAGTAGTGCGGATTGACGAAAAAGTATTTGTCGGTAAAGACATCCTCCACATCGCCGTGTGGAAGAAAAACGACGAGCGCACGACGTACAACCTCGCCTATGTCGACGGGAAAACCGGCCGCTCTATGGTCAAACGCTTCAACGTGACGGCCATCACACGCGACAAGGAATACCCCGTGGGCGGCGATGGCAAAGGCTCCCGCATCCTGTACCTCACCGCCAACCCCAACGGCGAGAGCGAAGTGGTCACCGTCACGCTCAGCCCCGGCAGCACGGCCAAGATCAAAGTATTCGACTTCGACTACGGCGAACTGGCCATCAAAGGCCGCGACGCCCAGGGCAATATTCTCACCAAATATCCGGTGAAGAACATCCGTCAGAAAGAAGTGGGCAAGAGCACGATCGGCGCGCAAAAACTCTGGTACGACGAGATCACCGGCCGGCTCAACATCCAGGAACGCGGCGCCCTGCTCGGCGAGTTCGACACCGGCGATACTATCCTGGTGCTCTACCACGACGGCTCCTACGAACTGACCGACACCGACCTGCTCCAACGTTTCGAACCCAAGGAAATCCTGTACCTCGGCAAGTTCAACCCTAAAATGGTCATCAACGCCGTCCATTTCGACGGGCACAAAGGCTGGACGATGGTCAAACGCTTCCAGGTCGAGACCACCAAACTCAAGGAAAAATTCTCCTACCTTACCGATCACCCCAAATCCAAACTGCTGTTTGCCAGCGTCCGGCCCAACCCGCGGATCAAATACTCGATCAAGGTGAAGGGTAAAGCCATGCCGGGCGAGATCGGCCTCGGCGATTTCATGGACGTGAAAGGCTGGAAAGCCGTGGGCAACAAACTGAGCGACACCCTGCTCAGCAGTGTAAAGGAAATCGAAACCGGGAAACCGGCCGTACCCGAAGCCGAAATCCTCCAGGGAAACCTGTTCGGCGAGCCGGAGCCGGTAGAACCTGTGCACAAAACCCGCGAACACGAGGCCAAAGGCAAAGACTCCACGGCAAAGGAAAAAGCGCCGAAAAAAGATGAACCTGCGCCGGGGCCGAAACAATCGTACAAACCCGGCGATACCATCGAATTCGATTAGGGGTATAGCTGAATTGCGGTAATCCCCATTCACTATAAAAACTGTGACCATTGTTCACGAAGTTCGTGTACCAATGGCCACTGATTTTATTTGGAAAAAACTTCCGGTTACTTCCCTTTTCCACCGCCCAACACATCCAGTTGGTTGAGCGCCATGAGGTCCTTGAGCGTTTTTTGCATACCATCGACCGAGCCGTCGAGGAAGATGACATTGCCCTGACCGTGTTCGGTGAAGTTCTTGAGTGCTTCGGTCCACATGGAGAACAGGATAACCGAGGTGTCGAGTTGGGCGTCGCGCATTTCTTTGGCCGCCTGGTTCATGCCCCGGGCCACTTCTTCGCGGAACAGCGCCACGGCCTGGCCGCGCATCCGGGCGGCTTCGCGTTCGGCCTCGGCGGCGATCTTGATGGCGTTGCCCTCGGCTTCGGCGCCTTTGGTTTTGGTGATCAGGAGGGCCTGGCCTTCGTTTTCGGCTGCCGCTTTGAGGTTGTTCGACGCCACCACTTTCGACATGGAGCGCAGCACCTCATCGTCGAAAGTGATCTCGTTGATCTGGAGATCGAGCAGGTGAAAGCCCCAGTCTTCCAGCATGTGGTCGACGTTGATTTTCACGGCGTCGGTAATTTCGCGGCGCAGGCCCAGGATTTCGGCCTGGCGCTTGGTGGCCACATAGGCGCGGATACTGCCTTCCACGGTGCGCGACAGGGCGGCCATAAAATCGCGGTCGCTGACAAATTTGAACGCCACTTTTTTGATGGTTTCATCCAAGGCGTTCATCACGGCAAACAACAGCAGTGAAGTGAAGTGCACGTTGGCCTGGTCGACGGTGACCGCCTGAAAGTTGAGTTCCACCGCCCGGTTCTGAATGGAGATCCGCTTGAATATCTGTTCGAAAAACGGGATCCGGAAGCTGAGGCCGGGTTGGAGCGTGCGGTTGTATTTACCGAAAATAGTGGTAACGGCTACCGTGCCCTGGCGTACGGTGACGATGCTCAGGAAAACGGCCATCACTAATAATGCAGGCAAAATGAGTTCCATAAACGAATTTGTTAGATTTGGTTCGCCAAATGTTTGATCCGAATGGCCGTTTGAGCAAGTCAAACCCGTCCGGACCGCTTATTTTGCCGACAAAGTCGGAAATTTCCGCCATGAACGTAAGCAAATTCTTCCTGCTCGCCGGGTTGTGCGCCTTTTCTGCTACGGGTATCGCGCAACGATTGCACGGCACTGTGCGCGATGCCGACCGTGGCACGCCGTTGTCCGGGGTAAACATCAGCCTGGGGCAGACGCCCGATGCCAATGAACTGGCTCTCACCACCGATACCACCGGGGTATTTATGACCGACGCCCTGCGCCCGGGGTATTATCTGTGCTTCTTTGCCTTATCCGGCTACGAACCGGTCCTTGTGCGGGAGGTACGGATCGCCTCCGGGAAAGAATACCTCCTGGATGTAGCCATGCGTCCTATCCAGACTGTTTTGCCGGATGTAACGATAAAGGCCACTGCGCCCGACCGGCGCGCACTCCAGCCGCTGGGTGAGATCCCGCTCACCCATGAGCAAACCGAGCGCTTCCCGGCCACCTTTTTCGACCCTGCCCGCCTGGCACTGGCTTACCCGGGTGTAGCCAATACCGACGATCAGGCCAACGGGCTTACTATCCGGGGCAACGGCCCGGGCAGCGTTCGCTGGCGCCTCGAAGGCGTGGATGTAGTGAACCCCAACCACTTGCCCAACGCCGGTACCCTGGGCGACCGGCCCACCACTTCCAGCGGCGGCGTGCTGCTTTTCTCCGCCCAATTGCTCGACAACTCCTCGCTGCTCACCGGCGCTTACCCGGCCGGTTATGGCGACGCGTTGGGCGGTATCATGGACATCGCCTGGCGGCATGGACACCGTGACGCGCACGAGTTCACGGCGCAAGCCGGGCTTATCGGCCTCGACCTGGGCGCCGAAGGCCCGCTGGACAAAAACCGCCGCCACGCTTACCTGGCCAACTACCGCTACTCCACAGTGGGGCTCCTCGGGCAAATGGGCGTGAGCTTCGGCGGGGAAAAGATCAATTTCCAGGATCTGTCGGTCAAGTTCGATTTCTCCGGCAAAAAAGGCGGGCAATGGTCTGTTTTCGGAGTGAGCGGGCAGAGCAAAAATACATTCACCCCGCCAACCGACTCCGCCGAGATAAAGGTGTATAAAGACCTCTTCCATATCGGATTTGCCTCCCACAGCACGATTGCCGGCGTGTCGTACTGGGCGCCGCTTGGCGCCCGGATGTGGTGGAAGATATCGGCCGTGGGCTCCACCCAAACCAACGAACGGCATGCCACCGGCGCAGGTATTCGGGAAGACGACGATAACACGGAAACACGCCTGGGTATTACGACCACCTTCTTCCGGAAAATGGATGAGCAAAACCGGCTGCAACTGGGTGTGAATGGTCAGGGTATTGATTTCGAAGGCCAATCCACGCGTGACTCAGTGCGTTGGTTTGACGGCCACCTTTCGGCCACCCTCGTGCAACCCTGGCTCGCCTGGGAATGGACCAGCCGGCAAGGGCGAACGACCGCGCGCTTCGGTTTGCACACCGTTTTTTTCCAGATGGGTGAAAATGTGCGCGCCAACGATGCCAACGCCGAACCGCGGGTGCTGCTCACCCAGCGTCTGAACAAGCACCACAGCCTTTCGCTGGCTGCCGGATGGTACAGTCAATTGTCGCCCCTGTGGATGTACGCCGACCGCCAGTCGACTGTCGGTGCGCCGGAGCAACAATACCCCAATTACAACCTGGGGCTCACCCGCGCCCAGCAAATCGGCCTGCGGCATAGCTGGCAACCCGGCGATTCGTGGGTGTTCAAATCAGAGCTGTTTTACCAGCGCCTGAACGATGTGCCGGTTGCAGCCAATACCCGTGATGCGTTTTCTATCCTGAATGTCAGCGAGTTGCAACGACTTCCCCAATTGGCTGCCACGGGCGCCGGCGAAAATAAAGGGCTCGAACTTTCGGCCGAGCGCTACCTGTCAAAAGGCTGGTTCCTGCTGGCCAACGCTACCCTTTTCGACGCCCGATACCGGGGCAGCGACGACATCTGGCGCAACAGCCGCTGGGACCTGCGGCACATTGCCAACCTGACCGCCGGCAAGGAGTGGCTCCGCGACCAATGGCCGCAGCGCACCCGCGCCTTTGGCGTCAACGGACGCATCACCTGGGCCGGCGGCCAATACGCAGCGCCGGTGGATACCACGGCATCAGCCGCCGCACAAACCACCGTATACGACCTCCGAAACGGATTTGCCGACCAGCAACCGGGTTTTATCCGCCTCGATCTGCGGGTGTATTGGCGGCGCAATGTCGGCGCCCGGCGCAACAGCACCTTTGCCATGGACTTTCAAAATGTGGCAATCCGGAAAAACGTAGCTTACCGCTACTTCGACCCCTACACCGGCCGCGTTGAAACCAAAGAACAATTGGGCCTGGTGCCGAATATCAGCTGGCGGCTGGAGTGGTGAGGGTTCAAGGGGTTTCAGGGTTTCAAGGGGTTTCAGGGTTTCAAGAGGTTTCAGGGTTTCAAGAGGTTTCAGGGTTTCAAGGGGTTTCAGGGTTTCAAAAGGTTTCAGGGTTTCAAAAGGTTTCAGGAGGTTTCAAGGGGTTTCAGGGTTTCAGGAGGTTGCAAGAGGTTCGTCCCTGGAGGACTTGATAACACTTGCCATAGTGTTTAACCTTGCACCCATTGCACCCATTGCACCCATTGCACCCATTGCACCCTTGAAACCTTTTGAAACCTCCTGAAACCTTGAAACCTTTTGAAACCCTGAAACCTTTTGAAACCTCCTGAAACCCTGAAACCTCATGAAGCCTCCAGTGCCCGGCGAAGCACCTGCCCCAGTCGCCAGACGTCCTCGAACGAATTATAGAGCGGCACCGGTGCGAAGCGGATCACGTTGGGTTCGCGCCAGTCGGCGATGACGCCGTTTTCGGTCAGATGATCAAACAGGACTTTGCCGGTGGTATCGGTGAGCATGGAGACCTGGCAGCCGCGGGCTTGCGGGTCGCGCGGGGTGATGATACGAAAGCGGTTGTGGCTGCGGTTGATCTCGTCGAGTATGAATTCGAGATAGGCAGTGAGGCGGAGGCTTTTTTCGCGCAGGGTATCAATCCCGGCGGCGTCGAAAATGTCGAGGCTCGCCTTGTGGGCGGCAAAGGCCAGGATCTGGGCGTTGCTGAGCTGCCAGCCTTCGGCGCCGCGCATAGGTTTGAAACCTTTGCGCATTTGGAAACGCTCCGACTCGTCGTGGCCCCACCAACCGGCAAAACGCGGCAGCGCGGGGTTGTTGCCGTGGCGTTCGTGGATAAAAGCGCCGGCCGGGCCACCCGGCCCGGAATTCAGGTATTTATAACTGCACCAAACGGCGAAGTCGGCATCCCAGTCGTGCAAGCGCAAGGGGAGATTGCCGGCGGCATGCGCCAGGTCGAAGCCCGCATAGGCGCCAACGCGGTGTGCAGCCGCGGCGATCGCCGCCAATTCGTAAAATTGGCCGGTGTAGTAGTTGACGCCGCCGAAAAGCACGAGTGCCGTTTGACGGCCTTCGCGCTCGATGATGCCGGTGATGTCTTCCGTGCGCAGCGTGTCTTCGCCGGGGCGCGGACCTACCTCCACGATAGCGAGGTCGGGGTCGAAACCATGCCAGCGCACCTGACTTTCGATCGCGTATTGATCGCTGGGGAAAGCCCCGGCTTCCATGATGATCTTGAAACGCAGGCGGTCGGGCCGGTAAAACGACACCAGCATGAGGTGCAGGTTGACGGTAAGGGTGTTCATCACCACCACTTCATGGGGTAATGCGCCCACCAACCCGGCCGATTGCCGGGTCAAAAACTTGTGGTAATACATCCAGGGCAAATCGCCCCGGAAATGGCCCTCCACGCCATGCGTAGCCCAATGGTCGAGTTCGGCAAGCAAGGCCGGGCGCACCGTTTTGGGTTGGAGGCCCAGGGAATTGCCGCAAAAATAGAGCACGGGTTGGCCTCCGTGTTGGGGGAACAAAAACTGGTCGCGGTACGCGCGAAGGGGATCTTGCCGGTCGAGGGTTTGGGCAAACGCCTGGGTATTTTCGATGTTCATGTGCCGGGAAATAGTTTTGGTAGCAGAGCCGGGTGGGTGTTATGTCTCGATGAAGTACATATCCACGAGCCCTTTGTTGTGCACTTCTTTTTTACCGCGGTAGGAGCAGATAAAGATGTGTTTGACAGCCTCGCAGGTAGAACCGGAAATGTTCACACGGCCGGGTTCGCCGAGTTCCTCCATGCGGGAAGCGAGGTTGACGGCGTCGCCCCAGATGTCGTAGGCAAATTTGTTTTTACCGACCACCCCGGCCACCACAGGCCCGGTGTGGATACCGATACGCATTTCGCGGAACACAGCATTCGGGTGTTCACGGTTGCGGCGTTCGAGCCAGCCGATCATTTCGAGGGCCGCTTGTACCGCATCCACCGGGTGGGTTTCGTTGGGTACGGGCAAGCCACCGGCGCACATATAGGCGTCGCCGATGGTTTTGATCTTTTCCAGCCCGTATTTATCGCAGATCTCGTCGAAGCCCAGAAAACATTCGTTGAGTTCGTCGATCAACTGTCCTGGCGACATATGTTCGGAGAGGCGCGTGAAGTTGAGAAAGTCGGTAAACAACACCGTAGCGGCCTCATAGAACCGGGGCGTGGCATATCCACGGGTGCGCAATTCCTGGGCGACCTCGTCGGGCAGGATATTGAGCAACAAGCGGTCGCTTTTTTGCCGTTCTTCTTCAATCTGATTTTTTTGCGCTTCGATCTTTTGGTTCTTGACCTCCAGGCGGCGGCGGGCGCGGCGGGCGAGGAGCCAGCCAAGGCCCAGCAGGGCAAGGATGACCAGGGCGAGGCTGCCCAGGCCGTAAGCAAACCGCCTGAAATTTTCCTGCTCGCGTTGCTGGAACACCTGGTCGAGCCGCAATTGTTCAACGCGCGAACTGTCGGCCTGGCGTTGGGCCCGGTCGATCTGTTCCTGCTGGCGGAATCCGGCAATGAGCCGCTCTTTCTTTTCGGCATCCAGCTGTTGGGCGGCCAGGCGGAGTTGTTGGTTGGCTTGCAAGGCCAGCAGGATCTGTTCGCGGAGTTTGGCCTGGTCGGCGTCTTTTTGGGCCTTCGCTTCCTCTTCCTTGCGCTGGGCCTCCAGCATCAGTTTTTCGTTTTTGAGGTTAATCTGCTCGCGCTCGTATTTGGATTGTTGGAGTTCGAGGTCTTTGATATTTTGAAGGGTGAGGAGGTACTTGATCTGCCCTTCGGCGGTGTTGAGCAGGGCGCGCTGCTGGTCGATGCGTTGCTGACGGGCCTGCTCCTGCAGGCGTATCGAGTCGTTGAGGGTCAGGTATTTCTGGTAAAAGTCATAGGCTTTTTCAAAATCATAGAGTTGGTAATAAATATCGGCGCCCGTACGGTAACAACTGGCCAGCACGTCGTTTTGCTTCGTTTCCACGGCCAGGCGAATGGCTTCGTTGTTGTGACTGAGTGCGTTATACACATCCTGATCGCTGAAATACACGCCGGCGATCAGGTGTTCGAGGTTGGCGATCGAGGGCATGTCTTTAAGGCCTTCCAGTTGGCGGCGGGCGCGTAGCAGGTATTCCACCCCCGCTTTGGTGTTGCCGGTATTGTGCAGCGCGATGCCCAGGTTGGCGTACACCACCTGGATGTAATCGCAGTTGATGTACTCGCACTGGAGTTCGGCTTTTCGGAAATATTCGAGCGCGCGGGGGTAGTCGTTCAGGATGGCATACTGCTTCCCCATGTTGTTGTACATCACGGCGCGTTCCTCGGGGTAGCCGTTGTGCTCGATGATGTCTTCGATAGAGAGGTAGTAGAACAAACCTTTGCCGGCATTGCCATGGTCGCTGTAGGCGTTGGCCAGTTTTTGATAGATCTGCACCAGTTTCGGGTTGTTGCCTCCCGTTTTGTAATGCTGGATGAGGTCTTTGTAGAGAGCCTCCGCGCTGTCGTATTGCATCTCAAAAAGGCTGGCATCCGCGGCTTTTTCGAGCGTAGCGTAGTCTTTTGGCGTCAGATCGAGTACTTTCCGGTAGTAACGGAGAGCGTTGTCATATAGTTTCTCCTGCAGAAAAAGATCGCCCAGTCCGGAATACACGGCCAAGAGCGACGATTTGTTGAGCAGCAGGGGGACGGCCGTATTGCCGCCGCTGGGACTGAGTTTTTCTTCCGCTTCCAGGTAATGCTGAAGGGCTTCTTCGGTGCGGTTGGTGCGCACGCACACCTCGGCAAGCAGGATGGAAGCCCGTACGATACCCCCGTCGTAGCGCAAGTCGCGGGCAATCGCGAGGCTTTGGCCGGCCAGGGAGTACATTTCGGCGTCGGATGGCGAGTTGCGCGCATTGTTCATCAGGTTATCCACTTCCACGGTGGAATGCTCCAACTCCTCCACCCCCTGCGCCAGCAGTGCGGGCGTTCCCGAAAGGCAAATGCAGCAAAGAAGCACGCGCAATGCGCCGGTGCTTTTGGTCAAAATACCCTGGAAAAACAATGAAAAGATCAGCGGCACGGGATGTTTCAAATTCTTGGCGTCACCACAAAGTTGAGAAAAACTGACTGTATTGCCCTAAAAACAATTCCTTACCCAAAACGTACGACTTTCCGGCGGCTTCGACTTGCCTCCAAACTTCGAACTTCCGTTACTCCACGTAAATTTCATCGACAAACAACCAGCAGGGGTTGCCGGCGCCTTTATGACCTGCCGGGCATTTGCCCAGCGAAGCTCCCACCACGCGGAGGTAGCGCGCGGAGGTGCCGTCGAGTGTAAGCGTAAGTTTCTGTTGCAGCGAGCCGGTGGCGGTTGGCGATACTTCGTTCCGCACCGATCCCGCAGGGGTGAAATGTGTACCGTCGTCGGAGCGTTCCACCTCCAATTGGGTCGGGAAGAAGATCCACGCGTTTTCATCCTGCAAAAAATTAACCTGCACTGTGTGCACGGGTTTGCTGCTGCCCAAATCGATCACCGCGTCCAGGTTGACGCCCTCATAACCCTGCCAGCGGCCCGAGCGGAAATCGGCGCCGCCGGGTTGCAGGTCCACCAGACCCTGCTCGCCGCCGCCCGTATATTGCGGGTTGTAGCGGGTGTTGTAGCGCAGCACCCGGAGATCGGAACGCAGCTTAAAAAATTCGGCTTCGGCTACGGGGCTCACCGAGCCGTCGCGTGCGGCGATAAAATGCAGCTTCGTGTTTTCGGAAATCGTCAGCGGGCCGGAGTAAAGCATAGAGGCTGTGGTAGGTTCGCTGCCGTCGAGGGTATAGTAAATGGCTGCTTTCGGGTCGGCACAGCCCAGTGTCAGGGTTTGGCTGTTTTGAAACACCCGGTCGGCTTTGGAGATGAACGGAATGGGCACAATTTGAGCGTCTTCAATGGCCGACTCGGGGCAGTCCGACTCGTTTTGCCCCCACACCGAGGGCGCGTCGGTCATGTCGAACCGGAGGTCGCCACCTTGCAGCATTTCTTCGTGGGTAAACCAGGTTTGGGGCCAGGTTTGGCCGTTCCAGGAGGCCCGCTGGATATAGCGCCGCCGCGACGATACCCCCGGGGCATTGATCGTGAACGAGTGGCCATTGTCGAGGTGAATCGTTGCTTTTTCAAACAGGGGCGTGCCGATCACATATTGCCCGCTGCCAGGCACTACGGGATAAAAACCAAGGGCGGAGAGTACATACCACGCCGACATTTGCCCACAATCTTCATTGCCGCTAAGGCCATCGGGTCGGTCGGTGTATTGTTCATCGAGGATTTGACGGACGCGTTCCTGGGTTTTCCAGGGCTGGCCGACGTAGTTGTACAGATAGGCCATGTGGTGGCTGGGTTCGTTGCCTTGTACATATTGACCAATGAGTCCGGTAATGTCGGCCTGTTGCCGGCCGGTAGTTTGGCCGTGGGCGGAGAACAGCGCATCGAGTTGCGTAGCGAAGGCCTTCCGGCCGCCCAGGAGATCCATCATGCCGGTCACGTCCTGCGGGGCCGCAAAGCGATACTGCCAGGCGTTGGCTTCCGTGTAATTGAAATTGACCTCGAACGGATCGAAGGGAGCATGCCACACCGAGTTGTTTTTGGCCCGGAAAAAGCCGGTAGAGGGGTCGAATACATTTTTATAGTTCTGCGCCCGCCGGATAAAGGTGTTGTACACATCGCTGCGGTCGAGGTCTTTCGCCATTTGGGCGATGCACCAATCGTCGAAGGCATATTCGAGGGTTTTGGATACCGATTCGGGTTCTTCGTCGGATGGGATGTAACCCAGTTTTTTATACCACTTCAGCCCGTAGCGATCCTGGTTGGCGCTGGTAAGCATAGCGGTGAGCGCATCCTTGCCATCGTAGTCGCGGAGGCCTTTCTTCCAGGCGTCGGCAATGACCGGAATAGCGTGGTTGCCGATCATGCAGTCGGTTTCGCAGGCGCTGAGTTCCCAGATCGGCAGCAGCCCGCCCTGATCGTACTGGTGCAGGAAGGTGCGGATAAAGTCGTTGGTGCGCGTTGGCTCGAGGATAGTGAACAGCGGGTTGCAGGCGCGGTAGGTATCCCAGAGCGAGAATACGGTGTATACCTGGTGGCCGCCTTTGGCCTGGTGAATTTTCATGTCGCGGCCGCGGTACTCGCCATTCACATCGGAATAGAGGTTGGGGGCGATCATGGTGTGGTAAAGCGCGGTATAGAAGGTTCGTTTTTGGGCATCGGTTCCGCCTTCCACTTCTATTTTGCCCAGTTGTTGCGCCCATTTGGCCTGGGTTTCGGCCTTGACCCGGTCAAAATCGAAGTCGTTGCATTCGGCTTCGAGGTTACTGCGCGCATTGTCCACACTTACCGCTGAAACGCCAACTGATACGACCACGGGCAACCCCTGGTAGCAATAAAAATCGAGCAGCGCCACGATGCCTTTACTGTTCACCGAGCGTTGCGACGAGTGGGGTGTTTGGGTCATGTCGAGCACTTTGGAGTTGATGAAGGGGCGCGAAAAGCGAATCACGAAGTAGAGGTATTGTTCTTTAGCCCAGGCTTTTGACACCCGGTAGCCCACCAGTTCCTGGTCGTTGACCACCGATAGGCTGGAGCCGAGTACCTCATCGCGGTGCCGGAGGTCGATGAGCATGTGCCCGATTTCCCGGTTTTTCGGGTAGATATACCGGTGCACGCCCACGTGTTCGGTGGCGGTGAGTTCAACGCCGATGTAGTCGTTACCACTGTTCAGGGCTACGGCGTAATAGCCCGGCTCGGCATGTTCGTCGCTTTTTCGAAAGGGGGCGGCGTATTCGTTCGGTTCCAGTTTTGCTTTGCGCATATACGGTTGAAACAGCACGTCGCAGTAATCACCCACGCCGGTTCCGCTCAGGTGGGTATGGCTGAATCCGTAGATCAGCGAATCGGAATAGTGGTAACCCGAACAGCCGTCCCAGCCTTCCAGCCGGGTATCGGGGCTGAGTTGCACCATGCCGAAGGGCGCAGTAGCGCCGGGGAAGGTATGACCGTGGGCGTCGGTGCCGATAAAGGGATCGACGTATTGGATCAGCGGATTGGTTACCGGCGTCGGTTGCGATAAAACCTGGGCATTGAGGTCAATTACAGTGCACAAAATCAACAGCGGAAGGAAACAGCGCATAGCAAAAAGGTGGATTGTTGGGGCAAAGGTACGGGTATCGGCCGGGGAACAGGAAGGAAACGAGGGGGAATATGCCCGGAATGGACTTTCGGAAAATTGCCCAAAAACGTAGTGGCGTGTTCCTGGAAGGGCCGCCATCTTTGTGTTGTAAAAAGCAGAAATATAACCTAAACCTTTTCAGTCATGGCCTATCAGTTCAAAACCAGGAAGCAATTTGCCATCGATCTGGGCATTTCCGCCCGCACCCTCCGCCGGCGTTTAAAAAACCTGGAGATCGCTACCTCCGGCAAACTCCTCAGCCCGTTGCAGCAGGAAAAGATCCGGCTTGCGCTGGGCTGCCCGCCAGACCTCTTCAGGATGCCTGCCAGCAGTCTGCAATATTGAAATGAATGGTCGGCTTGACCCACATGATCAATCACGTAGAAGCCCCGGGTGAGGAAACTTATTACCCCGGTTGGCCCACACCGGTAAGCGATCTGCTCCCGATATCCACACTGGAAACGGCAGGTGAAAGAGGGCCGAACATCAGCAATGCCGCGAGTAAGGACGTCCACTGCAGCCACAGCCGACAGCCCCCGAAACAACTACGGATTCCGGTCGCTTCGTGGCCAGCGGGTGTTTATTTTGTGCAGTTTCTACGTCCGGGCAAATCGGTGTACACCAAAAAAATACTGGTAAAAAGGTAACGGACCGGTGCAGGGCAGCGCAAAAAAGGCGCCACCTGTTCTGCTATTTTGGAAAATCCAGGATAAAATTCCGGTTGTATAACATCAGAACCAATGCCGTAAAGAGGAACAGGAACATCAGAATATACAGGACGCAGTATCCCTTACCGCGTGAATTGGAAATATTTTCCATATTTCGTTGGAATTGATGTGGTGCGAAAAAGTGGGGCAAAAATAAAAAGTGCAGGGGAAGTACATACCCGGTTACCCGATTTTTTGAACGGAGGGTCCCACTATCCGGAATTGTTTTAAAGAAAAGTCGCTCCTTTCGTCGGAAGAAATGGGCTGTTTTTCGCAAAAATCGGGGCTTGCCAAAAATCGATTATCTTTGCACACCCGGCGCAGCATGGCCCAACTAACACCCGGGCGGCGAACGCCCGATTTGCGCCGGAGCAGAGCTATGACCAATGTAATCCAGTTACTGCCGGAAAGCGTAGCCAATCAGATCGCAGCGGGCGAGGTGGTCCAGCGACCCTCTTCCGTAGTCAAAGAACTGATGGAAAACGCCATCGATGCCGGCGCTACCCAGGTAAAACTGATCATTCGCGACGCCGGCAAGGCGCTCGTGCAAGTGGTGGACGACGGCTGCGGCATGTCTGAAACCGATGCCCGGATGTGTTTTGAACGGCATGCCACATCCAAAATCCGCGAAGCAAAAGATCTTTTTGCCATCCGCACGATGGGCTTTCGCGGTGAAGCGATGGCCTCCATCGCCGCAGTAGCCCAGGTAGAGATGCGCACCCGCAGGGCCGTAGACGAACTCGGCACCCGCGTGGTGGTGGAGGATTCCACTGTAAAAAGTTTCGAGCCCTGCCAGGCGCCCGCCGGAACGAATATCGCCGTAAAAAACCTGTTCTTTAATGTGCCGGCCCGTCGCAATTTCCTGAAAAGTGACCCCGTAGAAATGCGGCATGTACTCGATGAGTTCCAGCGCATCGCTATTGCCCACCCCGATGTGTTCTTTTCCCTGCACCACAACGACCAGGAATTGTTTCACCTGCCGGTCAGCAATTTGCGGCAGCGCATCGTCAAAATTTTCGGCGAAGCTGCTAATAAAAAACTCGTGCCGGTGCAGGAAGAAACCGATATCCTAAAGATCAGCGGTTTTGTGGGCAAGCCCGATTATTTCAAGAAATCGCGCGGGGAACAGATCTTTTTTGTCAACAAACGCTTCATCAAAAGCAATTACCTGCACCATGCCGTGGTGAGCGCCTACGAAGACCTGCTTCCCCCCGACACCTTCCCGTTGTACGTGCTGTTTCTGGATATGGATCCCGGGCGCATCGACATCAACGTGCACCCGACCAAACAGGAAATCAAGTTCGACGACGAAAAACTGGTGTACAATTACCTGAAGGTGACCGTACGCCACGCCCTCGGGGCGCACAGTATTACGCCCACGCTCGACTTCGAGCAGGAGCCCGCCTTTCAGTCGGCTCCCGTACAATCGCCCGTGTTGCGCCCGACGGCCGACAAGCCCGGCTCTGTGCGCGACTACACGCCCAAGCATCCCGACCGGCTGGCTGATGAAAACCTGCGGAACTGGCAACGCCTGTACGAAGGCCTCGATCTGCTCGACAGCAAACCCACCGCGGGCGAGGAACCTGGCGCCCCGCCCGCCGGCGATGCGCCTTTCCTGCCACCGGCCGGCGTCGAGGTGTTGCCCAGCGCCGAGCCGACGGAAATGGATGACGAAGGCGGCAGTTTTTCCAAAGGGCAGAAAGAACCCTACCAGATACACGGACAATACATCGTCAGCCAGATCAAATCCGGTTTTGTCCTGATCGAACAACAGGCAGCCAGCGAACGTATCCTGTACGAACGCTTCCTGGAAGCGCTGCGCCAACAACCCGTGAGCACTCAGCAGGCCCTTTTCCCAAAGAACATCGAATTGGCGCCCGCCGATGCAGCCCTGCTGCGTGCGATCCTGCCCGACGTCAACCGCCTGGGCTTCGATATCGCCGAGTTTGGCGGCGATACCTTTATCGTGCACGGCGCGCCTACCGACATGGGCGGCGGCCTGACCGAGGAAGTGCTGCTCGAACGGCTGCTCACACAATACAAAAACAACCTCGAACTGGAGCTCGGCACACAGGAAAACCTGGCCCGTTCCATGGCGCGCAGTGCGGCCCTCAAGCGCGGCCAACCGCTCAGTGTGGTGGAAATGCAAGACTTGATCGACCAATTGTTCGCCTGCTCGGCGCCATACCGCAGCCCTTCCGGTCGCATTTGTTTTATCACGTTCGAATTGGACGAACTTCAAAAACGGTTCAATCCCTGAAAAACCTCCGATTCCGTATCCAAAACTTCCAGTTTCCAGGCACATGTCCTATTTCCAGTTCTATCAGCCATTCTCCGGGGTTGTCCGCCACCTGATCATTTTGAATGTTCTTATGTTTATCGGTTCCTATGCCCTTTTAGGGTCGGAAGCCTGGAATCCGGTGACGCAGGAATACCAAAGCCTGGGCCGTCTTTATCTGGCTGCATATATTCCCGGTTCGGAACACTTCCGGCCGTTTCAGATCGTTACCCATATGTTTATGCATGGCGACCTGGGCCACCTGGCATTCAATATGCTGTCGCTCTATTTTTTTGGGCCTATGGTGGAAATGGCCTGGGGGCATAAGCGATTTTTGTTTTACTATCTATTTTGCGGTTTGGGCGCTTATGCGCTGCACATGGGCGTACAATGGTGGGAGCTGGAGCAGCACGGCATCGACCCGACGAGTTGGAACGGCGCCATGCTCGGGGCTTCGGGCGCGATTTTTGGGGTGTTTGTGGCCTTTGCTTATTTATTCCCCAATCAGATCATCAGCCTGTTGTTTCCACCGATTTCCCTCAAAGCCAAGTATTTTGTTTTGATCATGGCAGTACTGGAATTGTTCTATGGCGTGCGCGGCTATTCAACCGGAGTGGCGCATTTTGCGCACCTCGGGGGCGCTTTGTTCGGTTTTGGGCTGATCATGTATTGGTACCGTTTTCGTTTACGCTGAACCCGTTGCCGGGCACCTCTTTCAGAGCTACCAGATCCGGCAACCGGTAACCAAAAAAATATGGCACTTTTTGGCTCTATATGGGACGATATCCGGCACGCCTTCCGGATTGGCAACATGGTGACTCGTTTGGTCATCATCAACTTCGGCGTTTTTGTCCTCGTCAACCTCGTGTACTTGTTTTTGCTCGTGGCCATGGGCCCCGACGCCGCCTCGGGCCATCTGTGGCAGGGCCTGCAATGGCTGTGCATGCCGGCTTCACCGCGCACCCTGCTGTTTCAGCCCTGGGCGCCGCTGACGCATATGTTTCTCCATGAGAACTTCTGGCACGTTGTCAACAATATCATCGGGTTGTACCTGTTCGGAATTATCGTCGGCGACCTGATCGGCGACCGCCGCGTACTGCCCATATACCTCTTAGGAGGGCTGCTCGGCGGCGCGATGTTCATGGCTTCCGCGCAGTTTGCGCCGTACGTTGGTTCGTATGCCCTGGGTGCTTCGGGTGCGGTGATGGCGCTGGCGGGCGCCGCGCTGGTGCTGGCGCCCGATTACCGGGTCCGGCTTTTTTTGCTGGGCGAAATCAAGGTAAAATATATCGTACTGATCCTGTTGTTGTTCGACTTGATCGGCGTAGCCAATAAATTCAACTCCGGCGGCCATATTGCCCACTTGGGCGGCTTTGCCATGGGCTGCTTGTTTGTATACCGCCTGCGCGACGGACATGACTGGGCGGAACCGGTCAACCGGTTGCTCGATGCTATCGCCGGATGGTTCAGTGGCAGTAAAAAGCCCGCGGCCCGCGGCAAACGAAAGCCGCAGCGGGCCTATTCCGGGTCGTTTACCGCTACTAAAGGCGGTCGCGCTCCCCAGGACGAGCCGGCATTTCAGGAGCGCCTCGATGCTATTCTGGATAAAATCAAAGAAAACGGCTACGAAAGCCTGAGCCCGGAAGAAAAAGAATTCCTGTATAACGCCAGTAAAAAGTAACGGTACCCTGCGCATGCGCCGTCTGTTAAAACATGCAATGAAACTCGTCAGCGCCGGTGTGATTGTGGCGACCTTCCTGTCCTATGTGGCGCCGTATATCAACCCGGTTTTTTTCCGTTGGCTGGCGTTTTTCGGCACGGCTTTCCCCTGGCTATTGCTGGCCAATGTGCTGCTCCTGCTAATCTGGGCATGGCGGCTGCACCGGTTTGCCCTGTACCACCTGGGCATGTTGCTGTTCGGTTGGCAGTATGTAAGCAGTTTTGTCGGACTCAACTTCAGCAAGGACGCCGTGCCTGAAAATGCCTTCACGGTCATGACCCATAACCTGGGCGGTGTTTTTCGGGGCATCAACCTCGAGGAGGATATCTGGGATGGCATCTTCAATGGATATTCCCGTTTTTTAAAAGAAAATGGAGACCCCGATATTCTCTGCACCCAGGAAACGGCGCGCAAGTTTTATCCCCATCTGGCCGAAATGATGGGTTATCCCTATACGCTCAACCTGCATATCGGCACAGTGATCCTGAGCCGCTTCCCGATCATAAACAGCGGCGACGTACCCTTTGCGAAGTCCGACAACTCGATCCTCTGGGTCGATCTGCGGGTGCGGGGGCGTATGCTGCGGGTATACAGTATTCATATGCACTCCAACCGCGTGACGGGCGACACCGAAAAGGTGATCGGAGAAGCCGAACTCGACAAGAAGGATACCTACCGCGGCATCTACAAAGTGGTGCGCAAAGTGGGCAACGCTACCGGCGTGCGCGCTGAACAGGCGGCTGTGTTGCGCCGGCATATCGAAGCCAGTCCGTATCCCGTTGTCGTATGCGGCGATTTCAACGACACTCCCAATTCATACGTCTATGGCGTACTCGCCGAAGGGCTGACGGATACCTTTCGCGATAAGGGCTTCGGCTTGGGTTCCACTTTTGCCGGCGCGATCCCTTTTTTACGAATTGACTACATCCTGGTCGACCCGAAATTAAACGTCTACGCATGCCGTGTACCGCGGGGTCCGTATTCCGACCATTATCCCGTAGTGGCAAGGCTTGGCTTTTAAAAACCAACTGAACACCATTTTACGACCCGGCGATCAAATCAGGTCGCACTGCCGATCGGGGCTACCTACCGTCATTCAGAGTTAGGCGCCGGAGCAAAAAGAACTGTTGATCCGGGAACAAATGTGCTGGTCCCTACCGTTCTAAACTCCAATTCCTTCCTACATTTGCGCCCATGAGCACACCCGACCGTACCATCAAACTATACAATACCCTCAGCGGTAAAAAAGAAGTATTCGAACCCCTTACGCCCGGCCACGTCGGCATGTATGTCTGCGGCCCTACCGTGTACAGCGATGTACACCTGGGCAACTGCCGCACGTACGTCAGTTTTGACGTCATTTACCGTTACCTGATGCTCAACGGCTACAAAGTGCGCTATGTGCGCAACATTACCGACGTGGGTCACCTTACCGACGACGGCGAAGACCGCATGGCCCGCGGCGCCCGGGTAGCCCAACTCGAACCCATGGAGGTGGCGCACCGTTACACGGTAGGCTTCCACGATATGATGCGGATTTTCAATACCCTGCCGCCGAGCATCGAGCCGCACGCTACCGGCCATATCCCCGAGCAAATCGAGATGGTCGAAGATATCCTGCAGCGCGGCTACGGTTACACGCGCAACGGATCGGTATATTTCAACGTCCGCAAATTCGACAACGAAAACCCCGGCGTTTACGGCAAACTCTCCGGTCGCGTACTGGACGAGTTGCTGACGGAAACCCGCGATCTCAAGAGCCAGGATGAGAAAGACGACCCCGCTGATTTTGCCATTTGGATGAAAGCCCGCCCGGGCGACATCATGGTGTGGAAAAGCCCCTGGTCAGTCGGTTTCCCCGGCTGGCACCTCGAATGCTCGGCCATGAGCACCAAGTATCTCGGCCAAACATTCGACCTCCACGGCGGCGGTAATGACCTCAAATTCCCGCACCACGAAAATGAAGTGGCCCAAAACCTCGGCGCTTGCGGCTGCGCTCCCGCCCGGTATTGGGTGCACGCCAATATGCTGCTTCTGAACGGCCGCAAAATGTCGAAAAGCGAAGGTAATACTATCACGCCCGTGGAGTTGTTTACCGGCGACAGCCCCTTTGTTTCGAAAGGCTATGACCCCATGGTGGTCAAATTCTTCATGCTGATGGCCCACTATCGCAGCACGCTCGATATCACCGACGAAGCCTTGCAAGCCGCCGAGAAAGGCTACCGCAAACTGATGGAGACCTACAAGCTCCTGCAGCGCTTAACCCCGCATGCCGAAGAATACGACGGCTCGGAAAGCGCCACCGACCGCGCTATCCTCGACCTGATCGAACAGGCTTACGCCGGCATGGACGACGATTTCAACACCGCCATCGCCATTGCCAGCCTCAACGAAATGGGTAGCTACGTGCACAAACTCGCCAACCAGCAACTCGCCGCTACCGATGTGTCGCCCTGGGTGCTGGAACGCATGAAAACTGTTTTTCAGGCCTTTATCTCCGATATCTTCGGTCTGAAAGACGAGACTGATTCGGCCGGCGACAACCAAACAGTAGAAGGCCTCATGGCGCTCATCCTTGACATCCGCGCCGCCGCCCGCGCGCAAAAAGATTGGGGCACCAGCGACAAGATACGCGATGGCCTGGCTGCTGCTGGCATCGCCGTCAAAGATGGCAAGGACGGCACCAGTTGGACGAAGACCGGCGGGTAAGTTCCAAGGGTTTCAGGGTTTCAGGGGGTTTCAAGGTTTCAGGAGGTTTCAAGGTTTCAGGGGGTTTCAAGGTTTCAGGAGGTTTCAAGGGGTTTCAAGGTTTCAGGAGGTTTCAAGGTTTCAGGAGGTTTCAAGGGCTGGGCAGTGGGCTGCGGAGTTAAATGCTATGGCA
Organism: Saprospiraceae bacterium; assembly: GCA_044230315.1. Lineage (GTDB taxonomy): Bacteria > Bacteroidota > Bacteroidia > Chitinophagales > Saprospiraceae > M3007. Next base: position 157,255 of record JBGARJ010000001.1, read on the forward strand.
AGTATTATCAATCCTCCTGGAACGAACCCACTGCAACCTTGAAACCTCCTGAAACCTTGAAACCCTTGAAACCTTGAAACCTCCTGCAACCCCTGCAACCCTGCACTACCGTTTCACCATCTTGCCGCCATCGAAGAGTAAAAAGCGATGCGCGCCGGCAAATTCCGCTGGCAATGAAAGTTGTGCCTGGTCGCTGAAAGGATTGGGTTGCACGCACACCGGGACTCCGTTCCAGCCGGGCTCGTCGGTCTGTGTAACCACATAAAAATCACGGCCCTGGTGGTGGGTGGTCGTATTGGTCACCACCGGTGCCGCGAGGCGCTGGACCTCTACCGGGCCGGGTTGGAACGCAACGTTATCCCGACAACGGAATTCTCAGCAAAGCCGCTTACCAAAATATTCTGCTGCCTGCCCTGGCGCTGGAAGAATGGGTCTGGGCGCGTGGTTTTCTGGAAAACTACCGCGCCAGATTGCCTTCGGCGGAGCGGCACAATACCTATCATTTCAATTTGGCGCTGTATTTTTTCCGGAAAAAAGACTTCCGCGCGGCCGAGGATATCCTGCGGCGGGTGGCCTTTCGCGATGTATTTCACAATCTCGACGCGCGACGCATGCTGGTCCGGATCTACTACGATACCGGTGCGCATACAGCGCTGGATTCCCTGTTGCACAGCTTCCGGATTTACCTGCAGCGTCACCGGAATATAAGCTACCATCGCGACCTGAATGCCAACTTCGTGCGCAAGCTCCAGCGACTCGTGCGCCTCGAACCCGGCGACACAGCAGCTGGCTCCAAACTGGAGCACCGCGTGGCGACAGAGCGTTTTCTGGCCGAAGGCGAATGGTTGCTGGAACAAGTTGCAGCAGTTTGATCGGACGGACGTTCCGCAAGGGAATTTTGTAGTAAAACAGCGTTTTCAGGTCGATAAACGCCAATGGATTTCCCAATTTCCTGTTCCTTTATCCCGAATTCTGTTTTACCCACCCTCCTGGCGCCTATGGGAATTGTTCTGGCTTTTGCCCTTTTTACCGCCGCTGTGGCCGCGACGGCTTTTTCGATTCGCCGGGCGCGCAGCCGGGCGCGCAACCGGGCCTTTGAGGACTTAGCCCGGCAACTTGGACTTTCGTTTTCGGCCGAGGATTCGTTTGGCCTGCTGAAACAGTTGAAGGATTTCGACTTGTTTCGCCGCGAACGCCGGTGGATCGGCCGCGGGGGCCGGATTCAAAACGTACTGCGGGGGCGGGTAGGCGATACCGAGGTATTTTTGTTCGATTATACCTATATCATTTCGACCGGTAAATCGGCGCGGCGCATTACCCAGACTGTTTTTTTTGCTAACAATACGAACTGGTTTCTGCCCAATTTTAAACTGAAGCCCGAAACCTGGTGGCGCAAAGTGCTCGCTGCATTTGGCCAAACGGATATCAATTTTCCGGAAAGCCCGGAGTTTTCCGATCAGTTTTGGGTAACCGGTGAATTTGAATCGCTCATTCGCAAAACCTTCAGCCCCACCGTGCAGCAGTTTCTCGCCAACCGCCCGCCGGTATATCTCGAAGGGAACAACTATTATTTGCTGGCCTATAAGCCGCGCAGGGCGCTATCGGCGGACGAGGCGGCCTTGTTTTTCCGCCAATGCAACGAACTGGTGTCGGTGCTGCAGCGGAAAGACGACAAAATGGAATTGCTGGATCTGGCAGACATTCAAATGGCGCCGGATAAAATGCCGCTTAAATCGCCGAAAGATCAGGAGGAGAGTTGATCTGGCGCGTTTCTGAAGGGAGGGGAGGGCTAGATATTCAAATAATTCATCAGCGAATCGTACCGCTCCTGCAGCGAGTCGGCGTAGTCCAGTTCGGCAAACGATTCTTTCACGTCGTATTCATACCGCTCCAGCGAAGCCACTACGCGGCTGAGTTCCTGGCGGTTGATTTTTAGGGTCAACTCGATCATTTCCGCATTGGCGTCCGAGGTTACAAAGGCGCTGAGTATCTTGGCGTCTTCGTCTTCTACTATACGGGCGATGGTGGCCAGGGAGTAATCGCGGCGGTTCATTTCCAGCACCAATACGCCGCCGGGTTCGGCAAAGGAGGCAGAATTGGCAAAAAAGCGCAGCAGGTCGTTTTGGGCGATGAGGCCGAGGTAATTGCCGGTTTCATCCACCACCGGGACAACAGTCAGCCGGTTGTCGCCCATTACGCGCATGACCTCGAAAATGTGGTCGGTGCCGCGTACGGCAAAACGGCGCAGCAGTGAGAAGTCGTATTCCCGGATGGGTTCGTACAACTTGTGGTTGAAAATATCTTCTTCGGACAGGATTCCAACCAGGCGTTGGCCCTCTATTACAGGCAAATGTTTGACGTGATGATCATTCAACGCATGGAACGCATCTTTTCCCGTTTGCTCTGTGGTGAGCGCCGGAATATCGTAGGCAATAAGCGAATGGGCAGTCATGGTCAGGTCGAGCACAAGGTTTCGTTCGTTCAGGCTTGTTCCGTAAGTAAAAATCCAGGTTGTTTAATGGGTATCAGTTAACAATCTTGCAGATTAAACAGAATTTCAGCCTTTTTGATGATTAGACGCTCGGCATGTGCAGGATGCCACAAATATTTGTGCAAAAATTTTTTCTTCCAAATAAAACATGCTCAGTCTGCGTCAATTGTTCCTCCGGCATGTCGCTCAAACGTCATTTGCCCCCCTTTCGCTGGAAATTGCCCATGCCGAAGGTTTGTACCTGTATGATTCGTCGGGCAAAGCCTTTCTCGACCTGATCGCGGGTATCGGCGTGAGTTGTCTGGGGCACCGCCACCCGAGGGTGGAGTCTGCCGTAAGCGATCAGTTGGGCCGTTATTGGCACACGCTGGTGTATGGCGAATATGTACTGGCGCCGCAGGTGGAGTTGGCCACCCTGCTGGCCGGGCAACTCCCGGGGCTCGATGCGGTGTATTTCGTCAATTCCGGTACGGAAGCCACTGAAGGGGCCATGAAACTCGCCAAACGCTACACCGGCCGGCCCGATATTGTGGCCTGCCGCTATGCCTATCACGGCAGCACCCAGGGTGCGGCCAGCCTGATGGCGCCTGCCGATTTTACCTTGCCGTATCACCCCTTGCTGCCAGGCATTCGCCATATCGATTATAATGAAGATAGAGATCTTGGGAAAATTGACACCCGCACCGCAGCGGTGATCGTAGAGACGGTGCAGGCCGAATCGGGCATCCGGCTGCCACGCCCAGAGTGGTTGCAGGCACTCCGGCAGCGCTGCGACGAAACCGGGACCCTGCTTATCCTCGACGAGGTGCAGGCAGGCTATGGGCGCACCGGCAGTTTGTTCGCTTTTGAGCAATATGCCATCCGACCCGATATCCTGTTGTTGGCCAAGGGTTTTGGAGGGGGCATGCCCATCGGAGCGTTTATTGCCCCGGCAGCGGTGATGCAGGTGCTGGCAGAAAATCCGCCGCTCGGCCATATCACCACCTTTGGCGGGCATCCGGTGAGTGCTGCGGCCGCATTGGCCACTTTACAGGTGCTGCTGGAAACCGAGCTGATCGGCCAGGTGCGGGAAAAAGAGCGTTTGTTCCGGGAGTTGCTGGTGCACCCTGCTATTGTGGAGCTGCGGAGCGCGGGGTTGTGGCTGGCGGTCGACCTGGGCGATGCCGGGCTGGTGCAACGGGTGATTCAGCATTGTCTGAAGGAAGGTCTGATCACCGACTGGTTTTTGTTCAATGACAGGAGCCTGCGCATTGCGCCGCCGCTGACGATTGGCGCGGCAGAAATCCGGTGGGCATGCGCGGTAATACTGGAGGCCTTGTCTGCAGTGGTTTAACGCTCGCGCATGATCTTTTTCAGCCGGTCCAGCTGGCGTTTGTCGTCGCGTTCCTTGATGGTTTCGCGTTTGTCGAACGATTTTTTACCGGTGGCCAGTTCGATGAGCAGTTTGGCAAACCCGCGTTCGTTCAGGAAAAGTTTGTAGGGGATAATGGTAAAGCCCTTTTCCCTGACGCGGCGGTCGAGTTTGCGCAGTTCGGTTTTGCGGAGCAACAGCTTGCGGCTGCGGCGGGGTTCGTGGTTGTGGTCGGTACCGTATTCGTACTCGGCAATATACATGTTCCGGATCCACATTTCGCCGTTTTCGAAGATACAATAGGCGTCGTTGATATTGGCGTTGCCTTTCCGGATGCTTTTGATCTCGGTGCCGGTAAGGGCAATGCCCGCTTCGTACTCTTGCTCGAAGTGGTATTCAAACGAGGCCCTCCGGTTGGTGATCTCGACTTTGGATGATTTGGATTTGTCTTTTGCCATGGCGAAAAAGTGGGCAAAGGTATCGGATTGCGACCCGAAAAACCAAAACAAGTTCGACTCCTGCCCACCGGGTACGAAACCATAACGCAATGCGCGGCCATGTGGTTGCATTTTGTATTTTTAAACACTGCCGGCTACATAAGGCATAGCGGTCAAACTGTATCTTGCAGGCAAAAGATGCTCCGATGAAAATTGCCAGTTGGACCCTTGCCTTACTCTTCACCCTGTTTGCCGCCGTGCAATACAACGACCCCGACCCGGTACAATGGATGCTGTTGTATGGCGGTGTGGCGGTCTTTTATGTAATGGCCGCATGGGGCCGCGTCTACCGGCCTGCACTCTGGCTTTGGCTGTCGGTTGCCCTGCTCTGGGCCGCCACGTATGTACCTGATTTCTGGAACTGGCTCCAAATGGGCGCCCCTTCGATCGTGGAAACGATGAAAGCCGAAACACCGTATGTGGAGCTGACGCGCGAATTTCTGGGCTTGCTGATCGCCGCAGCCGGTTGTGCCTGGTTGTTGTTTCGCCCGGCGAGCCGGAGCAACCCGTAACATTGCGTTTTTCTATTCTGCCGCGGTCCATCGGTTGAAATGAAATTTCACTACTTTTGCCGCTCTTTTGGCCACACCCCGGCCTTTTCCCGGGTTGCCGGGTATCTTTTACATGCGGCTCAAACAGCTTGCGGGCAGGCGGGGAGGCTACTTAAACGTACACATACATCAAAACAAAATGAGTTCTTTGGTTTACGTACTTCCGTTATTTGGGATTGTCGGGCTGTTGTACATGACGGTCCTTCAGCGTTGGGTAAAAAAACAGGATGCCGGCGATGACAAGATGGGTTCTATTGCCAGCCACATTGCCGATGGCGCGATGGCTTTCCTGAAAGCCGAATACCGCGTGCTCGGCGTTTATGTCATTATTGCCGGCGCTTTGCTGGGTTGGCTGAGCACACAGGTGACCACCAGCCACCCGTTGATCGTGCTGGCCTTTGTGATCGGGGCGGCCTTCTCGGTGCTGGCCGGTTTGTTTGGCATGCGCATCGCCACCAAAGCGAATGTGCGGACCACGCAAGCTGCCCGTACGAGCCTGGCCAAGGCTTTGAAAGTGTCGTTCAACGGCGGTTCGGTCATGGGGCTCGGTGTTGCGGGCCTCGCCGTGTTGGGCCTGAGCACGCTGTTCGCGGCGTTTTTCAACTATTTTATGGGCGGCCAATATGCCGCCGACGGTTATGAATCGATGAGCCGCGTGCTGGAAGTACTGGCCGGATTCTCCCTGGGCGCCGAGTCCATCGCGTTGTTTGCACGCGTAGGCGGCGGTATCTATACGAAAGCCGCCGACGTGGGCGCCGACCTCGTGGGTAAAGTGGAGGCCGGTATTCCGGAAGACGACCCGCGCAACCCGGCTACAATTGCCGACAACGTGGGTGACAACGTGGGCGACGTTGCCGGTATGGGTGCCGACCTGTTCGGCTCTTACGTGGCTACCATGCTGGCTGCCATGGTACTGGGCAACTCCGTCATCCGCGATTCGGGTGGTATTCAAGACAACTTTGGCGGCATCGGACCGATCCTGTTGCCGATCCTCATCGCCGGTCTGGGAATCATTTTCTCCATTATCGGGATGAACCTCGTGCGCGTCAACGAGACGGCCGAAGCCACCGCCGGCACCGTACAGGGCGCCCTGAACCGCGGCAACTGGGCCAGTATTATCCTCACTGGCATAGCCTGTTATCCGGTGATTTTGTGGATGTTGCCCGAAGAGGTCTCGATGAATTTCTTCGGACAGGGCACCAAGGTCATTCCCAGTATGCATGTCTTTTATGCGGTCATGGTGGGGCTGGTCGTCGGGGCGTTAATTTCCTCCATTACCGAGTATTACACGGGCCTGGGTAAAAAACCGGTCCTGAACATTGTCCGGCAATCCGCCACCGGGCACGCCACCAATGTCATTGCAGGTCTGGCTACCGGCATGATGTCGACCTGGATGCCGATCGTGTTGTTTGCCGGCGCCATTTGGGGTGCGTATACACTGGCCGGTTTCTACGGCGTGGCCATTGCCGCCTCGGCCATGATGGCAACCACTGCCATGCAGTTGGCTATCGACGCCTTTGGCCCTATTGCCGACAATGCCGGCGGTATTGCTGAAATGAGCGAACTGCCCAAAGAAGTGCGCGAAAAAACGGACGTACTCGACTCGGTGGGCAACACGACGGCGGCTATCGGCAAGGGCTTTGCCATTGCCTCTGCGGCGCTCACCGCTTTGGGCTTGTTTGCCGCTTATGTGGATTTCACCGGTATTGCCGGCATCAATATTTTTAAAGCCGACGTGTTGGCTGCTCTCTTCCTGGGCGGCATGGTTCCGGTTGTATTTTCCGCCTTTGCCATGCAAAGCGTGGGCCGTGCGGCTATGGACATGGTTAACGAGGTGCGCCGGCAGTTCCGCGAGATCCCCGGGTTGCTGGAAGGCACCGGCAAGGCCGAATATGGCAAGTGCGTCGAAATTTCCACCCGCGCTGCACTGCGCGAGATGATGCCGCCCGGCCTCATTGCCATCGTTACGCCCATCGTGGTGGGCTTCGTGATGGGAGCGGAGGCTTTAGGTGGTTATATGGCCGGTGTAACCGTCAGCGGCGTATTGTGGGCTATTTTCCAATCGAACGCCGGCGGCGCTTGGGACAATGCCAAGAAGTCGTTTGAAAAAGGCGTGGTGATCGACGGCAAAACCTACTTCAAAGGTTCCGATCCACACAAAGCCGCCGTTACCGGCGACACGGTGGGTGATCCGTTCAAAGATACCTCGGGCCCTTCTATGAATATCCTGATCAAACTCTCCTGCCTGGTTGGGCTGGCGATTGCGCCGATTCTGGGCAGCCATCGGGCTGCCGACAGCAATACCGGTGTGCCGCAGCCTGAGAGCCGGGAGATCCGTATGTCGCAACAGGATATGCAGCAGCAACAAACGCCTGTAGCGCCGATCCGGCAGGGTCAGTAAAATACAGACCATTCCTCTGCAACGTGATAGTAAAACAGCGCCCCGGTTGGCATCAGCTCACCGGGGCGCTTCGTTTGTGTTGAAAGGCGTTTTGCCAACTGGGTGTACGGGGGAACAAGATCAAAAAACAAACGCCCACATCAACCTTACGGCTGCGGAGCGTTTGCACCAGGTAAAAAAACAGGTTTTGGCGACTGTATTTCCGACGGTCATATTACGGTTGAATTACGTTTCGGGTTTGCACCTGGTATAGCCCGTTGTTTGGTTTTGGTACAGCAAAGATCAATCTACCCAATTCACTGTACTACTACGGTTTTACGCACTTTTCCAGGCACAAAAAAATATACTCCCTTTGCATACATTTGCAGGTGAAGGGAGTATATTTCTAAAAAATCAGGTTTTGGCAAAAGCGTGGTTATTACTGCCGCTTAACGATCGGGAAGACCTCCCGCCGGTTTGCTGTTTGCACATGCAGGTAGTAAACGCCATCGGGCAGGTCTTCGGCATGCACCGTCGCTTCGTAGCTGCCGGCAGATTGCTGTGCACTATTCTCCACCAGTTTGACCAGCCGCCCCATCGGATCGTACAACCGGATGGCTATTGGCCCGTCGGCGTCGAGGGTGTACCGTACGGTAGTCGACCCGGAGAATGGATTGGGGCTGACCTGGCCGGCCGGTTTTACGCTGCCGAAAGACAACCGTTTGTTCGATTCCAACGCCTGTTTAACATTGTTCGAGTGGCTGGTAGTGGTTGCATTGAGAAAAGAGGGACTACCTGAACAGTTACAGTATGTGTAAGTGGACAGCGCTTGAAGGAGGTTGATCCGCATATTCGCAGCCGGATTCATATTGTCGACTTCCAGCTGGTCGATTCGGAGCACTTCGATATTCGATTCAGCGCTGAGTTTGTAATAAATGCTGCCGACCTGATTATTCTGCGAGCATTGGGTAAAGAATCTGTTTCTTGGGTCAGACTCGGGTACTTTTTCCAGGTATACCTTGCTTTCGCCTTCATCATACCCTACAGCGAATTGGCAAGGGTCGCTTTGATAACTAAAATTGGCGGTATACATGTTGTCCAACACGCCTTGGTTGGCAAATTGAGCAGCGCCAACAGTAATTTTGAAATTCATCAGCCCGGGAGGCAGGGAGATGTTTGAATTATTGCATGGGGAGAAAAGGACGAGATCGTCGACGATAATAATCCCGGTTTTACCATTTGCCGAAGCTGTACCGCCCGGAGGACCTTCCACACAGGAGGATGCGCCGATGGTGAACGTAAAATCGTGCGGATAAGGCAGGGAACCCCAGGTATACTCGTCACCTGTAACTACCACGGTGCCGAGGCCGGTGTTGGTCGTGTTGTCATGCCCCGTAATCCAGTAGTATAATCCCGGCGTATTTTCTACCCATTTGAGGGTTATGCTGTTATATGTATTACTGACGGCATGAAAGCCAGACGGGGGAGGTTCCGGACAGGAGAGATCGACCGTTACAAGGTTGGCAGGGGCAACGAAGTGGCCAGGGGCAGCCTGGAACGCCGGCGCCCACAAAGCAAAGAGCAAGAGCAAAAAGCCCTTGACCAAATGTTTCTTCATCATGTGATTAGTTTTTTTACCTGTTTAGAATAATATGACAAAAGTCGGCCCCTTCTTTTTTAATTTATACTACGATTTTTTTCGTTTTTCCTGAATCCGGTTTTGGGAAGAGTTGCCGCTTTAATACATACGGTTTATTATGCTGAATCGCAAACTACTCGAAGTGCTCAAACGCCTGAATGCTGCGCAGATCAAACGGCTTCGACTGTTTTTGATTTCGCCCTACTTTAATAACAGTTCTCTGACAGAGGATGTAGTGCGATTGTTTGACTATATTTTGCAGTTTAATGCCGAAGAAGATCACCCTTTATTGACCAAAGAAGCCGTTTTTACAGCATTCTTTCCCGGAAGGGCGTATGTCGAAAACAGTAAGAGTCCGTTGGATAACCTTGCCTCCGAGCTGTTCCGCCTGGTTCGGAAATTTTTAGCCCAGGTAGCCATGGAGCAGGAGCAGGGTGATGTTTATGAATATCTGGCGCTGGCGCGTTTCTACCGGCAATATGGCCTGGAAGAACGGTTTGAGCAGAACATGAAAGCCGCCCGGAAAGTGCAGGAATCGTCCCCGCTGCGCGATGTCAAATATTTTTATGACCTGTTCAGGATCGAGGAAGAAGAGGTTGCTTTCCGGGGCCTGTACAATACATATGGCGACGATACCAACCTCAATACTGCACAGGAATACCTGGATTTGTTTTACAGCATATTGAAGTTGGAATATACCTGCGCGCTAAAACACCAAAATCGGGTGGCGCAAATTGAATTGCAACCAACCAACGCGCTCATCGGGGATATTTTGAAACTTTCATCTTCCGGCGGGGCTTTGGACGTGCCGATCAACCGGGTGTATAACCTGATCATCCGCCTGCTCGAGCATCCCGATGAACCTGGTTGTCTGGAACAACTGGAAGAAATGCTGAACACCTACCGGACCCAAATTTCGCCCGAACGTTTCCGAAACCTCAAGGCATATTACCGGATTTTTTGGATTGCGCGCTACAACCGCTCCGGCGATGCGTTCACCCGGCACCGCAATTTTGAGATATACAAAGAACATCTGAAGGAAGGTTATTTTTATTTCGATGAGATGATCACGACCCACATGTTTTGGAACCTCATTGTCTTCGGACTCAAGATGCGGGAATTTGAATGGGTAAAAACGTTTATCGAAGATCACCCGCCCGAGCGCATCTGCGGAACCAGGTTCCCGGCCGAAATACACAGCATCGCCCAAGCCGAGTACTATTTGCAGCTCAAGGAATACGACGAAGCGCAGAAGTACCTGGTTTTCCGGCATTATGAGAACCCATTCTTTGGTATAACGGCCGAACTCACGCTGATCAGAATCTACTTTGAAACACAAAACGATTTGCTGGATGCACGGATGAAGGCCCTGGACCAGAAAATCCGCCGCTCGAACCTGAACCGGCAGATTAAAAACCGCTGTTTTAATTTTCTGAAGAAACTGGACAAGATCCTGAAATACGGTTGGTTACCGCAAAGCCCTAAGCGTCTAAAACTGGTCGAGGAAATCAAATCCACCCCGGAAATCATGTTGCGCGAATGGTTGCTGGAAAAGTTGCAGGAGAAATAGCATTGCCTGCGCGATCGAATGCGGCAAAGCCAGGTTTGAAAAATTGATTTAAACCAGGGTGTGTCTGAAAAGGTATCTTTTGAAACCTGTTCTTCGCCTCTTTTTCGGGCAATATAACCCGACATTCCCCGCAAAAGCAGGCTTGCCCGGAACTCAAAACCTACTCTTTTCAGGCTCGGCAGTATTTTTCAGACACACCCTATCTTAAGTGGAAGGATGCTGTATTTCTGCAGACCATTGTTGAAAACGCTTTCAGCAGAACAGATTGTCAGAACGTGTTTGGACCTCAGCGATGAAAATCCAAACCTCTTCCAATATTGCCCGGCGGGAGATTGCAAATCAGGCAGCGAAAAGTATATTTGGGTCATCAACCACACAAACCTGTTGTATACCCATGTTTAAATCTATCCTCGCCTTTGCCCTGACACTCTCGGGCGCCGTGTGCGCTCCACTTTTTGCCCAAACGTTTAGCATTACTTACCAAACCCCCGATCATCTGGTTGTTTGCTCCAGCGATACGCTGCGCATTTCCATTCAAAATAATACTGCCGCACCGCTTAGCGGCGCTTTTCTCGACCTTGAACTCCCCGCAGGTCTCGAATACTTGCCTGGCAGCGCCACTGGCGCCGCCGATTTCGACCTGAGCAACCCCAAAAAACCGGTACTGGCCCTGCCGGTGCTGGCCTCCGGCGCTGCGCAGCCTGTGCTGGTACAATTGCAGGCGACCTGCGGCCTGGTGTCGGCCATCAACTCCGCTCAGTTGTTCAGCGCGGTTCTGCGCGTTCGGGCCGGCGCCCTCAGCGAACAACTCACCACCGCCGCCTTTCAGATTCAAACCAGCCTGCTGGTGATCACCCAGGTAGACAACGATTCCGTATCGGGCGAAAAAGGCGAAACGATCATCCGCACCCTGCACGTGCAAAACACGCGGCTTGGGCCGGTCCAGCATTTGTTCTTAACCGATACGCACCCGACTGGCATCAGTATCCATGTGCCGGGCGCCCTGAACGAACAGGACGGGTTGAACCAATACACCGCCCGGTTCGACGGCGCCTTTTTTAAAGCCTTTGGCGACGGCGACACCCTGTTCGAATTTGGCGAAACCGTGCTCTTGCGGGAAGAAATCACGATCGCTGATTGCGGTTTCCCATCGTTCACCTGCCGCTCCGACATCGTTACCGGGTGGAGTTGTATGCCTGCCGACCCGCCCTGCCAGGGTGATACCACGTATGCCGACGTGGTGGTCCTGCCTTCGACCTATGAGCCCAAACTCACCTTTCAAACCTCATATTCCCTCCCCTGGGAACAGTGCGCCAAACAGGCCCAACTAATGAAGGTCCGCGTCGTGAATGAAGGCCCGGCGCCCGCCACCGGCATCGTCCTGCAGTTCCGCAGCGAGTCGATCGGTAATTTAAGCATGGAAAAAACCTCCTTCCGGATGGTTCGGCACGGGGTAGCAACACCGGTTATCCCCAGCGCGACGGACGACTATCCCATGCCGGAATGCGATGTGATCAAATCGGCCTTCGTAACGCTGAACGTCGCCGAGCTGGCCGGGCAGGATACCCTGGAAATCTGGTTCGATGCCTATTCCTGCAACGGATATTGCGAACAGGATCTGCCGGTGCTTGCCTTGAGCTATTTTTATCTCAAGCCATGCCCCCTGCCACCCAACAACCACGTAGAAGCGGATTCCGTCGTTTTTAGGGCGCCCTATAGCGCCCGGCTCAACGGTTTCGTCACCTACAACCTGGGCAATTGCCTGGACGACGGCGAAACGTATCTTTTCTCCTTCAACGTGGCATCGAGCCGGCTTGCCATCGATACGGGTTATTTGTGGTTGAAACTCGATCTGCCTTTTGGCTTGTTTTGGTCGCCCGACTGCCCGCCCGTACTGGGCGGCAAAACGCCAAAGTCGTTCTCGATCGATTCGATCTATACCGAGTATCCGGTTAACCGGGTTCTGATGGCCTTCGAAATGCCGTTTACCGATTCGGCCATGACCATGGCCTTCTGCCTGCGCAATACCTGCCGCGACGATGCTTCCTACGTCAAGTTGAGTAGTAGTGACCCGGCTTCATCCGGCGACTTTGTTATCTACGAGCCATCCGTTCCGGCCTGCGGTGATTGCGGTTATGAGGTCAAAACGGCTGCTTACATCACCTGCCTGATCGGTGACGACCTGAATTGCGCCATCCCTGCCTGCGATTCCTTTAAACTGAACACCGTTTGTACCTGCCCGAGTGGCGGTGGTGGCGGCGGTGGTGGTGGCGGTGGTGGTGGCGGTTGCTATAAGATCAAGGAATCGCACAGCACCGAACGCCTGAATTATGATCTGGCCGACAACGACGACGACCGGAAAGCCGATCCCAACGGAGTGATCGACTTGAGTAAAGTTCGCCGCGACCGGTTTTTGCCGGGCGATACCCTGCGCAATGTGTTTACCACCAACGTGTTGTGCGGCGAAAATATCCCCGGGTTTTCGTATGTATTGTACCTGGAAACCGCCCGGAGCGATTTCGGGCATGCGGGCGTATACGACACCATCGGCATCGGCCCCTCGCAGTCGGCTGCCGCCCGCTATTATTTCACCGACGATTCGATGTTCGAGGTCGCGCGGGCGTTTGTTAAGATTTGGGATGCCAGCGCCAACCAGGAATACACTTGCCCGATCGCGCCAAGCGAAAAACGGGATGAATTGTTTGGGCAAGTGGCGAAAGTGAACACCAAACCGCTTGCGGTCAGCGATGAGTTTGCCACTATGAACTACGCTTTTTACCCAAACATGGCCGGGTTCAGCGATGCGGGTTGCGTCCCATCGGGCCTGTTGCTGGAAACCGGCGATTCAATGACCCTGACCGTCGATCTGAAACTGGCCCGCAATTATACGCCCCCAAGCCCGCAAAACTTTCCGCCGCTGATCAATTTCGAAGTCGGCTACCGGGCCAACCGCGGGTACAAATTTTATAACTACCGGCTGGCCGACACCCTGATGTTCCAGTATTCGGGCTATTTCGATTCGCTGACCAACAACACGTTCGGCATCCGGCCTTGCGATACGTCCATCGAGGTAACGCCTTTTCTGTACGAGATCCGCCTCGCCCGGCCAAATTTGTTCCCTTTCGAAGTGCGGCCTTTGTCGAAGATAACCAAATACGACCTGGTCATTCTGCCACCGGATATCTTGCCGCGGTCGGCCCGGCTCGAATTTTTGAACCTGCAACCGGGCATTCCTTTCCTGCAAAAGATGCCGCTGCCGTTCTCGTTTCAGGGCGGTACGATGCATCTCGATTTTTCACCGGCGTATCAGAACCCGATCGACGAGGGCTACCGTCTGCAGACACGGCTGGCCTTCGAGCCCAATTGCAAGTTCACGCAACCCGACTCTTCGGCCCAATTGATTTCCCTGCAATTCCCCGGTTGCATGGCCATCCCCAATCTGGTGCCGCATAAATTGGAAAACAAGATCGGGTTTTACAGCAACCACCCCCACGATACGCTGACGACCAAGGAACCGCTACTCGATTTCCCAACACCCGCCGTGTCGGCCGAAGTATTACTTGAAAATACGGCGCTCGCCGCTACGGCGCCCCATGGCTGGTTTCGTTTGGTAAACCCCGAGGGGGGCCTGAGCAATTTTACCGTGACCCTCAACGGGCCGCCCTTTACGGTTTATCCCGGCGTCAATGGTTTTTTTCAACTGGGCGACCTGGCTGCCAAAGGGAAAAGAAGCCTTCAGGTTTCCACCATCAACAACACTTGCGACCCCCAACGGCTGCTCGTCATATATGGCTGGAATTGCACGGCTTTCCTGGATACCACAGGCGACGTGTGCAGTATCGATACCCTCGAGCTGCTCTTCCGCCCGCTGAACCCCGAGATCGAACTGGAACTGGCCCAACTACCCACCCAGATCCCACTGTGCGATAGCTCCGGCTACGTGGTCCTCGAACTGTCGAATGCCGATCTGGGCTATGCCTATCGGCCGTTTATCAACATCGAGCTGCCACCCGGTTTCCTTCTGGTGCCGGGCAGTTGCCAAATCGCATATCCTGCCGGTGCGCCGTACCAACCTATACCTGATCCCTTGCCCATGGGCGGCAACCTGCTTGAATGGGACCTGGCGGCTTTGGTGCCGGCCTTGCAAACCGGCGGATTGCAGGGGGTCAACCTCAACCCGAAGAATACGGTGCAGCTCCGCTTTAAAGTGCTAACCGGGTGCGGGGTGGTGTCGAACGCCCAACTGGTTTTTGGCGCGCGGGCCGAGTGGTCGTGCGGCAAGCCGACCAACACCTTGCGCAAAGCCAGCGACCCGTTGCTGGTGGAAGGCGTGGCGCCTACCTATACGACGCAAATCAGCCTGACCCAGCCGGGCGGCGGGCCGGTACCCTGCAACGCCGAACGCCAGTTGAACCTCAGCGTGACACCCTCCGGCACAGCCCTGCCCGGCGACAGCATTTTTGTGACCCTGCCTACGGGCTATTCCTATGTGGCCGGCTCTTATCAGCCCGGCGCCAATGCACCTGCCGGCGGGCCACAGCTCGATGGCAATGTATTGCGTTGGACTTTGCCCGCGGGCATGCCCGCGAACACGACTATTCAATTTTCGTTCAAGGTAGTGTCGGGTGATATGCCGAATTGTTCGGGCGCCCGGGTGGTCGCGCAAACCCGGCAGCGCGCAGCCGCTTTTTGCCCGGCGATCAATGGCGATTGCACCCTGTACATCGCTACCGGCACGGCTTCCGACACGTTTGGCGTCTTTAATCCGCAAATCGAAATTCAAACCGCATTCGCCAGCATCAACCAGCAAGGGAACGGCGTGTACACCTTCCAACTACGTACCCTGCCGCCACTGGGCACGACCCTGAACACGATCCTGATCGTGCGCGACATGGACGGCAACGGCCAGTACTCGCCCGCCGATACAGTAGTGTACATCGGCCACCCCAATAAGCTCCTGCCGGTCGGTATTCTTTATGATATCCAACTGATCTCGGACAATAACCCGGTCGACCTGTGCAACCTCCTTATCGTATTGCCTGCCGGCGAAAATTGCGACTGTGAGCCTACCATATTTCCACTCCAGGCCACGGATGTCCAACACGCTAATGTGAGCATTTGCCTGGGGCAGAACGCCCCCATGGGCATTCCGGAGCAACCGGGGCACCATTATACCTGGTCGGGGGCCGCTAATCTGCCCTGTTCCGATTGTGCCGGATTTCTGTTTGAGCCAGCTGCCGCCGGAACATATCAGCTCAGCCTGACCGATTCCGGCACCGTATGCACCATCACGCACGCCTTCAAGGTGATTGTCCGGAACCTGCCCAGCTTGTCGGTTTCGAATGCTGCCGTCTGCCGCGGCCAATCGGCCACCTTGCAGACGTCTGCGGCCGTGTCGTGGCAATGGCAGGGGCCCGGGATCACCAACCCCGGGGCGCCTACCCAAATCGTGCATCCCGACCAGACGAGCACATACGCCGTAACGGTGACCGACGCCTCCGGTTGCAGCCTGCAGGCGACGACCACGGTGACCGTGCTGCGCACGGATACGACCGATATGGGCGCAATCCAGACCTGTGCGGGCACGCCGGTGCCGGTGTTTGGCCAGCCGACGGATGTGGCCGGCTTGTATATCGATACGCTGACCAATGTCGTCGGCTGCGATAGTTTGCTGCTTCTCCGGCTCGACGTGTTGCCCAAGGCATTCACCCAGGAGAGCATACAACGCTGCCCGGAAGACACCCTGCTTCTGTTCGGCAACCAACCCATTTGGGAAGCCGGCACCTATACCGGGGTGTACACGGCCGCCAATGGCTGCGACAGTACGCACGTGATTTCCGTGGCGGATTTCCCCGGCCCCGACCTCCCGGTACCCGATACATTCTACATTGATTTCGGCGGTTCGGTGGCGCTGACCGGCCCGGGCGGCTACTCGTCGTACCTGTGGACGCCGGCCGACGGCCTGAGCTGTACTGCCTGCCAGAGCCCGGTGGCTTCGCCGACCGACACCATGGAATACACCCTGACGGTAACAACGGCTGACGATTGCTCCGGCATAGTCATCTATCGCGTGGTACCGCGCCCGCCCTGCGACCCCGCGCGCCTGCGTATCCCCAATGCCTTCACACCGGATAACGACGGCAACAACGACCGGTTTGGCGTAGTGCCCTTCGAAGGGACGGAGGTGATCGCCCGGCTGCGCATTTTCAACCGCTGGGGACAAAAGATCTACGACGGCTCCGGCCCCAATGCCGCCTGGGATGGCACAGTGGACGGCAAACCCGCTCCCTCGGATGTGTATGTGTGGCTGCTGGATGTGCTGTGCGACGGCGTACCGAAAAAGCCAAGGAAAGGGGATGTAACCTTGCTGCGTTAAGCGGTGCTGTGGTTTGATGTTCGCCCCGACGCCAAAGATTGAATACACTCGAACAATAGTCCGGTATATTTTGCTGGTGGCGGGGACGCCAGAAGTGTACGGAATGTTCATCGTAGTTGTTGATGTCCTCGCCACCAACATGCAGCTGGCTTCCTGTTCAACGGTTTGCAAAAACCTGCCAAGGGAGCGTCACAATTGCATTTTCAAGGCAAGCCGGAACGAAACGTTGTCGCGCCAGTTGGTTGCGTGCAAACCGCCCCAGCGGTAAAATACCGCGCCGCCCAGGCCCAGATAAGCGATCTGGAAGTAATTGGCCAGGAGCAGGTTATCGAGTTGCAAGCCGGATTCGAGCAGCGGTTTCGAAGCCGTTCGAAAGCCGAGGTCGCGGTGCAGTTCGGGGTGTTGCAAATCGCCCCAGGCGGCGTTTTGCAGCAGCGTAAGAAAGGGCGCCGAGTGCCTGGTTTGGTATAGTACCGGCCCTATTTCCTGGCTGAAGTAAAAATTGACAAAACGGTCGGCCAGAAACAGTGTGTCGGGCAAGGCCTGAAAGGTATTGGGCACCACAAAGAGGTTCCAGCCGCCACCGGTTTGGTTGAGGGTGAACAACCTGGCCAGTGGCGTTTGCGGACTCACCCGGCCGGCTTCCAGGCGCCAGGTGGTGTGGCCCAGGCGGCGGATGAAAAACGACTGGTACAACGCCAGCACCCAGCGCTCGTAAGCATATTCGCCCGACCACAGGCCGCGCCAACCACGGGTGAAGGCCAGTTCGAGCACCGGCCAGCGCTGGGTGCTTCCAATATCGCCGCCCAGAAAAGTGCGCACCCGTTCGCCGTTGGCATATCGGAAAAACAAGGTGGTTTCGGTAAAACGGAATTCCGCTGCCAGGCTGTTATCATCAACGCCGAAACGGTACGGGTAGCCGGGCTGCAGCCTTTGTTTGCGGAACGTACCTTCCACCCGGATCGAGCGCCCCAGGCGACTACCCAGCGCCGCCGAAAAATCATCACTGCGGTCCATCCGACGGGCATACAGCGCGCGGTTGACGAAATTGGAAGGCGGCAGCTCGGGTAACGTGCCGGGCTCCGACAAATCGCGCTGCCAACCCACGCGCAATTGGGTTTGGGTGTTGCGGGCAATGCGCCACAGGGTATAACCGCCGTACTTCCAGGCCCGGTCGCGAAAGCCGAAGCCGGCGTGTACGCCGGCTTCAAGGCGGCGGGGCAGGAGCAGGGGCTTGGCCTGGGCTGTACTAAGGCCGAGGCCCAGTCGGGCACCCTCGAGGTCGTTGAGCCGGATCATGTGTTTCAAATCGATACTCAACGGCGAACGGCCGAGGGGCCACAGGCCGGTGGCGATGGCGTCGGTCAGGTTGGAGAGCAGGTCGAAACGCTTGTGTTGTCCCAGGCTGTCGAGCCATTCGTAGGTGCGCAGTTCTTTGCCGTTGAGCGGTGCCAGCGCGCGCCAACGCGCCCAGGCGCTGTCGGGCTGTTCGTTTGCGCGCGGTTCGATCAGGACCGGCATTTCAGGGTCGAATTGCCGTTGTCGCAGCGGGGCGTCGAATTGCACGTCGGTGACATAGCTGCGCCCCACGGCCCGCACACCGATAAAGACTGCCGGGTAGTGTTTGAACTCCATTTCAAAATTGAGTTGCTCGGGGAACCACTGCCCCGCGGTGTCGCCGACGGGCGGGCGCCACTGGTAGGCTTGCTCAATTTTGAGGTCGAGATTGCCCTTTGCCGCCGGGTGGGCGCGCACGTTCCGGATGGCCCACCCGTTGGAGTGCAGGTGCAGCACGCCTTCGAGCGCTTCAAACACTTTACCCTTGCGGGGGTGAAACGAAATGACCCAAATGGTGTCCGGCCCGGCGTACAGCGTGTCTTCGATATTGAAAAAATACCGCTCGGGGCTGCCGGGGCTGATAGGGTTGACGTAGTTTTTGTCGAGGATGGTCAGGTAATCGCCGTAAAAAGTGAAAGGCTGCACCATATTGGCCAGGGCCACCAGGCCGGCGTTTTTAAACCCGCTGACGCGGTTGAGCAGCACGCGTTCCTGCACCTGATCGGGGAAGCGGAACGAGCGCCGCGTCACGCTCTCCATCAGAAAACCGTGGTGCTCCTGCATCGCTTGTTCGAGGCGGTTAAAATCCTGAACCGCTTCGCGGGTGGCTTTTTTCGTAGTGTCGCTTTTGGCAAAAAAGCGTTCCATGTCGCTGCGCCGGGGTGTAGCGTCGAACAGCACTTTGTTGTACGTGGTGCAGGCAAACGAGCGCCGGCGCTCGGGATTGTTCCGGTGGCGGTTGGCGATAGCCTTGCGGATCAGGATGTCGGCCGGGTTTTCGCCGGCGTGTACGGTAGCTTCCGGCAGGGCGTAATCGGCGGGTTGCAGCACGACTTTCAGCGCAAATCCATTTTTTTGCCAAACGGCCGCTTCGATGGCCCGGGTTTCAAAACCCACATAGCGGAACTCCAGCGATTGCAGACCTTCGGCTTCGGTCAGGCGAAAGCGGCCTTCAATATCGGTGAGGACGCCCTGACCCGCCTGGCCGTTGCGCAAAACGGTGACGAAAGCAAGGGGTGTGCCTTGCGGGTCGGTCACGGTGCCGTGCAGGGTTTTCTGGGCCAGGGCCCCGTACGCCAAAAAGCAAAGCCAAAAGCAGGACGACAAGCGGTACATTCCGGTGGTTTTGTGTCAAATATTCACGTATAAGGGTTCGGCGACGATGAACTTGAGCGCGCACCGTTGCTAAAGGTTGCCCGGCGCGCAAAGGACCGGCTTAAATTTGGTTGATTGCTGACCAAAATGAATAACGCTGCGCCGGACACGCTCCCGAGGCGGTACATTTCGCTGCTTAAACGGCCCGGGCAGCCGGCAGTCGAAGCGCCGTAATCCTGGTTCATTTAGGGTGTGTGGCTGAAAAATACGCAACGGTCTGAAAAGACATCTTTTGGAACCTGTTCTTCGCCTCTTTTTTGGGCAATATACCCCAATATTCCCCGCAAAAGCAGGCTTGCCCGGCACCCCAAATCTGCTTTTTCAGACCCGGCGGTATTTTTCCCACACACCATAATCGACAATCACAGTTTCCATTGTTCAAACACACCCAATATGTTGAAACATTTTATCTGTGTTTTATTCCTTGCACCAGCCTTTGTTTTAACCGCTCAATCTTCCTGGACCGATATTTCCGAAAAGACGATTCCAGCCGTACTTCATCAGCCGCGATACATCACGCCGTTGCATTACCGAACGGTTCGGCTCGATTTGACGCAGGTTCAACAGCAACTGGTTGCCGCACCCGCGCGTTTTACCAGCGCCGCCGAAACTCAATTTGCCGAGATCATCTTGCCGATGCCCGAGGGCGGCATGGCGCGGTTCCGGCTGACCGAATCGCCGGTAATGGCCCCGGCCTTGCAGGCGCAATACCCGGAAATTCGCTGTTATACCGGGGTGGGCATCGACGACCCGACGGCCACCCTGAAATGCGACCTCACTCCAAAGGGCTTTCACGCCATGATCCGCTCGGCCCGGCGCGACGCTGTTTTTATCGACCCGTATCAACCCGGCGACCGGGAGCATTACCTGGTGTACAACAAAAGCGATTTCCGCTCCAAAAAAGAACCCTTCGTGTGCGGCGTACCGGATATGCCCGACCAGCCCGGCCCGGCCAAAACCAATGCGCCGGAGATGGCGGGCGACTGCCTTTTCCGCCAGTATCGTTTGGCCCTGGCCTGTACGGGCGAATACGCCCAGTTTCAGGGTGGCACGGTTCAACTGGCGCTGGCCGCGATGAATACGACGATCAACCGGGTCAACGGCGTTTATGAACGCGACCTGGCGATTACGCTCCAGTTGATCGCCAACGATAACCTGCTCGTATTCCTCAACGCAGCCACCGACGGCTATTCAAACGGCAACACATCCTCGATGCTCACTGAAAACCAATCGAAATGCAACACGATCATCGGTTCGCTCAACTACGATATCGGGCACGTATTTGGCACCAGCGGCGGCGGCTTGTCGGGACAGGGCGTTGTTTGCGGCAATTCGATCAAGGCCTGGGGGGTAACCGCCGTATCGCAGCCCGTCGGCGACCCCTTCGATATCGATTATGTAGCGCACGAAATGGGGCACCAATTGGGCGCCAGCCACACCTTCAACAACTCCTGCAATGACAACATTAACCTCGGAACCGCCTTCGAACCGGGCAGCGGCAGCACCATTATGGCCTATGCCGGTATTTGCGCGCCCAATTTGCAAACCCACTCCGACGCCTATTTTCATGGTATCAGTTTGCAGGAAATCGGCGCCTATGTGACCACCGCTGCAGGCAATGTTTGCCCGGTAAAGATCAACATCGGCAACCACGCGCCCACGGTGGATGCCGGCGCCAACCGAACCATCCCCAAATCCACACCCTTTTTGCTGACTGCCTCCGCCGCCGATGCCGACGGCGACGCACTGACCTATTGCTGGGAACAAATGGACAATGAGCAAAGCCCCATGCCGCCGGTATCTACCAGCGCCGGCGGGCCCCTGTTCCGTTCGTTTGTGCCGGATGGCTCCCCAACGCGATATTTCCCCCGGCTGTCGGACCTGGTCAGCAACACCGGTTACGCCTGGGAAAAATTGCCGGGCGTGGCCCGGGCGATGAATTTCCGGGTGACCGTTCGCGACAACCACCCCGGCGGCGGTTGCACGGCCGATGACAATCTGGTGCTCACTGTAGCCGCCAATGCAGGTCCTTTTGTCGTCACGGCGCCCAATACGGCTGTGACCTGGTATGTGGGCGATATGCAAACCGTGAGTTGGAACGTGGCGAATACCGATATTGGCCCGGTGAACTGCGCTAAGGTGCGCATATCGCTGTCGACCGACGGGGGCCTGACATACCCCACCGTATTGGCCGACAACATACCCAATAACGGTTCGGCCCAGGTGGAAGTGCCCAATCAATTATCGGCTGCCTGTCGCGTGCGGGTAGCGGCCGTGGGCAATATCTTTTTCGATATTTCCAACCAGGATTTTAAGATCGAGCTGCCACCAGCGCCAACCTTTTTGTTCAATATTTCGGCCATGGACCAGGAGCAGGCCTGTACCGGTGATATGCTGATTTTTGCCATGTACACGACCGGTGTTTCCGGCTTTGCCGATACCATCCACCTCAGCCTCAGCGGTGCGCCGGCCGGCGCCATCGTGCAAATCAACCCGGCTATTTTGCTGCCGGGCGACAGCGCTACCGTGACGCTGACCAACCTGACCACCCCCGGCGTTTACCCCCTGAGCCTGCAAGCCACGAGCGGCGCCATTACCCGGACGCGTGCGATTCAACTCACCCTGGTTGATGGAGCGCCGCCGGCGCCAGACCTGGCGCTGCCGGCCGATGGCGCCGTTAATGTCGTTCCGGCAACTACCCTTCAGTGGACGCCTGTCGCCGGCGCGCTCACCTATCAGGTTCAGGTGGCTACCAACCCGTCGTTTGCCGCCGGCGCGCTGGTCTCAACGCAAACGGTTGCGGCGCCGATGGCTACCCTGGGCGGCCTGAACCTGTCCACCGTGTACTATTGGCGGGTAAAAGCGGTAAATGCTTGCGCGCAAAGCCCTAATTCCGTCACCTTCGCCTTCCAAACCGGGCAGCCGGATTGCGGGCATAGCTATACCAGCGAAAATGTGCCGGTAGTGATTTCCAGCACCGACGCCAGCATTGTCACCTCCATACTGAGCGTACCCGACAACCGGTTTATTACTGATGTCAACCTCAGCGTGCAGATTGACCACACCTGGGTGGGCGACCTGATCGCCCGGGTGATCGCCCCGTCCAATGTATCGGCTACGCTGTTTGATCAACCCGGTTATCCCTTGCTCGACACCGGTTGCAATGGCGCGAACCTGGACCTGGATTTCGACGACGAAGCGACCCAAACGGCTGCGCAATTGGAAAGCACCTGCGGCAACATGCCTGCTATCAGCGGCACCTTCCAGCCCGTTCAGGCGCTTAACCGGTTCGACCAGTCCTCCGCGCAAGGCATTTGGACGCTCGAAGTGACCGATAACCTCCCGGAAGATGGCGGCGCCATCAATGCCTGGGGGCTCGAATTTTGTTTTCTGGACACCGTCCCGGCGGCTGATCTGCTGGTGAACAACCCGCTCACCGTGTTGGCCGGCGGCTCGGCCAACCTGACGCTCAGCCACTTGGTGCTGAATATTTTCAGCGGAAATGCAACGGATGGCCTTTTCGTACTGCTGAGTACTCCGCAACACGGCACACTGGCATTAAATGGCGTTCCTTTAGCCGTTGGCGGCATTTTTACACAGCAAGATATCCTCGATGGCGCCGTTGCCTATACGCACAATGGCGACGCCGCGACGGCCGATCTTTTTGCGTTCGACGTAGTGGACCAGAGCGCAGGGGCCTGGCTGCACGGATTGCCGTTCGACATCAATATTATCCAGAACGATCTCGATATAGCGGCCGAAGTAACGCAGCCTTTGCTCTGCCACGACGATGCTATCGCACAAATTACCGCCACCGTGACCGGTGGCACCCCGCCGCTTTCCTATAGCCTGAGCGGCGGAGCGCCGCAGGCCTCGGGTGTGTTCGACAACCTGAGCGCCGGTACATACACAGTAGTGGTGACCGATCAAAACGGATTCACCGCCGAATCGGACCCGGTAGTGGTGAACAATCCGCTGGCCATCGAGGTAGTGGCGGATGTCGTGGCCGATGATATCACAGCCGTGGCAACCGGCGGTACCCCGCCCTTGGAATACAGCCTGAACGGTACGGATTTTCAAAGCAGCAACTTTTTCGAAAACCTGGCCAACGGCGCCTACACGGTCACGGTGCGCGACGCCAACGGTTGTACCGGCACAGCCGGAGCCGTGGTGGAAGTAGACCAATTGGAAGCGCTCGCATCCCTGACTACGCCCATATCGTGCCATGGCGACGCCACCGGCGTGATCACCGTGAACGCGGCAGGCGGAGTGGTGCCTTATCTGTACAGCCTGAATGGTATTGATTTTCAGAGCGGCAAGGTGTTTTCCGGCCTGAGTGCGGGTATGTACACCGTCGTTGTGAAAGACAACTCGGGCAATACCGCCACCTCCAACACGGTTACACTCACCGACCCGCCGGCGCTGGTCGTAAGTGCGGCCTCCGACCTGAATACCATTACCGTCACTGCTTCGGGCGGCACGGGTACGCTGATGTATAGCCTGAACGGCACGAGTTTTCAAACGAGTAAAATATTCGTCGACCTGGCCAACGGCATCTATACCGTTACCGTGCGCGACATTCGCGGTTGTACCGCTACAACCACTGCCACGGTGGATGTACCGCCGCTCGTGATCGCTGCGGTGAGCGTCGACAGCGCCATTGCTTGCGCCGGCGGCGCTACGGCGCTCGCAGTATCGGCTGCCGGCGGTGTGCCGCCCTATGTCTACAGCCTCGATGGCGGACCGTTTCAACCGGACAGTTTGTTCGAAAACGTGAGCGCCGGTATGCACAGCATCCGGGTGCGCGACGATGCCCTGACGATCGTGGAAAACGCGGCCGTCGAGGTGACCGACCCCGATCCCATCAGTGCTACCGTATCGGTGACCGGTAAACAGGCACAGGTGCACACTGCCGGGGGCACTCCCCCCTATCAATATGCACTCGACGGGGGCGATCCGCAATCGTCCGATACCTTTAGCAACTTGGCCAACGGCATGCATCAAGTTGCCGTCACCGACGCCAACGGTTGTGCAGGTGTCTTCTCGTTCCAGGTCGATTATATACCGTTGGACCTGTTTGTGGCTTCCACCGACCCACTCTGTGCCGGCGAAGCCACAGGCGGCATCATCCTCGGCATTTCGGGCGGCACGCCGCCATATGATTGTTCCATCAACAACAGCGGAACCTGTACGCTGACCAATTTGCCGGCGGGAGCGTATTCGATCGTGATCGTCGATGCCTTGGGCGATACGGCGCAGACGACGGTCACGCTGCTCGATCCGCCCGCGCTCCAGGCCAATGTGCTGGTGTTCAGCGACTCCATTGTCATCTCGGCCAGCGGCGGCAGCGGCGCGCTCGAGTACAGCCTCGACGGCGTCAGCTATCAATCGTCGCCGGTGTTCGAACACCTGCCCAATGGGACCTACGCCGTGCGCGTGCGCGACGCCAACGGCTGCCTGCTGGTGGTGGAAAATATCGTGATCGACTTCGTGGCTACCGTCGAACCCGGGCTCGCCTGGGGCATGTCGGTGCAGCCCAACCCGAGTACCGGGCGCTTCCGCCTGACCCTGTTGCAGGCGCCGGCCGGTACCCTGCGTGCCGGTGTGTTTGACATTGCCGGGCGTCTGGTCTGGGATCAAACCTTCGAGCCGGGCGGCGGGTTGTTTTCGACGGCAATTGACCTCCGCACCATGCCACCAGGGGTGTACCTGTTGCGCCTCGCCAGTGGCACGCAGGCAGGCGCCGTACGGCTGGTGGTGCAGTAATTAGCGGCGGTGGCGCAAATTCTTAGCCTGCAAACGGCTGTTTGAACGGGTTATTTGTAAAATTTGCGCCACCGATACATTATGGAGATCCGATTCGAACGCAACGGCAATACCTTTTTCGCCGACCTGTCAAAACCCACCGACCTGTCCATCCGGCTGCGCGAAGGGCTGGACAACGTCAACTGTTTCTGGGCGCCGCCGGCGGAATACAGCCCCGTAGTGGCAGGCGACTTTATCGGCAGCACGGCCCGTGGCGGTCCGGTCAACTTCTTCAACATCCGGGTCAACCCCCACGGCAACGGCACCCATACCGAATGTGTGGGGCACATTGCCCGGGAGCGGTACGTACTGCCTGAGTGTTTGAACGCGCACCATTTTTGGACAAAACTGGTGAGTGTGTACCCCCGACCGACCGACGAAGGCGACCGCGTGATTTTCCGTGACCAACTGGAAGCGCTGCTGGCCGAAAATGAAGCCGAAGCGCTGGTGCTGCGCACCCTGCCGAACGACGATTTGAAGCAACGCCGGCAGTACTCGGGCAGCAACCCGCCGTACCTGCACCACGAGGCCGCGCGGTACCTGGTGGCCTGCGGCATACAACACCTGCTGCTCGATTTGCCCTCGGTAGACCGCGAAGAAGACGGAGGCCGCTTGTTGGCGCACCGGGCCTTTTGGCAATACCCCGAAGCGGTACGGCAGGCGGCTACCATAACGGAATTGATTTTCGTGCCCAACGCAGTAAAAGACGGCTTTTACCTCCTTAACCTCCAGACAGCGTCGTTCGACCTGGATGCGAGTCCCTCCAAGCCGGTGTTATTTGCCGTGCGGCAATTGTAACAGATCAAAGAAACACCCCGGCGCCCGTCCGGTACACCACCGTGGCGAGCACGTTGCCGATCATGTTCAATGTGCTTCGATCGATGATGCTCATGTTGTCGTCGTGGGTGTGGTGGTAGGCGCCGAACGAGTGCGGGGGCGGGTTGGGCATACTGATGATGTCGACCGTAGGGATTCGGGCGCCGCGGATCACGAAAACATGGTCGTCGGTCACATAACCGCCGGCGCGGTTAGGGAAGGCGCTGCCATAGCCCAATTCGGCGGCCGTGCTCCAGATTTGGTCCTGGATGCGCGGGGCGGCATCGGTGGAATACCCTTCGCGTGGGAAAGCGGCGCCTCTTGCGCCGACCATGTCGAGCAGGATACCGTATTGAGCGGAATAACCGCGTTTGTGCGGATTGGCCGCCCAGTACTGGGAGCCCAGGCACCAGGTTTTTTCACGGGCTTCGTTGTTGGATTGTGCCATGATCGACTGGTCGGGCGCCGGCTCCCGGTCGTCGCCCAGGTCTTCTGCGTCGAAGCAGATGAGGTCGACGCCGAGGTTGAGCGGGTTGGCCTGCAACAGCCGGGCGATTTCGAGCATCACACCGACGCCGCTGGCCCCATCGTCGGCGCCGGGTATGGGCTTGTCTTTGTCTTTGGTATCGTTGTCGGCCATGTGGCGGCTGTCCCAGTGTGCGCAGATCAGGATGCGGTTGACCAGTTCGGGTTTGTACTGGGCGATGATATTGACGGCATCGCGGGCGCCGAAATAGGTTTGTGCGGTGAAGGGCTGTTCTATCACCGTCATGCCCAATCGCTTGAATTCGGCGCTCATCCAGGCCGCACATTTTTTATGGGCTGCCGTGCCCGGCACCCTTGGACCGAAATCCACTTGTTTTTTGACAAATGCGTAGGCGGTGTCGGGGTTGAAAACCGGTACCGTCACCTGTACAGTGGGTTTCGGCGGGGTTTCCGGGGTGTTTTTCGCGGTGTTTTTGTTGTCGGGCAAACAACTTTTGAGGTAGGGCAGTAAAAATGCCGCCACGAGCAGCACTACGATCCAGGTACTTTTGTTGCGAATAAATTGGGTCGACATATTGTTGCTGGTAAAATATCCGCAAAGAACGCTAATTTCTGCGGCTCCATTACCGGGCAATTGCACGGAACATCCGGAAAACACACAACATTCGCCGGAAATAACCGCTCCGCGTATGCATGGATTCCGGTACGCATCCGATCTTTACAAATCAATCGATTTCGACACATGAAACAGTGGTTACTACCTTCCCTGCTTTGCCTGGCTGTTTGCTGGCCCGCTTGTCGCAGCGCAGTCACGCCATTCCCGATGCACAACAAAACATGGCGGCTGATCGAATTGAAATACAAACACCCACCTTCCAATGTGTCGATCACACTCCAGTTTGAAGCAGCCGGCAAGCGATTCAGCGGTAATAACGCGTGCAATACTTACAGCGGCGCCTATACCCTCGACGGTACCACGCTCAAATTCGGCCCGGCCATCTCCACTAAGAAATACTGCCTTGAAATGGCCGACTGGGAGGCCTCGTACATGACCATGCTGACTACGGTGGACAATTATGCGTACCGCGACAACCAATTGCGGCTGTTTGCCGGCACCAAGGTGGTGGCGGTATTCGAATAAGCTTTCATCCCGGGTTCACGACAGTTCGGCGGTACTGTTCCAAAAAGGTTCGCACCGCGCTGAAACTCACGGTTTCGCGGCAAAAATACGCCTGAGCGGCCTCCGTTTCGGGGGGCGTTGCGCCGAGGTGGTTGAGGATGTTGGTCAGGTGCATTTTCATGTGGCCTTGCTGAATGCCGGTAGTGACCAGCGAGCGCACTGCCGCGAAATTCTGCGCCAGCCCCACGGCGGCCACGATCATCATCAACTCCTGCGCCGATGGGTTGCCAAGCAGTTGAAGGGCTTGTTTGGCCAGCGGGTGCAGGGCTGTGAGACCGCCTACGGTGCCGATGGGCAACGGGATTTCCAGTTCGAAGCGGAAGATGCCGTTTTCCACCCACGCCCTGCTGAGGCTGCGGTATTGACCGTCGCGGCAGGCATAGGTGTGGCCGCAGGCTTCTACGGCGCGAAAGTCGTTGCCGGTGGCCAGCACCACCGAATCGATCCCGTTGAAGATGCCCTTGTTGTGGGTGGTGGCGCGGTAGGGGTCGATGGTGGCAACCCGAACCGCGGTGCAGATCCGGTCCACGGCGGCATGGCCGGGCAGCCCGGCGTCGCGGGCGAGGTCTTCGAGTTCGGCTTCGGAGCACTCCACCCAGGCGCGCACGAGGCAATCGGGGGTGTAGTTGGACAGGATACACATCAGTACCTCGATGTCCCGTTCCTGGTCGCTGAGGGCCGGCGTGGTTTCGATAAAATGTTCGAGTTGATCGCCAAACCGTTCGAGCACGGAGTTGATAAAATTGGCGCCCATGCTGTCGCAGGTTTCAAATGAAACGCGCAACTGGTAGTATTCCGGTTCGAGATGGGTATAGTTGAGGAATTCAATATCGAGGATACCGCCTCCGCGTTGGCGCATATTGGCCGTGATATCGTCGCAGGAGTTGAGCAGGTCGGTTTTTATTTCAGGAAACAATGCTGTCAGGCGGGCCGGGTCGCCGTCCCAGCGGAAGTGTATCTGACCGAGTTTTACGGTGCCGATCACTTTGGCATGAAAACCGCCGCGGTCGAGCCAGAATTTCGCCGCACTGGAAGCGGCGGCGACCACGCTGCTTTCTTCGATGACCATCGGCACGGCGTAAACTTTTCCGTTGATCATAAAATTGGGCGCGACGCTGAAGGGCAGCGTGTAGTTACTGAGCGCATTTTCCGTAAATCCGTCGATGATTTTTTGCTGCTGCTCATCGGGGCGGTGCCAGGCCGTAAGCGTTTGCACGGCTTGTGCGGGGTCGTCAAAAAACGAGGCGGCGAGCCACTCGATCTTCTCGCGTTTGCTGAGTTTGGAAAAGCCCGAAATTGTTCTTGCCATGGCTGAGGGCATTATTTTACTTGTAAAAAAGCATACGCCAGTTCCAGTCCGCGCAACTGCGCATCCACGAAGGCGCGCAGTTCCGCATAATCGCCCCGGGCGTGTTTCAAAAAACCGGAGGCTTGTCCGTATACGGCCGGAAGCCTCGATTTCCGGACGAGGTAATACCCATCCAGAAAATCGCGCACGCCGCCCGACAAGATCAGGTGGCCGGTTTTCACGTGCGGCTCAGGTGCGTTGGCACAGTCGTTAGCGTACCCGAGCATTTCTGCGGCGGAATGCCCGACGTGGGCCAGGCGCTCAAACACCTGTTGTTTGTTGGGATCGCTGCGGAGGAGTTCCAGTTTGGAAAAATTGGTGCCGCCGCCTGCAGCAAATTCAACGGCCATCAGTGGCAATTCCAGCAGTTGGCGCATGCTTTCCGGACCGAAACCCTGGCCGACCTCTTTGGCGATCACCGGAAACCGGGCTGTTTGCAGCAAGGCGCGGAGGGTTTCCAGGGGCGGTTGCCGGAAGCGGTCGCCCTCGGGTTGCATGGCTTCCTGGAGTGGATTGATGTGGACGATCAGGCCGTCGGCGCGCAGTTTTTGCAACAATGTGTCGACCAGGTCCAGCCGGCCGCGTTCGAGCAGTTGTTCCACCTGGGCCACGCCAAGGTTGGCGTACAGGGGCAGGTCGGGGCCGAGCAAATCCCGCACGTCGAAATCGGCCAGGTGCTCGTCGCTGTGCAGCAGTTGCCGGCAGGAGCCCAAGCCGATGCCCATGCCGAATTCAGCGCATGCGCGGGCGAGGTTGCGATTGATGGTTCCGGCCAGCGCAGTGCCACCGGTCATCGACGACACCCAGATGGGCGCACGCAGGGTTTTGCCCAGAAAGGGGAACGGAGCCAGGCTGCCCGGCGCCGGATGTGCCGCCAGCGCGGGCTCGTAATAAAACCGGTCGTCCAGCTCGCCCGGCTCCACCCGGCTTTCAAAAGCCAGTTCGATGTGGTCTTTTTTCCGGGAAACGGCAGTAGGATCGCGATCAGGTGTGGCTTCCGGTTTCATGTCTTGATGGAGGTGTACGGTAGCGCAAAGGTATGGCATTCAGCATGCCGGGCGTAACAAGAAATTCAGGCATAAGGTTGCGCGCTTAGTCGCGCACGCCGATCACAGCCAGCATCCGCCCGGTGACGCCGTTTTCGCGCCGGTGCGAGAAATAATCGGCCGGGTGCAGAATTGTTGAAAAAGGGGACACTTCGATGTGACCGGGCGGCAGGCCGAAGTCGCTCAGCTGGCTGGCGCAAACATTTTTCAAATCCACAAAAAACTTGCCCCGGTCGGCGTCAAAGCGTTTGAAGGGTTCGGCAAACGCCTCCGCCACCTCGGGCCCCACCTCGAACGAACACTCGTCGATACAGGTACCCACATACGCCAGGCAATCGGCGCCCCGGGTGCCGAAGTGCTCCGCCATCGCCGCAAGGGTTTTGCCGACGATGCCCGCGGCCGCGCCGCGCCAGCCGGCGTGAATGGCGGCCACGGCTCCGGCCCGGGGGTCGAACACCAGCACCGGCGCGCAATCGGCCACCGATACGGCCAGGATCACCCCGGGTGTGCGGGTGATGAACGCGTCGAAGCCCGCGCTGCCGCCGGGCCCGGTGGCAGCGCGGATTTCAGCGCCGTGCACCTGTTTGCTCCAGGCGAGTTGCGCGGGCCGGAACCCGAGGGCGGCGCCAAAACGCCGGCGGTTCTCCGCCACGTTCGCCGGGTCGTCGGCGGTGCTTTTTCCGAGGTTGAGCGAGGCATACGGCGCCGGGCTGACGCCGCCGTGGCGGGTGCTTTCGGCGGCGATCAGTTGCGGAAATGCCGCAAACAAGCGCGGACGGCGATACAAATCGGTCATTTCATCCCTTGTTTTTGAGCAGAACAACGGGCAAAAGTAGGGGGAAATCCGCGCGAACCGGTTATTGATCGAAAAATCAACAGCCTGGCTCGAATACCCGGCTGCAGCCCGACAAAGTGCGGTACTTTTGGCCACTGCCACACCCCATAACTCCGAATTTCAAACTTCAACCGCGTATGCCTTTTCTGGAGATCGTTCGCATGGCCCTTCAAAATATTCGCGCCAACATGTTGCGCGCGGTATTGACCCTCCTGATCATCGCCTTTGGCATCATGGCCTTGGTCGGCATCCTGACGGCTATTGATTCGATTGCGTACTCGCTCAACGACAATCTTTCGGGGTTGGGCGCCAATTCGTTTACGATCGAGCGGAAATGGGCCGAAGAAAAGAGCAGCCAACACGGCAGGCGCCAAAAAGTGGGCGAGCCGATCCGGTATAAAGATGCCGAGGATTTTAAAGCCCGGTTTAACTTCCCGGCTTCGGTATCCATCTCCTTCCGGGCATCCGGCCTGGCCACGATCAAATTTGCCGATGAAAAAACCAACCCGAACATCAGTTTTTTCGGCATCGACGAAAATTATTTCACGGCCAAGGGGCTGGAGATCGAGTATGGCCGCAACTTTTCCCGAACCGAAATTGAAAACGGCCAGCCCAAGATCATTTTGGGCCGCGAGATCGTGAAAACGCTGTTCGACGACAAACCCGAAAAGGCGCTGGACCAGGTAGTGCTGGTCGGCAATCTCCGCTACCGGGTGGTGGGGGTGTTGAAGTCGAAAGGCGCCTCGATGGGCAACTCGTCCGACCGCGCCGTTTTTGCCCCCCTGGCCAATGTGCGTGTCATTTACGGCGCCGCTGATACCGATTACGACCTGGTGGTATCGGTCCGGAATTCGGAAGACATGAACGCGGCGCAATCGGAGGCGACGGGTCTGTTCCGCCAAATCCGCCACCTGCGCCCCGGCCAGGACGAAGATTTTGAAATGTTTGCCAGCGACAGCCTGGTGGCCATCCTCAAGAAAAACACCACCAACCTGCGTCTGGCCACTATCGCCATCGGCCTGATGACGCTCCTGGGCGCAGCTATCGGTCTGATGAACATCATGCTGGTGAGCGTCACTGAACGCACCCGCGAGATCGGCATTTATAAAGCACTGGGAGCCACCCGGAAGAGCATCCTCACCCAGTTTCTGACCGAAGCCGTGGTCATTTGCCAGATCGGCGGCATCGTAGGTATTTTGTTGGGCATCCTGGTCGGCAACATCGTGACGCCCATGCTGGGTGGGTCGTTTCTCATTCCCTGGGGCTGGATGCTGCTGGGTCTGACCCTGTGCATGATCGTCGGCGTGGTTTCGGGCTTTTACCCGGCCATGAAAGCCGCCCGGCTGGACCCCATCGAGGCCTTGCGCTACGAATAGGGCACAGCAAACGTCTTTCAACCTCGCCCGGAGTTTTCATACGGATTCTCAGACCAGCACCGGCACCTTGAGACGTACCTGGAGCAAGGTGGCCAGCCGTTCAAAGGCTGCTTCCCATTCGCTGTTGATGAATACCCATTGGTCTTTCCGGTAGCCCTTGGTGAGCAGGTAAAACACATTCTGGCTGCGCCAGACGTCGGGTTTCAGGTCCATTTGCTGCAAAATTTCGAGCACCTCGCTCAACCATTGCACGCGGGGCAGGGAGGATTCGTCCATGCCGATCATGACGATCTCCTGGTAGATGCGCCTGCCGGCGGCGTGGCGCACGGCTTCTTCATCCGATACTTTTACATTCCAGGCCTTCAGGTCGCCGGCTACGCGGCGCAGGGTTTGAATGCTGGCCGTGTGATTGTTCTGGAAAAAGTGCAGCAGGTCGTCATTCAGCACATACGACACAATGTTGCGCCAGGCCTCGGGCAGGGGAAGGCCGGCTTCCTGCAGGCCGGTCATGAGCTGGTAATTGTCGTTGAATACGTTGCGGAAACTGGCCTCGGCGGCCAACAGGCTTTGTGCCGTGATGGCGCGGATGATCTTGATCTTTTCGTCGGCAAAAAGGGACGCCAGGGTAAACTTGTCGGGTCCGAAATATTTTTGCAAAATGCCGATCACCTCGCCCAGGTTGGCCTCGCGGAAGGCTTTGGCCGTGCGTTGGTGCATTTCATCGAAGGTAGAGCGGTTCATAATGCCGCTGATATTGCCGATGATATGCTGCTGGCCGAGGTAGAGCGCCGCATAGCAGAAGGTTTTTTCGGCGTGGGTGAGGCGCGAACGGATTTTCAGGCGGCCGATGGCCAGGCGCGGGGTGCCGGCTTCAATGCGGTCAAACACTTCCACGGTAGCCGTATAGTTGAACAGGTCGAGTTGCGCCGGGTCGTCTTCAAATAGCGAGGCCACGGCAAAGTGGGTGGCTACCCGTTCGAGGTTGACGCGGCCGGGCAGCACATTTTGCAGGTAACTGGCGGCCCCGTTGGCAAATTTGTTGCTGGGCGCTTCGCGCAGGCGCCGGGCGAATTCCGTATGCAATTCCAGGCCGGTAACCTCGTGCGCATAGTCCATGGCGCGCAGGGCGTATTGCAGGATCTGGTTGGTTTCGATGCCCGAAATTTCATCAAAAAACCAGCCGCAGCTGGTGAACATCAGCACTGCGTGCCGCTGCATTTCGAGGAGGCGCAACACGACAATTTCCTCCAGTTGGCTCAATTTCCGACGGGCGTGGCCGGCGAGGAAATCCCGCACGGCGTCGTCGGTATGGCGGAGCATGACCTCGATGTAATCGTTGCGGGCCTTCCAGGGGTCGCGCAGGAAACGCCCGGCTTCTTTTTCATACGCCGGGATGAGTTGGTCGCGCAGCCAGTCGAGGGTATTGCGCAGGGGTTTGCGCCAGCGCTGGTGCCAGCCCGGGTGGCCGCCGGTGTTGCAGCCGCAGTCGTTTCGCCAGCGCTCCACGCCGTGTACGCAGCTCCAGCTCGAGTTTTCGTGGATTTCCACCTCCCATTCGGGTGGGCACAGTTCCAGAAACTGGCCGTAGTTGGTGAGCGTGGCCAGGTCGTTGTCTTCGATATGATTGAGTGCGGCGGCCAGGGCCATTTCGCCGAAGCGGTGGTGGTGGCCGTAGCTCTCCCCATCGGTGGCGATATGGGCCATTTGGGGCGTGTCGGGTGTTCCGTCGAACAGGCTGACGATGCGCTGGGCGAAGGCTTTGCCGCTGTTGAGCAAGCCGTTGAACGCTACTTCCTGCGCAAGGGCGCCGTGGTAGAAGTAGAGGGCGATGCGGCGGCCGCTGGGCAGTTGGCACCAGTAGGGGTGGCGGGTGTCGATCGTGTCGGCCGTTACGATTTGCCAGCTGGCGCTGCCTATTTTGCGCACGGCCTTTGCCTGTCGGGGCGCCAGCACCGTGTATTGCAGCCCATGGGCCGCCAGTACTTCCAATGTTTCGGTATTGACCGCCGTTTCGGCCAGCCAGATGCCTTCGGGGTAACGCCCGAAGCGGTACTCGAAATCGCGCACCCCCCAGTACACTTGCGTGACCTTGTCGCGGTAGTTGGCTAAAGGGAGGATGAGGTGGCTGTGCACCTGGGCCATCGCGCTGCCATGGCCGCCGTAGCGTTCCATGCTTCGCTGGTCAGCTTTGAGCAACAGATCGTAGGCTTCCGGGTCGTTTTGTTGCAGCCAGGTGAGCAGGGTGGGGCCGAAGTTGAAGGAGATGCGGTTGTAGTTGTTCCGGATTTTGACGATCCAGCGTTCTTCGTCGAGGATACGGGCTGCGGCGTTTGGGGCGTAACATTCGAAATTGATGCGTTCGTTCCAGTCGTGGTACGGCCGGGCCGATTGTTGTTGTTCCACGACCTCCAGCCACGCGTTTTCGCGCGGCGGTTGATAGAAGTGGCCGTGAATACAGACATATTTATTCGTTCGGGACATAAGTTGGTGGCAGTGGCGGTGGCACTCGGCAGGGCGGGCGGTTCGAAGGGACGGTAAAAATACGGCCTTGCCTTGGGACTGTTTTAAAAAAAATCACGGGCATCCGTGCGGCCGGCAAGCCCAATATGTGGCTATTTTATTGAAAATCAAATTTTTGTAAAACATCTTCCGCGCTTTTTACGGACTTCAATTTATATTTTGTCTGACGTCCTTTTGACATTTAGCGTTCGGGCCCTATCTTCACTGGCGCAGCCAGAGTCACCCAATCTTTCCGGTTATGCCTGCCCTACGTTGGCGTATGGTTTCGGTGGATGAAACCCTTGCCCAATCGCTCCGCGAAACCTTGCGTATCGCTCCTTTGCTTTGCCGGCTGCTGGTGCAGCGCGGCGTTACCACCTACGACGAGGCCCATTGTTTTTTCCGGCCCGGATTCC
Organism: Saprospiraceae bacterium; assembly: GCA_044230315.1. Classification (GTDB taxonomy): domain Bacteria; phylum Bacteroidota; class Bacteroidia; order Chitinophagales; family Saprospiraceae; genus M3007. Next base: position 192,629 of record JBGARJ010000001.1, read on the forward strand.
ACCATTTGCACGACCCGTTTGCGATGACGGACATGGATACCGCTGTTGCCCGGCTCGACCGCGCCATCCAGCAGCGGGAGCGCATCCTGCTATACGGCGACTACGATGTGGATGGCGCCACCAGCGTCGCGCTGATGTACGCCTTCCTGTCGGCCGTACATCCCAATCTGGACTACTACTTACCCGACCGCGACAAGGAAGGTTACGGGGTAAGCCTGGCCGGGGTAGAGTATGCCCGCACTACGGGCGCCACGCTGGTGGTAGCCATGGATTGCGGGATCAAGGCCCACGCGGCCATCGCCCGGGCGCAGTCGGTGGGTATTGATTTCATCGTGTGCGACCACCATTTGCCCGGCGATACCCTGCCCGCCGCCGTGGCTGTTCTCGACCCCAAACGCCCGGACTGCCATTACCCGTACCCCGAACTCAGCGGCTGCGGCATCGCTTTCAAACTGGCGCAGGCCCTGGCGCTGCGGTACCATACCCCCGTCGAGGAACTCCGCTCTTTGCTCGACCTGGCGGCTCTCAGCATTGCCTGCGACATTGTGCCCATGACCGGCGAGAACCGGGTGCTGATGCATCTGGGTCTGCAGGCTATCAACCGTGCGCCGCGGCTGGGGTTGTGGGCGCTCATTCAGCGCAGCGGCCGCCGGCATCCGTTGTCGGTAAGCGACCTGGTGTTCGGGATCGGGCCCATGCTCAACGCCGCGGGCCGCCTGGGCGACGCCCGCGACGCCGTTCGGCTGTTGCTCGCCGCCGAACGCAACAGCGCGCTGGAGGCTGCCGGCGCCCTGGTGCACCGCAACCGGGAGCGCCGTGAGCTGGACCATGCCACGGCCGAAGATGCCCGTCGCCGGGTGTTGGCCGACCCCGCATGGGCGGAGCGCAAAAGCGCCGTGCTGTTCGACCCCCAGTGGCACAAGGGCATCCTTGGCATCGTGGCCAGCCGGGTGGTCGAAGCGTTTCACCGGCCCACGGTGGTCCTTACGCAGAGCGAAGGCAAGATCGTGGGGTCGGCGCGCTCGGTGCCGGGTTTCGACCTGCACGCGGCCCTGGAGCATTGCGCGCACCTGTTCAGCTCCTTTGGCGGCCATGCCCACGCGGCGGGGGTGCAACTGCCGCCGGAGAACCTGCCGGCTTTTGTCGAAGCCTTTGAGGCGGTCGTGGAGCGGATGCTGCCGCCTGCGGCGGAAAACCCGGAGATCGACATCGCGGGCGAACTCAATTTTGCCGACATCACGCCCGCCTTCTGGCGCACGCTCCGGCAATTTGCCCCCTTCGGCCCCGGCAATATGAACCCGGTGTTCATAGCCAGGGGCGTCACCGATACCGGCCACAGCCGGCTGCTGGCCAACGACCACGCGCGTTTTTCGGTGCGTCAGGAACGAGGGCCGGTGTTTACCGGTATCGGGTTTGGGCTGGGACCGGCCTTTGCAGCCCTACAAGGCCGGCCGTTCGACCTGGCCTTTCAGTTGTTTGAAGACAGCTGGCAGGGAGAGCGGCTGCTGGCCTTGCAGGTAAAAGCGTTGCGGTAGGCTGGCGCTTGTGCCGCTGCAAGGGCTTGGCCTCACACACGAAAAAATGGCAATTTCAGCAAAGGGAAAACAGATCATTGGCAGGTTGTTAATGAAGCCACCGTATTTTGCCACATTTGTCAAAATTCGGAATTTTATTCGTATAACCCTTTTTTTGGGCAAAAACCATAAAATTCTCTTCGGTCAAATTTTTTGGTTAAATTTTTAACCGTTTTACTTGTTTTCGCTGAAACGGGCCTTATTTTTGCCTCATGAATTAAGTAATTGACCGCCAAAAAACTGTTTTTACCTGAAAAGCCAAGCCTTTTCGCCAAATCTTCCCTTTAATTTACTGTTTTTCGCTGAGAACCAGCACGCAGCCGATTCGGAATTTTGTTTTATTTACTATCCGCTGACAAAACTACGCACCGATTCGAATCCACGCTTTCTTCCGCGCTGACCGTGCGGCTTCAAAGCCGGTAGATCGTATTTATTCAAAATCTGTACAGCATATATCGCTAACGCACCCACTTGTATATGTCACTCACTCGTTTCAACGCACTGCAAACCATCGAAAACCGCCTGGAACCGCTGCCCGCCGAATTCGGCGAGGACCGCATGGGCACCATCGCTTCCTATTTCGGCGAAAACGTCTTCGGCGACGAGGCCATGAAGAAATACTTGCCGGAAAACGCCTACCTGAGCGTAAAAGCCGCCGTACAGAGCGGCCAAAAACTCGGTCGCGAACTGGCTGACGTGATCGCCGCCGGGATGAAAGAATGGGCGCAGGACAAAGGCTGCACTCACTTCGCCCACTGGTTCCAGCCGCTCACGGGCAAAACCGCCGAAAAACACGACTCCTTCTTCACCATGACCCATGACGGGCGGGTGATCGAGGAATTTACCGGCTCGGCATTGGTCCAACAGGAGCCTGATGGCTCGTCGTTCCCCTCCGGCGGCATGCGCAGCACCTTCGAAGCGCGCGGCTACACCGTGTGGGACCCCAGCAGCCCGGCCTTTGTCATGGAAGTCGGCGACGGCAAAACGCTGTGCATCCCCACCATCTTCGTCACTTACGACGGCGAAGCCCAGGACTACAAACTGCCGCTGCTCCGCTCGCAGGCCTTTCTCGACAAAGCCGCTGTGCCGGTATGCCAAATGTTCGACCCCAACGTGACCAAAGTGACGGCCACGCTGGGCTGGGAACAGGAATACTTCGTGGTCGACGAAGCTCTCGTCAACGCCCGGCCCGACCTGGTGATGACCGGCCGCACCCTGCTGGGTCGCCCGGCCACCAAGCACCAGCAACTCGAAGACCACTACTTCGGCTCGATCCCCGAGCGCGTGTACCTGTTTATGCGCGACCTTGAAACCGAATGCCACAAACTGGGCATCCCCGTGCGCACCCGCCACAACGAAGTAGCGCCGGCCCAATACGAGGTAGCGCCGGTATTTGAAGAGATCAACGTGTCGGTAGACCACAACCAGCTGCTCATGGATGTGATGGAGCGCGTGGCGCGCCGCCACAAACTGTGCGTGCTGCTGCACGAAAAACCCTTCGCCGGCATCAACGGCTCGGGCAAACACAACAACTGGAGCATGGGCGCCAACACGGGCGTCAACCTTCTGGCCCCGGGCAACACCCCGAGCCGCAACCTGCGCTTCCTGACCTTCTTCGTCAACACCATCATGGCGGTGTACAAATACGCCGACATCCTGCGCGCCAGCATCGCCCACGCCGGCAACGACCACCGCCTCGGCGCCAATGAAGCGCCACCGGCCATCATTTCGGTGTTCATCGGCGACGCCATGTCCAAACTGCTCGGCCAGATCGCCAACGGCAAAAAAACCGACGACGCCGCCGTGCAGCGCGCCATCGACCTGATCAGCAAACTGCCCAACCTCGAACTCGACAATACCGACCGCAACCGCACCTCGCCGTTTGCCTTTACCGGCAACAAATTCGAGATCCGCGCCGTGGGCTCCTCGCAAAACTGCGCCGGCCCGATGACCGTGATGAACACCATGATGGGCGCGCAACTGCTCGAATTCAAAAACGACGTGGACAAACTGATGGCCAAAGGCACGGAGAAGGAAGAAGCCATCCTGATGGTGGTGAAAAACTACATCCGCAAGCTCAAGCCCATCGTGTTCGAAGGCAACAACTACTCCGACGAGTGGAAAGCCGAAGCCGCCAAACGCGGGCTGTCGAACCACACCAATACGCCGGAAGCGCTGGATGTGCTGACCACGAAACTGGCGCAGGACCTGTTCGGAAAATCGGGCGTGCTGAACGCCAAGGAACTGGACGCATTCCTGAACGTGCAACTGCACGCCTATTGCACCAAACTGGACATCGAAGCCAAAACGCTGGCCGAACTGGTCGATTCCTTCGTCATGCCAGCCGTGCTGCGCTACGAGACCGAACTCGCCGAAAACATCGCAGCCCTTAAATCCATCGGGCTGGAAGACGCTGCCGGCTACCAGAAAGACGTGTTGACTCGTATCGTGAAAAACGTGGCCACCGTGCGCAACGGCCTGCAAAAACTGCACGCGGCCCTCGAGCAGGCGCACCATGCCGACGCGCTCCGCGAAGAAGCCGGTGTGCTGTGCAATGCCGTCAAACCGCAAATGGACGTCGTCCGCGAAGCGGTGGACGACCTGGAAAGCATCGTCGACGATCAGTACTGGCCGCTGGTAAAATACCGCGAATTGCTGTTCGTGCGCTAAGCGAACCCTGCAGTCGCAAAGCATACCCGGAGGCTGTCCGCGACCACTCGCGGCAGCCTCCTTGTTTTGTGCCGGGGGCATTTTTGCGGGCGCCGCGTTATATTTACGGTCTTTTCTTGCTCAACGGTTCAACTGCCCAAAGATGGAAACACCCGACAGCGGGGCGCCTAAACACCCCGCTCCCCGCCTGCTCAACCTCGTGCCGCAGCCTGACATCGGCGAACTTTGGCGAACAGCACCCCTATATTGAAATCACACTGCAGAGCATTGCTCGAGTGCGGAAAAAGATGGAGGAAGGATAACGCGCATTCCAATTAGGCAGACCCCTCCTTTGGCGGTTCTGCCTTCTTCCCCTTCGGCGTTCGGCCGGCGTCCTGCAGGGCCCGGTTGATGATCCATTCCAGCTGGCCGTTCACGCTGCGGAATTCGTCGGCCGCCCACTTTTCAAGCGCCTCGTAGGTGGTTTCATCGATGCGGAGTACGAAGTTTTTTTTACTGGCCATCACTTCGGATTGAACGGTTTCACAAAAAACAAGGCTGCCGCGGGGGTGAATGGGCAGGATCGACAGGATCTTCAGGATAACCGTAGTTCAATCCTGAAAACCCTGCCGATCCTGTCTGTTCAACCTTCCCGTGGCGCCAGGCTACTGGTGCAGCGTGCCGGTATTGACCACCGGCTGCGCGTTGCGGTCGCCGCAGAGCACCACCAGGAGGTTGCTGACCATGGCGGCCTTCTTCTCCTCGTCGAGTTCGACGATCGACTTGGCGGACAGGTGCTCCAGTGCCATTTCGACCATACCTACGGCGCCTTCCACGATCTTGCTGCGGGCCGCCACGATGGCAGTGGCTTGCTGGCGTTGGAGCATGGCGCCGGCGATCTCGGTGGAATACGCCAGGTGGTTGATCCGCGCTTCGATGACCTCAATGCCGGCGATCTCGAGGCGTTCGCTGATCTCGCGGGCCAGTTCGTGGTTGACCTCGTCGGAGTTGGTGCGCAGGGTCACCACGGCGTCTTCGTCTTCGAGGTTGTCGTAGCTGTACATGCCGGCAAGTTTGCGGACCGCCGCTTCACTTTGGATCTTCACGAACTCCGGATAGTGTTCGACCGCAAAAGCCGCCTTGAACGTGTCGCGCACCCGGTACACCACCACGGCGCCGATCATGATCGGGTTGCCCTGTTTGTCGTTCACCTTGACCACCGGCACGTCGAGCGTTACGGCGCGCACGGAGATCTTTTTCTTGGTGTAAAACGGGTTGACATAAAAAAAGCCGCTCTCAATGGCCGAACCGATGTATTCCCCGAACAGGGTGAGCACCCGCGTGCTGTTGGGTTCGATGGCGATAAACCCCGGCGCAATGATGGTAGCGGCCAGGACGATCAGAATAGCGCCCGGCAACACTACTTTGGCCACTACGAGGGCGATACCCCCGAAGAACATTAGCAAACAAAGTCCGAGCATGGACCAGCCAGAAGCCGGTTTAACGATCTTTTCCATGATTTATAGTTTGATTTCGATGTGATATTGTTTTGATATCACAAAGATACCAGCGCCATGATTGGTTTGTCAAGTGATACGGCTGAAAAAACGGAGAATCGCCCGAATCCGACGACAAAATGCGCTGCACGGGCGATGAATCCGGCTTTTTGCCGCATTTGCAGGCCCACGGAGCATTTCATAGCCTTTCAAGCGCCGTTTATCGCCTGATTTATGACTTTCATAGAAAAGTAAGTTACTTTAACAGGTTCTAGGTATTGCATAATACTTAAAAACCAGCATCTTTGTCCCAGAAACAAAAACAGTTTAATCCTTTCCCCAGGCGCCTTTTTTATTCGGAACACTACTCTTTTTCTAAAAATTAAGCGATGAAAACCTTCCTCCTTGCCCTCCTCGGCATGGTCGCAGGTGTGGTTACTGCCGGAGCGCAGCACATCAGCGGCCAGGTCACCCGGAATGATCACACCCCTGCCGAATTCACCACGGTATTATTGTATTCCGCTGCCGATACATCGTTGGTCAAAGGCGCCGTTTCGGATGCCGCCGGGCGTTATGAATGGGAGAATATTCCCGCCGGCCGCTATTTTGTCAATGCGCACCAGGTGGGGAGCGGCAAAGGCGTCCTGCCGGTATTTGACTACCATGGCGGCGACAAAACGCTGGAAACCATTATTTTGCAAGATAAAAACCAGGAACTGGGCACGGTAACGGTGGTGGCCCGCCGACCCGTTATCGAGGTGCAGGCCGACAAAACGATCCTGAACGTGGAGGGCAATATCAACTCCCAAGGCCAGAACGCCCTGGAGTTGCTGCGCAAGGCCCCCGGCGTGGCGATCGACCAGAACGACAACATCAACCTCCGCGGCAAAAACGCCGTGCGCTTCCAGATCGACGGGCGCGACGTGCCGCAGGGCGGAAAAGACCTGGCCGACCTGCTCAAAAGCATGCGCGCAGAAGACATCGCCGCCATCGAAATGATCACCAACCCTTCGGCCAAGTACGACGCCTCGGGCAACGCCGGGATTATCAACTTCAAAACGCGCAAAATACGGACCGTCGGCACTAACGGTTCTATCAGTACCGAAGCCATTTCCGGTGAAACGCTCAAAGGCGGCGGCAACCTCGCCCTCAACCACCGGAATACCCGGATGAACGCCTTCGGCAGTTACGGCAATCATTTCGGCAACTGGCACAACCACTTCCACCTGTACCGCGAGCAAGGGGGGAAGATTTTCGACCAGAACAGCCTTATGGACGATGCCAACAACAACCACTATTTCAAGGCAGGCTCCGACTTTTTCCTCAACGCCCAAAACACGGTCGGCTTCGTCGTGGACGGCCGCATGAACCAGGGCCCCTGGGAAAACGACGCGCGCACCAATATTTACACGCTGGGCAACCCCGATCATCTCGACTCCCTGCTCATTGCCTCCAACCGCGTGCCGCAGCACCGCAACAACTTCAATTTTAACCTCAACTACCGTTTCGCCGATACCAGCGGACACGAACTCACCATCGACATCAACCGCGGCGTGTACCGGTACCGGGCCAATTCGGAACAACCCAACTACTACAAAGACCCGAGCGAACAAACCACCCTGTCGGAAAAAATCTACCGCAACAACACCCCAACCGACATCGACATGTGGATTGCCAAGGCCGATTACGAACAACACCTGTTCAGCGGTAAATTCGGCGTCGGTTTCAAAATTACGCAGGTGAAAACCGACAATACCTTCGATTTCTACAACGTGATCGACCAGGTGCCGGAGCTCGACATCAATCGCAGTAACCGCTTTGCCTACGACGAAACCGTGGCCGCCGGCTATGTGAACTACAATATCCAGGTCAAAAAATGGGGCTTTCAGGCCGGCGTACGCGCCGAAAATACCGACTGGAAGGGCGATCTCACCAGCCAGAAACCCAATGGCAGCGAAACCAATCAGGACAAATACCTGAGCTGGTTTCCAAGCGCGGCCGTCACCTATAATATGAGCGATAAGAACCAGTTCAGCCTGACCTACAGCCGCCGTATCGACCGGCCAAACTACCGCGACCTCAACCCCTTCGAAGACCGCCTCGACGAACTGGCTTACAAAAAAGGCAACCCCTTTCTCCTGCCCCAGATCTCGCACAACGTTGAGCTGACGCACACCTTCATGGGCCGCTTGAACACAACCATCGGATACACCCATACCAAAGACGTGTTTACCGAAGTGATCGACACCACCGAAGTCGACCGCACCTTCCTGACCAATGATAACATCGCCAGCCAGGACAATTTTTCCATCAGCATCGGCGCACCGATCCCGATCGCCAAATGGTGGGACAGTTACCTCAGCGTCACGGGGATCGTCCGCTCGTTCGACGCGCATTTCCGCGATGATTATGTAATCAATCAGACTTTCGCCACCCTGAACCTCTATGGCGAACAGACCTTTCGCCTGCCCCAGGGCTGGTCGTTGCAACTCTCCGGTTGGTTCAACGCCCCATCGATCGACGGCGCGGTATTTCGCCGGAAAGCCCAGGGCGCCATGGATTTCGGGATCAAAAAACAATTGCTCGACGGCAAAGCCACGGCCAGCCTCTCCTTTGGCGACATCCTGCGCACCGCCGGCTGGAGCAACGTCAACGACTTCACGCCCGGCCTGTATATGCGCGCCAACGGCCGTTGGGAGAGCCGCACCGTACGCCTGAACCTTAACTACCGCTTCGGCAACAAAAACATCAAAGGCGCCCAGCCCCGCAAAACGGGCGTCGAAGATGTGAACAGCCGGATCGGCCGATAAACCCCCGCTAATTGCTGTTAGCTGATTTGTTTGATTAGGTTACTTGGAAAAGTGCCCCGGCTCGACAAGCGAGACCGGGGCGACTTTTTTATTGGACTATTGCTGAATCACAAATTGGGGCCGGTTGGAACTGGTCTGGATTTTCGTGCTGAGATAAAAACGGGAAAATTTAACACAGCACCTATAAAATTTTCCGTTTGCAGCCCAACGATGAAATTCCAAACATGATCTTAATCTGTTTGTACCACAAACCGGCGGGACAGAACCCTTTCCTTGTTCGTCAAACTGAGCCAGTACACGCCGGATTTCAATGACGCGATATCTATCGCTGTGGAATTTTCTCCTGCTTGTGTATCCAGCTCCATGATTTTTACCAAATGCCCTTCTACATCAAAAATACGCAATAAGACGGGGGAGGGCGCTTCCAGATAAAAGTCCACATGGAGGATGGATGAAGCAGGGTTGGGGGCAATTTTTACCGATTCAAATCCTGATCCGGATTGGTTTTCGGCAATCATTCGGCCCCGGTCATTCGATACGCTATCCTGGCAGGGATGATCGATCCGGCATTCGTCCCAGTATTCGTTGAGGGCAGTAAGGGCAGCGGTCAATGATCCGCCGAAGCCATTTGGAAAGATTTTCCCTTTGCAATTGCTCGACAGAAAATTGTTGGCCAGCAGGATCAAATCCGCCACTGTTGCCGAAGGTTGCAGGCCTAGGGCTTTTACCTGATCTGGCGACAAAGCGCACGAATTGGCCAATACCAGATCGTTCAGGTTGATCTTTCTGAAATAGCCATTGTATCGGATGTTCAACTGCAATGCAATGAGCTGGCCGACCAAGGTGTTTTTGATCTTTTTGCTACAATCCAATACGTAATTCTTCGAAAGCGGATTGGATGGGCCGCTTCCTGGCAGAATGCCAAGGATGCACTGTTTGTTCGTCACCTTGAAGCCGCAGTTTACGCTGTCTCCGACAAATACTGGCCCGCCCACTTTAAACAACGTATCCAGTATCTGGCTTGTAGTCAGGCCATTTGCTTTTCCCATTGCATTGCCCCAAAATCCTTGCGTATAGGTACAGAAACATGCTCCCGCATAGGTTATTGAACATGCGGTAGTATTCCCACACTGATCGGAGACCGTAAATTTGAATGTGTGGCTATAGTTAAATCCTTTTTCGGGCAGGTAAGAACACATCTTGACCGAATCGCAACTGGCATAGGCGACGCTGACTTCTCCCCCGCATTTGTCAGTGTACGCAGCTTTTATTTGCTGCATGGCTTGCGCAACTTTAGGATCCTTGTCATCGCAAGGAATTTCCTTGATGCAGGATACTGTGATGACGGCCGGGCAGATACCACTGGGTGGAATGGTATCCTGGACTTTAATCGATTGAAAACAGTATTTGCTGTTGCCGCAAGCATCGAACGCTTTGTACATCCTGGTAATCCGGTATTTGCCCGGACAGGTATAATCATTTACTGCATCGCCAATGTAGGAGACGACCACAGGACTGTTGCAATTATCGCCCGCAACAACTTGGGCGGGATTGGCCTCCGGAACCTCTTTTGTACAAGATACGATGGTATCGTTCGGGCAAGTTATGGAAGGCTTGGTTTGATCATACACTTTGATGTACTGAACACAAGTGGCGGTATTTCCGCAAGCATCGTTTGCCTGGTAAGTACGGGCGATAAAATATCGATTTTCACAAGTCTGTCCGGTAGTGTCGTCTTTAATCCAGGAAACGACCACCAATCCATTGCAATTATCCGAGGTAGCAACCTTATTAGGGTCAACGGCTGGCGCGGCGTCAGCACAATCCACTATAACATATTCCGGGCAGGTCAGCCCCGGAGCGGTTTTATCGTCGACGGTAATGATCTGTACACAATCGGCGGTGTTTCCGCAGGCATCGGCGCCCTGGTAGGTGCGGGTGATGGTGGTTGGGCAGGATCCGCCGGGGGCATCGCCGATGTGGGTGACGGTCACGCTTCCGCCGCAGTTGTCGGAAGTGGCGACGGCGGCGGTGTTCGGGTCGGGCACCTCGGTGGTGCAGGAAACGGTGATGTCGTCGGGGCAGGTCAGCCCCGGGGCGGTTTTATCGTCGATGGTAATGATCTGTTCGCAGTCGGCGGTGTTTCCGCAGGCATCGGCGCCCTGGTAGGTGCGGGTGATGGTGGTTGGGCAGGATCCGCCGGGGGCATCGCCGATGTGGGTGACGGTCACGCTTCCGCCGCAGTTGTCGGAAGTGGCGACGGCGGCGGTGTTCTGGTCGGGCACTCTCGAAACGGTGATGTCGTCGGGGCAGGTCCGCCCGGGAGCGGTTTTATCGTCGACGGTAATGATCTGTTCAGTCGCGGTGTTTCCGCAGGCATCGGCGCTCTGGTAGGTGCGGGTGATGGTGGTTGGGCGGATCGCCGGGGACATCGCCGATGTGGGTGTCCCTGCCGCAGTTGTCGGAAGTGGCGACGGCGGCGGTGTTCGGGTCGGGCACCTCGAGCTGCAGGAAAACGGCGATATCGTCGGGGCAGGTCAGCCCGGGGCGGTTTTATCGTCGACGGTAATGATCTGTTCGCAGTCGGCGGTGTTTCCGCAGGCATCGGCGCCCTGGTAGGTGCGGGTGATGGTGGTGTGGGGCAGGATCCGCCGGGGGCATCGCCGATGTGGCTGACGATCACGCTTCCGCCGCAGTTGTCGGAAGTGGCGACGGCGGCGGTGTTCGGGTCGTGGCACCTCGGTGGTGCAGGAAACGGTGATGTCGTCGGGGCAGGTCAGCCCCGGGGCGGTTTTATCGTCGACGGTAATGATCTGTTCGCAGTCGGCGGTGTTTCCGCAGGCATCGGCGCCCTGGTAGGTGCGGGTGATGGTGGTTGGGCAGGATCCGCCGGGGGCATCGCCGATGTGGGTGACGGTCACGCTTCCGCCGCAGTTGTCGAGTTGTCGCAGGAACGGTGATGGCGGGGCGACGTTTTTATCGTCGACGGTAATGATTTGTTCGCAGTCGGCGGTGTTTCGGGCACCTGGTAGGTGCGGGTGATGGTGGTTGGTGCGATGTGGCTGACGGTCACCGCCGCAGTTGTCGGAGGTGACGGCGGCGGTGTCGTCGGGCACCTCGGGCAGGAAACGGTCATGTCGTCGGGGGGGCCGGGGTTTTATCGTCGATGGTAATGACCTGTTCGCAGTCGGCGGTGTTTCCGCAGGCATCGGCGCCCTGGTAGGTGCGGGTGATGGTGGTTGGGCAGGATCCGCCGGGGCATCGCCGATGTGGGTGACGGTCACGCTTCCGCCGCAGTTGTCGGAGGTGGCGACGGCGGCGGTGTTCGGGTCGGGCACCTCGGTGGTGCAGGAAACGGTGATGTCGTCGGGGCAGGTCAGCCCGGGAGCGGTTTTATCGTCGACGGTAATGATCTGTTCGCAGTCGGCGGTGTTTCCGCAGGCATCGGCGCCCTGGTAGGTGCGGGTGATGGTGGTTGGGGCGGGATCCGCCGGGGGCATCGCCGATGTGGCTGACGGTCACGCTTCCGCCGCAGTTGTCGGAGGTGACGACGGCGGCGGTGTTTCAGGTCGGCACCTCGGAAGGTGCAAACGGTGATGTCGTCGGGGCAGGTCAGCCCCCGGGGCGGTTTTATCGTCGATGGTATGATGATCGGCGGTGTTTCCGCAGGCATCGACGGCGGTGTGGGCAGGATTCGCCGATGTGGCTGAGGCATCGTTGTCGCGACGGCCCGGCGGTGTTGGTTGGTAGGTGCGGTAAAACGGTGATGTCGTGGTCCGGGAGCGGTTTTATCGTCGATGGTAATGATCTGTTCGCAGTCGGCGGTGGGCATCGGCGCTGGTAGTGCGGGTGATGGTGGTTGGGCAGGATGACGGCATCATCGCCGATGTGGCTGACGGTCCGCCGCAGTTGTCGGAGGTGACGACGGCGGCAGTGTTCGGGTCGGGCACCTCGGTGGTGCAGGAAAACGGTGATGTCGTCGGGGCAGGTCAGCCCCGGAGCGATTTTATCGTCGATGGTAATGATCTGTTCGCAGTCGGCGGTGTTTCCGCAGGCATCGGCGCCCTGGTAGGTGCGGGTGATGGTGGTTGGGCAGGACCCGCCGGGGGCATCGCCGGTGTGGGTGACGGTCACGCTTCCGCCGCAGTTGTCGGAAGTGGCGACGGCGGCGGTGTTCGGGTCGGGCACCTCGGTGGTGCAGGAAACGGTGATGTCGTCGGGGCAGGTCAGAATGGGACCCGTTTTATCTTTAACGGCTGTAACTTTTGTGCACATTGCGCCGCAATGGCTCCCACCGGCAAACAAACTGAGCGTAAAAGAACCATTACACGAGTTATCTGGGACTACCGTTACGCAGGCCTGATCTTTGGGCCCGCTGATGACGCCGGCACCGGAAATGGACCAGGAATAGCTGGTCGCTCCAGCAGGTGCACAATATTGTGTGACACCTCCCGGGCAAACCTCCGACGGCCCATCAATTGAGCACGGTGCAGATGCTTCTACGACCACCGTTTTACTGCAATGGCTACACAGGCCAAAACTGGAGGTGAGTGTGATCTCCAGGGTGTAATTATTGGAACCCGCGTGGATATTGACACAATTACCGGAGTTTGAACCGACGATAGTGGCATCGCCACTTATTACTGCCCAACTATACGTGATACCATTTTGGTTGGCTACGCAGTATTGCTGGGTTGCTCCGGCACAGGTTGTGTCGACCCCCGCGATTTGGCAAAACGGTGCGATTGCTCCACCGCTGAGTGATCGGTCCTGGTTGCCTAAATTATTCAGTGACCAATCCACCAAACGCATGTGATACGGCGAACCGCTAATTCCGGCGGCTGAATTGGTGGCGCCCCAATCTATTCGAGAGGCGATATGCCCACCCCATGCCAAAACAGCATTTGCACTATTGACGTGAAATACCACATTGATGGTCGTTTCGGATTGAGCGGCATTTAAGCTTCCCTGTGTGACATAATAGATCGTATCGATAAACCCGCCGTATAATCGCATGAGTCGCTGGCTTGCGGGAAGGGCATTAAAACTGGTCGTTGGCATACCGGCCACGGGCGATCCCGTCGATGAAGGCGCCGGAATAGGGTAGTTGCTAAAGCCGCCCAACGCCGGGGTAACACATTCGGGGTTGTGATGCGCAGTGTCGCAGAATATGTCGTGTGGCGACATGCGTTGGAAATAAGTCAGATAGTCCAGTGCGTTTTTACTGCTATTTCTTATGTCATAACCTAAGGTTAGCGTAATGGACGTATTTAAAGGCAGGTCGGTCATGACGCAGCGATATGGGATGGACCAACCCTCGATGTAGTGGGAGTTTTGTTCGCCGGCATTCCCGTTGACCCAATTCGTACAGGTATTGTTAGGATTGTTGAAAGGGCCATTGCGATATTGGTCCAAATCTGCCGCTGGGGGCGCCATCAATGAAAACTGGGGCCCGTCAAAAGGCATCCCTAATCTTGACAAGGTGCCGGCCGGTGCATGCAGCAACTGATTGATCTGGGGCCCGTGATCGCTTTGACAAACTGCAGGCAATGAAAAACACAGGCTGATGAACCAAATAGCAACCTGGAATGGGGGGGTAAATTGTACAGCTTTCCTCATTGTTCGAAGCATGATGAGTGGAAAAATAACTGCAGCGTTTTGTGCATGACAAAACAACCACGCAGCCGCTCCGAAGGCATGCAGTAAGAGGATAGGGTGGGTAGAGATTATACGAAACAAACCTTACGCTGGGAACATTTATCCCTCGCCAATCGTAAAAACCGTAGGCTCACGGATTCGGAATAAAGGAATACAGGCAGGGAAGCGATTGAAAACAAAACAGTTGAGAAAATCAACTGAAAATAAGGTAAGTAGAAGTGATTGTTTTCAATGTAAGATCGCCAAAGGTAATGCCAGCCGATCGAAACGAACAAATTTTTTTAACATTTCGGCTCCGTGCTATGCTTGTCACCATTAACCTTTTTTAACCTTCCTTCAAGGCTGTTTAACCTGATAGGCAAGGCTGGGGCAATACCTTTGCCGCCGTTCTTAATTGAAAAGTCAGGCTATGAAAACAAAATTGCTTTTACTCCTCCCTACTCTTTTGCTGCTTCCGTTTCTCCTGTTTTCCCAAAAATACACCCTGCGCGGCGCCCTGCAGGACAGCACCAAAGCGCCCCTGGAAGCCGCCACCGTGATGCTGATGAACCCCGCCGACAGCGCGCTGCTGTTCTTTACCCGCTCCCAAACCGGCGGCGTGTTCGAATTCAAAAACCTGGCGGCAGGCGATTACCTGCTGCGCGCCACGTACTTCGGCTACCAAAACCTGCAACGCGCCGTGCATGTACCCTCCACTTCCGGTACCGGCAATCTGGACCTCGGCGTACTGCCCATGGAAGTCAAAAATACGCTGCTCAGCGAAGTGCAGGTGACGGGCGAAGCCAACCCGGTCACCATCAAAAACGACACGATCGAGTTCAACGCGGGCTCCTTTAAAGTCAAGGAAAACGGCGTGGTGGAAGACCTGCTCAAAAAACTGCCCGGCGTGGAAGTGGAGCGCGACGGCACGGTAAAAGCCCAGGGCGAAGAGGTGAAAAATGTGCTGGTCGACGGCAAAAAATTCTTCAACGGCGACCCCAAGATCGCTACGCAAAACCTCCCGGCCGATGCCGTGAACAAAGTGCAGGTGTTCGATAAAAAATCGGATCAGGCGACCTTCAGTGGCATCGACGACGGCCAGCGTGAAAAGACCATCAACCTAGACCTGAAAGAAGACAAGAAAAACGGCTGGTTCGGGCAAGCCACCGCCGGCGGCGGCAGCGACCTCCACGCGGCGCCCAACGAGTTCCGCTACGAAGGCCGCGCCAGCCTCAACCGCTTCAAACCCAAACAACAACTCTCCTTCCTCGGCATGGGCAACAACGCCAACCAGGCCGGGTTCTCTATCGACGACTACATGGCGTTCTCCGGCGCCATGCGCCAAATGATGAGCGGGGGCGGGGGCGCCGTACGACTCGAAATCAATGGCGACGACAACAGCATACCGCTCGATTTCGGCAACCAGAACAACGGGTTTCTCAAAACCTGGGCCGGCGGCCTCAATTTTAACCAGGAATACGGGAAGAAATATACGGGCGACCTGAATACGAGCTATTTCTACAGCCAAACGGACCGCGATTACGACCGCAGCACCAACCGCGAGTCGTTTTTGCCCAACGGCAATTTCAACTCAACCGAACACGCGCTGCAAAACAAAACAGGCGATAACCACCGCCTCAACCTGACCCTCGACCAAAAGATCGATTCCACCAACTCGTTCCAGGTTACCTCGGCTTTCGCCTACAGCCAAAACAATAACCTGACCAGCACCACAACGGAATCCTTCGACGCCGAAGGACGCCGTCAAAACGACGGCTCCCGACAGTCGCAGGCTGATATTACCGGCACCAACTGGACAGGCGGCTTGCTCTACCGGCACAAGTTTGCCAAAAAAGGCCGCAACTTCTCCACCAATCTCACCGGCGGCATCAACAACAGCCATTCGGAAAGCAGCAGTTTTTCCACCAACCAGTTTTTCGGCGACGACAACCAGGCCTTCCGGAAGGATACCCTGGCGCAGGACCAGGATTTTCAAAACGACGTGACCACTTTCGGCGCCCGCGCCACCTATACCGAGCCGCTCGGCAAACGGCGTTATCTGGAAGTGTCGTACAACTACAACCTGAGCGACAGCCGGGCCGACAAATCGGTGTACGACACGCGCTCCGGCGAACGCAATTACAGCGCCGCACTCTCCAATGCCTATACCAGCCGTTTCGACTACCACCGCGCCGGCCTCGGCTTCCGGATCAATCGGAAAGCCTGGAACGGCAGCGCCGGCCTCGACGCCCAATCCGCTACCCTCGACGGCGAAGTGACCAGCGGCCAGGGCCAACCGGTGCGCCAAACCTTTCAAAACCTGTTGCCCCGCTTCGATTTCAACTACGACTTCACCCCCTCCCGGCACCTGCGCCTGGGCTACACTACCAACATCAACGCGCCCACCGTGCAACAGCTGCAGCCGGTGCCCGATATCAGCGACCCGCTCAATATCGTGGAGGGCAACCCCAACCTGGGCCCCGAGTACGCGCATAACCTGGACGCCAGTTACGTACAGTTCAACCCCGAAACCATGCGCAGCTTCTTCAGCATGTTGTTTTTCACCTACACGCAGGACCGGATCGTGAACGCCCAGTCGGTCGATTCGCTGTTGGTGCGCCGCTTCCGGCCGGTCAATGCCGCGTCGGACTACCGCCTGATGGGCAATATCGCTTTCGGGTTGCCCTGGAAAAAGGCCAAAAGCCGGTTCAACCTCCGCACGGAAGGCACCGTGAACCGAGGGCAAAACCTGATCAACGCTACGGAAAATTTCACTACGACGACGGTGCTCAGCCAATCAGCTTCCTGGGACTTCAACCCAGCCGAATGGCTCAATTTCAACGCCGAAGCCGAGCTGAGCTGGAACCAGACGGCGTATTCAATCGATAAAAACTTTAACCAGGATTTTCTGCGCCAGACCTATACCGGCGAGCTCAATGTCGAATTGCCCCATAAATGGACCTTTAATACCTCGCTCAGCCTCGTGAGCAACTCGGGGTTGGCAGCCGGGTACGATCAGGCTATTCCGATCTGGAACGCCAGCATTTCGAAGTTTTTGCTAAAAAACAAACGGGGAGAATTGTCGCTATCGGTGCGCGATCTGTTGAACCGCAATATCGGGATCAGCCGCACGGCCAACCTGAACTATGTGGAGGATGTGCGCACGGCCTCGCTCGGCCGGTTTGCCACGCTGCGGTTTACGTATGCCCTGAACAAAATGGGCGGCCCGCGTGGCGGCGGTTTCCGTATCCGGATGGTTCATTAAAAAAAGAAGCAGGATCGACAGGGTTTTCAGGATTGAACTGAAGTCATCTTGAAAACCCTGTCGATCCTGTCCATGTAGTATCACTGCCGGATCATCCCGGTCCCAAAGGGCAATACCGCATCGGTGCGCTTGTCGCGGTAGAAACCGAATTTCGTATCGTCGGGAACGCTGTCCGTTTTGGCAGAGCCCCGGTAGCCATCCTGGCAATCGACCGTAAATTCCAGTTCGGTCAGGTGCCCGTCGGCATCAAAAACCATGTGGTTGTAATCGATCAGGATCTTCTGGGCCTTCAGTTCCGCTTTGATGTTCATCAGGTCGGCCTGGGTATGGCCGTGGGTGAAAAACACTTCGACGCGGCGGCCCTGTTGTTGCGCGTGCAGCGCGGGCAAGGCCAGGCAGACGAAAGCAATGAGCAAGAGTATCTTTTGCATGGATGAAAAAGTTTGTGTGTGCTGGTATAGGTTATTTTTAGCGCATAAAAGTACGGAAAGGCTGCGAAAGCGGTCCAAAATTCTCGGCCAGGTTCCGCCCTCAATGCTTGACAATCCGGCGCACCAAATTTCCCCGCTCCAGTTGGATCGTCAAAATGTATGTGCCGGCTGTCAAACCCGTCAGATCAAATTTCTGTTCCAAACGCTGCCCCTCCCAGTGCCGGGAAAGGACAATACGCTCCTGCACATCGCGCAATTGCAGGTTTACCTGCTCCGTGCGGACCAACTCCAGATCAAGTTGCACCACACCCGCCGTGGGGTTGGGCGACAGGTCGAACCGTACAATGCCCGGGGGTAATACCGTGCCCAGTACCGTCACCTGCAGCCCGCGCCGGTACGCGCAGCCCAGGGGTGAGCTGACTTCCACTTCGTAAAAACCCGATTCTGCAGGCGCGTATCTGGGTCCGGTGGCGCCGGGCAGCAACGATCCGTCGCGATACCACTGATAAGCCGTCCAGTTACCGGCCGACAGGCTGAGCGTGTCGTTTTGGAACAGCAATTCGAAGGATATGGCCATTTCCTGTTCGATGAGCGCCGGATCGGCTATCCACAGGTCGGCGCAGCCGGGCCGCTCAAATGCTACCGTATAGGCGCCTCCAGTGGTTACGGTCAGCGCGGGGCTGTTGGCGCCGGGCAAGAGCACCGTATCGAGGTACCATTGCAGGGTAAAGCCCGGCGGTGGGCCGGTGGCGGTCAACTCGATGGTGTCGCCCGGGCAGAGCACCGATACGCCGCTGCTGCTGATCGTGGGAATCGGAACAACTACTTCCGGAATGATGAGTACCTGTGAAAAAGGCGAATTACACGCCGGGCTGCTGAACACCACCTGGTAGGTTCCGACCTGGTGGGCTGTATATTGTTGGTTGGTGGCGCCGGAGATGTTTTGCCCGTCGAGCAGCCACTGGTAACCAAATCCGGCGGGCGCTTCGGTCGATTCGAGCAGCACCGAATCAGCCGTACAAATCAGCCCCGGCCCCGGCAGCGGTGCCGACCAGGAAAGCGCCGCGATCTCCGGTGTTTGAATCGGTTCGGTAGTCCCTACCTCGAACGTGTCGCGCCGGATGCAGCCGTTGCCGTCTTGCGCCTCTACGGTATAAGTGCCGGGATTGAGGTACACCACGAGAGAATCGGTTTGGTCGTTCGACCAGGTGAAGGAGTATGGCGCTTTGCCGCCCTGCACATCGAGGTCGATCATCCCGTTGAAGGCGCCGTTGCAGGTGGCATCGGTGACGGTGCCGGAAATCTGGAAGGACGAGCACAACTCCGTGACCCGGTAAATCGTCCCTTGCGACAGGGCCGCCACGTATAACTCGCCGTCGCGGTCTTCACCGAAGGTGCTGTACTGGTTGTTGGCCAGGTCGGCGATTTGGGCGGTGGCAAACGTGCCGTCGGGCAAAGAGCGGGTGGCCCACCACCAACCGGTACAGTAATCGGCAAACAGGTACAATCCGTACAAGTCGGCATACTGGCTGCCGCGGTAGACGAACCCGCCGGTCACCGAGCAATTGCCCGAGGTATGCGGGTAATCAAAAATCGGAGCGGTGAAGGCTGTAGCCGGCGGGCAGCCGGAGGTATTATACGGTGAAAATCCTTCGTAGCAACGCCAGCCGTAGTTGAGACCGCCGGTGTGAGCGGGTTCGAAATCGATTTCTTCATGGGAGCCCTGGCCCACGTCGGCAATCCACAGATCACCGGTCAGGCGGTCAAACGAATAGCGCCACGGGTTGCGCAGACCCAGGTCCCAGATTTCGGGCCGGGCTGTGGTATCGCTCACGAAAGGGTTGTCGGCCGGGATGCCGTAGGGCAGGCCCGGCGACGTACTGTTGACATCGATGCGCGCGATTTTGCCGAGCAGGGTGCTTTTCTTTTGCCCGTTGCCCTGCGGGTCGCCGCCCGAACCGCCGTCGCCGAGCGCTATATACAGGTAGTGGTCGGGGCCGAATTTCAGGCAGCCGCCGTTGTGGTTATTATAAGGTTGGGCCTGGGTGAACAGGATCTCCTCGCTGTTGGGGTCGGCGCGGTTGGGGCTGCCGGCGCTGACGGTAAATCGCGACACCCGGGTATAGCCATCCGTTACGCGGGTGTAATCCACATAGAAATGACCCGTTTGGGCGTAATCGGGCGGGAAGGCCAGCCCCAGCAAGCCTTGTTCGTTGCCCACCGAGCGGACGCGAGCCGTAATATTGAGGAAGGTGTCGAGCCGGTTGCCGAGGCTGTCGAGCGCCCAGATGACGCCGCTCTGTTCGACGATGAACAGCCGGCTGTCGCCGCAGTGGGCGATATCCGTCGGCCGGGTAAAACCCGCCGTGAAGGGTACAAGTTGAATTTTGGGTTGAGCAACCAACAGAGTTGGCGCGGCCAGCATGCAGGCCGCCAGCAGGCAGGATAGTCGTTTTTGCATGTTTAAGCGAATTTGTGCGGATCAACCGGTTTGCGGATGGGAGGGCATAATATTTCTTGGTGTTCCTTATGGCCGCCCCGCCAAAGATCGGTTTGTTTGGCGCAAGAAAAAGTTGGGAATATGAATGCCTGTCCGCGAATGGCAAAACGCCCTCAGCCGTTTGCAAAGCGCAGGACTTCTTCTACAAACTGACGGTGATTGGCCAGGCGCGGCACTTTGTTTTGGCTGCCGAATTTGCCGCGGGCTTTCATCCAGCGGTGGAAAGTGCCGGGGGGCACGGGGTGGAGGCGCAGGCGTTCGAGGGCCATGCCGCGGAAGCGCTTGGCTTCATAATCGGAGTTGATGCGTTGCAGGGTTTCGTCGAGCATTTCGTTAAAGCGTTCGAGATCGGCGGGGGCTTTTTCAAATTCGACGACCCACTCATGCCCGCCCCGGCTGCGGCCGTTGGCAAAATAAACAGGCGCAGCGGTGTATTCCGACACCACGGCATCGAGTTGCGTGCAGGTTTCAGCCAGGGCTTTGTCGGTATCGCCTACCATCACTTCTTCGCCGAATGCGTTGATAAACTGTTTGGTACGCCCCGAGATTTGAAAACAAAACGGATAGCGGCGGGTAAACACGATCGTGTCGCCCGGAAGGTAGCGCCACAGTCCGTTGTTGGCGGAGATCAGCACGGCGTAATCCTTGCCGAGCTCGACATCCGGCAACAGCACCGTGCGGGGATGCTCCTTGTCCCATTCGTCCATCGGTATAAATTCGTAGAACACGCCGTGGTCGGCCAACAACAGCATGTCGTTGCGGTCGAGGTCGCACTGTGCGCCGAAGTACCCTTCAGAGGCGTTGTAGATCTCCTGGTACACGAACTGGTCGCTGGGGATGAGTTCGCGGAACGTCCGCCGATAAGGGTCGAACCCGACGCCGCCGTGCATATAGGCCTGCAGGCGCGGCCACACCTCGAGGATGTTCGACTTGCCGGTTTTTTCCAGGATGAGGCGGAAGAGCACCAGAATCCAGGTGGGCACGCCGCCAAACATCACCACGTCGTCGACGCGGCTGACCATGTCGGCGATGCGCTCGATTTTTTGTTCGAAATCCGGTTGGAGCGCCGTTTCGAAATCGGGGGTGTAAAACATCCGGCCGATAGCCGGCATGTGGTAGGTCAGGATGGAACTGATATCGCCGAAACGGGTTTTGGGGTAATCGGGCAGGTGATTGAAACTGCCGGGCATGATGAGGTTGCGCCGGCGGAAGATCTCCATATCGGGCCGGTTGTGGTACAGCAGGGCTACGGAGTCCCAACTGCCGGCGATATGGCACTGAAAAAGATTGGTACGCGGCACGGGAATGTATTTGCTCTTGTCGCTGGTAGTGCCGCTGCTTTTGCTGTACCAGTTGACCTCGCCGGGCCACAACACATCGCGTTCGCCGCGCATCATACGGGCTATGTCAACTTTTACCCGCTCATAATCCTGTACGGGCACTCGCCGGGCAAAATCATCGAAAGTGCGGATGCTGGAGAAATGATACCGGCGGCCAAATTCCGTTTGCCGGGCGCTTTCGAGCAGTTTGCGAAACCAGCGCTCCTGCGTGACCTCGGGCCGGAACATAAACCGCTCAATGCGGTTCATGCGCAGGCGCAGGTACTGTTTCACGGTTGCGTTGACCAACCATTTCATAAGCGTGCTCGGTTTTGTCCGCTCGTTTCTATGGCGAAGATATAGAATTGGGCAAAAACTTGCGCTCCACAACCAGAGCTGGAGCGCGGCATTGATCCGGTTTGATTGGTTAAGGCCGCTGCAAATTTCGCTGAATCCTTTTACTTTGCTCCACTTCTGTCTGATATGTGTTTTTTTCGACCCGTCCGGTGGTTGCCTATCCTGAAAAATGATCGCCAAACAATGTTAAAACTACACCGCTTCCAGGACTTCGACGCTTTTTACGAGATGCTGCTCCCGGCAGAAAAAGCGATTTGCCTGCACCTGCGGGCGCTGATCCTGGACCATTTTCCGGCGTTGCGCGAAAAATTCGGCTACGGCGTCCCGTATTACCATCGGTACAGCCGCATCTGTTTTATGTATCCGGCCTCTTTTCCGTACAGCGGACACAGCGAAGGCGTGGCGCTGGGGTTCACGCGCGGGCACCTGCTGTCCAACGAACAAGGGCTGCTCGACCTGGGCGATCGCAAGGAGGTAGCGTATGTGCTGCTGCGCGCGGCGCGGGAGATCCGGGAAGAGCCGGTGCTCGAAATAGTACACGAAGCCGTTTTGCTGGACGAAGAACTGGCCCGCGAAAAAAAGAATAAAAACTACCCACGATGAATATTACGATCCGGTCGGCTACGGAAGCCGATCTACCCGCCATTCACGCCTTGGTGTATGAACTCGCCGTATATGAAAAAGAGCCGGAAGCGGTAGTTACCACGCCGGCCGAGTATCTCGACGATTTTCGCAACGGGTTATTCGAAGCCCATGTGGCCGAAGCCGACGGCCGCATCGTTGGGATGACGCTGTTTTATATGACGTATTCCAGTTGGCGCGGCAAAATGCTCTACCTCGACGATTTTGTGGTCAACGAAGCCTTCCGCCGCTACGGCATCGGGCAAATGTTGTTCGAGGCCTTCGTGCAGGAAGGCCGCCGGCGCGGCTGCCGGCTGGTCAAATGGCAGGTGCTCGACTGGAACGAACCCGCCCTCCGGTTTTACCGGAAAAACGACGCCATCATCGAAACAGGATGGTGGAACGGGAAAATTCTATTTTGAGCATTCGGTGTTTGAAGTACGAAGTGGTTAACAGGCTCCAATGCCCGTTAACCACTTCAAGTACGTCAAACTCCGGACTTCAACCGTTTAAAACTTCATCACCCGCTGCACATCGGAGCCGCCGGGGCCTTCGAGGCGCAGGAACAGGAGTCCGGGCAACACCGATTGACCCAGTTGGATGTCGACCTGGTTGTAGCCGCGTTCGCGGTATTCCTGAACCGTTTGCAACACCTGGCCGTTGGCGTCGGAGAGCAACAGGCTGGTTTTGCCGGCTTCCGGCAGGTAGAATGCTGCGGTGAGTTGATTCTGGACCGGGTTCGGCCAAACCGGCAGCAGTTCCAGTTTGGTGCCGCCGAGGCTAACGGCTTCTGCCTGGAATTGCAGGACGGCCCGCACGGTTTTCAGATCGCGCGAATAGGCCTCGGCGGGCGTGATCGTCGAACTCATGTGCAGCGATTTGCTCAACAGGCCGCCGCGCAGTGCCTTGAACACGAGGGTAAAGGTGCGCATACGGTTGTTCTTGCCCACGATTACGGGGTTGAGCATCACCGTGGAGTGCCAGCCGGTCGTGACCTTCACTGTTTGTAGTGGGCGATGAAACCGGCCGGTTCAGGTCGGGCTCGATGGTATTGAGCGACAATACCGAGGGGTCGTACTCCAGCGTGAACTGGAAGCCGGCATAGCCTCCCATTTCCGGGGTGACAATATCCACGCGCACTTCTTTTCCGGCCGTCAGCACCTGGTCGAGCGCCTGGAATACGGCGTTATTGTTCTTGGCGGTCACCGCACAGCGTCAGGGTAGAATTAGCCGAAACGGCCGATGCGTTTGCAATCGCCGTTCTTCCCTGAAATCGGCCGGCGGATGGGTCATGGCGCCGGAAAGGCAGAACGTGGTGGAACCCGGAATCGCAGTCGACCAGGCATTGCCGTAGTATTCGAGAACGTGTACCCGGCCGGAATAAATTGCCACACCGGTTTGGCGGGGAAGGCCGTTTTATCGCCCAGCACTACCTTGACGATGCTCAGTACGTCGGCGGACGTGAGTTTGCCGTCGTTGTCGACATCGGCGGCCAGCAATTTGTAGGGCGACGACAAAGGCAGAATATCGTCGATCTGCGCACCGACCAGCAACGCGTCGAGGGTATTGATACCCGTTTTGGCCTGGTCGTCGAACGACGGGAACAGTTGGTAGTTACAGCCCGAGGTCATGCTCCCGATCTGGTACACCCCGGTGGCGTCGGTCACTCCCGTTGCCTTGACCTGGTTGTACTTTTTGAGCGTCACCTGCACACCGGGCACCGGCTTCAGGTCGTCGGAGGCGATGGTGCCTTTGAAGGTCGGCGAGGGCGGGCAACTGCCCATATTGTCCTGCACGATGACATAGGTGCTGCAGAAATCGGCGTTTCCGTAGGCGTCCATAGCCCAGATTTCGACTTCCTGCGAACCCAGCTCGCCGCAGTCGAAGGTCACCGAGTGGCTGTCGACGGGGAAACCCGATCCCGTGCCGGCTTTGCGGATCCCGATTTTGATCTGGTTGGCCGGGGTGCAGTTGTCGTACACGTACTGGAGAAAATCAGTGTCCCAGAGCGTGATCATGCCGGTTTGCATGATATTGATACTCAGTCCGTTGATGCAGACGACCGTCGGCGCCTTGCGATCTTTGACCGTGAAGTCGTATTTGCAGATAGATTCGTTGCCGCAGGTTTGTTGGCAATCCATTCGATTTTAGGCGTACCATGGTCGTGAAACCGTGGGAAGGCAATATTGGCCATCAGCGTGTCGGCCGAGCCCGTGAGAATCATCTTGTCGATGGGCCAGGCGGTGGGGCTGCTGCTGCTCACATAGGTCTCCATGGAGCCGTTGCCGTCGAGGTCGAGGAACAGGCGGTACGATAACAGGATGTCTGCTTCGGAACAGAGGTCGGTGAGTTTAATGCCGAGATCCACCGGGCCTTCGCATTTGTCGATGTGGTTATCGTTGTACTGACTGGGGTCGTTATTGGTTTTGTCGCAAAAGACCACCGGATCGGACGGGCAGTTGAAGAAGATCGGCCCCTCCTTGTCCAGTACTTTGATGATCTGGGTGTAGGTGATGTGGCCGCGGTTGCTTGGCACGCCGAACACGGTGGCGCCCACGTCGGTGTTTTCCGGGTTTTGGATGTACACCGGCCAGGGTTCGTTGGGATCGTAGGTGCACCAGTGGAGGAGCGTCCAGGTGCGGAGGATCTTTTTGCAGCCGCCCCAGGCGTTGAGGTTGAACACCTGGTCTTTCACCGACACACCGATGTTGTACGGGCAGTCGCTGTACTTTTCGATTTCGGGCCACACGGTGTCGGGATAGGCATAGCAGCCTATGATGGTTTGGTCGTCCGGGAATTTCACCTTGTAATAGGCGCTTTGTGCGCGGGCAGCGCTGAGGCTGAGGGTGAAAATGGCGGTAAGTAGGATGATTGTTCGCATAAGTGGGATGATTTTTACCTACGAATATCGGCCTAAGCACGGACAATCCGTTCCATCGGAAACGGACAGAAATCGTCGGGTAGGCGACGTAGGGTCGATTAGTTGAAAAACGGCCCGAATCCGTACCACGGGCAGGGTAGGGGGGCTTACTGTTCGATGTTGCCGCTGCGTTTTACATTGGGCAGGCAGTCTTCTGCGATGTCCCAGGCGCCGCGTTTGTTGGCGCGGAGGGTGTTGTTTTCGAAGGTTCCGCGGCCGTTTTCAATCACCCAAACGGCTTCATAGCCATTTTCGAAAATCCGGTTGTTTCGCACGATCGGATCAGCGCCGGTTTTTACATGAATTCCGGCGTAAGTATTTCCAAAAATATCGTTTTGCTCAATTGTACCGCGGCCGTTTTCATTGGCAAAAATACCGGATTGTTTCCCACTGTGAACCTGATTGTTCCGTACAATTGGATCAGCATCCTCTTTTATTTGAATTCCGGCATAAGCATTTCCAAAAATATCGTTTTGTTCGATTGTGCCGTGGCCGTTTTCATAGATGAAAATACCCGATTGTCTTCCGTCATGAACCCGGTTGTTTCGTACAATTGGATCAGCGCCTGTTTTTATGTTAATTCCGGCAAAAGCATTTCCAAAAATATCGTTTTGCTCGATCAAGCCGCGGCCATTTTCAAAAACATCAATCCCTGCTTGACTTCCGTCATGAATCCGGTTCCGGAGTATCTGTGGCGCAGCGCCATTGTGAATGGCGACGCAAGACAAACTATCGCTTTGGATATCGCAATCTTCCAAATCGAGCCGGCCTTGTGCAATATCCACGCCGTACCATTTGCCCCCGCCGCGCTGTCGCAGCGTCAGATTCGCTACCCGGCCCATGGTGGTTTTGAATAAAATGACATCCGAGCCGCTGGCTTCCATAACAATGCTGTCCACCGGGCCGTCGCCGATGATTTCCAGCGGTTTATCCATCACGATCCCTTCCTGGTATAACCCCGGCCGCACCAGGATGCGCGCGCCCGGCGATGCCTTGGATACCGCCTCACGCAGCGAGGTAAAATCTCCGCGGTGCATTTGATCGACCACGAAGGTTTTCGGCTCTGTTTTCGGCGTTGGGCCCTCCCGGATGGTCTGGGCGGCTTCCCGGGCGGGTTCGGGTTTCGACTCCGGTCTGGGTGCGGGCGTTGCCGGCGCCTGCGCCCGTCCCATGGCCTTCTTGATCTGTTGGGCCAGTGCCTGAAACTGCTTGTCGAGCCGGTCGGCAGGTTCGAACAGGAACTCCCGCCAGTCGGCGTACTGGCGTTCGAGCAAAACGCGGGCGATCGTGTCTTTTTTCCGGAAATCCGGATCGGCGAGATCGTCGACCTCGATGAGGTAAAGCGGCAGGATGAGGTCTTTGCGGCCGCGGGCCGTTTCGAAGGCGGCGAATTTCTCGAACTCCTGACGGCAATACTTGCTGTTGAAATACGCGGGCGTGATGACGGGCAGAAAAAAGGTGACCGACTCGAGCCCCGATTCGATGCGCTCCCGCCAGGCCTCGCCCCAGTTGATCTGCCCGCGGTCCTGCCAGATCGGGAACGGCGCCCCCGTGAGCAGGTGCGTCACACGGCTCAGCCGTTCGGCGAAATAGGTGATGCGGCCGTTGAGGTTGGCGTCGTCATCGTGCACATAGGAAAGGAAGGCCGCGGGTGCGATGGATTTTTGCATGCTTTCGGGCGATTAACGGCCGAAAAGTAGCGCGATTTTCCGAAATGCCGAAACCCGCTCAATCCACCAGCATGGCCTGCCGGTCGAGTTGCTGCTGCTCGATCCCGGACGGTATTTCCCGGAATTCGTACTGCTGGTTGCGCAGCCGCGGTTCGAAGCCGGCCTCGCGGATGGCGCGCTGGATACCGTCGGCGGTGAAGCGGAAGCGGGCGCCGGCGGCTGACACGACGTTTTCCTCGATCATGATGCTGCCGAAGTCGTTGGCGCCGGCGTGCAGGCATACTTGCGCCACCTGCTTGCCCACGGTCAGCCACGACGCCTGGATGTTGACGATGTTGGGCAGCATGATCCGGCTCAGGGCGATCATGCGCACGTACTCGTCGCCCGTCACGGCGTTGCGGGCGCGCTTGAGTTTTTTGAGGATAGTGTCTTCGTCCTGGAACGGCCAGGGGATAAAGGCCAGGAAGCCCTTGGCGTCGGCGGGTTTTTCCGACTGCACCTGCCGGAGGGCGGCGAAGTGTTCCATGCGCTCCAGGTTGGTCTCGATATGGCCGAACATCATGGTGGCCGAGGTGGTCAGCCGCAGCTGATGGGCGGCGCGCATCACGTTGAGCCACTCCTCGCCGCCGCATTTGCCCTTGGAGATGAGCCGCCGCACCCGGTCGCTGAGGATCTCGGCGCCGGCGCCGGGCAGCGAGTCGAGGCCGGCCTCCATCAGGGCTTTGAGCACGTCGTAGTGCCGCATGCCTTCGAGTTTGCTGATGTGCGCCACCTCGGGGGGGCCGAGGGCGTGGAGTTTGAGGTTGGGGTACAGTTCTTTCAGTTTGCGGAACAGGTCGACGTAGAACTGCAATCCCAGGTCGGGGTGGTGCCCGCCCTGCAGCAGCAGTTGTTCGCCGCCGAAGCGGAAGGTTTCTTCGATCTTTTGTTTGTATTCGTCAATCGTGGTGACGTAGGACTCCTCGTGTCCCGGGCGCCGGTAGAAATTGCAGAATTTGCAATTGGCAATGCACACGTTGGTGGTGTTGGAATTGCGGTCGATGATCCAGGTCACGATATTGCCCGGCACGTGGTGCTGGCGCATGCGGTTGCCCACGTACATGAGTTCGGCCGTGGGGGCGTTTTCCAATAAAAAAACGCCCTCTTCGGGGCTGAGCCATTCGAAGCGGAGGGCGCGGTGGAGGAGCGTTTCGATCTGTTGCATAGTGAACGGGCTTGCTTGGTCGGTACAACAAAGTTACGGCGCGGAAGTTGGTGCAAGGCCTGCGGCAAAATTAATTTGTGGTTATACGAGCCCGGTGCGTTTTATACAGGCGCCTTTGATCCGGAACTTAATTTGACGCTAACAGGTTTTGGCTTCGAACAACACCATCCATCCGGTTGTTTGTTCAGTCCTTACCGGGCCACATACGTCGAATAAGGGCTTCTGCCCGCAGAAACTGCCTCTTTTATCCGTCATTTTTACCAAAAATGAAAACCGCAATCCGGTAAACTACTTTTTGCCGGACGGTCGTTTACGCCTGAACTAGTTATGCTTGTTGAAACGAAAATAGAAGCCCGCTGGCAGCGCTGGCGCCGGATCCTGCGCCAGGCCATCAACGGTGAGGAACAGGTGTTCACGACCGGGAGTATCGACCGCGCCATCGTGTTGTTGTCGGTGCCGATGATTCTGGAGATGGCCATGGAATCGCTGTTTGCGGTGGTCGACGCTTTTTTCGTGGCGCGGATCGGCACGGCTGCCGTGGCCACGGTAGGGCTCACCGAGTCGGTGCTCACGCTGATCTATTCCATTGCCATTGGGCTGAGCGCGGCCGCTACTGCAGTGGTGGCGCGACGGGTGGGGGAGGGCAACCGCCGGGCGGCTTCGGTGGCCGGCGCCCAGACGATCCTGATTGCGCTGGTGTTGTCGCTGCTCATCGCCGTGCCGGGTTTTATATATGCCAAAGACATCCTTCTACTGATGTCGAAAGACGGCAGCGTGGCCGAAACGGGCCAGCATTTCACCCGCTTGTTGTTCACAGCCAATTTGCCGATCCTGTTATTGTGGATGCTCAACGGGATCTTTCGCGGCGCCGGCGATGCGGCTACCGCCATGCGCGCGCTTTGGATCGCCAACGGGGTGAATATCATTCTCGACCCCCTGCTGATCTTCGGCATTGGGCCGTTTCCGGAACTGGGCGTACTGGGCGCCGGCATTGCCACCACGATCGGCCGCTCCACCGGAGTGCTGTACCAGTTGTGGCAATTATTCCAGGTGGGCAGGATCGTCCGCGTGCGCTGGCGCTACCTCCGGCCGCGTTGGGAGATCATCCGGCGCCTGCTGAACATTGGCGCAGGCAGCACCGGCCAATACCTGATCGCTTCGGCGAGCTGGATTTTCATGATGTACATCCTCGGGCAGATCAGCAAAGAAGTGACGGCCGGCTATACCATTGCGATCCGCATTATCGTGTTCACCATCCTGCCGTCGTGGGGTATGGCCAACGCCGCCGCTACCCTGGTGGGGCAAAACCTGGGCGCCGGCCACCCCGAGCGCGCGGAGCAATCGGCCTGGCGGGCCGGATTTTTCAACATGATTTTTATGGGCAGCGTGGGGGTGATCTACCTGACCGGCGCGCCTTTCTTTATACACCTCTTTACCGACGAGCCCGCTACGCTGCAGGCCGGCTCGATGGCGCTCCGGATCATAGCCGCGGGCTATATTTTTTATGGCTACGGCATGATCTTATCGCAGGCCATTAATGGCGCCGGCGATACGCGCACGCCTACGTTGCTCAATTTTTGCTGTTTCTGGCTGATTGAAATGCCACTCGCCTGGTGCCTGGCCCTGTACCTGGGCTGGGGGCAGGCCGGCGTGTATTATTCCATCGTGGTGGCCGAATCGGCGCTGGCCATAAGCGCCATCTGGGTGTTCCGCCGGGGACGGTGGAAAACGGTTCAGGTTTGAAGTTGGCTAAAAGATACTTTCCGGGTAAAGTTGCGGTCCTTCCTTGTAAAGACGAACCCCGAACTTCAGACTTCGAACTTGAAAGTCCTTTTATCTTTACGGCATGCAAGCAATCATTTATTGTTTCCGCTATTGCGCAGGCGTGGTCATTTTGATACTGGTGGGCTGTCAATGGATCGCGCCGGCACAAAACCGGTATGAGAGAATTGCCACGGCTTATTGCGAGTGTACTGCGCAGCTGGCGGCCATCAACCGGCAGGCCGACACCGCCAACCCGGCGCGACTGACGGAATATTTTGAAAAAATGCAACAGGAATACAACAAGACCAAGGAGTGCATGGCAACGGTAGTGGGCCAGTTCGGCCACCTCAAACCGGCGGAACTGGATACAGTGAACCAGCACCTGATCGCCAAGTGCCCCGCGCTGGCCGATAAGCGCGATTTGTTGCAGGAAATGCTGGGCGAATAAAGTGCCGCATCTTTTGCGTTTTTTGTGCCCCCGAAGGCCGTTTATCAACCATTCAAACACCCGAAATGGCAATTATCGCACTCGAAGGGATGAAGTTTTACGCCTATCACGGCGTCTATGAGGCCGAGAAGGCGATCGGTACCGAGTATATGGTGGATGTATACGTCCAAACCGTCATTAAAGCTGCTGCCGAGGCCGACAATATCGAGTCGACGATCAATTATGAATCGGTGTACCAGATCTGCAAGATGGAGATGCAGGAGCCGCGCCAATTGATTGAAACGGTGGTCTACGCCATTTTTGAGCGGATGAAAAAACAGTTTCCCAACATGATGGCGCTTAAAGTCAGGGTGCGGAAACAGAACCCGCCGCTGGGTGGGCGCGTGGCGGTGGCCTGGGTTGAAGAGGATCAGATGTTCATGCAGCAATGCCCGAAGTGCAACAAGAATTTCATCAACTATAACCCCGGCGATTGCTGGGAGCGTTTTCCCAACCTGCACCCGGCGACCAAAGAAACCCTGCTCCGGCAGTTCAATGGCAAATGCCTGTGCGACGATTGCCTGAAATTTTACGCCGGTTGAGGTATTCCGGGCGGCGTCGCACCTTTTTCAAAATACGCCGCTCATGTGGGCGCAGCTGCTGAGCACCACTTCGCCGTCGGCTGAAAGGTGCTGGAGGCGCACCGGCGCAAGGGTGTTGATCTGGCCCGTTTCGGCCGGCATTTCAATTTTTATATAGTTGTCGGTAAAGCCGGTGATCAGCGCCGGGTCCCGGTGTTGTTCGAAGAGTACCGGCCGGGTGGCGCCGAGGTGCTGCTGGTAAAAGGCACGCCGTTTCATCTCCGAGAGTCCGCGCAGGGCCTGGTTGCGGCGGCGGCGTTCTTCCACCGGCACCACGCCGGGTAGGTCGGCGGCCGGTGTGTTGGCCCGTTCGGAATAAGTGAACACGTGGAGGTACGACACGTCCAGGGTTTGCAAAAAGCGGTAGGTTTCGAGAAAATCTGCCTCGGTTTCGCCCGGAAAGCCGACGATCACATCGCAGCCGATGCAGGCGTGTGGCATCCGGCTTTTGATGCCGGCCACCCGTTCGGCGTACAGGTCGCGGCGGTAACGGCGACGCATGTCGCCGAGTTGTTTGTCGTTGCCCGATTGCAGGGGTACGTGAAAATGCGGCATAAAACGCCGGCTTTGAGCCACAAAGGCAATGATCTCATCGGTCAGCAAATTGGGCTCTATGCTGCTGATGCGGAACCGGGCGATCTCCACCGAGCGCTCCAGTTCGCGGATCAGGTCGACGAACAGGGCCTCTTTTTGCTGGCGCTCGCCCTCAATGACAGCCGTACCGTTTCCGAAATCGCCCAGATTGACACCCGTCAGCACGATTTCCTGCACGCCTTTGGCGGCGATGGCCCGGGCGTTGGCCACGGCATTGTCCACAGTGTCGGAGCGGCTGGCGCCGCGGGCCAGGGGGATGGTGCAGAACGAACATTTGTAATCGCAGCCGTCTTGCACTTTCAGGAACGAACGCGTGCGGTCGCCAAACGAAAAGGAAGCGCTGAAGGTATTCACGTCGCGGACGGCCCCGGCGCGCACCATGCCTTTGCCCTGTGCTTTGCTGAGATCGTCCACATACTCCAGGATGCGGAATTTCTCTCCGGCGCCCAGCACGAGATCCACCCCCGGGATATCGGCAATTTCATCGGGTTTCAATTGCGCATAGCATCCGGTAACCACCACGAAGGCGCCCGGTTGACGCCGCAAGGCTTGCCGCACGATCTTCTTGCACTCTTTGTCGGCCTGCTCCGTCACCGAGCAAGTGTTGATCACATAGATATCGGCGCCATCTTCGAAGCGGACCGGCCAATAGCCGCGGTCTTCGAACAGCCGCGCGAGCGCGGAGGTCTCCGAATAGTTTAGTTTGCAACCCAGGGTATGAAACGCGACGGTGCGTGGTGTGGCCATGATCAGAATCGTTCGCGGGCTATTTCGAATGTTGCCCGTTGGTATGCGCGGTTTACAACAGCGGCTGAACTGGTATGCCGCCACCCGTTGCCAGGCATAAAAGACCGCAAAATTACGCCATTTCCGGTTCAAAAAACGAACCCGGTGAGCAAGGAAATATATTCTGCCGTGGTGCGGTGGGCTTTCAGGGCGATGCCGGCGTGCAACCGCAATCGGGTGTGCAATACGGGCGGGAAGTAGTACCGGGTGATGAGCTTGCTGTACCAGGGGTTGGCGATATATTGGTTGATGGGTTTTCCGGTATAGATCCCGGCCAGCAGTTGTACGCTCAAAGGGCCGAACAAAAATTCATCGCCCGCAACCGCCGCCAGCCGGACAGCGCCCCGTTGTGCGGCACGGGCCGTGCGGAAGCCGCCGCTGCGCAGGCCCCATTCATATACCGCCCGGTTGAACTCGTATTCCAGACCGGCGTGGAGCCGGTTGACGCGGTTGATTTGATAAAAACCTGTTGCGGAGAGCGCCCAAACCGGATACCGCGGGCCGTCGAAAACCGAATACTCGATGAGGGCCAACCCACCGGCGGCCAGGGCGCCCCAGTAGCGGTTGCCGCGTTTGGATATGGCCGGCTGAACGAATTCAGCCTCCCGGATACCGGCCGGCGACCACGACAGGCCGGCGAACCCACTGGGGAGGTTTATGCCGTAATTGGGCAGGGTGGTGGCGCCGTTGGAAAAATGGTTGAGGCTGGCGCCGGCCTGCAAGCGCCAGTGCCCGGATAAGCGAAGAATGGCGCTCAGGCAAAATTGCGTGTAGTTGTTCCAGTGCGACCCGATGGCATTTTGGCCGGGGTTGCGGAACGCGTCGTACGGATGCGTCACAAACCCCAAACCGGTGCCCAACCGAAAAACCGCCATCCAGTGTGGGGTCCGGAGGAGCGGCACGCTCAGGTTGGGCAGCATCCCCCAGGCGTCGCCGTGCGCCTGTTCGCCGAGCCGGAAATGCGAAAGCGAAAGCCCGAAAGCCGGAAACCGTTGCCAGGCATGCCAGTTTTTTTTGCCGCGTGTTTGCAGGCGTATGCCCCATTCCTGCCCCCATACGGGCTGGCCGGTACGGATGGTCAGTTTCGGGGTATGGCGCCAGAGGGTTCCGTAGTACAGATTGGCGGTCCATTCAAAGGCATTGGCCGGTTGGGCCCGGGTTGCGCAGGGCCATTTCAGCAGCAGGATAAGGCAAAAAAGAAAAACGGGAGTAGAATGCGCCATGACAAGTTCAAAATGCCCGGAAGATGCATGCAATTTTTGGAATATAATATTCCCGGAATTTTTGCGCCTAATTTTGGGAACCTCTGGGGGCATCCCTAATTTTGCTGGGCAGTATGTTTATCTGCGCGATTGGCAGTGTTCTTCTATGCCAGTGTTTAATCCTGTATAAAAAACCTGATCATCGTTATTTTCCGGTAATGCATCGGGTGTGTTGCGCGCGCAGCACCTGGTTTTGTTTTGTCGCACGCGGTGTTTGCACCCGTGTGGAGATGTATAGTATTGTATAGAGAAATATAATGTCATCCAATATTTACCTAAGTCAATAAATTTTGACTATGCCCACCCGTAAATTTTTTCTGCTTGTACTTGCTGGTTTAATGATAGCCCTTTTGCCGCTATCCACCGGCGCCCAAACCGCCGTCAATACCGAAACAAAACCGGCGGTGACAACGGACGATGCCTGCAACCTGAGTACCCCGGCTTCTTTCACCTACACGAAGCCTTCCGCCACATCGGCATTGCTGGACTGGAGTGCCGTGGCGGGCGCTTCCGCCTACCACCTCAAGGTGTATGAACTCGCTACCTTATCCACCGCTTCAGAAACCAATGAAAGCGGTACCAGCAAACTCATAACCAACCTGGATCCAACCAAAACCTACCGCTGCGAGCTGTCCTGTATTTGTGCCAACCGGGAGGCCAGCGCCAGTATCATTATTATCGACGTAATCGAGCGATAGGTAAGACCATGTTTGGTACCCAGCGATGAAATTCCAAACACGCTTTTAAGCAGAATGTACCTTGCGACAGGAGTTCGGCCATTTTAGTTGTGCCGGACTCCTATCCGTTTTCCACTTCGGCGATCTTTTTCAGCAGCCAGTTTTTCGGCATGGTGTAGGAGGTTTCTTCTATGCGCTTGCGCAGGTCGGCAATCGTCTTCTTATCGTCGGGCGACAGCATAGCCAGCCGCTTCACCAGGCTGAGAAAGTTGTTGTATTCGCGTTTCAAATTTTTGGAGATCACCTTGTTGCGCCGCAGAAAAATCCGGAAACTATCAATCAGCGAGTCCAGGGCCAGGTACTCGCCCTGTTCGTAGTAGGTGCGTACCAGCATCGATTTGGCGCCCAACGCATACACTACATCGCTGTATTCCACATCGCGCAGGTATTCGATGACGTTTGCATAATCCTGCCGGTAAAAACTGACATAGGCGAGGTTGAACATGCGGGCGTTTTCCCGGATGTTAGCGGGCAAAAAGCCGGCATAGCGCTGAATGAATTGTTCGGTCCAGGCATATTCGTCGGCACCCAGGCTCACAGTAATGAAATTTTTGAAAACCGACTCCGGGAGTTGCCCGTTCTCAAGCAGGATATCCCGATCGACCATGTTTTTGATCAGCCCGAAATACCGGTAGTAATACGCGGTTTTACCCTGGTTGATCTTGAGCGCGCAATAGTTTTGCGCCATGTGGTAACATTCGCGCAGATCGGTTTTCGTGAGGTGCGGAGCGTACAATTCCAGGTCGAGGAGGAGTTCCTGGAAATGCGTTTCGTTTTCCGAATCGGCAAAACTGACGATCACCCTCCGGTAGATCTGGATGAGTGGAACCCCGGAAAAACGCTCGTCGGTCAGGTATTCCCAGAAACCCGGCACCACCGGCACTTCACGCTCCGTGACCCGGAAACCCCGGAACAACAGCCAGGAAATATACAGTTTCAGTTTTTGTGCCAGGTAGAAACATTCGAGATGAAAATCGGCTTCAACCAACTTGTCGGTATAACCGGCCGTCGCCACGATCCGGGAGGCCCGGTTGAATACATTCCATTGGTACCGGAACTGGGCGAAATAGTAGTCCGTCGACTTGCCCCCGGGCTGTTCGAGCATTTTTTGGATCTGCCGTTCCACACCCGACAGGTGCTTGCGCAGTTCGGGCTTTTCCAACGCCTTTTGCAGATCAAGCGCTTCCGAAAGGCTATCTTGCAGCCTGGCTTCTTCCACCAAAAAACGTTGAGCCAATAACGTGAGATCGGATGCCAGGCGCCGCAGGCGTGCATCATCAAACGGCTCTTTGCCAAAAAGCGCTTTCCAAACGACCGTTTTATCTAAAGCCGGAAGGGCATTCGGAGCCTTGCGCAAGGTATCGTTGACGAGTTCGAACAACCGCGTTACGTCGTCCTGATCATTAAAATACGGCGACAATAAGAACTTCCGAAACCGGTTCAGGTCGTACTTGGAAAACGTTTGCAACAAGGAGAGCAGTTTGTCGCTCAACATAAAGATAACGAAAGTTCCTGCATGGGCAGGAGGTTTAAAATTTTGATTGTCAAATTTTTACTCCACAGAGCCAACTTTTTTTTCTCCGGCAAGTTATGAATATTGTCCTTTGATTTCCGGCGCTGAATGATAATCTTTGTAGAGTAAAATTGTACCCTGAACGGTAGATGGTCATGAAAAGAACGATACATTCCTTCCAATACGGTTTTGTTTTGACGATACGGCTTTGGCTGGCGGGTGTGGCGCTGTCGTTCATGCCCATACCGGCGACCCTTTTGGCGCAATGCACGCAAGTGGGTTGGGTGGCTTCGGTGACGCCGGGCTGCGGCGCCAAGATCATTGACCTCGACAATGGTACCTTGGTAAAGGCGGTGGCGGGTATTGATGCCCTGACCGGTGGGCAGACCATCCGGTATTCCACCAAGCCTGCGCCGCTACCGCCGGGTTGTTCCTCGGAAGGGTTGAAAGTGGTGGCTCTCACTTGTGTGTCGGATACACTGCCATGCCTGGCTGAATTCGGTTATGCGGTGGATCAATCGAATGCTTTCCGTTTGTCGATGCAGGCCCAGATTTACGACGCCAATGTGCAGTTTTGCTCCTGGTCGTTTGGCGATGGGGCCACCGCTACCGGGCATCTGGTACAACACACCTTCCCGCACGAAGGGTATTACACCGTTAGCCTCCTGGTTACTGACGCCAATGGTTGCCTGGCCAAAACGAGCAAAAACATATTTGTCAGTGCCCAAAACCCGAACTGGTGCGGCTACGACGTGCAAATCACCGCCGTGGGAGCCAAAGTTTTCGGGCGCCTGCTGCCAGTGAGCGCCGACGCCGGTGTGCTGCAATCGGTTAAATGGTACAACAGCAAGACCAACCAGGTACTGGCCGAAACGGCCGAATTTGCCACTATACTGCCCGGCGAAGGCATTTACAACCTTTGCGCGCAGTACGAGGTGGCCGATCCGACGGATGGCAGTATTTGCACGACCACGCGTTGCCAGGTGGTGACCGTAGCGCCGCCGAGCTGTGTCAATACGGCTATGGTCAACACCAGCGCCGTTTGTCCCTCGTTCTTTGTACCGGTATGCGGCTGTAACGGAGTGACCTACACCAACGAATGCGCCGCCACCGCCGCAGGCGTATCCAAGTGGTGGGCCGGCGAATGCGGCCTGACGACTTCGGGTAGTTGCACCACCGATCTTACCCTCGACATCGTTTCGGGAAGCCCTGCCAGCGGATACACCGTGCGTTTTCACAACCTGGCCAGCGGAAATTACAACAATGCGCAGCTGGATTTCGGCGATGGCAGCCCCCTGTGGCAAGGCGGCCCGAGCGACACCACCTGCGAACATTTCTACGCCCACGGGGGGGTATATAAAACCAACCTGACCGTTTGGAAAAACAGCAGCTGCGTGTCGTCGGTTACGAAAATACTCGTAACCGATACCTACGCCACCGGCGGTGACAACCTGCCCGGCGCAAGCGACTATGTGATGCCCGGCGATGCCAACGGCGACAAGAAAGCCAATGTGTACGACCTGCTGAATATCGGCCTTGGGTACTTATCCACCGGCGCCCCGCGTCCGTTTGCCACAACGGCCTGGACACCCCAATTTGCACCCAATTGGCCGGCGACAGCCCCGGGCGGCATCAATTATAAACACCTCGATTGCGATGGGAACGGCATTATCAACGATTTTGACCGCAACCCGATCGAACAGCATTATACCCCGATCGACACCACCCACGTAGATTGCAGCAGCACGGCGCCCAAGATTTGGGTGCGGTTTGCGCCGGATACCCTGGTCGTCAGCCCCAACGACCCGGCGCCGCTTCAGATCACGGGCGATGTCATCGTGGGCAGTTCGTACAAACCGGTGCTCGGCTTATACGGCCTGGCTTTCGCATTGCGCTATCCGGAGTTTGTGAACCACGACCCGGAAATCTTTTACAGCACCACGTCGTTCTTCGGATTCCCCACCGATATCCTGCTGTTGCCCAAAGACGTGTACGACCGCCGGCAATTCGACATGGGTTTTTCCCGCAAATACGGGCAAGCGGTGTCGGGATACGGTAGTATTGCCAAAATCAATTTCACCACCGATTTCATCATCATTATCGATGTGATCGAACGCTCGGGCACTACGCTGGTGCCGTTCACCATTCCGGTCGTGGGCACCCGGGCCATCGACGCGGATGGCAACCCCCTGGAAATCCGGAGCGTGGTGCAAGACACGGTATGGCTGAAATTGCAGGAAACGACAGCGGTGACCAACACAGAATTGGAAAAACAAGTCTTTCTGTATCCCAATCCCGCCTCGAGCGAAGCCTATGTGGCTGTCGGAAGTTTGCTGCTCGAACATATTGATGTGTTCGATGCCCTCGGGCGCCCGGTACAATCGCTGCCTTCTACTGGCGTGCATACCTCCCGGCTCGATATACGCAATTGGTCGAAAGGCCTCTATACACTGCGCATCCGGACCACGGAAGGGACCATCACCCGACGGCTGCTCGTTCAATAACAACATAACCAACCACTTTGCTGCCCGCCTTTCCCGTACTACCGGGAGAGGCTTTTTTTTGGAACTACCAGTCCCGCATAAGTTTGGATTGTGCATATTTTTCAAGCACACTATAGATTTATTTTTGACGGGATAAGAATCCCTGTTGCTGAAAAATAGCCGAAGAGTGGCGCCCGCAGGGGTGCATTACAGTCGGGAAATGATATTTAGCCGCTTTCTTTATGCCGGCATTTTTTCAAACAATACTTATCATTGCCCGGCCATGGTACAGATAGCGGTTTTTGAATTTAGTCCATTCGCCGAAAACACCTACGTAGTGTACGACGACAGCGGCGAATGCATCGTGATCGATCCCGGTTGTTACACGCCGGAGGAACGCGCCCGCTTGCGTGCCTTTATCGATGAACAGCAGTTGCGGGTAGTGCGGCTGATCAATACCCATTGCCATCTGGATCACGTATTCGGCAATAATTTCGTCAGCAAAACCTGGGGGGTGCTGCCCGAGTTGCACCGGGGTGAATTGCCGGTATTGGAACGCTTTGAGGCCATTTGCCAAATGTATGGTATCCCGGATGCCGAGCCGTCGCCTGAGCCGATCCATTTTTTGACCCCGGGCGAGCTGCTGGCTTTTGGGCAAACCAGCCTGCACATTTTGTATACGCCCGGTCACTCACCCGCGAGTTTGTCATTTTACTGCCCGGCCGACGGGTTTGTGCTGGCGGGCGATGTTTTGTTCCTGGAAAGCATTGGCCGCACAGACCTCCCCGGGGGCAATTTCGACACGCTGATACAAAGCATCCGGACGCAATTATTTACCTTGCCTGGCGAAACCATTGTCTATCCCGGGCATGGGCCAGCCACCACGATCCGGCATGAAATGGAATACAATCCGTTCCTGTAGCGCTTCCTTTTTCCGAAACCCGGTGCACCTATGATGCGGTATTTGATTCGGCGGATCCTATTGGCTGTGCCAACCCTGTTGATCATCTCGCTGATCACATTTGCCATGAGCCGTATCCGGGATGAGGACCCGGTGCATATTGATTTTGACCGTGACCCGGCAGCCTACCGGGCCAGGGCTGTCCTGCTGGGCCTCGATCAGCCGAATTTTTACTGCACATTTACCTCCCTCGCCATGCCTGACACGGTGTTCCGGGTATTGCCCATGGAGTACCGCCGGAAGCTGGAGCGGTTTACCCTAGAAAATGGCAATTGGCCGGGATCACAACAGCTCCTGCAAGCGATCGACGCCGCTTGGTTTCAAGTGCAACAGCAAGCGGCGGGCCCCGTGCTGGACGCTTTTGCCCGGCTCCACCACTGCCAAACATTCGGCCAGGTTCCAGTTGACCTGGAAATCGCCGCGCACTGCGTGGATACGATGGGGAATGTGCCGGCCCGGACCATGCTGCAAGCCCATGTCGGCGCCATGCGGACTCTTTATGCTGATTTGGCACAACACCGCCAGCGGTGGAAAAACTGGGTGCCGGCGTTGTATTGGCATGGTTTCCGGAATCAGTACCACACTTGGCTGGCGGGTTTTCTTTCCGGCGATCCGGGTACGTCGCGCATCACCGGCAACTCCATTTTGGTCGAGTTGCGCCCCCGCATGCTGATCAGCCTGTTGCTCAACGGAGCGGCCATGTTCCTAGCCTACTTGTTTGGCATACCGCTGGGGGTATTCATGGCGCGGTACGCACACCGGCCCGTGGAGCAAGGGACGCGGATCGGCATTCTGTTTTTGTATGCCATGCCCTTAATGTGGCTGGGCAGTTTGCTCACGTTGTTGCTCTCCCGGCACGATATCGGTTTGGGCTTGTTCAACGGCCTGAACGCCGAGCCTTGGATGATGAGCAGTAAACCCTTCTGGCAGTGGGTGGCCGACAACCTGGAGAAATTCATCCTTCCGGTGCTCACCCTTACCTTGCATACCCTGGCGGTGCTGGCCATGCAAATGCGCGGCGGCATCCTGGAGATCATGCAGCAGGATTTTATCCGAACGGCACGTGCGAAGGGCCTGAGCGAGCAGCTTGTTTTTTGGCGGCACGCCTTCCGGAACGGCCTGTTCCCGGTCATTACCATTTTTGCCAGCCTGTTCCCGGTATTGATCAGCGGGTCGCTGGTCGTGGAATACCTGTTTGATTTTCCGGGCATGGGTATCAAAATGGAAAGTGCGTTTGCCAACAACGACTACCCCGTCTTGTTTGCTATGGTGATGTTCATTTCGCTGCTGACCATCATCGGGAGTTTGGTCGCCGATCTACTCTACGCATGGGTAGACCCCCGTGTCCGGTTTGCGTAATGCTCGCCGGCAGGCCGGGGCGTAAAAATCCAATTCATGGGTGTGGATTTACCATAGCGTTACCCAGCGCAGCGCAGGCGCTACCCCCGCACTTTCTTTGCCAGTTGCCGGGCTTGTTCAAAATACGGATGCCCGGGATCGGCCAAAATTTTGCCCAACAGCGCTTCAAATGCGGATTGGTCTTGCGGATAACGGGTCAGGTAACACAGCAGGAGGTACCATTCGGCCCGCTCGGAAAAAGGCAGCTGGCCACTTTCTGCGATTTGGCGAAACCGCCGGGTAGCCTGCACGGTATTGCCCGACAAATAACAGGCGTGCGCGTACACTTCGGACAGGAGCCAATAATTCGGATCGGTCTGCGAAACGGAACGGAGCCGCTGAATAACCGCGGCGTACTCTTTTTTCCGGAAGGCCTCGATGCTCTGCGCCAGGAGGTCGGACGAGTTGGCTTGGTCGCCGCGCACATTGGAAAAATCGGGTGTTGACCAGTTGGCCATGGCCAGTGCGGGGTAACGTGCATCGGGCCTTGCCGGGGTTTGGCGCTCCGCGCCGGGGCGCGTTGCCGGGGGGAGCGCAGTTGCCACGGTATCCGGCGAAACCGCCGGGCCAGGCTGCGGCGCCGGGGCGGTATTGACGGCCGGCGCCTCCCGTGATGCAGCAGGCGTCGTCCAGGCAATCCACCACCTGATCGCCAAAGCGGCGAGCAACACGGCGGCGATTATGGCCAGTGTCCGGTACAGGGGAACCGAAAACCACGCACCCTGCTGGTGGTCGGACGCGGCATCAAAAAAACCTTCCTTTTCCAGGCTATGGTCAATCTGCGCAATTTTCGCCTGTATGTGCGCATCACCCACGGCTTCGATCCCTTCGAGGATGATCTTTTGCAACAGCAACTCCCGGGCAAAGTCGGCGTCCGACTGAGCGCGCTGCTCCACCTGGCGGGCTTCGGGTTCGCTCAGGTGGCCGAGCAGGTAGTCTTCGATGTGCGTGTACATTTCAGGTATCATGATTAAAAGCGGGGTGGTTTTTTACTTTTTCGCGCAAGGCTTCCAGGCACCGGTATTTTTTAACCTTGACGAACCGCTCGCTGTAACCCAGCAAAGCG
The DNA here is from genome assembly GCA_044230315.1 of Saprospiraceae bacterium. Lineage (GTDB taxonomy): Bacteria > Bacteroidota > Bacteroidia > Chitinophagales > Saprospiraceae > M3007. The sequence goes on from JBGARJ010000001.1 coordinate 234,714, forward strand.
GCTATTTCGGTGGAAGACAAGCGGTTGTAGTAGGCGTATTGAATCAATTTTTGGCATTCGATTTTCAGGGTTTCAAGCAATTGCCGCACGGTATGGTGTTTTTCCGACCAGGTATTTTCCCGAAACAACAGCTCCGTATCGTCTATGCCGGCATCCGGTATGCGGTGGTTTTCCTCGATGCTGACTTCGGGGTGCGTTTGGCGCGTCCGCAGGCGGTAAAGCCATAAGTTGCGTACCACGGCGAGCAAATATGCCCCCGGATCGGCAGTCAGCCGGAAATCAGCATTTCTGGTTTTTTTAAACAAGACCAGCAACGCCTGCTGAAAAATGTCGCGTGCATCTTGCTCCTGCCCGGAGTTGGCATGAATAAATGCCGCTGCCGGCCGGTAATATTTTTCATACAGGTATCCAAAAGCTTCATTTTCGCCACGGTGCAGACGTTCAAGCAAGTTAACTGGTTGTTTTGGCGTAGTCATTCGATGTATGCCATATATAGTTGCGGAGGAGGCTTCTGGTTATCAGTTCCGGGTGTTAAAAATATGCAAGGGTGCGTTATCGCCGATTAAAATAAAACCAGCCCAAAAATAAGGGTGTGCCAGTTCGCCCCGGTAGGTGGCGAGGTACGCCGACCGGGCTTTTTGCAGGGCGCGGTCTTTTGGCAACCCTGTTTTCAGGTTTTGGTAAAACAATTCCATCAGGCGGCGGGTTTGGGCATCGCTGACGGTCCACTGGCTTTGCACGATGCTGCGCGCGCCAGCCGAAGCGAAGGCGCGGGCGACGCTTACGATGCCTTCGCCCCGGTACATTTGGCCCAGGCCCGTTTCGCAAGCCGAGAGGGTGACGAGTTCGGCATTCAGCTGCAAACCATAGATTTCACTCACGTACAGGCGCTCGCCATCGGGGTGCAGCAGATCGGGGGCGAACACAAGATAGGAATAATCGCCGGCTATGTCGTTGGCGCGCGCGTGGGTGGCGAGGTGGAGCACCCGGAATTGCGGGGCTTGCGCGATGAAAGCGTTTTTGGCGGCTTTGGCGCCGGTGAGCACTTTTCCATCGGTTATTTCGGCCACTTTATACACTTCTTCGCCGCTGTACGGGAGCGGGGCCAGATCGGAACGATTCTGCCGGGCCTGCAACACCAGGAGTGAATCGTGCCATTCGGTGGAGCCATCAAAAAAAGGCGCCATTGCAAGCAGCCCGCCGGCTGTGGCCGGCGCGGCCGGCAAGGCTTCCATCTCCCGGAGCAAGGCGGCAGAACAGGCGTAACGCAGGGTAATATCGTTTGCGAGGTAGTGGTGCAGGTGAAAGCGGTCGGGGCGTTCCGGCTTTTCAACCAGCAAGGCCTCAAAAGGCAGGTACGCCAGCACCCCGTCGGGTACAAGGGTGAGCCGCCGGGGCAAATGCCCGTCGAAGGGCGCCAGCAGGGTTTGGTATAACCGATAGGCCGATTCCGTATAATCGCGGGCCGCATCCAGGTACATAGTACTGGTTTTTTGCGGCGCCAGAAAATAACGACCGATGGCATCACGCAGCAGCGCAATATCGCTTTCCACAGGGTTTTTCCGGCCCAGTTTCCGGCATACAAGCGTATCGGGCAGCACCAAAAATGCGGTAAGGGTGGAGTCGCCGGCAAAAAATTCGAGCAGGCCTTCACCCGGGGCCAGGCCGGCTTGCAGCGAATCGAGCCGAATGGAAGGGAACGTATCGGGGCTGGCAAAATAACCGGGGTAATCGGCCTGGATGTTTTTCCTGATCTGGGCGTATCGGTTGTTCAGGGCAAAAATCTGTTCCTGCAGGTTGTATTGTTGGGGTGCGGCGACGGCGCTCCCGGCCTGTTCAAACAGTTGTTTTTTCAGGTCTACGATCTGTGCGCGGAGGGATCGTTCTTCAGCGGCCAGTGGTACGGCCGACCAGCGGCGGTTTTTGTTCTCCAAAAGTTGCTGGTACAACAACAGTCCTTTGCTTTCTTCCGAAAAGTGAAAAGCCACTTTCAGCCAGTCGGGGTCGCCGGCGGCATCGGCCATTTGCGTCGAAATCGTAATCGCCAGGTCATACGTGGCGTAGGCCTCGCGATAGGCTGCCAGTTTGTTGCGCTCGGTATCGAATCCCGTCACGATCGATGCCAGGGTGTCGAGGGCATCCTTGAGTAGCCATAATGCTTCCACCTGTGCGTTGGGCAGGATGTTTTTCCCGTGCTGAAACGCGACGGTGAGCACATTGGCCTTGGTAAGCAGGGCCCGGCACAAGTAGTTGCGGTTGGTTTCTTTTGTGGCGCGGAGGGTCGTCAGGGCCGAATCGGCGCAAGCCAGGGCTCGGGTGTAATCGCCCAGCGTGCAATAGGCCTTGCTACAATGCAGCAACAAGGGCGGCGAAGGCGGCGGCTGTTCGCCCGGGGGCACACCCGTATACTGCGCCCGCCGGAGGTAATCGAGGGCCTTTAGCGGTTGGTTGGCCAGGTTGTAGGTAACGCCGAGGAAAAAATAACAACTGCCCAGGTAACGGCCTTCCGGGGTATCCAGTTTTTCAAACAGGGTGGCGGCGGCCAGTTGGTATTGGAGCCCTTTTTCGGTATCGCCCAATTGGGCATACACTTCACCGATGGTGCTCATACATTTGGCCGTTTCAAGATGCTCACCCAGGCGGGCCTGGAGCATGGGAAGCGCCATCGAATAGTATTTCAATGCGGCGGGCAGATCGCCTTCTTCCTGGTGGATCCAACCCAGCACCTGGTGGTAGCCGCTGTAATCGGGGTCGTCGGTCAGGCCGGCATTTTTGAGGCTGCGGATAGCTTTTAGGCCGTAATCGTTGGCTTTTTCAAAATCGCCGACGAGGGTGTACACGATCGCCAGTTCATAGTATCCTTTGGCAGCCGAATGGCTGTTGTCGCCCGCAACGGCGAGGCGCAGCGACAGGGCTTTTTCATAAAAGGGGATGGCTGCCGGCGGGTCGAAGGCTTCGTAGCAGTCGGCCAGCGTATTGAGCAGGATAATGCGGTTTTCGCGATCGTCCGGCAAAATCCGCTCCTGGGAGTCGAGGGCGGCCTGCAGATTTTGGCGCGCCAGGTCGAAACTGTCGAGCCGCATCTGGAACATGCCGGTGGTCCACAGCACGGCCACGTAATCGGCCGAATGTTGCCGGCCCGATTGTTCCAGGGCGTCTCGCTGGGTGGAGAGCCAGGTCAGGGCTTCCGATGGGGTTGCGGCCCGGCGCAGGCTGTCGGCGCGAAGGCGGTAGGGCGATTGGTTGAGGGAGGGCTGAGCAGAGAGTAGCCCCTGACCGGCCGGCAGGGCGAGCACGGCTAATAAAGCCATTCGGCAAAAACACAGAAATATTGCGCGCATCCTTGCTGTGTGTAGCGTAAAAATTTCACGAAAGATAACCGGTAAATGACAAATGCGAATTACCTGCAAGGGTATTTCTAAACAACGTATTGCCGCACACTTTCACCTAACATATCCACCAGAGGGGTAAAATGTTACCCCGAAATGGCAAAGCGGCAGTTTTTTTAAAAAAAGTGATAACCGGAAACGGATCGCGCAATAAGAACAGGTCCGGCGTCTTCGAAGCCTTGCCTTAGAAGTGCTGATCCGTTCACCTGTCTGATGTAAGTCCTATGAAGTCTGCCCGTTGCCGAATGACGTCCGTACTGCCGACGTCTGTTGTATCTCCTCCCTGGCATGCACCGATACTTTTTTCCCATTGTACAAGGTAACAAAATTTCCGAACAGCGGATTTGCGTCAGCGCCCATTGCGTGTTTTCACCCTTTCTCCTAACCTGAAATGTTATCGTCAGCCTTATGAAAGCATTCCATTACTTGTTGATTTTCATGGCGTTATTTTTTTGCCGGGACACGCTCTCCGGGCAAAACACGCCGGTCTTTTTCGGCGGTATGCCGCACACAGCAAAGGGCCAGGCCATCCTGGAAATATCGGGCGACACGGCACTCGTCCTGTCCAACATCGGCAGCAGCGGCAACGACGGCGCCGATGTGGGGCTTGGGGAAGGGAAAGGCTTTGGTTTTAGCCTTCATGAGCCCGACCCTTTCACCCTCCCTGTCGGCGCGTTCAAACAATGGACGATGATTGGCAGTCTCGCCGGGCAGCCCAACCAAACGATTTGGGCCGAAACACATGAAGTGGTCCTGTTCAAGGGGCAGCCAGGGGTCCAGGTATCCTTTAACTCCAGCCCGATGGGCGCCACCCAAAACTATATCCGGGTCTTTGACGAAAACGGAACGGCCGTGCTGGAAAAAGTATTTCCTGTAGGCCCTTTGTATACCCGCATCGGTTATTGTTGCGGTCCGGAACCGGTCCGATGGGACAAAACCTGTGTGGTGCTCCCGGGCATCCCCCCAAAAATGATCCACTTCGGCTTTCCCGATGGAACGGAAGCGACCTTGCCGGTCAGCCGGATTGAAACGGGCCCTGCCAACCCTAAATATTTCCCCAATTTCTGCACCACCGTTCAAAGCCGCCACAGCAGCGTCGGTTTTAGCCTGCTGCAAACCGAATACCTGACCGTATTCGAGGAGCGGTTTCCGCACCGGGCGCTGGGAAATGCGCATTTTGCCGGCGCCAACCAGGGCAACCGGCTTTTGTTAACCAATATGGGCAGCAGCGGTGATGACGGCGTGGAAATTCTGCTGAAAAATGCCCCCTCTTTTCGCCTGGGCCTGGCATCTGTCGTGCCTGGCGGCGGCGTCAACAGCCTCATCTTCGGCGCCACGGGCAAACTGGGCGCCACGGCCGACGCGCCGCTGGGTTTCGTGCGGCACGAGTCGACGGCTACGCCAAACACCTACAAAGTGACACCCGATTTCAGTGCTTTGGGCTCGCCCAGCATTCTGTACCAGGTGTTGAGAGGCGGCCAGTTGATTTTTTCGTTGCAAGGCGGCGCCACCCCGGAAAAAGTAACGGTGGGCGCCCTCCCGGTGGCCATTGGCAAACTCGAGGGTATCGGCGGCGGCCTGTCGTGCTACGCCGAGCAGTTCAGCGGGCTGCAATCGTTCAATTTTAACGGGAATATCGTGCAAGGCAACGAACTGCGTATGCTGGTGCAGTTGCCCGCGCCGGTGCCGGGCCTGACTACATTTTTCCTGAAGTTCAGCGGCATCCAGCAAGCCGTTATCGGGTCGGAAGTTGTCCCCTCGAAAGTCGACATTGTGCTGAACGCCCCGCAGGGCGAAGTGTTTTGGGCGCCGACCGATACGCTCAACTTTTCCTGGACCACAACCGGCGGCTACTCCGGCGACTATTACCTCGGCATCCTCGAACTCAATCTCAACGACACGATCCCGGCGGTTTTTCCCGACTCGGCCGATCTGTTTTTCTACCGCAGCGGCATCTCGGGCACCAATTTCCAATACATACCGGGCCTGCCGCCGTTTCAATACGGTAAAAAATACGCCTGGATCGTTGGTGCCGTGGGTGGCGGTATCCGTGCATCGGCCATCCAATATATCCCGATTTCAAAAAATCCCTGCAAGCTGGCCGTCAACGGCGTGCCTACCAGCCCGTTATGCCCGGGCGATTGCTTTACGATCAGTGGCCCGGTCATCGCAGTGGCAAGCAACAATGCCCACAGCATCATCGCCTATTCCGACCATCCTTCCTTGGTAGATGTGAATGGCCTGCCTGCCTACGCAGCCAACCTGCTCGACAACGTGACCCTGGAAACGCCCGTGCATTACACCGGCTCCGGCGCCACCTATACGCTCAACATCTGCATCAAAGGCGGCTCGAGCACGCCGGTGAAGATTTGGCTCTATTTCTACCGACCGCCTTCCAGTACCGACTGTGCCGCAACCCCCTTGAAAGCGCCCTGTTGCTTTGATACCGTGGCGTTTACGGTCAATGTGGCCAACGTGCCCAATTACGGCAGCCTCAACCTGGCCATCCAGCACCCAATCAGCCATGCCAATTTGACCGATATCTGCTCGGGTGATCCCATACTGGTGTGTCTGACGGACGCTGCTGGCAACGTGCCGCCCGCGGGCTCGCCCGTGGCGCCGGTCATTACCTGGGAATGTTCGACGAATGCCGGCCCGTTTACGCCGGTGCCCTATACCAATTTCAGCGCCACGCAATTTTGTTTCAACGTGCCCGTCAACGTGGTCACCGCCAGCAACTGCGGGTCGCCCTCGCCGGGGTATGAAGACAAGGTGTTCCGCGCCACCCTGACGGTCACCGACCCAATGACGGGCAAGGTGTGTACCTATTACAGCAGCACGTATCCCTTGCGGATCTGCTGCCCGGTGCCGAAACCGACCGTCGTGCTGAGCGTACAGCCGCCCAGCGCACTCAACGGCACCCTTTGCGAAGGCGATGTAGTGACGATCAATGTTTCGCTGACGGGCCTGCCGGCCTGGTTCCCGCCCGGGGCGGGCTCGGTGGTCACGGTGGATTGGTGCCTGAACAACGTGCCGATCCCGCTGCCGCCCGGCACCACGCAGTTTTCGTATCCGGTGACCGTTGGAAAAAATGACCTCTGTTTCTCCGTAAAAATCAAGAACTGCGGCTGCCCGCTGGTGACTGCCGAAACCTGCATCCCGGTGGACCCCGCGCCGCAATGCGGCACCATCATCGGCTGCCACCCCAACCTCACGCTGGTGGCCTCTACGCCCATGCTGTGTTATGAGATCTGCCCCGGCAAAGAAGCGACGGTCTGCATCGACCAGCCTTTTACCAATTGTACACCACACTGGGAGTTCTCGTTCGACAATGCTACCTGGAAGCCCCTGGGGCAATCCAACCCGATGCAGAACACCAACATTCTGCCTTGCGACGAAGCGGGCTCGCCCTATGAATGGCCGGTTGGGCAGCAGTGCATCTATTACCGGATCTCCTGTTATCCGCTCAATCACCCGATGCCCTCGGGCTGCGAACCCTGCACGTCCAACACGATCAAGGTATGCCTGAAGCCGTCCCCTAATACGCCGTCGGTGGCGATCAACGGGCCGAACCCCATTTGCAAGGGAAGCACTTCGATCATCAATGTGCAGAGCCCGCAAACGGGGATTATCTACACCTGGTACTGCAATGGCCTGGTGGTTGGCAGCGGCACTTCGTATCCCGCCACCCAGGAGGCCTGGTATTGGGTAACGGCTGACAACGGGTGCGAGATCAAGGAATCGAACCATGTTTTCCTGAAGGTGTGCATGGTGACGGCCGGCATGAGTTGTCCGCTTTGGCCCAACGCCTGCGCCAAATTCGGCGAAGAGATCCATTTGAGCGGTTGCTCATCGAAATGCACCTGTCCGGGCCCGCTTACGTACTCGTGGACCTACAGCAGCGGCACGCTGGGCACCACCTCGCAGGCCACTAACCTGTGCGATCTGTATGCCTTCCCGGACATGACGGGCACTACGTACACCCTGACGGTCACCTGGACCGACGGGACCATTACCTGTACCGATCAGGCATCCATTACGATTGTCCCTTGCAAATAATTAAACGCTCAAATGTCTGTCAGATGAAACATATACCTTTCCTATACTTGCTTGCATGCCTGCTGTTTTCGATCACCCTTGGCGGGCAAACCACCTTTTATAAACTCTACGGCAACGCCGACGACAACTATCCGCAGAAGGTCAAGGGGTTCAACGGCTTTACCTATGTGCTCGCGTCGCGCAAAGACGCCATGACGGAGTACGCCACGTTTACCAAGTTTACCGGCGCCGGGGCGATCGTGTGGGAGCGGCAACTCGATTTTCCTTCCCAACTGCTGGACTTCGAATATTCGCCGTCCGACCAGAGTTTCCTCCTCGTGGGCCGCACCGAGCCGTTTATCGTAGGCGGGGTGGTACAGGACAACCAGTCGGTTTTGGTGAAGATCGACGACAACGGCACGCAGGTTTTCGTTCAAAAATTTGCGCACACCGGCCGGGAGTCTTTCATGCGCATCATCCGCCATACCAGCGCCCTGCCGGCGGGCACGGCGTCCGAATTTTACGTGCTCGGCTTTAAGAACCAGAGCCTGCCGGCGAGTTCCAGCGACCAGGTGATGCTCTACAATTTTGACCAAACAGGCGCCTGGCGCTTTGCCCGAGAGTATTTCTATACCTTTGAACTGGAAGGTTATTTGGGCCTGTTTCAAAAAGCCAACGGCAACGTGGTGTTCCTCGGCGATGCCGCACCGTTCAACGATGGTATCCTGGTGGAGGTCAATGGCGTCAACGGCTCGGTTGTTTCGGCCAACAAATACAACCAGGCCGGCAACTCCGCGCAGTACGATTTACACGACGGGATGGAATTGCCCAACGGCCAGATCGTGGTGGCCGGGGCGGATTTTGGCAATAAGAAAGGCATGCTGCTGAAACTGAACAGTACGTATGCGCCGATGTACGGGCGGGTGTTCGATAATATTTCCGAATTCCGCGAACTCGGCCGCGACCCGAATACCGGGCCGCTGTCGGCGCTGCTGTATGTGATCGGTCCGGCCAAGCAGACGCCCGATTACACCATTGTTTCGCGGGTGACGGACAATTTCACCACCGATTTCACCGTCGTCTACAGCGCCTCCCAGGCCCGTTTTGAGACCGATTTTAAAAACGCGCACTTCTCCGTCACACCGGCTTCCAACCGCATTTTTTATGCCGATTCGCGGGAGGTTTCGGCCGGCAACTTCGACATGCTGGTCGGAGCCTTCGACCTGAATTTCAGCATTCAAAATATTCAGAACACCTGCCGCGATCCGTTCACCAATCCCACTACCCCCGTTTTGCCCATCCGGACGGCGATTCAGGTGACCGACGGCCCTTTGGCACAAAACATTGTGACGGAAGGCAAGATAGTTGCGTTGGCGATGCCGCTGCGTAATTTCTGTACCTCGGAATGTTCGGCAGCTCTTCTATGCACCGTGGGCCAATGCCTCGATGTGCACTGCACCGGCACCGGAACGAGCTCCGGCATCGGACCCGTCATCTATAGCTGGGATTTCAACAATGACGGTATTCCCGATGCTTCTGGCGCCAATTTGACGTCCGTCAACCACACTTATCCGGCTCCGGGCACCTATACCATTTGCCTGACCGTCTCCGACGCGTCGATCAACTGCTCGACCACATCCTGTCAAACGGTGGTGATCCCGCCGGTGTCGCCGCCGGCGTGCATCGGCCCGGCCAATGTCATTCTGCCCACCGACCCGGGCAAATGCACGGCGTTTTATGCACCCACGATTTCGGGCTTCGATCCCTGCGGGCCGGTGACGGTTTCGTCGGTGCTGACCGGCGCCACGACGGGCAACGCAGTGGCCACCAATTACAACAAGGGCATTACGACCGTCACAAGCACGGTGACCGGTATTTTCAACAATTCAGCCACCTGCTCCTTCACCGTGACGGTGGTGGATGCCGAACCGCCTGTGATCACTTGTCCGAAGAACATATTCACCACTGCACCGTTTTGCGACGGCGGCGCCATCGTCAGTTTCCCCGCACCTGTCGTGACCGACAACTGCCCGATGGCCACCTACACTTGCACCCAGCAAAGCGGCAATTTTTTCCCTTGCGGACAAACCACCGTCACCTGCACGGCCACCGACATGGGGCAGAATACGAGCACCTGTTCGTTCAACGTGAATGTCGACTGCAAATGCGCCGAGATCGGCCAGACGAGCATCATGTGCGACCCGGTGGTCGACGACAAATACCTGTTCACCATAGCCGTCACCAGCCTGAACGGCGCCACGTCGTGCACGGCCACGGTGACCGGCACAGGGCAAACGGGCGTGGTGGTAACGTCGGGCCCCGTCACCTTCAGCGGTTCGGGCGTGCTCACGGGCATGATCACCGCGACGAACCCCATCCCGGCGACGTTCAACCTGGTCGTCAACGTGCAATGCATATGCCCCAACGGGCAGGTGAGCAATTGCATGCTGCCGGTGTCGCTGGTGCCGATCTGTTGCAAACATATTTACCTGAAAGACACTTCGGTGTGCGCTACCGACCCACAGTTGTCGGTGCCGATCATCGGCTGCGGGCAATTCACCAACATTCAGCAGGTCAACTGGTACGTGGCCACCGGGCCCACCTGCCCGCCGTTTACGGGCCCCGGCAGTCCGGGTTGGACGCTGCAGCAGGGCCAGTTCGATTGTTCGCCGCTGTTGCTGTCGCCGTATCTGTACACCAACAACATCTGGGTGCAGGTGACGATGACCGTAGGCGATTTCCCCTGCAAGACCGTGCCTTCCAACGTGGCGTGCGTCACCCTGTGCCAGCCGGTGAGTTGTACGATCAAGCCTGCGCTCCAGGAGTTTTGTTTCACCGGGACGCCCATCACGCCGCCGAACGACCTGACGGTCAATCCCGTGGCGGGCAACTGCGCGCCGGTTAGCATCACTTGGTCGGGGCCGGGCGTACCCGCCGGGCAGATGGGGCCGAATTACCTGCCGACGGGTTTGACGACCTCGAACCCGGCGCCCTGTTACGAGGATTTCGTGTACACCGCCACCGTGAAAAGCCTGTGCGGCGACCAGCAGTGCTCGGCCACCATCCGGTTGTACAACGACGCGGCTTCCGTCGGAGCGCTCAGCATGAATCCGCTGGAGTCGCCCGTGCCCTACTGCCCCGGCGAAGATTTTACGCTGGAATTCAAGCCCGGTTGCGCGAGCCACCCCCCCGCGCCAAACATGTGGACCTGGTGGGTGTCGACGATCAGTGCCAATTCCGGTTTTGTGCAGGTCCCCGGTTCGGGCAGCATGAATCCATTGTGGAACACCAATCCGGTTTGGACCGATACCTGGTATCAGGTGAATGCACAGAACGGCGTTTGTTCACCAAAGCCAGTGACGTACTTTCTCGACATCCGCGATCCGCTTACGATCGGCACCTTCACGGTTACGCCAAACCTGACCACACCGGATTGCGACATCCTTAGCCTGGATTTGGCCATCCCGTTCTCGCCTGTCGATCCGAATTGTCCGGTAAAAGTGACCTGGATCAAAAACGGTCAGGTACTGTACGTGGGCACGTATACGTCGTCGCCGGCTACCTGGAATTATTCCGATCCCCTGTTGCTGGGTGATTATTCGGGCAATTACTGGGTGATCGTGGAAAGCACCTGCTGCAAGGAACGCCAGACATCGAATCTGGTGCCCATCGACCCGCCCTGTTATACCAAACTCACAGGGCCCTGTTTCCTGCGGCCGGGACAAACCGTTACCCTTACAGGCATGCTGGTCAATCCTATGCCTTTTGTGATCTGTGACGACTACTGGTTTATCATCGACAATACCGGTAATCTTTCCACGATTAGCTCAAACAGCTCAATCCAGGTCAGTACGCCCGGCTACTATGTGTATAAAGTGTACTGCGACAACGGTTGTATCAAATGCGACACCTTCCCGCTCGATTTTTGCGATGTGGATTGCATCGACGCGACGGGCGATTCGGGCGAAAAGGCATACGCCGTTTCCCTCCAGCCCAACCCCAACACCGGCGCATTTACCCTGATGCTACCCGAACCTGCCCCATTGGGCATGGTGTTCCGCCTGCTCGACCTCACCGGGCGGCTGGTACAGGAAATGCCGGCCGAAACGGGTTTTGCCCAACAATCGGTGCATGCGGCCGGCTTGCCCTCCGGGATGTACTGGGTGCAGGTCATATCCGACTACCGGGTGCTGGCGGTGAAGCGGTTTGTGAAAGAGTAACATATGAATAATCTCAGATCTTATTTTTTCCGGGCTGCTGCACGTCACGTTTTATTGGCGGCGGCCCGGAAAAATAAGATTTCGGATTGGTCAATCGTGGTTATCACCTATGCAATCCCCTTACTTCAAAAACGAATTAACTTCTTATCACATGAAACCGATTTCCCCATTACGGCGGGCTCTGCCGGGGATGTTTTTCCTGGCCTTGCTGCTTACGCCGCTCGTCGTAGCCGCTCAAACCCGCCTGCGCGATATTGCCCAACGCGATGCTACAACCGGTTGGATTTACTTTAACCCAGGCGTCGGTACGGTGCCGGAAACATTTTTTGCCACGTTTCAGCCTGAACTTGGCTTGAGCGAGGTTGACCATTTAATGCTGGTGCGCAGTTGGACGGATAATATCGGCATGACGCACCACTTGTTCCGTCAGTTTCACGGAGGAGTGCCCGTAGAGGATGCGGCCATGTTGCTGCACGAGCGGCAAGGCGAATTAGTTACGGCAAACGGACAGATTGCCGCTGGCCTCCAGGTCAGCAACCATCCGTCGATCGGTGCTGATCTTGCCTTACAGCGATCCCTTCAGGAAATCGGCGCTTCGGCATATGCCTGGGAGGACCAGGCATTGGAAGCCCAACTGCAGGCCGGTACCGATTCGCCGGATACGTCCTGGTACCCAAAACCGGAACTGTTGTACGTCCGGATCGACCGTTCCAAGCAGTTTTCAGCGGATAACATGGTGCTCGCTTACCGCACTTTTATATTCGCCACCGAGCCCTTCAGCCTCACTGACGTGTATGTTGATGCCCAAAGCGGGCTGGTTTTGTATCGCCAATCGCGCATCAACGAATGTGTACCCGGCACAGGCTGGACAAACTATTATGGTGTAAAAAACATCGACGTTGGGCCCTTAGGTTCGAATTATACGCTTCAGGACAATTGCCGGGGACTTGGCGTCAATACATATTCCGGGACGTTCGGCAACGTCACCAGTTCTTCAACGGCCTTTTCGAGCGCCACCCAAAATCAAAACTCGGCGCATTGGTGTGCGGAGAACACCTTCGATTACTTTCTCAATATCCATTCGCGGAACGGTTACAACGGCGCGGGCGCGATCATGAACACGCGGACCGGTGGAAACGGCGTAGACGCGTGTTGGGATCAGGTACTCCATTACGTCTGGATTAAAGATGGCAACGGCGGCCTCTTGTCTAATTCACTCGCTACCCTGGATGTCGTCGGGCACGAATGGACGCATGCCTACACCCAGTTCAACGGAAACGGAGGCCTGAATTACACCTATGAATCCGGGGCGTTGAATGAATCGTTCAGCGATATTTTCGGCACCATGGTGGAATTCTATGCGGCGGGAGGTTATGGCGACTATTTTATTGCCGACGAATGCTGGGTGCCGGGCGGGATGCTCAGAAATATGAAAGACCCCAAGTTTAAAGGCCAGCCCGACACCTATCATGGAGTAAATTGGTACTACCTTGCGGGTGATAATGGCGGTGTACATACCAACAGCGGCGTTCCCAACCACTGGTTTTATCTGCTGGCCGAAGGCAGCAGCGCAACCGACGGGGTGAACGATATCCCGGTCCCATTTACCGTCTCCGGCATTGGCCGGGCGAAAGCCGCTGCAATCGCCTTCCGCACACTGACCACGTACCTTACCCCGACCTCCAATTTTTATGCCGCGCGTGCCGGTTCCATTCGGGCGGCTACCGACTTGTACGGGGCCAATTCCAACGAGGTTTGCCAGGTGGCCAACGCCTGGTTTGCCGTCGGCATCGGCAACGACAATCTGGTCATAAAAGACAACCTGGCCGATTCGGGTGCTGAACCCAGCAACGGGATCAATATGTATATGGCTTATGACATTTGGGTACGGCAAACGCCAGATTTCTTTAATTCCGGAACCGGGCACTACCAAAACGAGCATGTCAGCCAAAATCTGATGGCCACTGTAGGGCCAAACCCTTCTTACGTGTATGTCAAAATCCACAACACCGGCAATGTGCCTTCGCACTGCGGCACGCTGAAAATGTACTGGTCGAGGGCTTCAACGGGCCTGACATGGCCAATCAACTGGACCAATAACTTTCCTTGCCCCGGTTTCGGGATATGCGGCAATCAATTTACCGCCTGCGGGAGTACGACGCCTATCGATTTTCCGATCCCCTCTATTCCGGCAGGCCAGGATTACACGGTGCAAATCACCTGGTGCCCGCCCGACCCGACTTTCCTGCCCGGTACCGGCAACCCCACCGACGATTCCCACTTTTGCCTGCTCGCCCGCATCGAACGGGAAAACGACCCCATGCACGACGAGCAACTCAATGTATCCTGCAATTACAACACCTGGCAAAATAACAATATCGCCTGGAAGAATATCCAGGTTCAACCGTCCAACGGCGTGTACCTCGTTCCCTCGGAATTAAAATGGATGTGCGTTCGCGCCCGCCGCGTCGTCGACAATGGGCGGGCTATCCAATTCCGAATACAGGATGATAAGAACAATCCCTTCCGCGTAAACGGAGATATTTTGGTGCGGCTCCCCGATTCCCTGTTCAACCGTTGGTTGCAAGGTGGAAAAAAGGCAACGGGCCTCGAACATCTCGGCGGGCAGCTGCTCAAGCTCACGGAGCCTACCGGCTTCCTCGACGGGATTGACCTGCCGATGGGGCAGGATTACAGTATCTGCCTGGCTTTCAACCCCTTCGAGGGGCTGCCAATCGACGCGCTCAGCACCTATGTCGCTACGATGGAACAACTGGAAGAAACTACCCCTGCCGGACCGCATGAAGTCGTCGGTGGGGAGGGTTTCGAACTGCGTATAAATCCGTATCCCATTTGGTTGGGCTATGACCAGCATATCTGCAAAGGCGATTCCGTCTTGTTGACCGCCGATCTGAGCAACTGGAATGTGAACGACTCCACGTTCATTTTCTGGGATAACGGTCAAACAGGCCCGTCCATCCTCGTCGCACCCGACAGCAGCCAAACCTTTACCGCCACTGTGACGAATGGCGACGGCCAGTTTGCTTCCGCTTTTGTAAATATTTATGTCGCCAATCCAACGCTCTGGTTTCTGGATGCCGATGGCGACGGTTACGGCACCGACGTGCCTGTGCTGGCCTGCCAACCGCCCGCGGGCTATGTGGATAACCATCTGGACTGCGACGATCATAATAACAACATCCACCCGGGCGCCCCTGAAATCTGTAATGGCGTCGACGATAACTGCAATGGGCAAGCGGACGAAGGCCTGAACTTCGTGCAATCCTGGCGCGATTCGGATGCCGACGGATTCGGCGATCCCGCTACCGGTATAACTGCCTGCACGGTGCCGCAGGGCTACGTGTTCAACAATACCGACTGCGACGACGAAAACCCCGCCGTTTATCCCGGCGCAGCCGAGGTTTGCAATGGCATCGATGATAATTGCAACGGGCAGGTCGATGAGGGCTTTGTTTGCTATACGACCAGTGCGGTTTTTGACGGACTGACCTACTCTGCTATCAGCCATGCCGGACTGTTGTTGAGCGGCGATTCATTGATCATTGCCAATACCGCTATCGCCACGGATACTTTCTCCGTGCAAGTGGATGTGCACAATTCGATTGGCTACAATTTATGGTATTCAGCCTCGGGTGTACCCGGGGCGGTGATTGTCCAAAACGCGTTTGGAAAAGGGACCGACGGCACACTTAAATCATTGGGCAAAACTACCCTTACCCAAGTCTCGGCCGATGAATTTAAAGCGACCGTGTTTATACCCGATATCGATACGCTGCAAATGAAAGTATACCGAAACGACACCCTTGTGTATGAAGCAGCCTTGCTCAACGGTGATTCGATCGACTACCAAGTCAAAGTAACTGATGGTGGCAAGCCCAAATATGATGTACACATCGGTTACATCAATCAGCCCGGCGACCGGCCGCCGTTGGTAGTTAAAGTGCTTACGGGAGGCAAAGCGGAATATTCCGTCTTTACACCGGGGGGCGAAGTACTTTGCGACGCCATCCAGTTTTCTTCGCCGGCTGCAAAAAAAGACACGGTTTCGCTCTCAGCAGTTTCCTATTCAGCGACGGGCTTTCCAAACCTCATCTTTTACAGGGCAATTGCCGTCGGAGCCGATCAATTGCTTATGTTTTGTGCCGGCGACACGTTGAATTTATCTGCAACGACCGCCGATGGCGCACAGTATCAATGGCAGAAGGACCTTATTGATATTCCGGGTGCCGTGTTTGCCCAATATCAAGCGTTGGAAACCGGCGATTACCGGGTAAAAGTCACAACGGGTAGCACAACCTACACCTCAAGACCATTGCCGGTGCAAAAGGTGGATTGCAGCCTGTCAACGCACGCCATCAATCCGTTAGGTGGCATCCGCATTTCGCCGAACCCCAATACCGGCGTTTTCAGCGTCGAACTGCCTGCGGTTGCTGTACCTGGCATGGTCTTGCGAATCACCGACCTGGCAGGCAGGCCTTTGTTAGAAAAGCAAACCGAAACCGGGAGTGCCATACAGCAGGTTTGGGCGGGCAACCTGGCCGCGGGGGTTTACTTTTTACAGCTTGTTTCCGAAGGCAAAGTACTGGCCTTGGGGAAATTCGTACGGCAATGACACACGATTGGCCTTTGGAGGGATCAATAAGTCAATTCAAACCCGTTTGCCGCTTTGAACGGTAAGCAAAAATCATATGACCAATGAAAAGGAATATCCTGTATGCCTGCTGCCTGTTATTGGCCCACTGGTACAATGTGGCATCGGTGGCAGCACAAGTTTCGAACTACTCCTTTTTCCAGTTCGAAGATAACTACGCGCCAATCGGCGGAACGCAATTGGGCACCGCTTCAAACGACGACGAGTATTTTGTCGGGAGCACCGCGGGTGGTTCAACCCCCACGGGGCCCGGTTTCCCGATCGGGTTTGGGTTTATTTATAATGGACAGATCTTTGACCGGGTGGGCATCAATACAAACGGTTGGATCAGTTTTGGCCAATCCACATTGAGCCCCGCGGTCGATATGACCTCCACCAATGTCTATGCACCGCTCGCCTCTACTGCAAGTACTACCCCCGCCCAGTTGCGCTGCCGTTTGGCGGCATTTGGCGCGAACCTGCAAGGGCAAACCGGAAGTTCACTATCCATACAAACCATAGGTAATGCGCCTAGCCGAGTTTGCGTCATTCAATGGACGAACTACAAACGTTTTGGAACTGCCGTTTTAAATGATGCCTTAAATTTCCAAATCCGCTTGTATGAGAGCTCCCATGCTATAGTAATGGTATATGGCACGAACAATTTCAGTCCCGGATTCAATGTCAATGCGCAGGTTGGTCTGAGTGGAACAAACAGCACCGATTTTAATAACCGCACCACCGCAAGCGACTGGAATTCGACAACTGCAGGAACGAATGCAGCAATGGGTTGTGCTGTTCACGGTTTGATCACCCCGCCAAAGAATTCCCTTTCTTTGTCGTGGTCGCCTTGTGTCACTGGTACGCTTCCGGGCGGTTCTTTCCGACGCCGGGATATTTACGCGTTCACGCCGGCAGAGCGGGCGCAATTGAGAGATTTGATCGTGCAGTTTATCCTCGATGCCAATCCCAATCCGCTGCTTGGCAACGGGCTTGGCAACGGCACCTCAGGGTACACCGGCACACAGTATCATGCTTTGTTCGGGCAGCACGGCAATTGCAACTTTTTTCCATGGCACCGGGGATTTATCAAAAAACTAGAAGACTACCTGCTTAAAAAGCCTGGCGGCGAATGTTTTGTGCCGTTGCCAAAATGGACGCCGATTTCGCCTATCCCAAGCGAGTTTTTCTATGACGGCACCGGGACCAACAACAACTCGGTGACCAACGGCACGCTGGTTAATCAAAACCCGTTGACCAGCGGTCCCAACTCTTATTACTTTTATGACCTGGAATCCATCCCTTGTGAAATTTCTTCCGGCATTTTATGCGATTTCAGCACCTTGGCTGAAGCAGAGCACGGCTCGGTTCATGTAAATATCGGAGGCGTTATGGGGAGCATCGGTTCAGCGGCCGGTGCGGCCATATTCTATTTGTGGCACGCATACGTCGACGATTTGTATTGGAATTTTGAAAGCTCGTGCGATCCGGGGTCCAATCCGGGTTGCGACCTCTTTACCCGCGACAACTCCGATGATTATGGATTAGAACCCAACCCGAACGTCCAGGTTTGGTACAGCCCCGATATCTGGGTACGCAACACCCAGGATGCGTTGGTAAACGCCAGTGTTCCGGGCTACTATACTATGGGCTGTGTTGACGATGCCCTGCGCCATCAAGACCCCGAATATTCCTTAACAACGCCCGTCTACGTGTATGTGAAGGTGCGGAACCGGGGCATGCAAAGTATTACGGGTGCAAAACTCAGGCTGTATTTCACCAAATCCTCTCCCGGAGAGCTGTGGCCCGACACCTGGGTAAACAATGGGGTAAATGGCGATGAAATAACCACCGGGGGAGGTGTCCCTTTACCCTATCTCGTTCCCGGGGATATTTATACCGTTGAAATCCCGTGGTTTCCGCCAGCCCCTCCCGGAAACCTTCCAACTATGTATTGCCTGCTCTCCCGGATCATTTCACCCGACGACCCCATTACCTTTGAACAAGGCACTACGGGAAGTCCGCACCCGATTTTCGACAATGTGTTGAACAACAACAACATCGCCACGAAAAATGTCTATGTGGTGAACAATACGCCGGGTATCGTGGGGAATTCCGGCACCTACACCATGAGTGCCAGTGCGGAAGGCTTGGGGCTCATCCAATTTGTGCCCGTCCCGCACCCTGATTTAGGTGTTTCATATACCGATGTAGGGGCGGTGACCGTCGCCTTGGGTGGTTTTTATACCAATTGGGAAAAGGCCATGTTCGCCGCATCTCCTTTTATCGAAAAAGTAGGCGGGAACAATATCCGGCTATTGAGCGGCGGCGGCCCCGGTGATTATTGGATAAAAGCCTTATTGGAAAAAAATGACACCAGCTCTATTCACCTCAATTTCCAATTGAACTCCAATTTTTCGGCAAACTACGGGTACCGCGACTGGAATTTTGATCTCTCACAGGAAGTGTACGACATCTCGGCTACGGGGCAACTACCTGGTGTATTCCTCAGCGCACAACATTACAATATCGCGATAGATTACCCATGCGAAGCGCACGCGGGCCCCGATACCCTGATTCTATCCGGCGGTTGTGCGGTAATCGGCAGCCAGCCAGTCTGTGCATCCTGCGATTTCGGGTGGACCGAAAATGGCGTGGCCGTGCCGGGAGCGACCGGGCCGAACCTCCAGGCCTGCCCTACTTTCACCAGCACCTATGTACTCACGGTGCGCGACACGGCGTCGGGCTGCCATTTTTCCGATACGGTCACCGTTTATGTAGACAGGATTTGCAGCGCCGAGATCGGGCCAAGTCAGTATGTTATCGAACACGGACAATGCGTGCAGATTGGCGGCCCCGGAAGTACTTGCCCGGACTGCCAATTCTTTTGGACGCCGACGACCGGGTTGAGCAATCCTAATATTTCCAACCCGATCGTTTGTCCGTCTGATGACATTGTTTATACACTGACAGTGGTCAGAGATAGTTTTTGTTTCGCAGAATCAACCGTATCCGTGCAAGTCTACCATTGCGACGGCAGCGTTGATGCCGGGCCCGATCAAACGATCAACCTGGGCGAAGGTGTTTTGATCGGTACGAAGGATACCTCGGGTATGGCGTTGTACAATTGGTATCCACAAACGGGCCTGGACAATCCGAATGCCGCACAGCCTTATGCGACACCAACGGAAACTACCACCTATATTGTTTACAGTCACGGCATGGAACACGGTTGCTTTCGCCCGGCAAGCGACACGGTGACCGTTACCGTTTGCCGTCTTTATTATGCTGATGCAGACGGCGATGGTTATGGCGATGCTGCATCGTCCGTTCTTGCCTGCGCACCGCCTCCCGGTTATGTGGCAAATAACGCCGATTGTAATGATGCCGACGCCACTGAAAACCCCGCTGCACTCGAAATTTGTAACAACGGCAAGGATGACAATTGCAACGGTGTAACCGATGAAAACGGCTCCGTGATGCTTACATCGGGTCTTACCGGTTTTTTCCCTTTCAACGGCAATGCCAACGATGTGAGCCCGACGGCAATAAACGGCAATCCGGTAAATACCACCCTTACCAATGCTCTGAACGCTCCGAACAGCGCTTACCATTTCAACGGCGCCACAGCATTGATCCAGGCGGGTGGCGACAACCGTGGCGTTGAAAACGAGGTATCTGTTGTTGCTTGGATAAAAACGACCGAAGCGGCCAAGGGCCAGTGGGTGGCGGGTAAATATAGTTTTGACGAGGATAAAGGGTATTCGATCGCAATCGGCAATAGCCAAAACGCTTTTATCGGCCAAGCCGCTATGAGCGGAAGGGACGGCAGCGGCGAATATTTTTCGTCGGGATTCAGTACTTCAGTTGTGAACGACGGCAACTGGCATTGCCTGGTAGGCACGGCTGGCAATGGAGAGTGGAAAATTTACGTGGACGGGGTTTTTCAAAACGGCATTTCCGGCACGACGCTTAAATTAGCCACTTCTTCCGACGTGCCGTTTACAATTGGCTGGAATACCCATCCGAGTTTCCCCATGTGGATGAACGGCGACATTGACGATGTCCGCATCTACAACCGCGTATTAAGTGCGTGCGAAGTCGATTCGGTTTGCTCTACCAATTTGGTTTCAGGTATAAGCGATCAAGTATCTGAAATCGCCCTGCGCATCTTCCCCAACCCCAACACCGGCGCATTTACCGTCGCGCTTCCCGAACCGGCGCCTCCGGGCATGCGCTTCCGCCTGCTCGACCTTACCGGGCGGCTGGTACTGGAAATGCCGGCGGAGACGGGTATTGCCAGCCAATCCGTAAATGCAGTCAAATTACCATCGGGGCTGTATCTGTTGCAGGTCATATCCGATCACCGGGTACTGGCGGTGAAGCGGTTTGTGAAAGAGTAACATACGTGTTTGCAGGCTGGGCCGGTTTGGCGTACTGCTCAAATTCGGTCCAGCCAACTTTGTTGTGCTGAAACGACCCGGCTTGCGCCGGATATTACTTTTAATCCACGGCCTTAATGTTTTCGGTTAAGTTGCTCATTCAACCATATTCACCTATGAAAGCGATTCAAATAGTAACGATCACGGGGCTATTGTTCCTGGCGCTGCAGTGCAGCAACGACCCGGCCCGGCATTCCCAAAAACTCGACAAAGCGTTGAGCGGCCTGAACCGGTTAAACGTGACCGAACGGGAAGAATTCGCCGTTCTGAACCTGATCACCGACAGCGCCGACCTGCGTTTCCCGGTGTATTCCCTGGCGGGCGAGCGGCTTACCCAGGCACAGATCCGCGAGAAGAAAATGAATGTAACGGTCGAATGCTACGGCGAAAGCCTGACGGATTTGAAAGCGGTCGTTTACCGGGATTTGACGAAGGCCGAACTGGATGCCTGGATCAACGTGATTCGGGCAAAAAGCAAGTTGGAAAACCAGGCGCTAAAAAGTTGGGTCGGCCGGCAGGCGCCGGCTTTTACTGCCACGGATGTCAATGGAAACCAGGTGGATTTAGCCCGGTTGGCGGGGAAGGTGGTGGTACTCAATTTTTGGTTTATCGGCTGTTTCGCCTGCGAGGAGGAAATGCCCGAGCTGAACAGGATCGCGGCCGAATACAAGGACCGGGACGTCGTTTTCGTCGCGCTGAATTTTGACCCCGTTGCCGAAACGAAGACGTTTTTGCGGCGCACCCGTTTTGATTACCAGATCGTGGCGGCGGCGCAGCCCATTTTCGACAACTTCGGAGTGAGGCCTTGCCCGACGAATATGGTTATCGACCGCAGCGGGCAAGTTGTTTTTGCCGATTCGGGGTACAAGCCCTATGAAGACCTTTCGTACAAACAAATCACCGGCGCGATCAACCGCGTTTTGCAACAATAAAAACAACGGTAACGACGCCATGCTCTTCCAAATCGTACGCCGGCTGTTAGGCCGGGCGCCTGACCAAACGCCGGCGCCCGGTATTCAGACCCGGCAACAACAACACATTTTCGAAGGTAAAACGGTGGAATCCAGTATATTCGGCCAGCTGGAACAACTCATTTCCGATGGCCAGACGGCGGCCGCGCTCGAGCTGTTCGCCCGGACCGGGCACGAAGATGGGCCAATCTTGCAGGATCAGTTCGACGCGGCGCAGGCGCTGTATTTGGCGGGAACGATGGATGCTGAAACCTGGACCAGAACGAAGGCAAGGTTGCATTACGCGCTGCTGGAGTGCTGCCGGCAGGCCGAAGCGGATAACCGGGCTGCATCCGCTTCGCTTCCGGATCAAATCCAGGATTTATTAGCCCGGGGTAAATTGGAGTCGGCGCTTCAGCTGCTTGTTCAAAACGGGTACACACCAGCGGCCGGGCTCATGACCCGGTTGGAACAGGCGGCGGGACAATTTGACGCCGGCACGATCGACTTCGATGCCTGGATGCATATTCAGAATCAGATCATGGTCGAAGTGTTGAAAATGCTCCACCCCGAGCAGCCAGTAATATCGGTGGAAAGGATACCCGAAAAGAAAATCACCATCATAAATGTGCAGGATGTGGCGATCCGGGTCCAAATCCGGCAATGCCTGGATCGGCAGGACCTGGAAACGGCCATTGCCCTGTGCAAGGCCCACGGCGAGGAGTCGGTGCTGCTGGAAGCGCGCTACAATTCCATGCAAAAACACGCCGCCATGGGTTTGCTGACCACAAAGGAACTGGATGAAACCAGGCGCAATCTCCTGGATGACATTCGGGAAGCACTGGACGCTGTTGAATCAACCGAATAATTTTATATGAAACTGTTCACTTGCCGTTGCAGGTGTCCTCACCACAACAAGCCTAGGTTCGAGAAATTTTCATCTATTATTTCTTCCCGATTGCTTAATAACACCTTGCATACATGAAACAGGCGCTGATTACTTTACTCATCACCCTGGCAATTGCCTTGACCGGCCTGGCCCAATCCTGCCTGCCCGACGGCATCAGTTTTCACTCTCAGGTTGATATCGACATTTTCCCGCTGCAGCACCCGAACTGCACGTCGGTGGAAGGAGATGTTTACCTCTATGGCGGCGACATCAGTAACCTGCAGGGGCTGTCCAACCTGACTTCTATCGGCGGAACCCTCACCATCACCTATACCGGAACCCTGCCGGATTTAAGCGGACTGAACAACCTGGTGTCCATCGGCGGCAACCTGGTGATCGAACAAACGACTGGACTGCTTACGCTGAACGGTCTGAATAAACTCGCTACCATAGGGGGCAAATTTCAGGTGTGGAACAACGGCAGCCTCCAAAATTGTAACGGCCTGGGGGCGCTTACCGACATCGGTCAGGACCTCGATATCCGGGACTGCAATGCGCTCCAAAACATCGACGCCCTGCTGCAACTCCACACCATCGGCGGCAGCCTTATAGTGGCCTACAATGCCGCATTGCAGCACCTTGACGGATTGGCAACGCTCGAAAAACTCGGTAAAAACGTCGAAATTTCCTACAACCAGAGCCTCGCACATTTCAACGCCCTGGGTAAAGTAGAAACCGTGGAAATACTGTACGTGCTCAACAATCCGGCGTTGACGGATTTGAAGGGGCCGGACAGCCTGAAAACGATCAAGAACGAACTGCGCATCATCGACAACCCGGCCCTTTCCGACTTGAGCGGGCTGTCCGGTCTGAACAGCGTCGGGGCCGGGCTTTGGCTGCAAAATTGCGCGGCGCTGACCAATCTGCACGGATTGGAGCAACTCGCCTCTGTCGGCGGGGCACTGGTCATCGACAACAACCAAAGCCTGGTCAATGTGGCTTCGCTGTCCAGCCTTACTACAATAGGCGCGGAATTGCGCCTATCTCAAAACACGGCCCTGCTCAATTTGGACGGCCTGCAAAACCTCGACTCCCTGGGGTACAGCCTCGAAGTAACTGGAAACCTGCAGCTAACAGACATTGCCGGGCTGTCGGGCCTGAAGATTATTGCCGGCGGTTTATACATCAGCGGCAACAATGCACTCACCAGTCTGGCCGGTTTGGAGAATATTACCAGTATTACAGGTGGCGATTTGAACTTAACCCAAAATATCGCGCTGACCGACATCACAGCTTTGGACAAGTTGCAATTTATTTTGGGCGGCCTCAACATCGTTTACTGCTCCCAACTCAGCAGCCTGGTAGGCCTGCACAACCTGACGGATGTGGGTGGTTATGTGCAGATCCAGAACAACCCCATGTTAACGGATCTGGCCGGATTGTTCAATCTAAAATCGGTAAGCGGGAATTTGGACATCTCCTACAACGACGCACTGAGCAATTTGCAGGGGCTTGAAAACCTCGGCTACTTGGGTGGGGAGTTTCGGATTTCCCACAATCCCCAGCTGTCTAACTGCGCTGCAGCAGGGGTGTGCGACCTCCTGCACATTCAGGCCGACAACATCTTCATCGAATTCAATAGCCCCGGCTGCAATTCTATCCAGGAAGTGTTGGGGCAGTGCCCGGCGCCCCGCCCGGTTGTGGTCAGCGTCCAAACTGACCCCGACGGCGACTGCCTTTTAGGTCCGGGCGCTTTGCCCGCCGGGGGCGTCCGGGTTCGCCAAACCGCGTTGTCCGGTTCACTCCGTCCGAGCGGAGACGATGGGCGCATTGCGTTCGACTTCACCGGCGCCGGTACCCTGACCCTGTCGCTGGAACAGTTTCCGGATCAGCACTGGTCGGTTTGTGAAACCCCCATAGTGATCAACCCCGACACCGTGAGCGGCGATACCATTCGCGCTACCTTTTTGCTCAAGCCGCTCAGCGCCTGCCCCGAGCTGGAGGTTCGCCTGAACCTGCCACCGCAATTGGGCGATTGCGCTGTGGCATCCGGCGTGTCGGTATCCACGCAAAACCTCGGCGCCGCCGTTGCGAAAAATACGGTAACGGGCGTCGTCATGCCGGCGGTCTTTGAATTGCTGCATGCCGAACCGCCGGTTTCCGGGCAGGCGGGCGACACGCTCCTGTTCAATCTGGGCGACCTGGCGCCATTTGCCACCGGGCGGGTCAACCTCACGGTGCGCCCCAAGTGCGGCGCCTTCGAATTGGGCCAAACTTTTTGCTGGGCGGCCCTTGCGCAGTTGGATAACCCCTGTCCCGTGGCCCCGGCTTCGGAAATCAGGGTATCGGCCGCCTGCGACGGCGATTCGATCCGGTTTGCCTTGAAAAATATCGGCAATGTGCCCACTCAGAACCTGCATCGCTTCCAACTCATCCGCAACAAGTACATCCAACGCACCGATACGTTTGCACTGGCGCCGCAGGCGACCTTGAACGTGGCCGTGCCGGCCGATGGCGCTACCTGGCGGCTGGAGGCCACGCGGTCCGACGACGGCTCGCGCACCGCCGCGTCACTTGAAACCTGCGGTGGATTCACCCCCGGTTACCTGACGGCTTTTTGGCAGGATCGCGGGCCTTTGGCCGCCGATTTCGATTGCCGCCAAATGACCACCGGATTTTCACCCTATACCCTGTCAGCCGTGCCCGGCGGAGTGGGGCCCACATACCTGCTCGCCGCCAACCAAGCGGTGGAATACACCATTACCTTCCAGAACCCAAAGAACGACACCGTGCATTACCTCGCCATCCGGGATGCGCTGCCCGACGGGCTCGACCCTGCCAGTATTCAGCCGGTCGCAGCATCGCACCCGTACCAATGGCAGGTCCGGAACGACCGGACCCTCGTGGTGGAGTTTCCCGGCATCGATTTGCCGGACAGCATTGCCAACCCGGCCGCTTCGCGGGGCTTTTTTACCTTTCTTATCAACCAAATGCCCGACGTGCCGGCCGGCACGCAACTGCTGAACAGCGCGTCGCTTCTGTTCGACAATACCACGCCCGTCGTTCAGACCAATCAATACCTGCATACGATCGGCGAGCCGTTTCCGAAAGGGCAGGCCTGCGCGGCGGGAGGTATTGCATTTTATGATCAAGGTCAGGTGGACCAGTTCCCGCTGAGCTACCCCGGCTGTACCCGAATCCTGGGCCCGGTAACCATTCAGTACACGGCGGTAGAAAACCTGGACGCGCTGAATGAAGTGCAATACATGGAGTATTTTTTTGCAGACGCTAACCCATATTTGAACGACTTGAGCGGCCTGCAAAGCCTCGACACCTGCGGGCATATTTACCTTTCCAAAAATCCGGCGTTAAAAACGTTGCACGGCCTCGAAAACTTGGTCCGGGTCAATGGCGACCTGTATATTGGCAATGAAAGCCCGGCGCCTGATGGCTTGACGGGCTTGGAAAACCTGCAATCCGTCGGTGGAAATGTGTCCATTGGAATTGCCGGTCTGAAAAACGCGACACCCCTCGGCAAACTGCGCTCGATAGGCGGCGATGCACAAATCGGCGGTGGTTTCGCCATGGAAAATTTACACGGATTGGAAAATCTGGATTCGGTGGGCGGCACATTCAGTTTTATCTATTCTTCTATCATCAGCCTTGACGGCCTCGATAATCTGCGCACCATCGGCGGCGACCTCTGGCTTTGGGAAAACCCCAACCTGGCCAGCATCGCGGCCTTGCGTCAATTAAAAACCATTGGCGGAAACTTTATCCTGGAAAGTACGGCCCTGCCCGTTCTGGAGCAACTCGACAGCCTGACTTCCATCGGCGGTGATGTGCG
Source organism: Saprospiraceae bacterium (assembly GCA_044230315.1). Classification (GTDB taxonomy): domain Bacteria; phylum Bacteroidota; class Bacteroidia; order Chitinophagales; family Saprospiraceae; genus M3007. The sequence goes on from JBGARJ010000001.1 coordinate 261,140, forward strand.
GGTGCTGACCAATCCGAATTTAATCAAAGTGGACGGCCTGAACAATTTGAAAACCGTTGGCTCGAGCATTCGGGTGACGGGAAACCTTAACCTTGCTCTTTTCAAAGGCCTGAATAACCTGGATTCGGTGCCGGGCGATGTCGAATTGGTGCTCAACCCGCTACTCAGCGAGATGGACGCACTCCAGCGGCTCGAATCGGTGGGCGGGTATTTTCAATTTGGGAACAACCAGGCACTGGTTACGTTTGGCGGGCTGGACAGCCTGCGGCATGTCGGCGGCAGTTTTGTCGTGGGCGCCAACGATAACCTTAACTATTTTAACGGCTTCCATAATTTGATATCCGTTGGAAACACCTTTTCTATCGGCGACAACCCCAAACTGATCGATCTCTTCGGCTTCGAGCAACTGGATTCGGTAGGCGGCTCGGTAAGAATTGCTCAAAACCCCACGCTGAACAATCTGGAGGATTTGCGAAGCCTGCGCACGGTCGGCGGCGACTTTGACCTTGTCGGTAACTATAAGCTGGTGAACCTCGACAGCCTGATTCACCTGCGCGGGATCGGTGGGTATTTGCGCATTGAATCCAATGACCTACTGAAAGACCTGAAAGGGCTCAGCCAGCTCGATTCGATCGGTGGCGACCTGTCTATCCGCCTCACTGCATCCCTGCGTTCGCTGGACGGCCTTCAATTACTCCAAAAAATTCCGGGCCGGCTTTTCATTGAGGGAAACCACAGTTTATTTGACCTGACGGGGCTGAACAACGTCCGCGCCATCGATGGCGAAGTGTACTTGTACAATAACCCCGCAATGGCGGATTTGAGCGGTCTGAACAGCCTGAAAACCATCGGTGGAAATTTCACTACCCGCTACAACGCCAAGCTCAACAATTTTGCGGCGCTGACCAAACTCCAATCCATAGCCGGCGATTTTTGGGTCAGCAACCACGATGCGCTCAAATCCTTTGCCGGCCTCGACAGCCTGAAAACCATTGGCGGCAATGCCGTTATCGAAGCGAACTATAACCTGAAAAGCCTGGAAGGGTGGGGTAGCCTGTCGACGGTTGGCGATTGGCTTTATATTGATCAGTACAACGGCCTCACAAAACTCGGTGCATTGAATCAACTCAGTTCCGTCAAAGGCATTCATATTTACGACAATCCCTATTTGGAAGAATTGGACGGCCTCAATCAGCTCGAAGCGATGCCCTTCGACCTTCGCATTTATAATAACCCGGCATTGAAAAAACTGAATGGTCTGGGCAATTTGAAATCGGTGGGCGTGCTTATGCGGTTGGATAACAACAAGGCGCTGGAAAATCTCGACGCGTTGAAAAACCTCAGCTCCGTCGGGGAATCTTTGATTATCTCACACTGCGACTCGCTGATGAGCCTCGTCGGGCTCAACAGCTTGGCTTCGGTGGGATGGGCTTTGGACATCAGCCAGAATGGCCGGCTCAGCACCCTCAACGGCCTCGAAGGCCTCGGCTCGATCGGCAACAACCTGTACATTTACAACAATGCGATCCTGTCGACTATCGAGGCGCTGAAAAACGTCCAATCGATCGGCGGCGACCAGGTGTTTATCGCCGAAAATCCCTTGCTTTCCGATTGTTCGATCTATCCGGTGTGTCAGTTCCTGATCGACATGCAGGGCACCGCCAATATTCATAGCAATGCGCCCGGTTGCGCCACCCCGGCTGAAGTGGAAGCGTATTGCGACCACACCCCCGTGCACGTGAGGGTGTTGCTGGACAACGACGGCGATTGCCTGCCTGGCGCCGCGGATACGCCCGCCGCCGATGTGCAGGTGTACCTGTCGGGAAGCCACCAAATGGTGCTCCGCCCCTCCGGGGCCGACGGGTTGGCTGATTTCAAGTACCTGGAGCAAGGTCCGCTCACGCTCCACTTGCCCCAGTTCCCGACGGCCAACTGGGCCGTTTGCCAGGATGTGGTCCACCTGACACCCGGCGCCTCCCAGGATACGCTGTATGGCACTTTCCTGCTCAAACCCCTGGTTCAGTGCTCCGAACTAACCACTACCCTGGAATTGCCCACGGTTTTCCGGAGTTGCCTCCTTACATCCAATGTGTTGGTTTCCGTTAAAAATACCGGCACCGTGCCGGCAGAGGACGTCCTGACGGCTGTGGTAATGCCGCCGGTATTCCAGGTGATTAAAACCGAGCCGCCGGTTGCCGGCCAAAGCGGCGACACCCTTTTGTTTGCTTTGGATAACCTGAAACCCTTGGAAAAAGCGACTGTAAAACTGACGGTACAGACCAAGTGCGACACCTTTTTACTAGGGCAAACGCTTTGTTGGGAGGCCTTTGCCGGCGCCGCTAATACCTGCCCGGGTACGCAGCCGGCCTTTTCAGAGGTGCACCTCAAGGCTGCCTGCCTTGCCGGTACCGGCGTGCGTTTTACCCTGACCAACACCGGCGACGCCCCCACGCAGGGCCCGCACCGGTACACCGTGTACAAGAACGCCACTGTGGTGCAGGAGCAGCCGTTTAACCTCAACGCACACGACAGCCTGACCGTCGACCTGCCCGCCGACGGGGCCACCTGGCGCATGGAAGCCACCAAACTGGACGACGGTTCCCTGACAGCCGCGGCGTTGGAAAATTGCGGCGGCCTCACGTCGGGGCTGGTCAATGCCTTTTGGCTCGAAAAAGGCCCGCCGGCGTACGATTTCGCTTGCGCCGAAGTGGTCGGTTCTTTCGACCCCAACCAAAAAACCGCCGTGCCCGGCGGCGCCGGTACCGGCAATGCGCTTCCGCCCAACCGCCCCTTGCAGTACACCATCGATTTTCAGAACACCGGCACCGACACCGCCTTCCGGGTGCTGTTGCGCGATATATTGCCCGGCAGCCTGGACATCGCTACTTTCCGGCCACTCGGGTCGTCGCATCCGTGTGCCTGGGAAATTCACGGCATGGACACCCTGGAGGTCTTGTTTTACCCCATCGCCCTGCCCGACAGCAACGTGAACGAACCCGCTTCGCACGGCTATTTCAGTTTCGAGATGGGGCAAAAACCCGACCTGCCCGACGGCACGACTTTGGAAAATACCGCGGCCATTGTTTTCGACTACAATCCGCCCATCGGAACCAATACCGTGCGGCATACGGTAGGGCGAACCACTGTGCGGGCCGACGAGCCGCAGCCGTATGGCCGTTTGTGGGAGATTCTGGGTAATCCGGGCCATACCCGAATTACCTTCCGGGCCTTGGAATGGATCGCCGGCCAAAAGCAGTTCGACTTGTACGGCCCTGACGGAAGGCTCGTGCGCACCGTGCAATTCGCCGATCAGTCTTTCGAATTTCTGCGGGCGGAACTGCCGGACGGATTGTATTTTTTCCGGATCAGGGATCAGCAGGGCCGGGTGTTCTCCGGAAGGGTAGTGGTGTATTGATACGGAGCAGTCCAAACCTTTTAATGTATCTTTAATGGATAATCGGTCCAGGTTTGCCAATTTTGTTGGCAAATCAGCGAACGGGGCCGCGCAGCCGGGTGTTATGCAGCCGGCTGCGGCGGCCCTTTTTTCTAATCTGACTGAACTATCGTATCAAGATGCTCCGTATTTTTCTGTTGGCCGGGGTACTCCCGCTGCTTGCCCAGGCGCAGGTACCCGACACTGTGGCCCGGCTCGATGAGCAACAAAGCGGCCTGGCTTTCCTAAAAGGGCCCGATGGCACGCTGTATCCGGTCGAAATGACCGACGAATCCAATGAAGATACCCTTTCTTTCGAGTCGGTAGTCCGGCGCAGTTCGTTGGAAGCCTGCGTGACGGCCAATTTTACCGGGATCGTACGCCGCAAGGCGAAAACTTCGTCGCTGCCCGGGCGACCTAAATTGTTTGATACGCTCGACGATCTGCTGGCCACGCTGCCGCCCGATTCGGTGATGCAACACCTCAACCCCCGTATTGACGAGTCGCCGTTCAGTGAGCGGGCCGAAGCGGAGCGGCATAATGTCCAGATCAAACGGGTATGGTTGTTTGCGATCTTTCGGGAGGAAGACAACGATTTTCACCTGATCATCGGCAACCGCGAGCGCCCGAATGAAGCCACGGCCCTGATGAATGTGGAGGTGTCGGGGCTGCCCGATAAAGCTACGGCCAGCCGGAGTAATTATCAGACTTTGTTGAAGGTGCGAACGGATTTCACCCGGATTTTTGGTGATACGCAGTGCCGCAGGACCTTTCGCTTTCGGGAAAAAGGCGTGCCGGTCGAAATAAAAGGCACCCTCTTTTTCGATACGCACCACGCCGGCACCGGTACCGGGAGCGGCAATTTGCACCCGGCCAGCGTCTGGGAAATTCATCCGGTAACCGGGATCGTTTGGCTGACCGAATAGCGGAAGCAGAGCAATACTTAACTTCGCTGCAAACGGAAGCCAAATAAGCACGGCACAACCGGGGAATTGGAACAGGTTCAGGGCCGGACAAGGAAAATTCAGATATGTGCTTGCAATCGATGAGGCACATTCAAATACTTGTTTTATTCAACTGCCCGCCCTGGTTGCACGGGCAACCTTTTCAGCGAGTACCGGAAAAAGTTACCCGATGCTTTCTTCCGGTATTACGCCGGTTGTACTTGCCGCAAAAAACGGTGTGCCCTGAAAGGACGGTCGCCGGTGTCGAGGAAAATGAGCAGTGCCGAGCAGGTGTTCATTATTTCAACATCGGGGTAAGGATGGTCTTTATAAAACGAAAAATATGAATCATCGCAAGATTTTCGCCTGGTCCATTATTGTCGCCTTAGCGGGCTTTCTTTTTGGCTTTGACACGGTTGTGATCTCGGGGGCAGACCTTTCCCTGCAGGAATTATGGCCCAGGGGCGCTTTTTTTCATGGTTTTGTCGTGATGGCTTCCGCACTTTGGGGCACGGTGGTTGGGGCGATATTTGGCGGTATTCCGACCGACGCGTTGGGCAGGAAGCAAACCCTGTTCTGGATCGGGGTGCTGTACTTTATATCGGCTTTTGGCTCGGCCCTGGCCACCGATCCCTGGATGTTCGCGGCATTCCGTTTCGTGGGCGGCTTGGCAATCGGCAGTTCCACGGTGGCGGCGCCGGCTTATATATCCGAAATTGCCCCGCCCGACAAAAGAGGTCGGCTGGTAGCGCTTTACCAGTTCAATATCGTTTTTGGCATCCTTACAGCGTTTTTGTCCAATTATTTGCTTAGCGGTATCGGCGAACAGGCCTGGCGTTGGATGATCGGGATACAGGCTATTCCGGCTTCGCTGTACACCTTGCTGGTGCTGTCGGTGCCGCAAAGCCCGCGCTGGTTGCTGGTAAAAAAGGGCGACCGGACCGGCGCCGCTGAAATTCTGCGCATGATCGACCCTCGAACAGATCCCGAAGCTGAAATCCAGCGTATTGTTGCGGATCACGAAACGACTGACCATAGCGAGACGATTTTTGAAGATAAATACCGGTTCCCACTCCAGCTGGCCTTCCTGGTGGCGTTTTTTAATCAATTTTCCGGTATCAACGCTTTTCTGTACTACGCCCCGCGCATCTTTGAGATTGCCGGTCTGGAAAAAAGCGGTGCGCTCCTGAGCAGTATAGGCATCGGCTTCACCAATTTAGTGTTTACGCTGGTCGGCCTTTCCCTGATCGACCGTTTCGGGCGGCGTCAGCTCATGTATATCGGCTCGGTGGGTTATATCGTGTCGCTATCGCTGGTGGCCATGGCATTTGTACTAGGCTGGAAGGGCCTGGCGGTACCCGTATTCCTTTTTCTGTTCATCGCAGCACACGCTATTGGCCAGGGGACGGTCATTTGGGTATTTATATCCGAAATTTTCCCCAACCATTTGCGGGCGAGCGGCCAGGCGTTCGGCAGTTCGGTGCATTGGGTGTTGGCGGCGATCATTCCCGCTTTGGTGCCCGTGCTTTTCACGTATATCGGCGCCGCACCGGTCTTCGCTTTTTTTGCCTTTATGATGGTATTGCAATTGGTTTTTGTCTGGAAAATGATGCCGGAGACAAAAGGCATTTCCCTCGAGGCGCTCGAACATTATTTAACCGAAACGAGGCCGGGAAGGTAAGGCCGCAAAAACAATCCTATGCCCAATCCAACACTCGTCTGTTTCGGAGAAGTCTTGTGGGATGTGCTTCCGGCTATGAAAATTGCCGGCGGCGCGCCGATGAATGTAGCCTTCCATGCCAACCAACTGGGCTTGCGCGCCCGGATGATCAGTCGGGTCGGCAGGGATGCCCTTGGCGACGAACTGCTGGCCTTTTTAAATGCCAAAGGCGTATCCACCCATTTGGTGCAGTCCGATGACACGCTTCCAACCGGCACGGTTAACGTGACCCTCAACGAAAGGGGGTCTCCACGGTATTCGATCGCGCAGCCCGTTGCCTGGGACTTTATTCAATCCGACCCTGCAATAACCGATGCCGTAACAGGAGCGGACGCTTTTGTGTTTGGCAGCCTGGCCTGCCGCAGTGAGCAAACCCGCAACACCCTGTTCGAGTTGCTTGACGTGGCCAGGTTGCGCGTGCTCGATGTGAATCTCCGCGCTCCGTTTTATTCGGAGCGTCTCTTGGGAAACCTGCTGGACCGGGCCGATATGGTAAAGATGAATGATGAAGAGCTCCCCATCCTCGCGGGCTACGGCGGCGCGAGCGGGACGGAAACCGGTATGATGGAATTTTTAAGGAAACGGTACCGGCTCGATACGCTCATCGTTACCCGTGGCGCAGCAGGCGCCGTCGTCCTCGATAAAAATGGCTTTTGGGAGCATGGAGGCTTCCGGGTACAAGTGGAAGACACGATCGGGAGCGGCGATGCATTTTTGGCTGCTTTTCTGAGTAAGTTGCTCCATGGCGGGCCGACGGCCGATTGTCTGCGGCTGGCATGCGCGGTAGGTGCGCTGGTGGCTACAAAGAAAGGCGGCACGCCGGATATCAGCGCTGCCGAAATCGATGAATTGCTTCATGAAAAAAAATGACCGACCCTCGACTATGAACTATTTATACAAAACAGCCTGGTTGTTGCCGTTTGCGCTGGGGTGCATCCTTCTTGCCAGTTGTGACACGCCCCGCCCCTCGTCGCACCCGGCGGTTTCGGCCACCCCTGCGCTCCAGATGACCGCTTATACCGAACCGCACCGGCCGCAGTTTCATTTTTCACCGGCCGCTAAATGGATGAACGACCCGAACGGGTTGGTCTATTACCAGGGTGAATATCACCTCTTTTATCAGTACTATCCCGACTCCACCGTGTGGGGGCCGATGCACTGGGCGCATGCTGTCAGTACCGATCTCGTGCATTGGACACATCTGCCGGTCGCCCTTTATCCCGACGAAAAAGGCTATATTTTCTCCGGCTCGGCGGTAGTCGACTGGGGAAATACTTCGGGTTTCGGAAAAGGCGGCCAACCGCCGCTTATCGCAATGTTCACGTACCATGATCCGTCGGCCGAAAAAACGGGCAGTCAGGCTTATCAATCGCAAGCCATTGCCTACAGCCTCGACCGGGGTCGCAGTTGGACGAAATACGCGGGGAATCCTGTCATCCCGAATCCAGGCAATGCCCGGGATTTCCGGGATCCCAAGCTGGTTTGGGATGCGGAACGCCGGCAATGGGTGGTTGCGCTTGCGGTAGGCGATCACGCCGAATTTTGGACGTCGACCGATCTGAAAAACTGGACGAAGCGGAGCGAATTTGGCAAAACCTTAGGCAATCACGGCGGCGTATGGGAATGCCCGGATTTGTTGCCGATCACCGTGGAAGGCAGCGGCGAAAAAATGTGGGTGCTGCTCCAAAACATCAATCCGGGTCACCCCAATGGTGGCTCGGGCACCCAATATTTCGTCGGCAAATTCGACGGGACCAACTTCAACCTCGATCCCGGTTTCCTGCCGTATGTACAAGGCGGTAAAGCGGTATGGCTCGACGATGGGAAAGACAATTACGCCGGGGTAACCTGGTCGGATGTTCCGGCTTCGGATGGCCGTCGCCTGTTTATCGGCTGGATGAGCAACTGGGAATACGCCAATAAAGTGCCTACCGGTGTATGGCGCAATGCCACGACGATCCCCTGGTCGCTCACCCTGCACCATACCGGGGCTGGCTACCGTATTTTCCGGGAACCCGTACGTGAGATTCAAATCCTCCGGGGGGCGAGTTATACGCTGCCCAAGACGGTGCTTTCAACAAACCTCGACCTGACCGATAGCCTTGGCTTTGTACCAACCTTGTCGGAGTTGGAATTGGAATTTGACCTGGTCGAAGGTCAAAAAGGCAAGTTCGGGGTGGAACTCTCCAATTCAAAAGGCGAACAATACCGCATCGGATTCGATGCCGCTGCTAACCAGTTTTTTAGCGACCGGACGAAAGCCGGCGATGCTTCCTTTTCGCCGGACTTTGCCAAACAGGTGTCTGTCGCAGCCCGGCAGTCCAAAGACAAAAAATTGCGCCTGCACCTCTTTTTCGATGCGGCTTCCGCCGAAATGTTTGCCGACGGCGGCGCTACGGGTATGACGGAAATTTTCTTTCCCAGCGAGGACTTCCACCGCATGAAACTCTTTATCGACGGTAGCCCGGCATTGACTGTGAAGGGTAAAGTTTACCGCCTGAACCGGATCTGGCGTTAAAATCAGCTGAAAGCCCCGGGCGCGGCTGAAATCTACAGATTTTGCGAATAGGCCCGGCCGGATATGGAAACGATAAAAAATAGACAAAGGAATATCCCCCAATTGGAATGTCGAATGTCCAACCAGGCATGTCGAATGCCCAGGTGCTTAGATCGCGTGTAATGGGCCATTCGGTTCAGACCTGCCCTCTGGCGTACCCTGGTCTTGGCCATTTCTGGTTGGGCCGTTGGCCATTGGAATAAAAAAGCCCCATCCCCCGGGAGGGGATGAGGCAAGAGGGAATAGTTTGGGTTGGCATCGACCTACTCTCCCGCGGCAACTACCGCAGTACCATCAGCGCTGGAGGGCTTAACTGCTCTGTTCGGAATGGGAAGAGGTGAACCCCACCGCTAAAGACACCAACATTTCTTTAAGACAATCTGGGAAAGAAGTAGTATTGGAGGAGGAGGTTTTGTTGGAGGGAGGGGGGAGGGTAATAAAAACCGAGCCTGGAGCGCGTGCTGAAGTGACGATACGCCTGGCGGGTAAACCAATTGGATGGATTTACCTGAGTTTTGTAAAAAAAAGGAAGCTTACGGGTTATTAGTACGGCTTGGCTCAACATGTCGCCACGCTTCCACCTGCCGCCTATCAACGTAGTAGTCTTCTACGACCCTTAATCGGAAGATTCATCTCAGAGTAGGCTTCGCGCTTAGATGCTTTCAGCGCTTATCCCGGCCGAACATTGCTACTCGGCGCTGCACCTGGCGGCACAACCGATACACAAGCGGTTCGTCCAACACGGTCCTCTCGTACTAGTGTCAGGTCTCTTCAATCTTCCTGCGCCCACAACAGATAGGGACCGAACTGTCTTGCGACGTTCTGAACCCAGCTCACGTGCCGCTTTAATGGGCGAACAGCCCAACCCTTGGGACCTTCTCCAGCCCCAGGATGCGACTGAGCGATGGCCCTTCCATGCGGAACCACCGGATCACTTTAGCCGTCTTTCGACCCTGATCGGCCCGTCGGCCTCTCAGTCAAGCACCCTTATACTAATACGCTCTGCGCATGATTACCGACCATGCTGAGGGTACCTTTGCAAACCTCCGTTACATTTTAGGAGGTGACCACCCCAGTCAAACTACCCACCATGCACTGTCTGGATATTCTCCGTTAGGACTCAACTAGTCAAAGGGTGGTATTTCAACGTCGGCTCCCCCATGGCCAGAACCACAGGATCAACGCCTCCCACCTATCCTACGCATCGAATAGTCAAGCCCAATGCAAAGCTGTAGTAAAGGTTCACGGGGTCTTTCCGTCCCGTTGCGGGTAATCGGCATCTTCACCGATACTTCAATTTCACCGAGCTCGTGGCTGAGACAGTGCCCAGATCGTTACACCATTCGTGCAGGTCGGAACTTACCCGACAAGGAATTTCGCTACCTTAGGACCGTTATAGTTACGGCCGCCGTTTACCGGGGCTTCAGTTAAGACCTTCGGATTGCTCCTAAGCCCCTTCCTTAACCTTCCGGCACCGGGCAGGTGTCAGGCCATATACCTCATCTTTCGATTTCGCATAGCCCTGTGTTTTTGCTAAACAGTCGCCTGGGCCTCTTCACTGCGGCTCTTGCGAGCGTCTCTTCTCCCGAAGTTACGAGACCATTTTGCCTAGTTCCTTAGCCACGAATCACTCGAGCGCCTGAGGATCCTCTCCTCGACTACCTGTGTCGGTTTACGGTACGGGCTGCTATACTCGCTTTTCCTGGCACCAATTTTACGTCTTCGCCGCAGCCCGAAGGCCTTGGCTCAAGGCTCTATTCCGTCAGAACCTAGACGCCACGTCGATGCGTCACTTTCATCGTATAGCAGGCGCAGGAATATTAACCTGCTTGCCATCGGCTTCGCCTCTCGGCTTATCCTTAGGACCCGGCTCACCCTGATCCGATGAACGTAGATCAAGGAACCCTTAGTCTTTCGGCGATGACGTTTTCCACGCCATTTATCGTTACTTATGCCTACATTTGCTTTTCTGTTCGCTCCACCAAATCTCACGACCCGGCTTCAACGCTACAGAATGCTCCCCTACCACTCTTTCGAATCCAAAGTTTCGGTACACAGTTTGATGCCCGATTATTTTCCGCGCAGGAACGCTCGACTAGTGAGCTGTTACGCACTCTTTAAATGAATTGCTGCTTCCAAGCAAACATCCTAGCTGTCACTGCATTCCCACCTCGTTTAACGCAACTTAACTGTGATTTAGGGACCTTAACTGTTGGTCTGGGTTGTTCCCCTCTCGCCCCGTGACCTTAGCACCCCGGGGCTCACTGCTGGTACTATGTGTTGGCATTCAGAGTTTGTTAAGGGTTGGTAGGCGGTGAAGCCCCCTAGCCTTTTCAGTAGCTTTACCTCCAACACACATTTGTCCAACGCTGCACCTAAATGCATTTCGGGGAGTACGAGCTATCTCCGAGTTTGATTGGCCTTTCACCCCTATCCACAGGTCATCCGAAAGGTTTTCAACCCTTACCGGTTCGGCCCTCCAGTCCGAGATTATCGGACCTTCAGCCTGCCCATGGATAGATCACTCGGTTTCGCGTCTATCCCCACTGACTCCGTTCGCCCTGTTAAGACTCGCTTTCGCTTTGCTTCCGTACCTGAAGTACTTAGGCTGCCAGTGAGGAATAACTCGTAGGCTCATTATGCAAAAGGCACGCCGTCATCCCGACACGAATGCCAGGACTCCGACCGCTTGTAGGCGTATGGTTTC